>JAEEQN010000066.1 GCA_016285345.1 Victivallales bacterium | reverse complement strand
CGGTCAACAAGAACATGATCCCGTTCGACCCCGAAAAGCCGTTCGTCACCAGCGGCATCCGCATCGGCACGCCCGCCGTCACCACGCGCGGCATGAAGGAGCCGGAAATGCTCCGCATCGCCGATTTCATCGACCGCGCCGCGGCCGCGAAGGACGACGATGCCGCGCTCGCCGCCATCCGCGCCGAGGTGATCGATTTCTGCGCCGGCTTCCCGATGCCGGAATTCTGAGCGCAAACAGGAGGTTTCAGACATGCTTGACATCAAATTCGTACGCGAGAACCCGGACGCCGTCCGCGAGAACATCCGCAAGAAATTCCAGCACGACAAGCTCCCGCTCGTCGACAAGGTCCTGGAGCTCGACAAGCGCAACCGCGAGATCAAGACCGAGGTCGAGACCCTCCGCGCCAAACGCAAGACCGTCTCCAAGGAGATCGGCAAGCTGATGGGGCAGGGGAAGAAGGACGAGGCCGAACAGATCAAGGCCGAAATGGCGGGCGACGCCGCGCGCATCGACGAACTTTCCGCCGAGGAAGTCCGCGTGGAGGAAGAACTCCTCAAGACCATGATGGTCATCCCGAACATCATCGACCCCTCCGTGCCCATCGGCAAGAACGACACGGAAAACGTCGAGCTGGAACGTTTCGGCGAGCCCCTCGTGCCCGATTTCGAGATCCCGTACCACACCGACATCATGGAGAGCTTCTGCGGCATCGACCTGGACAGCGCCCGCCGCGTCGCCGGCAACGGCTTCTATTACCTCGTCGGCGACGTCGCGCGCCTGCATTCCGGCATCCTCTCCTACGCCCGCGACTTCATGGTCGGGCGCGGCTTCACCTACTGTGTACCGCCCTTCATGATCCGCAGCAACGTCGTCTCCGGCGTCATGAGCTTCGCCGAGATGGATTCCATGATGTACAAGATCGAGGGCGAAGACCTCTACCTCATCGGCACCAGCGAACACTCCATGATCGGCCGTTTCATCGACCAGATCCTCCCCGAGGAATCCCTCCCGCTCGCCCTCACCAGCTATTCCCCCTGCTTCCGCAAGGAGAAAGGCGCGCACGGCATCGAGGAACGCGGCGTGTACCGCATCCACCAGTTTGAGAAACAGGAAATGATCGTGATCTGCAAGCCCGAGGACAGCATGATGTGGTTCGACCGCCTGTGGCACAACACCGTCGATTTCTTCCGCTCCATGGATATCCCGGTCCGCACGCTCGAATGCTGCTCCGGCGACCTCGCCGACCTGAAGGTCAAGTCGCTCGACGTCGAAGCCTGGTCCCCGCGCCAGAAGAAGTATTTCGAGGTCGGCTCCTGCTCCACGCTCGGCGACGCCCAGGCGCGCCGCCTCCGCATCCGCGTGAACGGCAAGGACGGCAAGAAATATTTCGCGCACACGCTGAACAACACCGTGGTCGCGCCGCCGCGCATGCTCATCGCGTTCCTGGAGAACCGTCTCCAGGCCGACGGCACGGTCACGATCCCCGACGTGCTGAAGCCGTACTGCGGCTTCGACAAGCTCGTGCCGAACAAAAAGTAAGCAGTTTCTTTCGCATCCGGGCCTCCTGGTTCGCGTAGGGCTTTGACTGGCAGGTTAAGCTTGACATGCTCCAGGAGGCCTTTTTTGTGTTTATCTTCCCGGAATATGAGAACGATCCTGTCTTTTTCGCTTGTTATTTGTCCGAAAGTATGGTATAGTACAAAAATGAAAAAACGTTTGCCGCGATATTGAACTCAGAGAAACTGAAAAACAGGCTGGACCCGATGAAAAAGACAATGGAAAAAGTTTGGGATTTCCTGCAAGTCGCGGGGGTCGTCCTCTTTTTCTGGGGAATGGGCGGCGTCCTCGGCTTTTTCCTGCTTTTCGCGGAGCCGCGCGGAATCATGGACAGCATCATCGGTGCGGCGCTCCTGCTCGACCTGGCGGTCCTGCCTGTCTGGCTCCTTTGGGGAATCTTCTCCAATCGCAGGACGAACGCGGAAAACGAGAAAACTGGAATCTCGGAAGGAACCAACGCGAATGGTGAGATCAAACATCATGTTTCCTACGTCGGCTTCTTTTTCGCGGCTGCCCTGATCCTCATGTTCCTCGGGTCGTGTTTCGGCAAGGAAAAGAGCCCGGAATACAGATACAGGATCATGAAAAGCTATGAAGACGGCATGAAGGCGTACGCCGAACAGGATTATCCGGCCGCGGTGGAATCTTTCAAGTTCGCGGCGGAAAGGGGCCATACGAAGGCGCGGTTCCAGCTCGGCAAATGCTATTACGAGGGCACGGGCGTGGAAAAGGACGATGCGAAGGCTGTCGAATGGCTTCGCCGCGCCTCATACGGCGATCCCGGCGCAAAGGAGCTGCTGGATCGTGTGGAACGTGAAATGCTTGCCAGAGCCTGGGAAGAAAGGCGCGAATGAATTCTCCTCAAACCCCTCCCCCCTGTCCGGCAGGCTCCGGGCAGGGAGTCGGCGGGGTACGTTATTTCACGTTAGTCGGGGTTAT
>JAEEQN010000054.1 GCA_016285345.1 Victivallales bacterium | reverse complement strand
CGGCCAGGGCGGCTTCGGCGGCGGTATGGGTCCCGGCGGTCAGGGCGGCTTCGGCGGCGGCATGGGGGCCGGCGGCATGGGCATGGGCGGCCAGCGAAACGGCCAGCTCCAGCGTACCATCGAACGTCTCAAAGCCGACACGCCGCGCGAAGAGGCTCTGAAGAAGCTCGAAGCGAAGGACAAAGAAGCCTACGCCAAGGCGAAGAAGGCCATCGACGACGCCTACGCGCAGCTCGCTGCTCTCGCGAAGAAGGCCGAAGTCGAACTCCCCGAAACGGAAGAACAGCAGAAGGCCAAGGCGCTCGAATTCCTCACCAAGGAAAAAGACGCCATCGACAAGCTCCTCGAAACCGACAAGACCGACTCCGCCACTGCGATGCGCTCCTTCAACGAGCTCGCGCAGAAGAACAATGTCACGCTCACGCCTGCCGGCGGACGCGGCGGTATGGGCGGCGGCGCGGCACAGCCGGGCGCTCGCGGCGGCACGCGCGCGAACAACGGCACGCTCCGTCAGATCCAGGAGAAGTTCCCGCAGGAATACGAAGACGCTCAGAAGCTCCGTCAGACCGATCCCGCGGCCTACCGCGAGAAGATCCAGGAGCTCCAGCAGAAGCTCAACGCCGCGAACTGATCTGATCGTCAGTCAGCAGTAAACAAGGCAAGATTGAGGCCCGTCGGTCGAATTTGACCGGCGGGCCTTTTCAATGAAAGAAGGGATGAATGTCCCGC
The DNA here is from genome assembly GCA_016285345.1 of Victivallales bacterium. Classification (GTDB taxonomy): domain Bacteria; phylum Verrucomicrobiota; class Lentisphaeria; order Victivallales; family UBA1829; genus UBA1732. The sequence goes on along the minus strand of JAEEQN010000054.1, from coordinate 12,955 downwards.
GTTATTTCTTTTCCGGGACGATGACGGTCGTTTTCACGTTCGCGAGCGCGGGATCCAGGTCACGTTCCGCGGACATGTTGAACACGGGTTCGCCCTGGATGTTGAAGTGGACGCGGTGGATGCCGACGCAGCGTTCGCGTCCCCGGAGCGACGTTTCTCCGTGGTAGGCGATCATGAGGTTGCCGTAGTCGTCCATGAAGAACGAATTGTGGCCGGGGCCCCATTTGTTCGGCACGGAGTAGAACGACAGGACCGGGGCGTTGCTCTTCGTCCAGGATTTCAGGTCGAGCAGGTCGGCGTTTTCGTCCGCGGTCAGCAGGCCGAGCGCGTAGGTGTAGCCGCCCGCGTCGCCGCCGGAGAAGGTCAGATAGACCTTTCCGTTCGCATTGAACGAATACGGCCCCTCGTTGTTGATCGTGCCGCGGACGTTCTCCCAGCCGTAGAGCGGACGGGAGAGCTGCACGGGCTCGGACGTGAGCACGCCGGGGTTCTTCTCGTCGATCGTGGCGATGTACAGCATGGAGCCGGTGTCGCGCGGCGAGCCGATGCCGACGCGGTAGGACCAGACGTAGTAGGACTTGCCGCCCGCCTTGATGTAGGTCATGTCAAGCGAGATGCCGCCGTCGCCGACGCCCTTGCCGTCCTTCTTCAGGATTTTGACCGGGTCTTCCCACGAAGCCGGATCGATGATGCTTGCGCCCTTCTTGAGCTTCATGTAATGGCACTGCGGGCCCCAGGCGCGTCCGCCGACCGCGAAGAGGATGTAGAGGTCGTCGCCGATCACGTGAAATTCGGGAGCCCAGAAGGTCTGGATGAGCTGGCGGGCTTCATCCTTGTCAAGGATCAGGTGCTCCTTCACGCCGTCCGCGAAAAGATCGTGCGGATTGTCGGCCTCGCGCACGTACAGACCGATGTTGTTCCGGGCGTCGGTCGTGGCGATGAAATAGAATTTGCCGTCCCATTTGAAGATGACGGGGTCGCCCCAGGCACGGGCGAGCGGGAACCCGTAGGATTCGTTCTGCACCGTGCCCGTGATCTCATACTTGCCGGGCGCGGAGAAGTTCACGTTCGAGGCGTCCCACTTCACGGGCTTGACGGACGTGGAGCCGTCGGAATACACGACCTCGGCTTTCACCTTCGCGAGCTCGTCCGCCGAACCCGCCAGGACGGTTTCCGGCACGCGGGCGGCGACGGAAACGAGGTGTCCCCAGTGCTGTGCGGCGCGGTCCACCACGGAACGCGGCACGGAGACCGTGCTGTATCCGGTCTCGTTGTTCGGGACCATGCCTTCCGGCGCGTTGATCTCCGGTTTCGGCATCAGGCGGAACATGATCGGGCCGTCCGTTTTGGTCACGGACTTGAAATCGGGGGTGTCCGTGCAGAAGAATCTCCCGCCGGCGGTCTTCCAGAAGATGCGGTAGTTGCTCCCGTCCGTCGTGGGCGAGACGCTGAGGAACGCCGTGACCTCTTCCTGCGTGTTCAGGTCGACCAGCGCCTGCTCGGAGAAATGGATCAGGTCCTTCGTGGTCCAGAGCAGGACTTTGCCCTTGCTCTCCTCGTCCGGCGTGCCGTCTTCGTTCGTGCGGATCGCCATGACGCCGTAGCCGCCGTCCTTCAGCGGGAAGATGATCGGGTTCTTCACGCATTTCGGGCGGATCGTGTTCTGGGGCGAGAGCGTGCCCTTTGCGAAGAGGATGCCGTAGTTTTCGTTCATGGGCGTGAAGTTCTTTCCATCGGTGCTGCGCGCGAAGTGGATGGACCGCGCGAGGCCGTCGGGGTAGCTGTCGCGCCGGACTTCCCTCGTGTAGACCAGCACGTCCTCCTTGCCCGGATCATACTCCGGGAACGCGGAAACGGCGGCGGACGTGAAGAATGCGGCGGCGCAGACGATCATGCCTGCGAAAGCGGATGGTTTCATTTTTGTGCTCCTGTACATTTCAAATGTTGCTGAATGGCGGAAGAATTTGTTATCTTCAACTATACATCCTCGTTAGCAATAATGCAAGCAAGGACGGAAAAGATTTCAGGGTGCAGCAATGCTTTTGTCCTGTCAATCCTTTTTGACGCTGTAATTGAAAAACGGGAAGAACGGCAGGAATCCGTTCGGATTGTAGTTCAGCAGGCCGATCTGGAACGGGCTTCCCTTCGAAGTTGTGTTGAGCAGCCCGATCTGAACCGGATTTCCGTCCGAGGTATGATTGAACGCTCCGACCTGAAACCCCTCCTTCAATTTGAGGTTCAGAACGCCTAAATTCAGACATCCCCGGATGAGCTTCCAATGATTACTCTTGAGTGCTATACTCGGATCGTACAAATTGTACGTGATCGCCCCGATCTGCGCCCCATGAACGGCAGTGCTCAGGAGTCCGCCGATCTGGCAGCCGGTTATTTCGTCTTTTTTCGCTTCAAATGACAGATCCAGTCCGACCAGCTGCAGTCCGGCTCCCTCCTCTGTCCTGTCAAGTCTGCAAGCGCAGATGTCAACTCCTTTAAAATACTTTTCTCCGCCGATCGCTTCGACGGAAATCCCGTTCGTGTCGCTCCTGAAATCGATCGCATGGATGGAAATGCCGTTCTGAGTACCATACCCCTTGCGATAATAGGTATCCGGCAGATTGAGGGCACCGACTGCAATCCCATAAAACTCCGTTCGTTCCCCGCGGTAGGATCGCGGCCAGTCGGGATCCAGATACGGCTCAAAAAAACTGTTTCCAAAACCGCATATCAGGCCGTAGTTTTTCCCGACAAACTCGTTTCCCAACTGAGCGAAAATCCCATACGAGTCTATGTTTCTTGACCCAAGCCCGATTGCAAGGCCGTAAGTGGTGATCTCATCTTCTCCAAATGGCAGCAAAGCCGGCTCAATGCTGAGCGGGGAGATCGGCACGCTGACCATTTCGCCATCGGCATTGACCACGTCGTGCCTGCACCCGACGCAGAGAAACACGAAAAACACGGCGGCGAGAAAAACGATCATTCTGCTGACGATTCGTGATGGCATGGCTCAGGTCCTTTCGTGTATCGCTGAAAAATAGAACGATTCGTCAAGTTATTACTAACTATACATCCTTTTTTGCGATATTGCAAGCGTGGACGGAAAAGATTTCGGGGTGGGAGGAGCCGGAACGCACCTGTTTATTATTTGCTTGTGCCCTTGATTTCCGCCGTGAGCTGATTGAGCGCGTAAAGCGGAAGATCGATCAGGGTGTATTTCCCCCCTGAGCTTGCGGAATGGTCAGGCAAAGCAATATCCTGCCGGAAGTAATGCGACATGGATGTCCGGATGGCGACTCCCGGACGGTGTTTTGAACAGTAGACCTTCAGACTTTTCGCTTGAAGGTTCTTTTCCGCCTTCGCCTCAATCGGGATGATCCCGGAATTGCATTCCGCCAGGAAGTCGACCTCCGCCTGGCCGGATTTCGAAGTCCAGTAATACGGCTTCATCCCGAACTCGGCGATGAGCTGCTGCTGGACGTACTGCTCCGTCAGCGCGCCTTTGAACTCCTGGAAGATACGGTTTCCGTCAATGATTGCCTGCGCATCCAGATTCGAGGCCGCCGCAAGAAGTCCGACGTCCAGAAAGAACAGTTTGAATGCGGACTCATCCCGATAGGCCGACAAAGGAATCGAAGGCTTCGATATGCGGTGCACCATGGAGATCAGTCCGGTATCCTTGAGCCATCCCAGCGCGGGTTCCAGCGTTGTCGAGTCCTCGCCCTTGCGGACTTTGGAGAACACGAACTTCCTGTTCTCTCTGGCCAGCTGCGCCGGAACCGAATCCCAGATCATCTCAATCCGGGGCTTGACCTCTTTCGGCGCATGTTTGCCGAAATCGTCACGGTAGTCCGCAAGCAGAGCGTTCTGGATAGCCCTGACCCGCTGGAAATTCTGATGCGTGACAAAGGACGCCACGGCCTCCGGCATGCCGCCGATGAAATAATAATAGCGCAGAAGATCGGTGATCTTGTCGTGGAACGCTTCGACCATCTTCCAGTCGCGCGCCTGGAGCAAATGAAGCAGAGGCTGATTGCCGGTCGCGTCCAGGAACTCCGAAAAGCTCATCGGGTACAGATACCGGCGATTCACCTTGCCGACCGGAAATCCGGTCCCGGAAAGCTCCGAAATGCCGACCTGTGATCCGGCTGCGATCACATGATACTCTTTGGCTTCTTCGCAGAAATACTTCAGCGCCGTTACAGCTGCCGGGCATGACTGGATCTCGTCCAGAATGATGAGCGTGTCGCCGGGCGTGATCTGAACTCCTGTCTGAATCTGCATGGCAAGGATGATGCGCCTGATGTCGAAATCCCGTTCGAAGATCTCCGCCATCGGCTGGTTCTTGTCGAGGTAGATGTAGGCGCACTTCTTGAAATGAAGCCTGCCGAATTCCTTCATCAGCCAGGTCTTCCCGACCTGTCTTGCGCCGAGAAGAAGCAGAGGTTTCCTGTCCGGGTCGTCTTTCCATTCAAGCAAATGTTTGATAGCGAAGCGTTGCATGATAGTTGCTCCTGTTTTCGTGTTTCAACCCTAATATAGCACAAAAACAGAGAAAATCAAGGGACTTTTTAGAAAGATGGCAGAGAAATTCGAAGGACTTTTATCTATCATAAAAGAAAAATCAAATGGACTTTCTGCGGAGCAACGGAGAAAAGAGAGGAACTTGTCAATTAAAAAACCGTCCGGCACAATGCGGTCGGACGGCTCAGCGGCGGGGTAGAGGGATGCGTCGGAAAGCTCGGATCAGATATTGTTCAGGTCGAGCGTCTTGTAGATGGAGTTGTACTTGCGGAAGAGCGCCTGAAGATCGCCGTTCCGGCGTTTCGCCTCAATGACCCGATCCGCGGCGGCCTTCGCCTCGGAATTGCCGAGACGGAACGCGAAACCGTATTCCTCGGCGCGGATGGAGACCTGCATCATCTTGACCTTGCCTTTGTATTTGTCCATGGCAAACTCGGCTTCGGTCTCGTCATCGACGTAGGCATCGATCTCGTTGCTGAGCAGGCCCCGGATGCCTTCCTCGGCATTGTCGTAGTGGACCGTCTTTTTCGCATGAAGCTTGTTGACGGCATATTCCTCGTTCGTCGTGCCCTTCTCGGCCCCGACGACCTTGCCGTCCAGCTCGGAGATCCTGCTGAGCTTGGAATCCTCTCTCACAAGGATTCTCCGGGTATTGTTTTCATAGGAATTGGAGAAAAGGATCATCGAGGTGCGTTCCGGCGTGATGGAGATGCCGGACGTCCCCATGTCGGCGGCGCCGTTGACGATGAGCGGAAGAATCTCGGAGAACGGCACGATCCGGAACTGGACCGGGCGTTTGAGCTCCTCGGCGATCGCTTCCGACATCTCGATGTCCACGCCGGCCAGGCGGTTCCGGTTCATGAACGCAAATGGAGCGAACGAAGGATCGAGGCAGACGACAAACGGCTTGACGCCGTCATATTCCTCGATCATCGCGCCGTAGCCGGGATGCGTCCAGAGTTCCTCCATGTGCTTTTCCTTGCTTTTGAGAAGGTTGCCGGATGTCTTGAACTTTTCGATCACGGCATTGGCGGATTCCGCGAGCGCGGTGTTTTCCTTATTGAAAATAAAACCGTACTGCACTTTGCATAAAGGTTTCGGGTTGATCCTGAGATCGTCACCGGATCTCCGGACCAGGATCTCGGCTTCCAGCTGATCCATGACGGCGGCGTCGGCCCTGCGGTCGGAGAGCGCAGCATTGACGTCCGCCTGCGTCAGGTAGGGCAGGACGACCCTCGGGTTGATGACTTCACGCAAGTACTCCAGGTTGGTGGTTCCCACCTGCGCGGCGACACTGACTTCCTTCAGAGCGGCTTCATCCTCAATGTCGGAATCCTGCGGCACGACGGCGACTTGCGTAGAGGTGTCGTAGACGGTCGAGAAGAGAACACGCTTGGCGCGTTCCGAGGTGATCGTGATCGCGGAGATGCCGATGTCGGCCTCGCCCGTGGCAACGAGCGTGAAGATGTTCTGGAACGGGACAACCTTGAATTCGACCGGACGACCGAGGGCTTTTCCGATCTCCTCCACCAGATCCACGTCGATGCCCGCGACCGGCGGATCGATATTGGCGTTGAGGTAGTAGCAGTAGGGCGACGAGGATGCTTCGCAGGCGACGATCAGGGGTTTGTTCTTGTCGCTTTTGGAGCAGGAAGTCGTGAGGGCGGATGCGATACCGACGAACAGAACAGCAAGAAGATAGAAAAGTTTTTTCATGGTGACCTCGTATTGACAGGACACAAAAATATGAATCCATATAAAATACACTCTTTCGGCGGAAATGCAAGCAAAAATCCGCATAAATCATTTGTTTTCTATGGAACTTGATCAATTTTTTGACAAGACCGGACGACACCATGTTTTTTCCCGGATTTTTCATTTGAAAAGGGCGTGGACGGGGAATATATTTATGGAAACATCAAAGAGAAACCGGAGAGGTTGCGGAATATGAGCGAACCGAGGATCAAATTCACACAGATATCGTTGTTCAGCGTCCTGCTCGGCGGGCACTACGGCGGCATCGTCAGCGTCGGCGAAGTCAAGAAATTCGGCAATCTGGCGATCGCGACCATGGACCGTCTCGACGGAGAGGTGCAGATGATCGACGGCGTGGTGTATCAGGCCTGCGCGGACGGAAGTGTCCGTCTACCCGAGGACGAAGAAACGATCCCGTTCGGCACGATCGCCGATTTCCGCCCTGAACGGGAACTGAGCCTGAGCGGGATTCCGAGCTACGAGATGTTCGAGGCGCGGATGAAGGATATCTGCCCCCGTGACGATATCCCGCTCGCGGTCCGCTTCACCGGGATGTTCCTGCGCATGAAAGTCCGGTCCGTGAGGCGTCAGGAACGCGACGGCGTCGGACTGGCGGAGGCCGCGAAAGCCGAGGCCGTTTTCGAGTGGGACGACATTTCCGGCGACCTGGTCGGATTCCGTCTCCCCGGCTACGTGAGCGGCATCAACGCCCCCGGCTGGCATCTTCATTTCATGGACGCCGAACGGAAACGCGGCGGCCACGTGCTCAATTTCTCCGTCAGCGAAGGCAAACTGAGCTTCTGCCATGCGAACGACTTTCAAATCCGTCTGCCCGATTCGCCGGACGTTTTCGGCGGGCTCGACCTGAACCGGGACTGGAGCGCGGATTTGAAGAAAGCCGAGGCGGAACGATAAACAAAAGGAAAACGAACTTATGTTGAAAGCAGGCTTGATCGGATGCGGAAACATCAGCGGCGCGTATCTGCGCAATAAAGATGTGTTTTCGCACCTTCGCGTCGTGAAATGCGCGAGCCGGAGGGACGAATCCGCCCGCGCCGCGGCGGAACAGTTCGGTCTTCAGGCGGTCTCCGTCGACGCGCTTCTCCGCGACCCGGAGATCGACATCATCCTCAACCTGACCACGCCGGACGCCCATGCGGAGATCAATCTGCGCGCGCTGGAGGCGGGGAAACACGTCTACACCGAAAAACCGTTCGCGGTCACGCGCGAGGACGGACGGAAGGTCCTGAAACTGGCGGCGGAAAAAGGTCTGCGCACCGGCTGCGCGCCGGATACGTTCCTGGGCGGCGGACACCAGACCTGCCGCAAGCTCATCGACGGCGGCGCGGTCGGTAAGATCGCGGGCGGCTGCGTTATCATGGCGTACCGCGGCCCCGAATCATGGCATCCCAACTCCGGGTTCTACTACAAAAATGGCGGCGGCCCGCTGATGGACATGGGGCCGTATTACATCACGGCGCTGGTGAACCTGCTCGGTCCCGTGAAACGCGTCGCCGGATTCGCCTCCCGCGCGATGGATTTGAGGATAGGGAGCGGGAGCAATCAGGGCAGGACGTATCCGGTGGAAGTCGACACCCATGTCGCCGCCGTGCTGGAATTCGTCTCCGGCCCCGTCATCAACCTCACCATGAGCTTCGACGTGTTCCGTCTGAGCCCCCAGATGGAAAACTGCATCGAACTGTGGGGGCTCGACGGCGCGATCCATACGCCCGACCCGAATACGTTCTCCGGCGAGGTGCGCTTCGCGAACGCCGGGACCGGGGGCGAATGGAAAACCGCCGAAAACATGTTCCTCTACAACGACAACATGCGCCTGATCGGGTTGGCGGACATGGCCGCCGGGATCGAACTCGGGCGTCCGCACCGCTGCAGCGGCGAGCTGGCGTACCATGTGACCGACGTGATGTGCTCCATCCTCGAATCCGCGGAAAAACGCCAGTACGTCAACATCGAAAGCACGTGCGTGCGTCCGGCGGCGCTCCGCGAAGGACTTGCGCCGGGAGAGCTGGATTGAACAGGATGAACGGAGACGCGAATGAGGAATAATCGGACTTTTTTCGAAAAAACGGATTTTCCGCTAAGATTTGCGGCAGGGCAAGGGTCTAATTTATAAAACATAGTTCCCGATCCATAAAACAGGAGTCCTTTTTATGTCCCCGTCCAGCATGCAGGAAAACAAATCCACGGTGAAGATCGTCATCCTCATCGTTCTGATCCTCACTCTTCTGCCGCTCGCACTTTTCATTCTGATCCAGTTCGCGCCTCCGCGTGAAGCCGGGACCTCCATCGAAGCCGCCCCGTCCGACGAAACGACCGCGTCCAAACGCTCCGCCGCAACGGAACACCGCGCGGCCCGTCAGGAAGTGAAGACAACGCACACGGCAAATGTTCCGCACGGGATGGCGTCCGATCCGGACATGATGGAAAATGATTCTCCCAATGATGTTTCCGTCGTCGGGGCAGGGGCGGTTGTCCCGAACGCGCCGAGGGGGAAACGGGCGACGCCTTATCCGCCCGGCGAAGTCCCCGGGGATTCCGGCGTCATCGTCCAGTATGCCGGTTCGCCGGATGACATGATGAGCGGACCGCAGCCGCCTCCGCAGGATGACCTCTGGGGCGGAAGGACCCCGACCCCGATTTCTCCGGCCAACATGCGCGGGATCGGCGGAGTACGGCGCGTCGACCCCAACGATCCGTTCTTTCAGCAGGATATCCCGAATCCGTTCAACCGCTGAGGTTATGTGACCCGGCGTTCCGATTCCCTGTCCCGGTCAGCAGACGGAAAACTTCGGAAGAAGATAAAAACTGCTTGACTTTTCTTTCTGGAACAGCTAATTTATATTTCCTCTTTTCGTACCATCTTTTAACCTTGTTCCAAAGAGATCGCTTATGACCGCCGTACTGGTTTTCTGTATTCTGTCGCTGTTTCTGGTAGTGGGGAAATCCCTGCGCGCCTTCATCCCGCTCCTGCAGAAACTCTATCTCCCCAGCTCCATCGTCGGCGGCGCGGTCGCCCTCATCGTCTTCAAATGCATCCCCGGACTGGTTCCGGCGGATGTCCTGTCCGCCATCGGCAAACTGCCGGGCTTTCTCATCAACGTGGTCTTCGCCGGACTTTTCCTCGGCGTGACCTCGCCGAAACTTTCCAGAATGATCGCGGTCGCATTCCCTCAGCTTTGCTTCGGACAGTTCATCGCATGGGGACAGTACGTGCTCGGGCTCGGCCTGACCGGATTCGTGCTGATGCCGCTCTTCGGTCTCTCGCCCGCGTTCGGCAACCTGCTGGAGATCGGATTTGAGGGCGGACACGGTACGGTGGGCGGCATGGCGTCCGTGTTCGAGAAATACGACTGGAGCGACGGCATCGCGCTGGGATACACCGTGGCGACCGCGGGCATGATCGTCGCGATCATCATCGGCATGGTCCTGGTGAACTGGGCCAACCGGCGCGGCCATGTGCATGAGTTCATGCCGCTGGAGGAGATGGACCGGCTGCACCTGCGGGGCATCTACCGCCGCCGGGAACAGCCCTCCGCCGGACGTCAGACGGTGCTGTGCGATTCCATTGATTCGCTGGCGTGGCATTGCGCGCTGATCGGGTTCGCTGTGGCGATCGGCTACGCGATCCTGTTCGGCTGCCGGTACCTGGAAATCGCGTTTTTTCCGAAGGCTTCCATCCGCATTTTCTCCGGGTTCCCGCTCTTCCCTCTGTGCATGATCGGCGGGCTTATCATCCAGCACGCGTTCCAGCGGCTCCGCATCGCGCCCCTGATCGACGGCGACCAGATGAAACGCATTTCCGGCGCTTCGCTGGATTTCCTGGTGGTCTCCGCGATCGCCACAATCCGCATCGAAGTCGTGCTTCAGAACTGGCTGCCGCTCCTCATCCTGATCGCATCGGGCGCGCTGCTGTCCGTGCTGATGGTGCTCTTCGTGGCGCCGAAACTCTTCCACGACGCCTGGTTTGAACGCGCCATCGCGGATTTCGGGCAGTCGCTCGGCGTGACCGCGACCGGACTGCTTCTGTTGCGCACCGTGGACCCCGAGAATAAGACCGAGGCGACCGCGGCGTTCGGCTACAAACAGCTTCTCCACGAACCCTTCATGGGCGGCGGCATCGTGACCGCGCTCGCTTTGACGCTGGTCTTCACCATCGGCTGGGTTCCGGTCTTCGTGGTGTCGACGGTCTTCTTCGTCTTCTGGGGAATCCTGATCGTCGCTGTCATCCTGCGCAACCGGAAAAACCGGTAGGGCAGGGGAGATGATACATGCTCTTCTTTGTGCCTGAGCGGAGCCAGGCACTGCTCAGTGGAGGCCTTGCCTCCCCCTTTTTTTGGGAATTTTCCGGTTTTCTTCTGGCATTTTGCGTCTTTTATGCTAGATTATCTAGATTAGGTTTTGTTTCCCTTCTTTCTCAATCGTTTCAACTTTGGAGCCGCGTTTATGTCGTTTTGTCCTGTTCGATCAGGTTTGACTATGTGCCTGGTGACGCTTCTGTCATTCGGCGCATGGTCGGCGCATGCTCAGGAATCGGCTCCGATGGACGAATTGGCCGCGACTGAATCCAAGACGGAAACCGATGCCCCGAGCTCCGAAAAAACGGAAGAAGCCGTTGCGGAATCAACGGCAGAGGAGGCCGTGTCCGAATCGGAATTGACCGCCGATGAGGCGCGCGACGCCGAACTTGAAGCGAAAAAGGAAGAGGAAAATGCTTCCCGCCGTGCCAAAAACGATGCTACCGCGCTTGAGGTCTTCCAGAAAGCGCTTGACCTCGAACGCGAAGGCGAATACCGTAAGGCCGCGAAACGTTACCTCGACGCCGAACTCCTCACGTCCGACAAAACAGTGAAGGCGAACGCACTGTCCAACGCCGCCCGCGCATACCGTCAGGCCGAGCTTTACGGCAAGGAATTCGACTGCATCGAACGCCTCATCAGCGAGCACATGAGCCGCATTGATTTTACCGGAGCCGTGAACCGCGAATACGAGATCGCGGATGCTTTTTTCAACGGGCACCGCGACGCCATGTTCGAGTGGCTCCCGTTCATCAAGGACTCCGACCGTTTTCTGGAGATTTCCGAGGCCGCGCTTCGCAACGCTCCCTGCGCCGAGCCTGCCGGTGCTGTCCGGCTTCGTCTTGCCCGCATGTACCTCGATGCGCAGAAACCGGATCAGTCCATTGAAAAGTTCAAAGAGGTGCTTCAGCTCCATCCGGGCACCGATTCCGCCTATTACGCTGAACTCGGTCTTGCGGACGTCTATTGTCAGCTTGCCGAACGCGGCGACGGCGATGGACGCTGGGCGACGCTCGCGCTGGAACAGCTTGCCCATTTTGAGGAGAATAATCCGGAAGCGCCGGAGATCCAGTGGGTGAAGGAACAGCGTCTTGCCATCGACAAGATTCAGGCGAAACGCCTTCATGATCTGGCGAAATATCATCACCGCAACGGACGCGACGACCTCGCCGAGCATTACCTCAATCAGGTCGTGCAGCGCTACGGCGAGACGGAGCACGCCATTCCCTCCGAAAAGCTCCTGGCGGAGATAGACGAGACATACGAGGCTCCGCCCGATGCCATGCCGCGAAAGGATCCCGCCCATTACGACTTCGTCCGCCATCCTATCCCGCTTGAGGATTCCGATCTTCTGATCGCGCCTGAAAGCAGCGACGGCAAATGGCTGCTCCCCATTCGCGACCTCAAAAAGGACATCAAAACGGATTCCCGCGAATCCTATGAAGAAAGGGCCGGTTCCAATGAAGCGTATTGATTCCCGTTCGGTCCGGGCGTTCCTTGCAGCCTGCGTCCTTGCTTTCGGTTGCGTTCTCTTTGCCTCGTCCTGCGGCTATTACCACATGGGCTCCATGATGCATCCGCAGATTAAGACGATCGCCATCAGCACCATCCGCAACGATACGCGCGAACCTCTCCTCACCGAGCTTGCACGCACGCAGATCGCCGCCCGTTTCCAGAGCGACAACTCGCTCAAGCTTGTTTCGAAGGAGGAGGCCGACTGCATTCTGTATGTACGCCTCGTGAGCGCCACGAACTCCATGCGCCGATACAATCCCGGCTATGCGGAGGACGAATACCGTCCCGCCGAGTTTCATGTTGACCTGAAAGCGGAGATGGAAGTTTTGATTCCCGGCCGTAGCGAACCTTTGATTAAGAAGCGTACCGTTTCCGGCGGCGCCAACTATCAGTACAACGTTGACCCTCAGGTCGGCAGATATTATGGTCTTCGTCAGGCGAGCTATGACCTCGCCGGCGAGATTGTCGAGTATACCACCGAGGCGTGGTGATCCGATCCTTTGAGCTTGTTTGAGCTGAATTGTCCTTCCTCTGTCGTCCATTTCCGTTTCTCCGTCCGATATGTGTCTTTCTGAGCTCGGTTCAGGGTTATTTTCGTCTTGTATCATGGGCTCGTTTTGAGCTTGTAATCAGTGTGAGATTGGACCTATATGTCGCATGGAGGCTGCCATTCATTATTTGCGCGCATATACGAGAAATGGGCGGACTTTTTTCCGGATTTCTTTTGATTTTGACTTGACAAGTTGGGATTTCGGGTGTATTTTATATGATATCGGTTCGGTTCAGAGCCGGTGTTCTCCTCAAAAACGATGAGTTGACGATGAAAACCCTGACGGGTGGTCGGGCGTCGG
>JAEEQN010000019.1 GCA_016285345.1 Victivallales bacterium | reverse complement strand
TCGTCCTTGCCGTTCATCCAGTAGCCGTGCGAATAGTTGTTGCCGGTCCAGACGAACATGACGTCGGAGGTGCCGTTCCCGTCGCGGTCGCCCTTCGCGATGTACGCCGGTCCCGGTTCGGGGCCGGGTCCCGGGCCGGGTCCCGGGCCGGGGGAAACGCTGCTCACCTGGACTGCGAGCGTACCGTCGTATAGCGACAACGAGTATTCCAGATCGCCTACATACGCGTACTGGTTCAGGGTGAGCGATCCATACACGACGCCGCTTTCGTCGACGACCGAGATCACGCCGTCGAATCCGTACGCGTTTTCAGCCAGCGTGTAGGTGCCGTACGTCTGCCACGCGGAGGTCGTGAGCGTGTAGTCCGGCGTTCCGCCGACGGCGCTGAGGTTGCTGATCAGAGCCGGGCATTCCGCCGGGGCCGCTGTGATGTCGAAGTCGACCACGCCGCCCGCATCCGCAATTACGAAGGCTCCGGGCGTGAGGGTCCAGCCGCCGGTGATCCGGCCGCCGGAAGAGATGTTGATGCTGCCGTTGGATGCCACGGATCCGCCGTTCATGACGCCGCCGCTGAGCACAGTCGCGATCGCGCCGTCCCTGATGTCGGTATCGTTCATCGTGCCGTGGATGAAGACGGAACCGCCGACTTTGATCTTGATCTCGTTCGCCGTGCCGTCTTCTTCAACCGTGATCTGACCGCCCGAGGACACGACGCTGCTGCCCATCATGCCGCCGCTGAAGATCCTGATCCAGCCGCCGCTGACCGTGACCCCGCTCGCTATGCCGCCGGAGAAAACGTCGACGAGCGCGTCGGTACCGATCCCGAAATCGTCCATGACGCCGTTCTGCGTCCCGAATCCGGTGATCCCGGCCGAAGTACCGGATCCGAGATACCCCTTGCTCGTGTACCCGCCGAGGATCGCTATACTGTCGTTCTCATAGGCCATCAAGAAATTCGCCGTGCCGCCGGAACTGACCATCATGTTCCCCCCATCGTTCATTACGATGCCGGATGCGGAACCGCCGCTGTTGACAAAAAGCCAGCCGCCGGAGGAGACGCTGACGAGGAGCAGCTCGCCGCCGTCGTTGACCTCGAGCATGCCGTCGCTTCCGATGTAAGCGGAATACACCGTGCCGTCGGATTCGATGGCGACACGGCCCCTGCTGTTGATCGTGACGCTGTTCGCAAGACCGCTTTCGTAGAAAATGACGCTGCCGCCGGAATTGACCGTCGTCTCGTCCGCAAAGCCGTGGAACATGGCCAGGCCGCCGGAATTGACCGTGGTGTAGTGCGCCGTGCCGCCGGATTGAACAATTAGACTTCCCTTGTCGTTGAGCGTGGTGTGGGACGCCTCGGTGCCCGAGGTCAACCCCATTGCGGCATAGGTCATCGTAGTGGAGACCGCCAGTCCGGACGAAACGGTGAATGTGGCGGGAGAGGCCTCGGCCCCTGAGAAATAGGTGACCGTCGCGGTGCCGCCGCTCATCACAAGCGCGCCGCCGGAGACGACTGTATTGCTCGCGTTGCCGTTCCTGACCACCATTTTGCCGCCGTAGAGCGTGACGGCTTTTGCCGCGCCGGAGAGCGTGAGTGTGCCGCCGGAGAAGACGCTGACGATGTTCGCGGAAGCATCGGAGGAGACGAGCATGCTGCCGCCGGAACTGACCCCGGTCGCGGTCGCGCTGCCGCCGAGCAGGAATTTGCCGCCGGAATAGACTGTGGTCCCGCTCGCGGAAGCGCCGGACCGGAGATCCAGGAGTCCGCCCGATGAAACGTCGACGTATTTCACCTTCGCGCCGTCGAACGCGTACAGGTTGCCGCCGGAGATCGTCGCGCCGAGCGAGACGCCGGAATAGACCAGCATGGAACCGCCTTCGTAGAGTTTGTTGGTTCCGGTCACGGATGCGCCGGAGCTGAGGAACGCGGTGCCGCCGGAACTGACCGTGGTGGAGTACGCCGTGCCGCCGGAGGAAACAAAGAACTGGCCGCCATAGTTGACCGTGGTGTTGTTCGCCGTGCCGCCGGATGAAACATTGAGTCTGGCATAGGTGTTCCCGCCGTCGAGCGTGGTGCTGTTCGCCACGCCGCCCGATGAAACGATGAAGTTGCCGTTGGAACGGACTTGAGCATAGTATACGTTGCCTTTGTTGTAGATAGTGCCGCCGTAGACGTAGACTGTGTTCGCCGATCCGTAGCCGGTAACGGTAAGCTTTCCGAGGTCAAGGGCGACCTCATACGCCCTGCCTTCGACGATGAATTCCGCGCCGTCTTTGATGTTCGCGCTGCTCACGGAACCGCCGTAGATGACATTCGTAGAACCGCCGCTGGCGTAAAGCTTCGTCGCCCAGCCGCCGGAGGAAACATTGAAGACGCCTTTGGAATAGACCATGACGCCGTTCGCAACACCGGCGGCGAAAACGTTCGCTTCGCCGCCGGCGACCTTGACGTTGTCCGCTATGCCTCCGGAGTAAACGTTGAACTTGCCGTTGCTCACGGTGGTGTTGTCCGCCCAGCCGAGGGACATGACGTCGAAGTTGCCGCCGACGACCATGGCGCTGCTCGCTATGCCCCCGGAGCGGATGAAAACACTGCCGCCCGCAAAAGCCGACGCACGGGTCGCAGTGCCGCTTTCGTAAACGTCGAGTTTGCCGCCGGAACTGACATAAACGCTCACAGCCGAACCTTTATTCCTGACGAAAACCGAGCCGCCGTTCTTGACATAACTGTCTTCCAAAACGCCGTTGGAGGAAACCCATAGTTGGCCGCCGGAACTGACCGTGGTGTAACGCGCGGAAGCTTTCGGTCCGCTGACATGCATTTCGCCGCCGAGGACCGTAACGCTGTTCGCCGAACCGCCGGTGTTGACCCAGGCCTTGCCGCCGGTTTTGACCGTGCCGACGAATGCGTAGCCGGCCGAGGAAACGATGATCTGGCCGCCGGAATTGACAGTGGTGCTGTTCGCCCGACCGCTGGACATGATGTACATGATGTCGGAGTTGTTCAGGGTTTTGCCGGTGCTGACGACGCCGCTTGTAATGTTGTAGACTGCCATTTTTGTTGGGCATCCTTTTCTGGATTATGTGGTTAATATGTGATTGTTGAAAAAAACGATAGGGGATTCCGCTGCCGGAAAATGATCCGGCCTGAAGAAAGCGAAACTTCTGAAACAAATTCGAGCCTGCCCGCCTGCCTGCTTCCTGAATACGCATGTACCCCCGCCGTGTCAAAACACGTCGGTATCGGAAACTGGCTGCATGTCCCGGAAGGCGTCATGGTCTTTGTCCTGTTCAGAAAAGCACGGTTTCTTAAAATTTCCATAATATATCATCCTGAAACACAAAATGCAAGCTGTCATTTTCAAAAAACAGAGAAAAAATGCATTGTGTATAATCAGCGTTTTCTGGCCATC
Organism: Victivallales bacterium; assembly: GCA_016285345.1. Lineage (GTDB taxonomy): Bacteria > Verrucomicrobiota > Lentisphaeria > Victivallales > UBA1829 > UBA1732. Next base: position 48,499 of record JAEEQN010000019.1, on the reverse strand, counting down.
CGGTTTTTGTACGGACTTTCTGCCGCTGGCAGGAAGCTTGAACGAGGCGAAATCAGGGATGCCGGGAAAATGCGGGAATGCCCTTGACCTTTTACGCGCGAGGCTGTATATTAAACGCGCGTTTTCAAGATAAAAACAAAACTATGGTCCGGCGGCATGAAAATGGACTGCCGGACAGGAGACTGCATGTTTTATGAATGATTTTCCGTGTACGATCCTCCGGTGCGGCGTCCTGCACGGCGCGTACCACCGGATCGTGTTTCTCGCGCCGCACGTGGCCGCCGGGGCGAAACCGGGCCAGTTTGTGCATGTCCGCATCGGCGAGGCGCTCGACCATATCCTGCGTCGTCCGTTCAGCATCTGCGACGCGGACGCGGCGACGGGCGAGCTGACACTGGTGTTCAAGGTGGTCGGAGCGGGAACGGAGCGCCTGGCGCGGATGAAGCCGGGCGAATCCTGTAAGATCCTCGGCCCGCTCGGCACGAGCTACACTATGCCCGATGGAAAGACATTCCCCGTGATCGCGGCGGGCGGCTACGGTTCCGCCTCGACGCTGTTTCTGGCGAAAAAGTCGCCGCGCCCGGGCATCCTGTTCCTCGGCGCACGCACGGAATCCGACTTCATCCTGGTCGACGAATACAAGGCGCTCGGCTGGCGCGTGGAGACCGCCACGAACGACGGTTCGAGCGGGTTCAAGGGGTTCGTGACGGAGCTGATGGAGGCGAAAAAAGACGAGTTCCCGGCGGGCACGATGGTGTACGGCTGCGGTCCCGCGCCGATGCTGTACGCGCTCGCGAAAACAACCGCGAAGCTCGGACTGAAGTGCGAGGTCAGCATGGACCAGCGCATGGGATGCGGCGTGGGGGCGTGTTTCGCCTGCGTCATCAAGGTCGTGGACAGGAGTTCACCGGACGGCTGGCGGTATTCGCGCAGCTGCAAGGAAGGCGTGGTCTACCCCGCCGAGGAGGTGTACTGTGGCTGATCTGAACGTAAAACTCGGTCCGCTCTCGCTGAAGAACCCGGTCATGACCGCGTCCGGCACGTTCGGATACGGCGAGGAATACGAGGACTTTTTCCCGGTCGAGAAGCTCGGCGCGGTCGTCGTGAAGGGCATCGCCCCGTGGCCGTCGCACGGCAACCCGACGCCGCGCGTGGCGGAAGTGACAGGCGGCATGCTGAACGCTATCGGGCTGCAGGGACCGGGCATCGATGCGTTCCTGACGGGGGACCATTATCTGCCGCGCCTGAAGAAGACGAAGGCGACCGTGATCGTGAACATCTGGGGCAAGAAGCCCGAGGACTACGCGTACGTCGCCGAACGCCTCGAAGCCGAACGCGATGCCGTCGCCGCGCTCGAGATCAACGTGTCGTGCCCCAATGTGAAGGAGGGCGGACTGTCGTTCGGCACCGACCCGAAGGCGCTCGCCGGAGTCGTCGCCGCGGTCCGCAAGGCAACGGCCATCCCGCTCATCACCAAGCTCAGCCCGAACGTGTCGCGCATCGCGGATTTCGCGCTCGCCGCTCAGGACGCCGGCAGCGACATTCTGAGCCTCATCAACACCATCCCGGCGATGGCGATCGACGTGGAGACGCGCCGTCCGAAGATCGCGAACGTGACCGGCGGCATGAGCGGCCCCGCGGTCAAGCCGGTCGCGATCAAGCTCGTCTACGAGGCTTCGAAAGCCGTCTCCATCCCGGTCATCGGCATGGGCGGCATCATGAACGGCCTGGACGCGGTGGAGTTCCTGCTCGCGGGAGCGTCCGCCGTAGCGGTCGGAACGGCCATCTTCGCCGATCCGCGCGCGCCGCTCCGCGTGATCGAGGAACTGGAAGCCTACCTGGATTCGCACGGGATCGCGTCCGTGTCGGAGCTGGTCGGGCAGGTCCGGCTGGACTGAACGGAAAGGAACTCGAAGAGCATGGAATACATCACGCAGATTCAGGAGATCGCGCGGCTCGCGGGAGCCGAGGCGATGAAATACTTCAACCATATCAAGGAGAACGCCGTTTCCTGCAAGGGTACGCCGAAGGATATCGTGTCCACCGCCGACAAGGCCGTCGAGACACTGATAGCCGCCGAGGTCAAAAAACGTTTTCCCGGGCACGGCATGTACGGCGAGGAATACGGCAAACGCGATCAGGAGTCGCCGTTCTGCTGGGTGGTCGACCCGATCGACGGCACGCAGTCGTTCGTGCACGGCCATCCGTTCTTCTGCATCTCGATTGCGCTGAAGGAAAACGGCACGACCATCGCGGGCTGCGTTTTCGCGCCGCGCCTCAATATGATGTTCTCGGCCGAACGGGGCAAGGGGGCGTTCGAGGACGGACGCCCGATCCATGTGTCCGGGTGCGACAAACTTTCCTCGGCGGTCGTCGCGACCGGATTCGCCTGCCTGCGTGCCGGACTGAAGAAAAACAACATGCCGATCATCGACCGCGTGTTTCCCATTGCCCAGGACATCAAACGCTGCGGTTCGGCCGCGCTCGACCTGTGCTTCGTGGCGGCGGGCCGCGTGGACGTGTACTGGGAGATCGCGCTGAAGGAATACGACGTGGCGGCGGGTGCGCTGATTGCGTCCGAAGCCGGGGCGGCCGTGCTCGATATGAACGGCGGCACGAACTGGCCGTCGGAAGGCATCCTCTGCACGAACGCACCGCTCGTGCCGGTCATGCTGGAGCATTTCAATGCGGCGGTCGGACACATCGACCCGACCCCGGCCTGAACCTTTTTTTTGAAGCGGAGAACTGACTATGACAGACGAAGAACAAGCCGCCCTGAATGCGGAGAATCAACCTGAAAATAAAGTAACGGAAACCTCTGCCGCGGAAACCGACGCCAACAATTTCGGCGAGGATGCCGCGGACAATTTCGGCGGAGCAACGGAAGCCGCGACCGGATTCGAGGATAATTTCGGGCTGGGCGACCAGCAGCTTTCCGCCGGGACGATCCCGTCTCCGCCGCCCGTGCCGAAGAAAAAAGAAGTGCCGCCCGTGACGCCGCGCAACCGCGAGGCGGAATCCCTTTCCGGCGTCGCTTCCGATCCGGTCGCCGGAGCGGCAGCCGCGGGGCAGGGGAAACCGGAACGCAAAAAGACGCGCGAAGAAGACCTTTTCGAGCGGTTCCAGCTGATGCACGTGCCGGAGAAATTCTGCCAGTACACGGTGTGGTTCCGGTCGTACCTCTTCCTGCACCCCGACGCGCTGAAAACGCTGGAGGAGATGCTCTGCGACGAGGCGAGCGTGCAGGCCGTGCGCCTGGGCATAAAGCGCCTCGGGGCGTTTCCTTCGCCCGAATTCCGGAATATTCTGTTCTATTACCCGATGGGCATGACGACCGGGGCCGAACGGAAGGACTGGCAGGAGCACGTGAAACGTTTCCCCGAGTACGCGAAGCTTACGAACGGCAACTATCCGTATTTCGATCCGCCCCAGTTCTTTTACCGGCACGGCGCGGTCTTCCTCGACAAAGCCGTGACGGACCGCCTGGAGGGCGGCATTTTCTACCAGTGCGGCGCGTTCTGCGGCGCGTCCCTGATCGTGATGAACCAGTACAAGCCCGCGAAGATGTACGCGTTCGAGCCGGCTCAGGCCAATACGGTCTTCCTCCAGCAGAATTTGACGCGCGCGGGCCTCAAAAACCTGGAAATGTACAATATTTGCGTCAGCGACCAGATAGGCCGGGTGGTCTTGCCGGACCGTGACAAAGAGGGCAAGCCGTGCAAGACGGATGCGCCCGTGGCGAGTCTGGATGTCTTCGAACAGAAAAAGTCCGTGACGGGGCGCGTGGCATGGATTCAGGCCGACGTCAATGGCATGAGTCTGCGCGTGGTCCGCGGCGCGGAGAAGATCATCAAACGCGACAAGCCGCTCATCACGGTCGCAATTTACCACAATCCGGACGAGTTCTTCGGGATCGTTCCGCTGCTGCACGAATGGGTGCCGGAATACAAGTTCATGGTGCGCCGTTGCCAGTGCAATCCCAGGATCACCTACAGCGAGATCACGCTGATCGCGTACATCCCCTGATTCCGTTTCCGCTGTCCGGTCGCAGAACGGATCGGCACGCCCTGCTTCCCGAACGGGAGGCGGGGCTTTATGTCGTGCTTTCTGTCTGGCGCATCCCCCCAAAAAAAGACCGCCGGACCAATGATCCGGCGATCCGAGTCAGACAACTGTTTTTTGATCTGAAAAGTTTACTCCACGGGGGTGATCCTGTAGAGGCCCGAGGCGTGGCATTTCAGCACCTTGGAGAAGGAATCGTCGAAAGTTCCGAGGTCCTGCTGCGCCCAGAGGTCGCGGACGCGGGCGCGTTTGCCGACGCCGATGTCGGAGAAGTTCACGGTGACTTCGCCCTCTTCCTTCGCTTCCGCGCCGAACGCTTCGTCGGTGAGGACGAGGAATTCGACCGTGCCGCCCCGGTTCTCCGCGTCGTCGGCGAGGACGCCGCGCGCGGTGACGGTGTTGTAGCCCTCGGGACGGTCGTAGATGATGACGGAGACTGCGTGCGTGCCGATGCCGTCGATGCGGCGTCCGTCGGAGGTCAGGCCGACGCGGGTGGAGCCCCAGCCCTGCTGGGCGCTCTTCCACTTCAGCTCGGTGAGTTTCTTCGTGCCGGCGGGACCGGAGAGGACGGGTTCCAGCCAGGCGGCGTGGTCCCAGTTGTTGGTGTCGCCGCCGTCTGTGACCGCGAGCGCGAACGCCTTGGCTCCGCTGATGTCGGCCTTGACCTGGGCTTCGCGTTCGCCGTCGCCGCCGATGCGGATGCTGCGGTATCTGGCCTTCAGGAAGTCGACGTCGCGGCTGCCGGGGGTGGATGCGTTGAAGAGGGCGACGTACTTGTCCTTGCTGCCGGGGATGTCGGCGGCCCAGACGATGAGGTCGCCCTTGTTCGAGATCTGGCGGTTGTTCGTGCTGTGCTGGTTGACGGCGAGGACTTCCTTGTTCGTGAGGAGCTTCACGGTCCATTCGTCGTTGTCGAACTTGGTCATGTCCGCGCCGAGCATGAGCGGGGAACGGGCGATGCACCAGAGGGACATGACCGTGACCTGTTCGTCATGCGTGAACCGGGTGGGGCGGCGGAACTCGATGATGCCGAACGGGAGCATGTCGGCGTCGGGGTACGCGCCCTCGATGCGGTACGGGGTCCACTTGTCGAGGCGGCCGAACATGCCGTAGAGGGGATCCCAGCGGTCCCAGAAGTCGTCGGAGACGCGCCACATGTTGGCAAATTGGTTCACGTGCGCGCCCTTCGAGACGGGGGTGTCGCCGGGGGAGAGGCTGAAGACGATCGGGCGGCCGGTCTTGTCGATGGCCTTGCGCATGGCTTCGATCTCGAGCTGCTGGACGCGGTCGTAGGGACGGGAGATGTCGTCGACCTTGATGAAGTCGATGCCCCAGGAGGCGTAGAGCTCGAAGACGGAGTCGTAGTACTCCTGCGCGCCGGGCTTGTTCATGTCCACGCCGTACATGTCGGGGTTCCACGCGCAGGTGCTGCGGGTGTTCGCGATGTCCTGGGCGCGGTAGTTCGTGCCCTTGACGGGGGTGTTCTGGCGGACGGCCTGTTTCGGGATGCCGCGCATGAGGTGGATGCCGAACTTGAGGCCCTTCGCATGGACGTAGTCCGCGAGCGGCTTGAAGCCCTTGCCGTCGACGGAGGACGGGAACTTGTTGGGGGCGGGGAGCAGACGGCCGAATTCATCCATGGTGAGGACGGCGTCGCGTCTGTAGCCGTGTCCCTGGGAGCCGCCTTCGTACCACTGGATATCGACCACGAAGTATTCCCAGCCCGCGTCCTTCAGGTATTTTTCCTGCGCGTCGGCCTGGGCCCTGGCGATCTCGTCGGTGATGGTCGTGCCGAAGCAGTCCCAGCTGTTCCAGCCCATCGGCGGGGATTTGGCCCATTCGTGGAAATCCGCGGACGCCGCGGCTGCCGTGGCAAAAATAGCACTGGCGCAAAGAGTCTTCATCATGGTGGTCATAACTTGCCTTTCTGTGTTGCTTAAGGGGGTAAAGACTGATTTATACTCTAATATACACGCTTTTTTGAGAAAGCAAATCGTTTTCCGGAAAAAAAGATATACTTTTTGAGCAAAAAGCCCCGCCGGCGAACTGACGGAGCTGTAATTAACGTATTGTAACGGTGGGAGCGTGTGCCGTCACGAAGTTTATTTTGCTTGTCGTGTGCCGGAGCGTTAGCCCGGCACTGCCGCAGTGGAGGACTTGTCCTCCTTAAAGATGTTCGGCGGCGGCCGCGGCGAGCGGACTGCGTTCGCTCTTCCTCAGCGTGATGTGGCCGTGGAGGTCGATGCCCTTGAGATGCTCGACGAGGTAGGAGAGGCCGTTGCTGGAGGCGTCCAGGTAGGGATTGTCGATCTGGGCGGGGTCGCCGGTGAGGATCATCTTGGAGCCCATGCCCGCGCGGCTGACGATGGTCTTGACCTCGTGCGGCGTCAGGTTCTGCGCCTCGTCCACGATGATGAACTGGCGAGGGATGCTGCGGCCGCGGATGTAGGTGAGGGCTTCGAGCTCGAGCTGATGGTTGCGGCGCATGTCGTCGAGGCGGCGGCGGACGGTCTGCTGGTCCTTCTTTCCGCTGTTCTGCAGGAGGAATTCGAGGTTGTCGTAGATGGGCTGCATCCAGACGGAGAGCTTTTCGTCCTTGCCGCCGGGCATGTAGCCGATGTCCTTGCCCATCGGCACGATCGGACGGCTCACGAGGATGCGCTCGTACAGATTGTTGTTGATGGCCTGTTCGACGGCGGCCGCGAGCGCGAGGAGGGTCTTGCCGCTGCCCGCCTGTCCGACCAGGGAGACGACCTGAATTTCGGGATCGGTGAGCAGGATCAGCGCCATGCGCTGTTCGAGGCTGCGCGGCGTGATGCCGCCGACGTGTTCGCCCGCGCCGTCCGGGAGGACCTCGATGCGGCCGTGGCGGCACCAGCCGACGGTGGTGTGGTGCTCGTTCGCCGTGTCCGCGAAGATCACGAATTCGTTCGGGTAGACCGTGAGGTCCTTCGGTATCTCGATGAAGCCGTCGCGGTGGAATTGAGTCATGAGGTCGGCGCTGGACGGGATCGTGAGCACGCCGGGGTAGAGTTCGTCGCTGTTGACCTGCTCGCACTCGAAATCCTCCACGGGGATGCCCAGCGCGTCGGCTTTCAGGCGCAGGTTCAGGTCCTTGGTGATGAAGATCACGGGGCGATTCTCCTGCTCCATCAGCATCTTCGCCACGTTCAGAATACGGTTGTCCGGCACCTTCATGTCCGAACTGCCGGAGAGGTGCCCTTCGCTGACCATGACGCGGAGGCTGCCGCACTTGTCGGGATCTGGGGAGTTGTCGAGGCTGACGCCCTTCGCGAGCGAGCCTTTCTGACGGAGCGCGTCGATCTGGCGGATCGCCTGACGGGTGTTGCGGCCGAGTTCATCCTGGTTGCGTTTGAACTTGTCCAGCTCTTCGATCACGGTCATGGGGATGACGACTTCGTTGTCCTCAAACGAGTTCAGCGCCTGTGCGCTGTGGAGGATGACGTTCGTATCGAGCACGTACGTTTTTTTCATTCGCGGAATCCTTTCTGTTGAACGGGGTCAATAAAAGATTTGTTTCAACATACTGTTTTCCCGTTTTGCGGAAAAGTCAAGCCGTTTTAGTGAAAAAATGCAAAAAAAAGCAAAGCCGGAGAACACGGAACCGTCCCTTGCCGTTGAATTATTCATTACCGTTTCGGTCCGTTTTTTTCAAAAAGCCGGAAAAATAGTTGGAATCCCGCCTTGATTTTTCTTTCTTCCCGTGTTATTGTATCGCTAAATCATAATCGGCAACGCTTCCCGCTCTCGGGCGATCAAAACGAAGGAGTTTTCTTCATGAGCAGCGAAAAAGAATATGGCAACTATGATGCTCCCTGGACAAAAACGTTTGACCTTGCATTCCTTTTTATGTGGCTTTATGCCCTCATCGGTCTGAGCCTGTATACCTGGTGGTACGACAGCAAGGGCATCATCGACCGTGATTTCTTCGCGTTCGGCCTGACTAAGATCATCATCGTCGGCGCGGTTTCGCTTGTCGGCGGCCTCATCTGCCGGAAGTTCTGCGCCACGGACGAAAAAGGCTACATCGTCTATACGCGCCCGACCAAGTTCAAGGTCAATTACACGCGCAAGCTCCAGCATTTCGCCGCCTACCTCGCTCCGCTCATCAATCCCTTCGGCAAACATGAAGGCCTGCTGCCGCACCTGTGGGAGACCCTCTTCGTGATGCTGACCTTTCTGCTGCTTATCAAGCCGCTTCGCGAGAACTGCCGGTTCTTCATGCTCCAGTTCAACTCCATGGACCGTCCCGAGGACCGTCCGCACACGCTGAAATGGATCATCCTCGGCAACCTGCTCCCCGGCCTGCTGCTGAGCGTCACCTTCCAGAATTTCTTCGAGAATAAGCTGCACGAGCCGTACCTGGTCATGATCATCGTGCTGGCGGTGAGCATCGGCGACGGTCTCGCCGAACCCATCGGAAAGTACTTCGGCAAGCACAAATACACGGTCCCGGCCTGGAATTTCAAACGCAGCTACACGCGTTCCTACGAGGGCAGCGCGTGCGTGTTCTTCACCACGCTGATCGCGATCTTCATCTTCCACGGCGAATTCGATACCGCGCGCCAGTTCGTCGCCGCGCTGGTCATCCTCCCCCCGCTGATGACGTTCGCCGAGGCGTTCGCGCCGCATTCCATGGACACGCCGCTGATGATGCTTTCCGGCTACACCGTCCTCGCCGGCATCTGCTGCTGGGGCTGGTTCTGATTCAGAACGTTTCTTTCAGCGGAAAAGCTCCGCGAATTTCCGGCAGATGCGGCCGGGCGTGACCTCGTTTTCCGCGCGGTCGCAATGCACCTCCGACTGAACGGAGACGAGCCTCGGGCAGGCGGCGAGTTTTGCAAGGATGACTGGCCAGTCGACCGAACCTGAACCGGGCAGGGCGTGCGCGTCGCGGTATCCGTCGTTGTCGTGCAGATGCGCGGTCACGACGTGCGGCGCGAGCTTGTCAAGCGCGTCCGGGGATTCGATCACGTGGCCGTCCCAGATCTCCTTCATAACGGAGCAGTAAAGCTCCTGGCGTTTGCCGGGCGCGGGCGCCATGACGTTCGCGTGTCCGGCGTCGTAGCAGCAGCCGAGCGCGGGCGAGCTGAATTGCTCCAGCAGGAACAGCACCTCGTCGGGCGTGTTCGGCGGCTCGAAACTGTTTTCCACGGCGATCACGACGCCGAGTTTTTCGGCGTGCGGGACGAGTTCGTCGAGCGTGCGGAGCGCGGCCTCGCGGAGTTTCGGGATGGGCATCCGGAACCGGTTGTACTGGCCCGCGCCGATGTGGATCGTGTACGTGCGGCATCCTGTTTCCGCGGCATAGCACAGCGCGCGTTTATGACCTTCGATCATCGGGCCGCGCCGCCCCTCGAACACGCAGGAGAGGTCCCATTGCGGTCCGTTCGGCGCGTGTACCTCGAACAATTTCATGCCCGCGTCGCGGACCATTTCCAGCAGATCCAAATAAAAGACGTGATCCGTGAGGATGCGTTCCATCCATTCCTGCACGATCACGAGGTTCTCCGCGCCGTGGTCGCGGAAATCGACCATGACGGACCGGTAGAGTTCGCGTGAGACGAAACGCCAGGGATAGAAAAAGGAAACGGGACGGCCGGAGAACTGCATGGAAAGAAGCTTGGTTGGATTGTTTTCGGGGCAGGGGGCTGAGATGAAAACGGGGCGCCCGATGAACGGACACCCCGGTATGATCCGAAGGAACGGATTATTTCCGTTTCGCCTTCCTGGCGGCCTTGGCGGCCAGCTCGGACTTGATGGCGGCCTGCGCGGCGGCCAGACGGGCGATGGGCACGCGGTAGGCGCTGCAGGAGACGTAGGAGAGACCGACTTCGTGGCAGAATTCCACGGACTTCGGTTCGCCGCCCTGTTCGCCGCAGATGCCGGCCTTCAGGTTCTTGCGCGTGGCGCGTCCGGCCTCGACGGCGTGACGGATCATCCAGCCGACGCCGTCGCGGTCGATGGTCTGGAAGGGATCGGCGGGGATGATGTCCTTTTCGAGGTACTCGTTGATGAAGCCGCCGATGTCGTCGCGGGAGAACCCGAACGTCATCTGGGTGAGGTCGTTGGTGCCGAAGGAGAAGAATTCGGCTTCCCCGGCCATCTTGCCTGCGAGGATGGCGGCGCGCGGGATCTCGATCATGGTGCCGACCATGTAGTCGAACTTCCTGATCTTGTTCTTCTTCGCGACTTCCGCGGCGACCTGTTCGATGATCTTCTTCTGGTCCTTGAGTTCGTTCGGGTCGCAGGTCACGGGGATCATCATCTCGACGTGGCAGGGCTTCCTGTCCTTGAGCATGATCTCGGACGCGGCCTCGAAGATGGCGCGCGCCTGCATGGCGGTGATCTCGGGATAGGTGACGCCGAGGCGGACGCCGCGGTGGCCCATCATCGGGTTGCTTTCCTTCAGGGCGTCGGCGCGCTTCAGGAACTCAGCGTGGGAAATGCCGATGGACTTGGCGAGGTCAAGTTGCTGTTCCTTGGTGTGCGGCACGAACTCGTGCAGCGGCGGATCGAGGAAACGGACGGTCACCGGGAGGCCTTCCATCGCCTTCAGGGTGGCGAGGATGTCCTTCTTGACGTAGGGGAAGAGCTCGTTGAGCGCCTTGACGCGTTCCTCGGCGGTGCTGCTGAGGATCATCTTGCGGAGCGCGAAGAGCGGCTTTTCGTTGCCGCCGTAGAACATGTGCTCGGTACGGAAGAGGCCGATGCCCTCGGCTCCGAACGCGCGTGCTTTGGCGGCGTCTTCGGCGGTGTCGGCATTGGCGCGGACGCCGAGCTTTTTGAACTTGTCGACGAGTTTCATGAACTTCTTGAGCTGTTCGTTCTCGCTGGAGTCGACGGTCTTCAGGGCGCCGGCGTACACATAGCCGCGGGTGCCGTTCAGGCTGAGCATGTCGCCTTCCTTGAACGTCTTCGTGCCGATCTTGAGGGTCTTCTTGACCTCGTCGACCTGGATGTCGGCCGCGCCGACGATGCAGCACTTGCCCCAGCCGCGGCAGACGAGCGCCGCGTGGCTGGTCATGCCGCCGCGGGCGGTCAGGATGCCGGTGGCGGCGCGCATGCCGTCGACGTCTTCCGGATTGGTCTCTTCACGGACCATGATGCAGGCGATTTTCTTCTTGTGGCAGGCCATGGCGTCCTCGGAGTTGAAGACGATCTGACCGACCGCGCCGCCGGGACCGGCGGGGAGGCCCTTCACGATGACCTTGGCGGCCTTTTCGGCTTTCTGGTCGAGGATCGGGTGGAGGAGTTCGTCGAGCTGGGACGGGGCGACGCGCATGACGGCGGTCTTCTCGTCGATGAGCTTTTCCTTGAGCATGTCCATCGCCATGTTGAGCGCGGCGGTGCCGGTGCGCTTGCCGACGCGGCACTGGAGCATGAAGAGCTGCTTGTCCTGGATGGTGAACTCGATATCGAGCATGTCGTGGTAGTGGTGCTCGAGCTTGTTGCGGATGCCGACGAGTTCCTTGTAGGTCTTCGGGAGCATCTCTTCCATGGAGGCCAGGTGCTTGTTCTGCTCGTTCTTGGTCTCCTTGTTCAGCGGGAACGGGGTGCGGGTGCCGGCGACGACGTCTTCGCCCTGGGCGTTGATGAGCCATTCGCCGTAGAACTTGTTGTCGCCGGTGGCGGGGTCGCGAGTGAACGCGACGCCGGTGGCGGAGGTGTCGCCCATGTTGCCGAAGACCATGCTCTGGACGTTGACGGCGGTGCCCCAGTCGTCCGGAATGCCCTCGATGCGGCGGTAGGAGACGGCCTTTTTGCCGTTCCAGCTCTTGAAGACTGCGCCGATCGCGCCCTGAAGCTGAAGCATGGGATCGTCGGGGAATTCGCGCTTGAGGACTTTCTTGATGCGGACTTTGAAGTCCTTGCAGAGTTTCTTCAGGTCGGCGACGGAGAGGTCGGTGTCGGTCTTGTAGCCTTTGTCCTTCTTCAGGTCGTCGAGCATGGCGTCGAGCTGCTTGCGGATGGCGCAGCCTTCGGCGGGTTCGATGCCTTCGGCCTTTTCCATGACGACGTCGGAGTACATCATGATGAGGCGGCGGTAGGCGTCGTAGACGAAGCGTTCATTTCCGCCCGTGCGCTTCACGAGGCCGGGGATCGTGCTGGTGGCGAGACCGACGTTCAGGACGGTCTCCATCATGCCGGGCATGGACTTGCGTGCGCCGGAACGGCAGGAGACGAGCAGCGGGTTGTCCTTGTCGCCGTACTTCATCTTCATGACTTTTTCGACCTGCGCGAGAGCGGTCTTGACCTGGGCGTCGAGGCCGGCGGGATTCTTCTGGCCGTTCGCGAAATAATCGACGCAGCATTCGGTGGTGATGGTGAATCCGGCAGGGACCGGGAGGCCGAGCTTGGCCATTTCGGCGAGATTGGCGCCTTTGCCGCCGAGCAGTTCATTCATGGAAGCGTCGCCGTCGCTCATGCCTTTTCCGAACAGGTAGACGTACTTTTTCGCGGAAGATTTCTTCATGCGAAATCCTTTCTAGCAGTTGTTTTGCGTTTTTTCTAGCGTGTTTTTTTTATGTCGATTGAGGAGAATAACCATTTAATATACAGGTTTTTCCTAAAAAATCAAGCAATTTCATTATAGAAAGTATAGGAAAGCGCCGGAAAAACCGCTTTTTTGCTTTTCCGGAATTTTTTCTGTTGAGATCGCGTTCCGTTCACAGGAAGCAGATGCGCGTGATGCACTGGTCGAAGTTTTCCTGGCCGCTGAGGATGTCGATCTCGATGCGGAGGAAGAGGAACGGGAGGTCGCGGCGGTCGAGGCGCGGCATGCGGACGGCATCCTTTTCCGTGGTCAGGATGTACTCGGCTCCGGCGGCCTTGGCGCTGTTCACGAAGTCGATCATCTCCTGCTGGCTGTAGCGGTGGTGGTCGGCGAAATGGCGTTCGAGCACGATCTCGCCGCCGTGCTGCGTCAGGAACGCGTTGAAGCTGGCGGGGTTCGCGATGGCGGAGAGAGAGGCAATCTTCAGTCCGTCGAGCATGCTGAGCGGGAACCGGACGCCGCGGTCGAACACGTCCTCCAGGTATTTCGGGCGGTGGCAGCACTCGATGATCTCGGCGCGGCGGTTGTGGCGTCGCATGAAGTCCTTCAGGTGGCGCAGACGCGGCGAGGCGTCGGATTTCGTGAGGAAGATATAGTCGGCGCGGCGGATGTTCTTGATCGGCTCGCGGAGGAGTCCGCGCGGCAGGACGTGATGGTTGCCGAAGGGGCAGGTGGAGTCCACGAGCAGGATGTTCAGGTGGGGACGCAGCCCGAGATACTGGAACCCGTCGTCGAGGATGAGCGTGTCGGTGTGATATTCCTCGATGGCGTAGAGGCCGGATTTCACGCGGTCCTTGTCGACCAGCACGACCACGTCCTTCAGGTTCGTCGCGAGCATGTACGGCTCGTCGCCCGCGGAAAGCGAGTTCAGGAGCAGGTTGTGGCCGTCGGAGACGACGCGCGGGGGGATGACCATGCGGCGGGAGGAGAATTTGCCGCGGAGTTTTTGCAGAAACGAGCGGTTGTCGCGGCTGCGGTATCCCCGGCTCAGGACGGCCACGCGGCGTCCTTTTCTGCTCAGCGTCTTTGCGAAGATCTCGACGACCGGGGTCTTGCCCGTGCCGCCGCACGTGAGGTTGCCGATGCTGACCACGAGGCAGCCGATGGAGTGGTTGCGGATTACGCGGTTTTCGTAGAGCCAGAGCCTGAACTGGACGGCGCGGCGGTAGAAGCGCGAGGCCATGAACAGAAAACCGTACGTGACGCGGTCGAATGAACCGCGGCGTTTTTCCTGGATGATCTCAATGAAATACTGCTCCAGGTTTTCTCCGATTTCGTGAAACGTCATATTCCGAGTCCGGGATCGTCCGGATTATCCTCTGTAAATGGGTTGATCGCCTTGCTCTGGAGCATCTCGAAGAGTTCCAGGTTGGCGGGGTATTCCTGGGACAGGAACATCGTCATCCGGACGTTGTGTGCCCGGGCGAACGTGCGGACCTTGTCGATGGATTTGTCTGTGATGTTGACCGTAGTGAAAACAATGGTGTCGAAAGGTTTTTTCTTGTAGAGCGTCTCAAGATCGTCGCTGGTGCCGAGCACACGGAACCCATAGACGTTCAGTTTCTGCAACGACGGGTCCTCGTCCACGATGCCGAGGATGTGGAACGGGCAGGAGAGGTGGCGGCTGCTGTACAGGCTGTTGATGTACATGCGGCAGCCCAGGCCGCCGCCATAGATGATGGTATTATGCTGTCCGGCTTCCGGCGAATTTTTCAGGTAGTAGGACCGGATGGCGAAGGCCTCGAAGAAATGAAGCAGGAACCGTTCCGTGATGATGGAGGCGAATGCGAGGGACGTCTGAAGCAGGAAGATGATTATCGCCATGCGTTTGGAGATGCCGTCGAGGACCCAGCCTTTCATGGCGAAGATGTTCAGGAGGATGAAGGAGATGCAAGCGGCCAGGACAAGGAGCTTCATCAGACGGAAATAGCGTTCGATGCCGGCGCGGAGCCAGTACGTGCGGTAGATGCCGGAGAAGATCAGGACCAGGAAATAAGGCACAACCAGAATGAGGAACATATAAATGTTATAGGTCGCCCGGACCGGTCTCTGCAGAAGCGCATAGATCAGGAAAAACGAGACCGCCACCATGAGGAAGTCGATCAGCGGATGCGCGGCCGTGAGGATGAATGACTTCCGAGGGAAGCGGACGCCCTGTGTCACGACGCTCATGGATGCAAGGAGTTCGATGTTCGCGAGGCGGAGCGTGAAGAACACCCCGATGATGACCAGCAGGAAAGCGAGCGCGGGCATGTTCTGTCCGATGAACGTCAGTGCGATGGCTCCGAGCGAGAAGACGATGGAGATCGCGTATATCAGCAGGACTGCCCGGCTGGTCCTGTTGTGGGATTCGCGCAGGATCCGGTGGTGCAGATGGTCCTGGTCCGGGTCCATCACGCCGTTTCCGTTCCGGAGCACGGATTCGATCTCGATCCGTCCGGTGGCGTCGATGCCGTGTTCCAGCTCGGTCACAGCTTCGGCGTCGTCGAGGTTTTCTTTCAGCAAGAGAACGCTGAACCGTCTCACGCTTCGCCGCCAGATCGCCAGGATCACGTCGAAGATCGGCACGCCGATGGCGACCAGGGGCACCAGCAGGGCGGCGACTGTGACGGCGGGCCGCGAACACTGGTCCATGCTCGTCATGGCGAAGAAGAGGCCGAGGAACATGCTGCCCGTGTCGCCCATGAAGATGCGCGCCGGGGAGAAGTTGAAAACCAGGAATCCGAGGCAGGCCCCGCAGAACGTGAAGAGCAGGATCACCATCGGCAGGTTTCCGCCGCTGATCAGGATCCATGCGGCGATGCAGAGGGAGGAAATGGATGCCAGTCCGGCGGCGAGCCCGTCCAGACCGTCGATCAGGTTGAACGCGTTCACGATTCCGATCGTCCAGCAGACCGTTACGGCCAGCGCGAAATACCAGGGAAGCGTGTAGTCGAAAATCGTACGGATGCCTCCGCCCAGAAAAAACAGCGTGATGCCCGCCACGATATGGAACAGGAGCTTGATTGCGCTCGGCATGTCGAACCGGTCGTCGTACAGTCCGGTGAAGAAAAGGATAACGGACGCGCCGCCCAGGGCGATCAGGAACTGGCCGACGTTCTGGTCTGCAAGTTTCGCGAGGTCTCCGCCGCAGAGCTTTCCCGCATAGAGCATGATGGAGAACCAGAACGCGAGGATGAATCCGATCCCGCCCGCGCGGGGGGCAGGTTTCTTGTGAATATGCCTGCCTTTCGGCATGTCCATGTACCCCAAATGAGGCAGAACCGTGATGCAAACGCGTGTCAGAATCAGGGAGACGGCGAACGCCGCAAGCGGATAGATGATATTGGCGAACAAATGTTTCAGTGTTTCCATAACACGGACATTCCTTTGCTGCGGCAGTGCTTTCCCCGTCATGTGTTTGCAAACGGCCGTTCGCGAAAACGGCGTTCCCGACCGACGGGCGAATCCGGTTTTTTGCTCCGTCCGGAAGCCGGGCTGTGCCGGACGGAAGAACCGTAATTCGGAAATAATATAATACTTCTTTCTTCCATTTTCAAGGCGATACTTGATTTTTGCCATGAAGAGTGTTATATTATTTGGAATTTCAATCCAGCTGAAGGTCCTATATGAGATTTGCATCCGGCATCGTTTCTCTTCTGCTGTCGTGTGTTCTGGTCGCGGTTTTCTCCGCGTGCGACGGCTCATCCGAAGGTTCTCACAAGATCGGTCGTCTCGACGTCGTCTACGGCACCGATCAAAGCACCGTTCCCGGAGAGGAATTCGAACGCGACGTGCGCGTGGAAGTGCGCGGCGTGTCGGACGACGATTCTTCCGGCTCGGGCAAACAGCGTCTTCTTGCCGGGGAACCTGTGAAGTTTGAGGCCGCCGAAGGATCCGATTTGGAGATTACGCAGATTTCGGAAGAGACCGACGTCGTCGGCGTGGTCCGCGCGAAGGTCAAGGCAGGCCACAAGGTCGGCGACAACTACGTCAAGATCACGCCGCTGAACGATCCGGACAAG
Organism: Victivallales bacterium; assembly: GCA_016285345.1. Classification (GTDB taxonomy): domain Bacteria; phylum Verrucomicrobiota; class Lentisphaeria; order Victivallales; family UBA1829; genus UBA1732. The sequence goes on along the minus strand of JAEEQN010000019.1, from coordinate 31,855 downwards.
TCCGTCCTTGTCCGCATGACCGTGGGCGCGAAGATCGAAAACGCCGAACGGCAGGGTATGACGAACGAGGTCATGGGCGAACCGCTCGTGATCAAGGTCGTCGACGCGGACGGCAATCCCGTCGAGAACGCCCCGGTCTTCTTCAGCGTCAAGTCCGCCCCGCGCAGCAAGTCCCAGCCGAAAGTCCTCACGCCGGAAGTCCGCACCGACAAGAACGGCCTCGCGCAGACGTTCGTCCGGCTCGGCGGCGAGACCGGCGAATACCATTTCTCAATCGAGGTCGCCGACCCGGCGCATAACATTTATATCCGGGCGCTCGACGCCCGTATGCTCGGCATCGACATGTTCTCCGTGTCCATGAGCATGATCGGCGGCATCGCGTTCCTGATCTTCGGTGTGTTGCGACTGAGCCGCGGCCTCCAGAACATCGCGGGCGAGAAGATGCAGCACGTACTCCAGTTCTTCTCGAAAAACTCGGTCCTGGGCGTGATCGCCGGCGCGTTTGTCACCGCGGTCATCCAGTCCAGCTCTGCTACAACCATCATGGTGCTCGGCTTCATCAACGCCGGTCTGCTGAACCTGGTGCAGGCAATCGGCATCATCTTCGGCGCGAATATCGGCACGACAGTAACCGCGCAGCTGATTTCGTTCAATCTCAGCGGTATTTCATTGCCCGCCATTACATTGGGGTTGATTCTCACCTTCTCCAAAAAACGTAATATACGTGGTTGGGGCAACGCCATCTTCGGGTTCGGCATGCTTTTCTTCGGCATGAACATGATGAGCACGCAGATGAGCATCCTCGGCACGTTCCCGTCCTTCCTCCACCTCTTCTCCCTGATCGACTGCGCGCCGAAGACGCCCGACGGGTTCATGCCGCTTCTGCCGATCCTCGGCGCGATCGGGATCGGCATGGTCGCGGTCTTTATCGTTCATGCCAGTTCGGCGGTCATCGGCATCATTCTGGCGCTGTCCGCGGCCGGGCTCGTCAACTTCTATACCGCGGTCCCGCTCCTGATCGGCACGAACATCGGCACTACGGTTAACGCGTGGCTTGTTTCACTCACTGCCAACCGTGTGGCGAAGCAGGCCGCGCTCGCGCACTTCCTCTTCAACTTCTTCGGCGCGGTCCTGATGGTCGTTCTGCTCTATATCCCCGTGGGCGCGCAGAGGACGCCGTTCTTCCTGTACATCGTGAACGCCATCACGCCGGGCGACGCGTTCGCCGCCGTGCCGCAGAACCTGGAACGCCACATCGCCATGGCGCACACGATCTTCAACGTCCTCACGGTTCTCGCCATCATGCCCATGCTGAAGCCGTTCGCGCACCTCTGCGAAACGCTCATCCCGGGCGACAGGACCAAGCCGGTCAGCACGCGCACGCTGGAACCCCTGCTCCTCCGTACGCCCGCCATGGCTATCGAACAGTCCATCATCGAGATCCGCAGGATGGTCGAACTCTCCTGGAGCATGATCGACCGCGCGGTCAATCATCATTTCCGCGCCGCGCATGTCGACGAAAAGGAGTTCGAACAGCTTGAGGCCGACGAACAGCAGGTTGACAAGATGCAGTCCGACATCACGAACTACCTTGTCCAGATCACGCGCCAGCACCTGTCCAATCCGCAGTCCAACCTGATCCCGCTGCTCATGCACTGCACCAACGACGCCGAACGCATCGCCGACCACACGGCAAACATCATGCGCCTCACGAAACGTCTTTCCAAGGTCGACACCAAGCTCTCCGACGTCGCGCAGGACAACCTCAATTCCCTGTGGGAGCTCCTTTCCTCGCAGGCCGACAACGTCATGCTCGCGCTTTCGCACAAAAACGAAGAAAACGAGGCGGGCATCCGGTCGGCGATCGAGGGCGAACGCAAACTGAACAAACTCGCGCACAAGTACGAGAAGAACATCAAGGCCATGATGGCGGAGCAGGCCCGCGAACAGCAGCGGGAGGCCGCGCACGTCGCCAGCGACGCCGAGGCCAACGAACGCGAGATCAACGAGCTGGCCAAGCAGTACGAACAGGTCCACGTGGAACGCCGCAACAAGGGCGAGTGCGCCGTCGACGCCAGCGTGATCTTCATCGAAATGCTCTGGGAACTCGAGCGCATCGGCGACCACCTCGTCAACATCGCTCAGCGCGCCCCCGAAATGCGGAAGTTCTATATCAATATCTGATTCGGAGAAGGATTGTTTCGGGATGAGCACCGGTCAGTGGTTCAAAAAGAAGTGGAGGAAGTTCTACCTGAAAATCGTCCGCGAAAAGGCTTCGCCCGAGTATATCGCGCGCGGCTGGAGCATCGGCATGTTCTTCGGTTGCCTCATCCCCATCGGCGGCCAGCTCATCTGCTCCATCCCGGCGGCGTTTCTGCTGAAGGGCAGCAAGATCGGGGCCGTCCTCGGCACGTTCATCACGAACCAGATCACGGTGTTCTTTATCTATCCCGTGCAGTGCTACGCCGGGGCGAAGCTGATCGGACTTGACCTCTCTTACGGGGACATCAAGGATAAGCTCAAGGGCATTGTGAACGCGTCGGATTTTTCCGAGTTCGTCGATGCCGCAAAGAGCCTTGCGGGCGACCTGACGATCGCGTTCTTCGTCGGCGGCGCGGTCATGGCGGTCGTCCTCACCCCGATCACGTATTACGCCGTGAAGAAAATGGTCATCGGGTACCGCATCCAGGTCGAAAAACGCCGCAGGAAACGCCTTGCGGCCCTGCGGAATCGCGTTCACGCGAAGAGTCATCGCGGAGAAGGAACGCATACGACTGCGTGAAAACCGGGAAAAATCGAAAAAAAACATGTTTCCCGCTTGAAAAAATCGTTCGGCATGCTATTTTAAATACATACTTTTTTTCTAAGCGTGCGTCCCTATCGTCTAGAGGCCTAGGACACCAGGTTTTCATCCTGGTAACACGGGTTCGAATCCCGTTGGGGATGCCATTTTTGTATCCGGATGCCTTGTCCTGGAGAGAGCCGTGAAATACTTTGACGTCCATTGCCATGTGTTCCCCGACAGCGTCGCCCCGAAGGTCGTCGCTTCCCTCGAATCGTACTATCACGAGCCGTGGCGCAGAAAAGGCACGGTCGCCGATCTGCACGAATCGCTTGAGGACGCCCATATCGACAAGGCGGTGTTCCTCGCTTCCGCCACACGGCCAGACCAGGTTCAAAATCTCAACAATTATCTGGCGTCTCTGCTCAGTCCGAAGGTCATCTGCCTCGGCTCGCTCCATCCCGACTATGCGGACCTCAAGGGCGAACTCGCGCGCATGAAGGAGATCGGGCTGACCGGCCTGAAGTTCCACCCGGATTTCCAGAAGCTCTACATCGACGAACCGCGCATGATGCGCCTGTACGAGCTGATCCCGCCTGACATGCCGATCCTGTTCCACGTCGGCGACGCCACCAGCGACTATTCCTCGCCGAAACGCCTCGCGAACGTGCTGGACCACTTCCCGCACCTCAAAAACATCATCGCGGCGCACATGGGCGGCTACTGCGAATGGGATGAGGCGTGGAAATACCTCGTCGGGCGCGACGTCTGGTTCGATACCTCCAGCACGTTCTTCCGCCTGCCGCCGCACGAGGTGAAACGGATCATCCTGGCGCACGGCGTCGACCGCGTCCTCTGGGCGACCGACTATCCCGCGCTGTCCCACCGCGACGGCATCGCCGAGGCGCGCACGCTGGACCTGACCGAAGACCAGTTCGAGCAGATTTTCTACAAGAACGCGGAACGTCTGTTCGGGGTGAAGCTCTGAGACGGGGGAGGGGGCAGGGCATGGAGATCCAGACGCTTTCCAGGGCCAGACGCCTCCTGCTGCTCTACTGCTCGTTTTTCCGCATCACCGCGCTCGTGGTCGGCGGCGGCCTTGCCATGCTCCCCGTCATCGAGGAGATATTCGTCGTCAGGCATAAACTTCTGACGCGCGAGGAGCTGCTGGATATGACCGCGCTCACGCAGACGGTCCCCGGCATCATCGCGATCAATTCCGCCGTGTACATCGGCATGAAGATCGCAGGCGTGCCGGGCGCGATCGCCGCCGCCGCGGGAGCCGTCACGCCGCCCTTCACCGTCATCCTCGTCATCGCCTCGCTCTTCCCCCACCTCGACCCGAAAAACCGTTATCTGCTCGGCGTCTTCGCCGGGATCCGCGCGGCCGTGACGGGCATGATCCTCGTCACCGGATGCCGGATGTTCCGCCGGACCGTGAAAAGCCGTCTGGAAATCGCCGTGGTGCTGATCTTCTTCGTGCTCGCGATCATGAAGGTGAGCCCCGCGCTCCTGATCCTCGCCGCCGTGCCGTTCGGCTGGTGCTACGTGTGGTGGCAGACGCGCCGTCTGACGCAGGCGGAACAGTCGAATGGAGAGTCTTCAAAAGTCTCCGCTGAATCCGCTTCCGAATCCCACAAGAACGGGGAGGACAGCAAATGAACCACTGCATCATCCTCTTCTTCCAGTTCTGCAAGTTCTCCGTGCTGTGTTTCGGCGGCGGCTACATGCTGATCCCGCTGCTTACGGCGGAATACGTCGATCAGGAACAGGTCCTCACAATGAGCGAATTCGGCAACCTCTGCTCCGTGGCGCAGGTCACGCCGGGCCCGGTTGGCCTGAATACCGCGACGTACGTCGGGTACGTGAACGAAGGCTTTTTCGGGGCGCTGGCGGCGTCGCTGGGGCTGATCGTGCCGACGATCCTGATCGGGTGCTCCGCGGCGGCGGGCATCAACCGCTGGAAGGACACGTTCCTCGTGAAAGGCATGCTGAAGGGGACGCGTCTGGCGGCCGTGGCGCTCATCATGTTCGCCGTGACCATCTTCCTCGGGATGTCGGTCTTCACGCAGACGATCCCGTGGGAGGCGTTCGGTGCGCTGTTCAGGCTCGCTCGCCCCGTCCTGCCCGAAGGCTTCCGCGTTTCCCCGGCGGGCGTCCTGATCTGCGGCGCTACGATCGTGCTGATGCTGAAAACGAAGGTGCCGACCACGGCGCTCCTGCTCGGTGCGGCCGTCGCGGGCGCGATTCTCTCCGCCTGGTTCTGACGCGGGAACGCTGTCAGAATGTGCAAAAAACGCAAAAAAGGCTGAAAGAAATGGGAAAAATGATTTGAAAAAAGCGGGAAGAGGCTGTATATTAATTGACTTTTATATCGCATTGAGTCACGCGCAGTGCGGTAAGCGAACAAAGCGTGAGCGTCGAACGACGCAGTCGAACCCACTGGTAAAGACAAAGGAAAAACCGTTATGGTAAAGATCAGACTGAAACGAACTGGCGGAAAGAACTGGATCAGCTTCCGTATCGTCGTCTGCGACATCCGTGCGCAGCGCGACGGCCGCATGCTGGAAGAACTCGGCTACTACGATCCCCGCCGCAGCGATGAAAAACTCGACGTCGCCCGCCTCGAATACTGGGTCGGCAACGGCGCGATCATGAGCGAGACCGTGAAGGATATCTACGACCGCGCGAAAGCCGGCAAGTCCAAGCAGTACGGCCAGCCCGATCCCTACACGAAGAAAAAGACGTTCAAGAAGGGCGAGGAGAAGGCGTAAGTCCGACCTCCGCCCGTGCAACACGGGAGAACTGCCGTGTCTATTTTTGATATTTTCGGCAAACTGTTCGGCGGGAAGGAAGAGGCGGAAGCCAGGACCTCCGCGCCGGCAGCCAGAACAACCGCTGATCCGTCTTCGCAGCAGAACCTCGAAGATTTCGTGCTGTACATCTCGAAGAAGCTCGTGGACTACCCCGACGAAGTGAAGGTCCGCACGGCTTCCGCCGAGAACGGAAGCGTGATCCAGATCACGTGCCGCCCGGGCGACCGGGGCAAGATCATCGGCAAAAGCGGCAAAACGATCATGGCGCTTCGCGCTCTCGTCTCCGGCGCCGCCGGACGCACGAAAGGCCGCGTGAGCGTCGAGGTCCTGGACGATGAGGTCGAGGCGGCAGGAGCCTGACGTGGCGCTGCGAATCGACATCATCACACTGTTTCCCGAGATATTCTTCGGCCCGCTGGCGAGCAGCATCACCGGCCGGGCGATGCGGGAAAACAAGGTCGAAATCCGTGCGGTCGACCTTCGCGATTTTACGCACGACCGGAGAAAGACCGTCGACGACAAACCGTTCGGCGGCGGACCCGGGATGCTGATGAAAGTTGAACCGCTTTTCGAAGCGGTGAGTTCTTTGAAACAGGACGGGACGAAGGTCATCCTGACCGGGCCCGCGGGCGGCCGCTTCACGCAGAAGACGGCCCACGCGCTCTCCGGCGAACACCACTTGATCTTCATCTGCGGACACTACGAAGGCGTCGATCAGCGCGTCCGCGACCTGCTGGTCGACATGGAGCTGTCCATCGGGGACTACATCCTCACGAACGGCAACCTGGCGGCCATGGTCATGGTCGACGCGATCGTCCGGCTGCTGCCGGGCGTGCTCGGCGACGACGAATCCGCCGTGCAGGAGTCGTTCGAGAACGGCCTGCTCGAGTATCCGCAGTACACCCAGCCCGTCGAATTTCAAGGCATGAGGGTCCCGGACGTGCTCCTGTCCGGGGACCATGCCAGAATCGGACAATGGCGCCGCGCCGAATCCATGAACACGACGCTCCTTGTCCGTCCGGACCTGATCAACGACAAAAATTAACATATGGAGGTAACAACCATGAGCATCATTGACAAGATCGAAAAGGCGCAGTGCAAGGCTTCTGTGCCCGACTTCAATATCGGGGACACCGTCAAGGTTTCCACCAAGATCATTGAAGGCACCACCGAACGCATCCAGAATTTCACCGGCGTCGTCATCGCGCGCAAGAATTCCGGCATCCGCGAAACCTTCACCGTCCGCCGCTTCCAGAACGGCTACGGCGTCGAACGCGTGTTCCCGATCCACAGCCCGCGCATCGACGCGATCACCGTGGAACGTCACGGCCATGTCCGCCGCGCGAAACTCTACTACCTGCGCGACAAGATCGGCAAAGCCGCCCGCGTCAAAGAGAAAAAGTACTTCGGACCCGCGGCGTCCGCCGAAGCCGCGAAATAATCCTGCTTTCCGCATGGATTATCTTCCCGGTAATTCCGAACTCCTCGTCCACGAACTCAAGTGGGACGGGGAGTTTTCTTTTATCGCCGGGGTTGACGAGGCCGGACGCGGCTGCTGCGCCGGGCCGGTCTGCGCCTCGGCGGTCATTTTCACGGACAGGAGCCGTATCCCCGCCGGAGTCAACGACTCCAAACAGCTCACGCACAAACAGCGCATGGAGCTGCGCGAGGCGATTTTAGCCGAACCCTCCGCGCTCACCTCGGTCGCCATGGTCGACCAGGACGAGATCGACCGCACGGACATCCTCCGCGCCACCTGGCTCGCCATGCGCCGCGCCGTCCTGGGTCTGCCGCGTCCCGCCGATTTCGTGCTCGTCGACGGCAATCCGGTGCAGGGCCTGCCCGTCCCCTCGGAGAACATCGTGAAGGGCGACGCGAAGTCCGCCAGCATCGCCGCCGCGAGCATCCTCGCCAAGACCTCCCGCGACCTCTTCATGATGGAGGCGGCGAAACAGTATCCGCAGTATCGGTTTGAAGTCCACAAGGGCTACTGCACCAGACTCCACACGGACCTCATCCGCAAATACGGCCCGTGCCCGCTCCACCGCAAGACCTTCGAGCCCGTCCGCTCCATCCTGAACCCGCCCGACACCGTCCAGGGCGAATTCCAGTTCTGAGCCTGTCCGACGCCCTTTGATAATAGGTCCTATAGGTCCTATAAGACCTTTTTTTTTGTAACTCTTTTCGTTTGCATTTATTCCCGTCATGGTGTATAGTTCCTATAACTTGACGAATCCTTCCAGCTTCCAGCAATACACGAAAGGACCTGAACATGTCATGGAAGACGTTTTCGATGATTGCCGGGGGCATTCTGCTCCTGTTTTTCCTGTCCATTGTCATGGTGAATTGCGATCAATCCCGATGGATGAATACGACGGGCGCATACAGCCGATGCATTGAAAATCTCAAATGTATTGGGATGATTCTCCATGCGGGCTCGGAACGGTACGTCCGGACCGGGGAGGAAAAAAAGGAAATCCCGCCCGGCATGACGGTTTTCGATCTGATTCGGGAACAGGACCTCGCCGCGCTTGGGCTGAAAATCGGGTCAAGCTCCGCGGAAGACTGTTTTGCCTGCCCGAAAGACGGACAGGCGTATCAGGTGTTTCCGGTCTCCGTCGCCGATCTTGCGGAGTTTTTCATATACGAAGCCAAACTTGACTCAGGCGAGACGCCGGAACGGAAAATCGAGGCGTTTCCGCTCGTCCTGTGTTCCTGCATCCATTCCCATTATAAGGATAAAGACCGTTATATGCTGATTCTGTATTCGGACGGAACGATCCGTTCTAAAACGCCGGAGGAGGTCGAAACGATCATCGCGGGACAGTCTCTCCGGCCCATCGGTCCTTCCAAAGAGAAAGACCGGCTGAAGTGGCTGACAGACCTGAAAGGGATCCTGAAAGTCCGCTGAGGTCCTTTCCGTCCGCGCTTGCAATATCACCAAAGAAGGTGTATCTTTCCTATAACTTGACGAATCCTTCCAGCTTCCAGCAATACACGAAAGGAATAGCCCCATGTCGTCACGAATCGTCCGCAAATTGTTCGTTTGCCTCGCCGCCGTTTGTTTGAGCGTGGCGTTTTTCACCGGGTGCAGGAGCGATCTGGAAAAAGGGCGCGCCGCGTACAGGGCGAAAGATTATCAGTCGGCGGTGGAATACTTCGCCAAAGCTGCGAAAAGCAGCGATCCATATGAATCCCGGGTGGCTCTGTTCAACCTCGGCGTCTGCTTTTGGCAGGACGACGGCATCGGGAAAAACGATGAGGAATCCATGAAATGGTTCCTTCAGGCCGCCGACCGGAGACATGACGAAGCCCCGTATGTGCTCGCGCTCCGCTATGCGACCGGCGACGGCGTCGAGGCAAGCAAGGAAAAAGCCCTGGAATGGATCAGAACGGGGAACGAACGGCAGAACATGACGTTGGGAACCGGGCTGAACATGGACAAACTGGAGGCGATGCTGGAACGGGGAGACGAGGATACCATCCGGGAAATGAAAACGGAATGTCTGAAAGGCGCTGTCGAAGATATGGCGGCGGAGCCGAGAAAAGATGAGAGCCCCGTGATTTATATCGTGTACGGTTTTTTCGGCATCTTCGGCGTCTGCTCCCTCGTTGCCCTGCTGAGACTCCGGCATCGTGTCCGGAGATGGCCGCTCCGGAACCAGTCCATACGGCAGACGCTGAAGGCTATGATCGTCCTGATCCTTCTCCATGAACTTGTGATCCGATGGGGAATGCTTTTTTTTGCCGGCAGCGTCGACAGAACGGCCGGTCAGGTGGTCTTCTTTCTCTTCTATCCGTTCCTTGAGATTTTGTGGTTCATTATTACGCTGGCGGCGCTTTATGCGCCCGATTTCCGCAGGACGCACGGGTTCAGGATCGTCCGTAACATCAGCATGATCTATCTCATCCCCTGCTTCATCTACTCCGGTTTGCTGATCGTGTTGTTTATCGCCGTGTTCCCCGGTTGTTTTGAATGAGTACGGCAGGGGAGGTGGATACCGCTCATTCCCGCATGCGCCGAGTGCCCGGAGGCGGCTTCGGGGTCAGTTGATCGATCCGTTCCTTGGTTTCCTGATCCAGGGAATTGAGAAAGTTCGGATAAGGGAAAGCGCCCGGGGAGATGGTTTCCAGGCTGTTCGGGAATGTTACGTGTTTCAAAGCGGCGCAGTGTCCAAACGCTAAGTCATCAATCTTCGTGATGCCCTCCGGGATCACGACCTCCGTCATGCTTCGGCAGTGGGAGAACATTTCCTGCGGGATCCTGCCCATTTTCGGCGAAAGTACGGCGCGTTTCAGGGCTCTGCACTCGATGAACGCGCCATCCTCCACATCCGTCACGTTCGGCGGGATCGCGATCTCCTCCAGCTCGAAGCAGGCGTAAAACGCCCTTTCGCCTATTTCTTTCAGGGAGTCCGGCAGTTCGACGCGCTTCAGCCCGGTGCAGAACCGGAACGTGTTTTCGGGAATGATCTCCAGTCCATCCGGCAGACGGATTTCCGTCAGGTTCTTGCAGCCGAAGAAAGCGCCGCGCCCGATGACCGACGTCCCCGGAGCCACAATGCACGGGCCGTCCGGCACGGAAACGCAGGAAATGAGCTCGGAATGGTCCTTTGAATAAAGAATCCCGTCCTCGAGCCGGATCGTCGGGTGGTCGTCCGGCACAGTGAGGCGGCAGCCGGTCCCGGCGAACGCTCCGCCGCCGATGTCCGTGACCTGTTTGCCGAGCGTAACGGGCGGCAGGCTGCTGCAGCCCTGGAACGCGAGCGCGCCGATCAAGGTCACGCTGTCCGGGATGTTGATCTCGCACAGGGCGGAACAATCCTGAAATGCCGATTCCCCGATCTTCGTGATGCCATCTGGGAGCGTGACTTTTTGCAGGGCGGTGCATCCCCGGAACACCTTATTCAAGCCCGGTTCCTTTCCGGCTATCCCGGCGGGGAGCCGTATTCTCTCCAGGGCGGTGCAGTCTCTGAACGCTTCATATCCGATCTTTTCCACCTTGTCGGAAATGTCCACCTCACGCAGGGCGGTGCAATTCTGGAATGCCCAATGTCCGATTTCCCGTACGCTGTCCGGGATGCGGATGGAGGTCAGATGCCTGTAGTTCAGGAATGCGCCGTTGTCGATCGTTTCCACGCCGTCCGGGATGACATAATGCCGGTAAAGAAGATATGGCCTGACCTGGGGGCAATCCCATTTTTCGATCAAGCCCGAACGGTAAATGAATTCCCCCAGAGGCGAGCGCGGACGGATCATGGACTGGTCGACGACCTTGGTCCCCGCCGGGATCCGGCAGACGTACATATAATCCTTGAACGCGTGAAACAGCGCGATGGGAAGAAATACCAGCAGAAGGATGAGGGCGAACGGCCTCAGGCGGCTGACGAGCGAATCGCGTGGCGCATCGTCCTCCGCCGGAGATTTTACCTGATTGTCCGCTTTGTTTTTCATGATCGTGAAGCCTTTCCGATCTCTGGTTTCTGTTTGTAGTCAGAATATACTACACTTTTCCTAATTTTACAAGTCGGAAGCTGTACATTTCCGGGATTTAAAAACAGTCGCGGCACGCATCACACTTTGGCGATACGTGCCGTATCTTTTACGTTCGCGGCGGGGAAAGCCCGCCGGACGTTCGATTGATTATGCGCGGCGGGTGCTGCCCCCGCTCAGGACGCCGCGTTTCGCGGAGCGCACGAATTCGACGAATTCCTTGACTTCCGGGATCTGGGGCAGGGTGGTTTCGATCTCTTCCAGCGCATTCTTCATATTGAGGCCGCGGCGAAACGCGATGTCGTACATCTTGTGGATCGTGCGGATGTCCTCCCTGGAGTATCCGGCGCGCTCCAGGGCGACCTTGTTGAAGCTGCGGACGCCGCCGTTGCGGCCGTCGCCGATCATGAAGGGCGGCAGGTCCATGGAGATGGCGGAACCGCCGGAGATCATGGCGAAGCGGCCCACGCGGACGAACTGGTGGATGCAGACGTTGCCGGAGATGAACGCGCGGTCGCCGATCTGGACGTAGCCCGCGGCAAGCGCGCCGAGCGCCATGATGACGTGGTCGCCGATCACGGTGTTGTGCGCCATGTGGGCGTTGCCCATGAAGAATCCGTGGCTGCCGACGACCGTCTCCGTGCCGGGATGCGCGCCGCGGTGAATGGACACGCCCTCGCGGATGATGTTATTATCGCCGATCCGGGTGAAGGAATCGCCCTGGGACGGGTCGTAGCTGATGTCGTTGGGCGCGCCGCCGAGCGAGGCGAACGGGAAAATGGTGTTGCCCGCGCCGATCGTGGTGTTCGAGTAGATGTGGCACTGCGCGATCAGGCGGGTGTTCTCGCCGATCTTCACGTGGTCTTCGATGATGCAGTACGGGCCGACGAAAACGGAGTCGGCAAGCTCGACGTCGTTTCCGATGATGGCGGTCTGGTGAATCTGCGCCATGGCTGGATGTCCGGTTGAAAAAATGAGCTCGGATTATTTCTTCTTGGCGGCCTTGATCGCCTCTTTCACGCGGAGTTTGACGCGCTTGAGGTACTGTTTGCGGCGGGCCTGTTTCTCGTGCTTGTTATACTGTCTTCCCATTGTGGTTCTCCATGATTGTTGGATTTGGTTCGCGTACAAAAATATATCCATAAAAGATAGCACATTTCGCGGTTTTTTCAAATGCGATTCCGAAAAAACACGCCAAAAACACGGTTTTTCCGCTTCCGCTCTTGAATTCCGTGCGAAAAGGCTCTATCTTATTTGCCCTCAGAACTCATTTTCAACCGACATGGGACAGCATACGATGACCGAACCCGATTTCTCGAACGTCGAAACGGCAGGATGCCCCGCGGGCGACGCGGGACGCGACATGATCCTCCGCATGAACCGCGAACACGGCCCGCTCCGGGCGTGGGGATTCGCGCACATCCCGGTCGGACGTTCCATGCTGGACGTGGGATGCGGCGCGGGCGCGGCGCTGCGCGAACTGGCGGAACGGTATCCCGAGGCCGTGCTGACCGGATGCGACATCTCCCCGCTCGCGGTCGAGACGGCGACGGCGCTGAACGAAGACTTCGTGAAGGCCGGGCGGATGCGTTTTTTACAGTGCGGCGTGCCCGATCTTCCGTTCGGGGACGGCGCGTTCGACACGGTGTTCTCGGTCGAGAGCCTGTATTTCTGGCCGGACCAGGCCGCCGGACTGCGCGAGATACGGCGCGTGCTCGTTCCGGGCGGATGGTTCATGACCGCGCTGGAAATGGCGGGCGGCGCGATGAACGAACGTCAGCTCGCGATCGTGGAGCATCTGAAGATGCGCTGTCCGACGCAGGCCGAACTGCGCGATTTGATGCTTGAAGCGGGATTCGCGGACGTGTCGGTCGAATTCGAGCCGGAACACCGCTGGCTGTGCGCCGCCGGGCGGAAATAGAATAAGTTCAGCAGTCGAGGAGGATGAGGCGGTACGCGCAGACGACCGCCGCGAACACGGCCGGGCCGGGCGGGAAGCACAGGCTCACCGCGAACATCCCGAGCGAGACGACCACGCCCAGAAGGAACGCGAACGGGATCGCCGGTCCCGGCTGGACCGGTTCATCCATCCTGGCGCGCACCAGCATGGCCGCGCAGAACATTCCCGAAAACGCCAGAAGTTCCGTCAGAAGCGCGGTCGGCGGCAGAAAGAATGCCAGCCCGAAAAACACTGGCGTCAGCAACCCGAGCAGGATTCGTCCGACGGAGAGCCCGCCCGTCCGCGACCGTCTTCTCTTGTCATCGCCGGTGAAAAAGAACAGCTTTGTGAGCCAGAATCGGTTCGGATAGGCGCGGGCGTTCGTGGAAAAGAAGAGAATGCACCAGATGACAATTGGCAGTGCCGCCTGAATCCCGAAATGCGGCATGATCTCATGCGTGAACATCAGGAACAGCGACAGCGATCCCGTGAGATAAAACATGTCCTCGAACGCACGAAATGCCTGCTTGTGCACAGGTTTCCACGAGATGAAGTACCGCAGAAGTGGATAGACCGCGAGAATGAGGACAAAAAAACAAACGCAAAGCGTCCGCACGGGGAATCCGTCCGGCAGATTTTTCTTTATCGCCGGCATGAGCTCCGTCCGGGCGAAGACGGCGCAATACGGGGTGAAGACGCGGGGGGTTCTGACGTTTTCCGCTGCTTCCAGCAGTTCGGCCGGAATGGATTCGGAGTAATCCTCCTCCAAAATCAGGGAAATGGCATTGTCCGGTACGTTGCCTGTGCCGGAGTAATACCCCGCAAGCTCGGCCGTGGTGTTCAATTTATCCAGGTCGAAGTCCGGTTCGGAGTTCAGGCCGGATGCGAGGATGACACGGTCCCCGAAGCAAAACGCTCCAGCGTTACCGAAAGACTTCCGCAGAAATGCAAGGATGCATGCGGAGACTTCCGGACGGTCAGGCGGCAGGACGACGGCAAAAACGCCGCCTGAGTTCATGAGCTTGTTTTTCACGCAGTCAAAAAACAGTGGGGAAAAGAGCCTGAGTTTCCTGGAAAGAAGGCGTTCCGGGAACGTGCAGTCCAGCAGGACCACATCGAATGCGGGGGCTAAACGGAAATCGCCGAGAGATTTCTCCAGTTTCTGTCTGAACGTTTTTTCCGGTTCCGTTGTGTGGTGTTTCTTTGGGAAGCGGGAAATGGTTTCCTTCGGTCCGCCGAGGCCCCAGCCCGGCACGGACGCAGGGTCGAAGATATGCAGACCGTACTGGCGGAACCGGAACGCCGGATCGGCCTGAAGAAGCCCGTACTGGAAGAACTGGAATTCAGGATAAAGATATGCGTCGTTCTCTTTTTCGTAGAGACTGGGGCGGTCGGTCAGGACCAGTACCCTCGGCGCAAGCTTCCCGGAAGAAAACGAGACCGCTACAGTCTGAAGGCGTATTCTGGCGTCCGGGCTATTGCCGTCGCTCTGCGAGCGGGCCGGGACATCCTGCCGCATCAACTGGCAGCCGGCGATCCAAAACGCCAGCACCAGGACCGCGGCGAAGACGATTCGCCAGCGGGCGGGGACGGGCGTCTGTGCTCGGAAATCAGCCATGAGACGTTTTCAAGCGGTCTTAAAAAAAGCGACCCGCAAAAGATTTTGCGGATCGCGGATTCGTGAGGCCTGCGCTCAGAAAAGCGGCATTTTGACGGCCGTTCCGGCGGGGATCTTCTGACCGGACTTGAACTCGGGGTTCAGGCGGATCAGGTCTTCGAGGTTGCGGTCGTGGATGTTCGCGACCTCTTCGAGCGTGGATTCGGAGTCGATCTGGACGGAGATGACGTCGGCGTCGTCAAGCGCGGAGACGGACGCGAGACCGGAGGAAGCGGAGCTGGACGCGGGCTTTGTGGTGGTGGTCGCCGCGGGCGTCGAGGTCGAGGCGGACGCGGAAGCGGAGCCGCTCATGGAGCCGCCGATGGGCTCGACGACACCGCCAGTGCCTTCGCCGCCCTTCGTCTGCGTGGCGGTCGTGGCGGTCGCGGGCTTCGTGGTGGCGGGCTCGGTCTTCGTCGTCGTGGCGGCCGTTGTGGTCGCGGGCTTCGTAGTGGAAGCGGGCTCGGTCTTCGTGGTGGTCGCTGGCTTCGTCGTTTCAGTCTTCGTAGTCGTCGCCGCCTTGGCGCCGGCGGCCGGGATGACGAGCGTCTGACCGACGCGGAGCGTGGCCTTCGGATCGACCTTGTTCGCCGCGATGAGGTCGGCAAGCTTCACGTGGTGACGGTACGCGATCATGCTGAGGTTGTCGCCGCTCTTCACGACGTAGAGTGATTCGCCTTCCTTCGTGACGGGCTGCGCCTTCGTGGCGGTGGCGGGCTTGGTCGTAGTGGTCGCGGAGGTTGTCGCGGGTTTCGTTTCCTGCTTCTTCTCCTGCTTCTTCTCGACGGGCTTGCCGACCGCGTTCTTGGCGTCCGGCGGGATCATGAGGACCTGGCCGACCTTCAGCGGAGCCTTTTCGTCGATGCCGTTGATCTCGGCGAGGCGGGCCACGGAAACGCCGTAGACCATGCCGATGCCCCACAGAGTGTCGCCCTTCACGACCTTGTATTCCACGGATCCTTCGGGTGCGTTGCTCTTCGCGGTCTGTTCCTGGTCGACGGGCTGAAGCGTAGTCGTGCCGCCCTGCTGCGCGGAGGCGTCGCCGCCCTGAACCGCGCCGCCCTGAACCGAAGCGCCGCTCTGCTGACCGGCCTGCTGTTTCTCTTCGACCGGGCCGACCGGGACTTCGTCGTCGATGAAGATGACCTCGGTGTCGGTGATCTCTTCGCCGTTGGAGACGACGGTGTGGGTTTTCGTGGTGGTTTCACCCGTGTAGGGTTCTTCGACGAACGTGCCGCCGGGGACGCGGACGGGTTTGTCTGCGCAGGCGGTAAGGAGAATTGCGGCGACCGCGGCGGACGCGGGGATGACGATGCGGAACTTTGCATTCATGATGGGTGAAACCTCCGGAAAAAAGTTATTTGAATTTCAAAATACGTAGTAGCGGTTGATGTCCCGGAAAAAGAACATCACCATATATTGTAAGGCAAAAAGCCGATATTTCAAATGAAGTCCGGCCTTTTTTTTGACTTTTTTTGCGTTTTTTTCCGCAAAGGGGGCGCGGACGGGAAAAAAGCGTCCGTTTTACTTTATTTTCGCAGCTTTTTTGCCTGCCGGAACGCCGTTCGCATACGCGATCAGCGTGGACGGTTTCACGTCCTTCAGGTCGCGTTTCAAACGGCTGTTTACTTCCGCTCGCGTGAGCTTGTCGAGCTGTTCGCGGCGCGTCCACGGCTGAAGCGCGTCCCCGGTCAGGAACTGTTCGAGCGCGGACTGTTTCGCGAGCGTCCCGGACGGCGCGGCGTCGAACGCGTATTTTTGGGCGGCGAGCGCGCAGTCGAACTCGTCCTTGCCAAGCCCGGATGAAGCGAGGCGGCGGAACTCGTCGAGGAGCAGGCCGCGCACTTCCAGCGCGTTTTCGTCCGCGGTCGAGGCGGCGAACGCGGACACCCCCGCGCCGAATCCGTACATACGGACGAATCCGGTCCAGTATGCGAGGCCTTTTTCGCCGCGCACCTTCTTGAACAGCTTCGCGGACATGCCGTTCTCGGCGTTCAGCACCAGGTCCCACGCGGGATCGGCGGTCTCCACGCCGCACGAACGGAATCCGCAGGTCACGACCGCCTGCTTGCGCTGTTCCAGCGCGAACGTGAGGTCGGCGGGCTTGTTCATCGGGGGCGGCGCGGGGCGTTTCGGCGCGGGCGCGGTCCAATGTCCGGCGGAGAATATCTCCTGTGCGGCCTCACGTGCCTGTTTCTGCGAGATCGCGCCGGAGAACGCCAGACAGGCGGACGGCGCGGAAAGCACGCGTTTGAGGTAGAAATCCTTCAGTTTTTTTACGGATGCTTTTTTGAGCGCGGCGAGCGAGGATTCCGGGCTGCGTCCGTAGGGATGCGCCGCGCCGAAGAGGTGTTCCTTCAGGCGGGCGAACGCGACCGTGTCGGGCTGGAGCAGCGAGCTTTCGATCTCGCGGATCAAGTTCACTTTTTCGCGTTCGACCGCGTCGGCGGGGAACTTCGGATCGCCCGCGAGGAGCGCGGCGATCCTGACCGCGCGGCGGAAGCTCTTGAGCGGGAACTGAAGCGAGAGGAACATGGAGTTGTTGCCTGCTGTACAGTCGGCTTCGATGGCGTAGTCGGCGAGATATTCGTTGAGCTGTACTTCATCGTAAGCGCCCGCGCCGCAGAACAGCGTTTCGGAGACGAGGCGCGAGAAGAGGCTTTCTTCGGCGGATTCGAACGCCGCCGCGCAGGGCAGGACGAGCGTGATCTCCGCCATCGTCCGTGTGCGGTCCTCCAGGAGCAGAACGGTCTGGCCGGACTTCGCGGTCTCGACGACCGGACGGGGCAGGGCGGGCGCGGCTTTCTTTTTGGTGGCCTTCTTTGCCTCATTGGCGGGAGCCATTCGGACGCATGTGAGGTCGTCGGGCGAGAGCATGGTCCGGAGGATCGTCATCACGTCGTCGGGCGTGACGGAATCGAGGTCGCGCAGCATGGACTGGAGATCGCAGCTGCCGTTGATGCGGACCGCGCCGGAGACAAGCGCGGCGAACCCGGAGGGCGTTTCGAAGCGGCTGAGGATCTCGCATTCGACGGCGGCGCGTGCGCGTTCGATCTCGCGTCTCGTGACGGGGTGCTTTTTGAAATCATTGAGCACGTCGAGGAATCCAGCCTGCATCGCGTCGAGCTTCGCCGGGTCGCCCTCGAACGCCGTGAAGAAGAACCCCTGGCCGTCCTGGAACATCACATAATCGGCCCACGAGCTCGAAATGAGCTCGTTTTCGATATGCATGGCGCGGTAGACACGCCCGGAGTCGTCGTCGAGCAGGAACGCCAGCACGCGGAGCGCGGCGTTTTCTTTCGGCGTGAGGTCGTGCAGCTGCCAGCCGAACGCCAGATACGCGAGCGAGTCCTTCCAGGTCAGCTCGGCCGTGTGGCGGCCGGAGCGCTTGAACGGGCGCGCGGGAACTGTGTCGTCGAAGGAATCGGTCCGCCAGTCTTCGAGCTTCGCGCGGAGTTCCGCGAGCACGGCGTCCGCGTCGAACCGCCCGGCGACGAAGAACGTCATGCGTTCGGGCGTGTAGCGTCTGCTGTGGTACGCCGCCATCTGCTCGCGCGTGACGGATTCGAGCATGTGGTCGTAGCCGATGATCGGCACGCGGTACGGACTGCCGCGGAAGAGCTCGCCGAGCATGTTCTCGTAGACGGCGAGGCGGGGATTGTCCAGGCGCATGCGGCTTTCGTTCAGGATCACGTCCTTCTCGCGGGCGAATTCGTCCTCGGGGAAGAGCGGTTCGCGCATCATGGAGGCGAGCATGCGGAAGCCCTCGACGGCGTTCGCGGCGGGGAGATTGATGTAGTAGAACGTCTGGTCCTGGCTGGTGAACGCGTTCAGGTTGCCGCCGCAGGCGTTCACGCGGTCGGCGATCTCCGAACCGCCGGGATAGCTTTTCGTGCCGTTGAACATCATGTGTTCGAGGAAATGCGACAGGCCGCTTCCGAGGTCGGCCCCCTCGAACGCGCTGCCGGTGTTCACGCAGACGTTGCAGCTGACCGTGCGGACGCCGGGCATGGGGCAGAGGAAAACGCGGATGCCGTTGGCGAGGCGGTGTTCGCGGACGAGGTCGAGCAGGGGCAGGGCGGTATCAGACATGGAAAAGTCTCCCGTTTCCGGGGAGGGCGGCCGCGCGGATCAGACGTCGATGACCGGAAGCGGGCCGGGATCGGACGCGGGCGCGGGGCGGTTCCCGAAGCTGCGTCGCACGATCTCCTGCGTGACGTAGATCAGGTCGGGCACGCAGTCGAAATCCTCGATGCGGTCGTTCGGGCCGGCGGAGAGCACGCCTTCCTCGATGAGGTTGTAAACGATGTTGCCGGCGTCGCGTCCGCTGAGGAGGTTCCAGTAGCGGAGCATGTCCGGCGCAAGAAACATGTAGGTGCTGACCGCGTATTCGAGCATGCCCTGGATGAGCTGGGCGCCGCTCACGTGGCGCGTGCCGAGCGGACGTCCCTGCTTGGAGAGCTTGTTCACGGTGTAGGAGACGGCGCTGTTCATGAAGATGTACGCATGGGCATCGTACCGGGAATCCTTTTCGAGGATCCGGAGGAGCGAGTCTTTCCATTCGAGTTCTTCCATGTCGGCCTCCAGCGGTCGGAATACTGTGCGAGTTCGGGCTTATTGCATCCGGGGCGCGCCGGACGGTCAGCGGTAACGGACGTTCTGCTGGATGCGGGGCATCTTCGGCTCCTCCAGCATGAGGGCGTACCAGGCTTCGGCGAGCGGGGCGTTGGAGAACTGCTTCACCTTGCCGTTCAGCAGAAATTCGCGGTTCTTCTCCAACACCTCGTTCGAGGTCTGCTTGCGGGCGTCGGTGAGCGCGGCGATGGCGTCCTCGACGCGGTCCTGCTTCACGAGCATCCAGGAGTACGCGGCGTACGGGATGACGGCGTTGTCGCCCTTGAACCGGCGCACGCGGGTCTTGAAGAACTTGTCGAGCTTCGGATCGTTGTTTTTGTACATCCGGACGAGCTTGATCGTCACGCTCTGCGGGTCGAGGAACATGCACTTCGGAAGCAGGGCGTCGACCTCGTCGAACTTCTTCTGCTGGAACAGGAACGCCATCTTCATGGTGTTGACCTGGCGCTTCATGAGGAAGCTCCACTTGAACAGCGGCTTGTACAGGTCGAGCGCCTCGATCATGCGGTCGAGCCCGGCCTGCTGTTCGCGCTCCAGTATCTGCATCATCTGTTTCGGGCTGCCGGTGGGCCGGTGCATCATGCGGTTCTGCATGCCCTGGATCTTCTGCTGGATTTCCAGCATCAGCGCCTGGAGTTTTTCGTTGATCTTCTTCGACTGCACGCGCAGGAGCAGCGAGATGATGAGGTGGACGATGATGAAGACCGCGATCATCATGACGACGACGGCGGAAGTCGGCAGGCCGAGATTCTTGTAGGACACGGCGCCGACGAGCAGAGAAGTGATCAGGGAGATCAGAAGAGTCAGCATAGCGGATACCTTTCAGGTGGAAAAATTCATTACAAACAAATAAAATACACCGTATTCGGGAAAAAGGCAACCCCGGAACGGAAAAAAGGCGGCTTCAGCAGCGTATTTTTTCATAAATATGACGGGGCGCGCGGACGGGAAGACGCGGCGCTTTCCTTCCGGCGGGATTGTATTTTGACGTTTTTGCTGTATATTTGTTATGAAACGATCGTCCGCCTTTTTTTGAATCCGAACCGTCCGCATCCCACTGGAGACCATGACCCGCGAAGAACTCACAGCATTCGTCCCGATGACCCGTGCGGAAATGGAGGCGCGCGGCTGGGACGCGATCGACATCCTGATCGTGACCGGCGACGCGTACGTGGACCATCCGACGTTCGGGCCGCCGCTCATCGCGCGCGTGTTGCTGGACGCCGGATACCGCGTGGGCATCGCGGCGCAGCCGGACTGGAAAAATCCCGACAGCGTGAAGACGTTCGGGCGGCCTCTGCTCGGCTGCGGCGTGGCGAGCGGCAACATGGACTCCATGGTGAAGCTCTACACGGCGGGCCGCCGCCTGCGTCACGAGGATATGTATTCGCCGGGCGGGAAGGCGGGGCTGTGTCCGCCGCACGCGTCCGTGGTGTACAGCCAGCTCGTGCGGCAGGCGTTCCCGGGACTTCCGGTGATCCTGGGCGGCGTCGAGGCGAGCCTGCGGCGCGTGGCGCATTACGACTACTGGCAGGACAAGATGCGCCCGTCCGTGCTGGTGGACGCGAAAGCCGATCTGCTGTGCTACGGCATGGGCGAGCTCACCATGCTCGAGATATTCGACCGGATCAAACATAATCAGCCGCTCGACGGCATCCGCGGCACATGCCGGTACCTCGGCGGACGCGAGAGCGAAGCCTTCACGCCGGACGATTCGTGCGTCGTGCTGCCGTCCTGCGAGGAGGTCGCCGCCGAAAAGGACGCCATCATGCGGCAGACGAAGACCGTCGAGGCGGAGATGAACCCGTGGAACGGACGCCGTCTGGTCCAATGGACGCGCGGCCGCATCCTGCTCGTCGAACCGCCGCGCCCGCCCATGACCACCGCCGAGTTCGACCACGTCTGCGAACTGCCGTTCACCGGCCTGCCGCACTGGAGTTACACCGAGCGCATCCCGGCGTGGGACGTGATCCGCGACTCCGTGCCCGTAGTGCGCGGCTGCCCCGGCGGATGCGCGTTCTGCGGGCTCGTGTCGCATCAGAATCACCACCTCGTTTCGAGGTCGCCGGACAGCATCGTCCGCGGCATCGAGAAGCTCGCGAAACAGCCGTATTTCCATGGCACGATCAGCGACGTCGGCGGCGCGGCTGGCAACATCTACGGACACGGCCCGTTCGACCCGGAAAAGTGCAAAAAATGCCGCCGCATCTCGTGCCTCTTCCCCTCGATCTGCCCGAACTACCACGCCGATGAAAAGCCGCTCATGGACCTGCTTGACCGCATCAGGCGCATCCCCGGCGTGAAACACGTCTTCATCAATTCCGGCATCCGCCTCGACCTGGCGCTGATCCAGCCGCGCCTGACAGAAAAGATCATCCGCGACCACGTCGGCGGCCAGCTCAGCGTCGCGCCGGAACACCTCGACGGCGAGGTCCTGCGCCTGATGCGGAAGGGGCAGGCGGGCGTGTTCGACAGGTTCAAGGACATTTTCGACCGCGTGAACGCCGCGACCGGGAAAAAGCAGTTCATGATCCCGTATTTCATCTCGAATTTCCCCGGCTGCACGGAGCGCCATATGCGCGTGGTCGACGGCTACCTCGCGAAATACCATTGGAGTCCGAAGCAGGTGCAGGACTTCATCCCGCTCGCCATGACCATGGGCTGCGCCATGTACTGCGCCGAAACCACGCCCGACGGACAGCCGATCCGGGTCAACAAGGGCCTCGCCGAACGCCGCGGACAGCGCGATATGCTCCGGCGCGACCGCGATGCCGGACCCTCCTCATCGCACGGCAACAAAACCGAGGGAAAACGCCCGAATGGAAAGCCGCGCCGGGGTGGCGGGCGCTTTCACTGAGGCAGTGCCGAACTTTGCTCCGGCACGAAAAAGCCGGGAGCATCGAAAAGAGACGCTCCCGGCGAAATGTTTTTTTGAGGCGGATATTATTTCCGGTTCAGCTTGCCTTTGTACGGCGCGAGCACGTAGCGAAGATTGAAGACCGGATTGCCGACCTTGTACTGCGGGAGGGGTTCCGGGCCGCAGCTTGCGCCGCCGAGGCCGGACACCAGGGAATCCAGATGCAGCACGGTCTTCGCGCCGGGCACGGGCAGACGGTCGCGCGTGTAGGATTCATTGATCTCCTGATCGGACCACGGGGAAACGGAGAACTCCGCGCCGGAGAGCACGCGGGCGTCGCCGGAGCCGGGGATGTTCGCGAGGACGGTGAACGAGAGCGCGGGGAGGTCTTCATCCTCGCCGAACAGGATCACGTTCCGCGTGCCGATGCGGTTGCCGTAGCTCTGGGACTTTACATAAGGCTCGATCATGCCCTCCACGGTCGTGCTGAACCGGTCGAACCAGGCGGCATGGCGGCGGTCGCGGTAGTTCTCGTGCGGGCCGTATCCGAGGTAGGAGACGCGGGTGTAGGCGCCGTCGAGAACCCAGGCGAAACCGTTGCGGTAGAGCGTGTAATCGGCGGAGTTTCCGCAGTTCACGGTCGAGGAGACGGTGATTGCGCCGTCGCGGGCGATGTCCCAGGTCGTGTGAACGATGGCCTGTATGCCGCTGTCCATGGTGTATTCCTTTTCCGTGCGGACGACGATCTTATCTTCGACGGCTTCCCATTCGAGCTTGTCGCGGGAGGCGTCGCATTCGATTTTCGCGGATTTGACGACGCGGCCGTCCTTCTTTTCCCAGATCCATTTGTCGTTGTCGACCGGGGCGCGGTAGTCTTCGGGCTGGGGTGCGGATTTCAGGACTTCTTTTCCGTCGTAGAGGAGCGAAACGAGGTTGGCGTCCCAGAATTCCGCCTCGAATCCATCGCCTTTCACGGTAATGCCGTTTGCGCCGTCCTCGGTCACGGTCAGCGCGGACGCGGCCTGTTTTGCTTTCTTCACGGGGGCGGGCGTCTCATAGGCCGCGCCGTCCACGGAATATGTCGCGACGGCGGCTTCCACGAACTCGTCGAGCCTGCCTGCGTCCAGCAGGTCGATCACGTCGGGATCCCGAAGGAAATTGAACTCGGTGAGCAGCCGCGCCGTGCCGAACTTGATCGGGGCGTCGAAGACGAGCAGGAGCATGGCCGGGGCTTCGTCCTTTCCGGCGACCTGCGGCGGATAGGCGCAGTTCATGACGACGGATTCGCCGGGCGCGAGCGTCGGGATCGGATGCGCGCTCCAGATGCGTTTGCCGTCCTCGCCGTCGCGGAGACCGCCCGCGTAGAGGACCACGAGCGTGTGCTTCGCGAGGTCCTTGTGGAAATAGTTGTTGGTGAGCTGGACGGTGAAATAGTTGGAATCCTTCGGCGCGGGTGTCTGCGGATCAAACTTGACATACTGATAAACACGCTTGACCTCGCGGAGCTTCGCGCTCTTCGTGCGGTCGGCGAAAATCACGCCGTTGTCGCAGAAATTGCCGTCGCCTGGGTTGTCGCCGAACATGCCGCCGAACGCGAGGGCGGATCCGGTGAACGGGGCGGCCTTGTACTTGCCGTCCTCCTGGCGTTCCGCGCGCATGTCCTGGTCGACCCAGTCCCAGATGCAGCCGCCGATGAGGTTCGGGTACTGCTCGAAGAGGTCGATGTATTCCTTGAAGTTGCCGAGGGCGTTGCCCATGCTGTGCGCGAACTCGCAGACGAAGAACGGTCCGGTCTTCGCACGGGTCTTTTCGGGGGCGGCCCAGTTCCAGTTCGCATGTTCCTGGTCGCTGCCGATCTTCTTCACGGAATCGACCGAGGGGTACATGGTGCTGCCCATGTCGGTGAGGCCGGGCCGGTAGCCGAGCTCGCAGGCGTGGATGAGGCGGGTCTCGTCGATCTTCTGTACTTCCTTCGAGGCGGCGACGAGGTTGGAGCACTCGCCCCAGCCGTTCTCGTTGCCGAGGCTCCAGAAGATGATGGCGGGGTTGTTCTTGAGGCGGAGAACGTTGTTCAGGTTGCGCTCGACGTACGCCTGCGTCCACTTCGGATCTTCGGTGAGGACCTGGTGCGCGTGGCATTCGATGTTGGCCTCGGCGACCACGTACAGGCCGTACTTCGCGCAGAGTTCGTACCAGTACGGGTCGTTCGGGTAGTGCGAGGTGCGGACGGTGTTGACGTTGTTTGCCTTCATGAGCTTGACGTCCTGCTCCATGACCTCGTGCGTGAGGGCGCGGCCGAGGTCGGGGTGCGTCTCGTGGCGGTTCACGCCCTTCAGGATGACCTCGCGTCCGTTCACCAGCAACTCGTTCCGCGGGCCGATCTCGACCGTGCGGAATCCGATGTTCATGCTCAGGTCCTGCTTGTGGCGGTGGACGTCGCTTTCGATCCCGAGGTCAAGCCGGTACAGGTTCGGCGTTTCCGCGGTCCATGCCTTCACGTCCGGGAACCGGATGCCGTTCAGCGTGACGACCTTTTCCTCGCCGGGGTCGAGGCGGAACGGGAGAGAGAAGCTGTAGGCGAGTTTGCCGTCCGGAGCGTACAGGAGCCCGTACAGACGGCGGTCGTCGTCGATCCTGCCGTAGTTTCTGAGCGTGATCTCGCCGTCGAGGACGCCCGTCGTGTAGTCGGACTTGTCGAGCAGCGGGCGGAGGAAGATGTCGCGGATGGCGACGTCCGGCGTGCGGAACAGCACCACGTCGCGGAAGATGCCGGAGAAGCGGAAGAAATCCTGGTCCTCCAGGTAGGAGCCGTCGCAGAAATGGTACACTTCGACCGCGATCGTGTTCCTGCCGGGAGTCAGGTACTTCGTGATGTTGAACTCGTCCGGGCTGAACGAATCCTCCGCGTAGCCGACCTTTTCGCCGTTGATCCACAGGTAGAACGCCGACGCCACGCCGTTCAGGCGCACGAAGACCTGGCTTTCGTGGAGCCAGTTTTCCGGCAGGTCGAACTCACGCACGTACGAGCCGACCGGGTTGCGTTCGAGGAACGACGTCTTTTCGCGCGGCGGTTCCTTCGTCACGAACGGCGGATCGACCTTGAACGGGTATTCCCAGCCGGAGTACAGCGGCGTGCCGTAGCCCTGGAGTTCCCACGTGGACGGTACCTTGATCGTGTCCCACTTCGAAACGTCGAAATCTTTCTTGAAGAAATCGGCCGGGCGCGTCTCCGGCGTGAGGGAGAAACGGAACTTCCAGTCGCCGTTCAGCAGCATGGCGTCCTTCCCCTCCGGCACGATGCAGTCCGGGCGCATGGGCTCGGTGTTCACGTAGTTGATGCTCTGGTCCTCCCATTCGCGGACTTCGGCGGCGAGGGCTTGAGCGGAAACGGCGGCGAGCAACAGCGCGGCCGCGGCGGCGATATGGCGTCTATTCATGATCGGTACTCCGGTTGATTGCGTGAAAGGTCAGTCCATGTGGAACACGAGGCGGAGCGGGCGCGAACACGGTTCGTTGTCGGGCTTGCACTCCATGAGGTCGGCATTGTAGTCCCACCACTTGCGGATGCAGGCTTCCTCCTTCAGCGTCTCCGTGGTCTCGTTGGCGGTCAGACGGCGCACGGCGAAGAGCATCAGCGTCTCCGGGTCGTAGAAGATGGAGTAATCGCGAATCCCGGCGAGCGTGTGCGCCTTCAGAACCTCGGGCCAGATCTCGTCGTGACGGCGTTTGTATTCCTCAATTACGCCGGGTTTCAGCTTCATGACAAAAGCGGACTGCTCCATCGCGGGACTCCTTGTTTCGCGTCGTTGTTCTTTTTCCATGAAAAATGCATATTGAATTAAAGA
Organism: Victivallales bacterium; assembly: GCA_016285345.1. Classification (GTDB taxonomy): domain Bacteria; phylum Verrucomicrobiota; class Lentisphaeria; order Victivallales; family UBA1829; genus UBA1732. The sequence goes on along the minus strand of JAEEQN010000019.1, from coordinate 5,831 downwards.
TAGCCTGTTTGCGGAAAAAGTCAAATCGAAAGCGGACGAAATCGCGGAAAATGAGGAAGGCGGAGAAGAAAGGAAGACGGCGGATCATGAGGTAAATCATCAAAAATGTCGTTCCTTTTTCCAAGTTTCAGTTAAAAACAAGGTACTTTTAACTGAAACTTGCGTGTGTGCGTGAGTAGCTGGTTCTTTGCTCTACTCAAACTTGCCAGTAAGACTTGCATGTGTGCGTGAGAACGCAAGTTTTTTTGGGTCCGGTATGTGTCATATGCCTTTTCAAGCGGGAAACAATTCCGACAGAAAACGCTGAAAACAATTCGGAAATACGATATTTTCGGAAAAATATACGATTTTTTCGGCTTTTGGGCTTGCATTTTTGTGATTTCCGCTGTATAATACAAATATGGACACGCGGTGTTTGCGCCGTGTTCCGTGCGTATTCGCCCCGGAAAACGTTTAACTATCAGCCAAAGAAAGACCGATACTATGAATATGAAACTTGCTTTGAAGTCGGCAGCCGTCTCCCTGGCTCTCGCTTTTGCCACGATAACCACGTTTGGCGTGGACCCCGTAACCTCCTATGTGCCATCGGATGTCGCAGGCGCGCTGTATGTGAATTTCGAGGCCCTTTTCGGGTCGCCGGCGTTCGGCTCCATCCTGAAGTCCTTCGAGATCGACCCGGATGAAATGCTCGAGTCCGCGGGAATCAAGATGGGCGACAAGAACGCCCAGTTCGTCGTATTTGTTTCCGCGGACCATCGCGCCGGGCTGATCGCCAATGTGAACGGCCAATCCGGCGAGTTCAAGAAGATCGTGACGGAAAACACTGCTTACACCGCCCGGAAGGTCGAATTCGAGGGAGCGGAAGTCTACGAGATCAAGGATGAGGAGAATACCGCCCACTTCTTCATGATGGTCGTTTCCGACGACCAGGTCCAGGCTGTCCTCACGGAAGACATGGATGCGAAACCGGCGCTCTTCCCCGAGGTCGAGGCTCCGTCCGCGCTGGTGCGTTCTCTGAAGGCGGAGGACTCCATTTTCGCGCTTGCGCTTGATCGCGAGGGTTTAATGAAATATCTGGCCGGCGACGCCAGAACCGGCGCCGAGGGATTGAGCGACCAGATCGAACAGTTCAAGGGGCTCCTGGGCGAGTCGGAAGACCTGAAGAGCTTCATCTTCCGCATCGCGTCCGGCGCGGACAACTCCATCGACCTCTTCCTGACCGCCCGGTTCAACGACGCCAAGGCGCGCGGCGAGTTCGTGGAACAGTTCGAAACGCTGAAGAAGATGCTGACCCCGGCGGAAGGCGAAGAGGAGAACGCGAACGAAGCCGCCAAGCTCTTCGAAAACCTGAAGATCGAGACCAAGGGCAACGACGCCGTGGTCACCTTCAACATCTCCGAAGACTCTATTCTTGAGGTCGTCCAGGCCGCGACCGCCGCCGCGTCGGAAGCGCTTGATGGCGGCGAAGCCGGGGAAATGGGCGGAGAGAAAGCGGACGACGATGAGGATGTTCCTCCCGACTTCGAGGCCATGGTCCCGCTCGAGGAAACGCCCGATCCGGACGAGGAGGGGATCGACGACGAGGAACGCGAGAAGCGCGTCCAGATGCGCGAAGCGGCCGTTCAGGCCCGCGAGGCGAAGATCGCCCAGCTCAAGCTTGAGTACGAAGCGAACGCCGCCGCCCGTGCGGAGGCGAGACGCGTCGCCAAGCTCAACAAGGAGATGTTCGAGTACCTGAAGGAAAAGGACTGGGAAAGTGCGTTCAAGAAGATTGAGGAAGGCGCCGACGTCAACGGCAAGGACGAGAAGGGCCGTACGCCTGCGTTCTATTGCGTCGAAAACGGCAATTTCACCATCCTGAGCAACCTCGACAGCGCCGGAAAGAGCAAGGTCGACCCGAACGCCGTGGACAATTCCGGCATGTCGCTGCTTCATTGCGCCGTCCTGAAGAAACAGGAATCGATCATCACCTACCTGCTGAAGGTTCGCGCGTGCACCCCGCGCACCCAGATCGAAAAGTCCGGCGCGACTCCGCTGTACGACGCCGCGCGCATCGGGACGTATGACATGGTGAAGAGCCTCGTAACGTACGGCGCTGATCCGACCGTCGCCACGAAGGCCGGACTCACCCCGCTGCATCAGGCCGCGGCCCGCGGCAACCTCGACATGGTGAAGGACCTGGTTCAGGCCGGAGCGGACGTGAACGCCATCGCCGAGAACGGCCGCACGCCGATCTTCTACGCCGCCGAACGCGGCAAGGCATCCACCGTGAACTTCCTGCTCGAAAAGAAAGCGGAGGTCAACCTCGCCGACAAGGGCGGCATCACCCCGCTCCATTGCGCCGCATTCAGCGGCAACGTCGCGCTCGTGAAGTTCCTCGTGAGCAAGAAGGCCAACTTCGCCGCCACAGCGAAGGACGGCACCACCGTCCTCATCGCCGGCGCGAAATACCCCGAGATCGTGAAATTCCTCGCCGACAAGATGCCGAACGTGAACGGCGTCGACAAGGACGGCAACAGCGTGCTGCATCTCTGCGCCGCGACCGCCGACGACGAGACCGTCCGCAAGCTCCTGTACTACAGCATCAAGGAAGACCTCCCGAACAAGAAGGGCGAGACCCCGGTCCTGCTCGCCGCGCGCGCCGGAAACGTCGACATGGTCAAGCGCCTGCTCGCCATGAACGTGAAGGTCACGCAGAAGGTCGTGGACGCCGCCGCGAACGAAGAGATCAAGGCGCTCCTCTCCGCCAAACTCAAAAAATAAGGAGGCGGGGAGGACAAGTCCTCCACTGCAGTAGTGCCGGGCTTCGCTCCGGCACGGAAGACAAGTCAAAAAAAATAGATCGGGCTGTCCTGGATAATTCGGGCAGCCCGTTTTGCGTTCTTTGTGGAATAAATTATCATCCGTGCGCTCGCGCAGCAGCGCACTCCCTCAGTGGAGGCTTTGCCTCCCGCCGAAGATGGCGGTGCCGATGCGGACGATGGTCGCGCCCTCGGCGATGGCTTCGCGGAAGTCGCCGCTCATGCCCATGGAGAGTTCGGGCAACTTGATGGAGAATTCCTGTTCGAGCGCGTCGCGCTGCGTACGGAGCGATGCGAACACGCGGTGCAGTGTGGCTTCATCGGACCCGAGCGGCGCCATGGTCATCAGGCCTCGGACCCGGATGCCGGGGAGCGCGAGGGCGGCTTCAAGCGAGGCGCGGAGGTCGTCGGCGGAACGGAACCCGGTCTTGTTCTCCTCGCCGGAATTGACCTCGAACAGGATGTTGACCGTTTTATGGAGCGAATCCGCGGCGGCGGAGATCTTCCGCACGAGCTTTTCGGAGTCGACGGAGTGGATCCAGCTCGCGAGCGCGGCGGCCTTCGCTGCCTTGTTCGACTGGAGCGAGCCGATCAGATGCCATTCGATCGTGCCGGGCAGGGCGGGGACCTTCGAGGCGAGTTCCTGCACGCGGTTCTCGCCGAAACACGTCTGGCCGCATGCGAACGCCTCGGCGACGTCTTCGGCGGGGAAGGTCTTCGAGACGGCGAGGAGACGGACGGAGCCCGCGGGGCGTCCGGCCGCGGCTTCGGCGGAGGCGATCTGCTCCCGTACGGATTCGAGGTGGTCGCGGATGGTATTCATATCAGAAATCGAACTCCATTTGATCGGACGCGGGCTTTTTCTCCGGGGCTTTTTCGGCGGCGGGAGCCTCTTCCGGTTTTGCGGGCTTTGCGGCGGCGAAGAGATCGTCGGGATCGTCGCAAGTATCCTCGAACGCGCTTTCCGGCGCGATCTTGTCGAGGTCGCGGATGACGCTGCTCAAATCGAGCTTCGCGGCGAGCTCGCGGATGCGGCGGAAATCGGGCGCGGTGCGTTCGAGCATGGCGTCGGACCAGTTCGCGCCCGCCGGAGGTTCGCGGAGCAAACGGACCAGCGCCTGGTTTTTGCGGAGGTGTTCCGCGCCGTCGACGAGCTTGCGCCGGAGGTTTTCGTTTGCGACCGAGGCGGGATTCGCGAGGATGGCGTCGATGGAGCCGCATTCGGAAATGAGCTTGGCGGCGGTCTTCGGTCCGACGCCCTCGATGCCGGGGATGTTGTCCGCCGTGTCGCCGACGAGCGCGAGGTAGTCGATGATGCCGGACGGCGGCACGCCGAACTTCTCGACCACGGCGGCCTCGTCGCGCAGCTCGAATCCGGTCCCGGAGCGGGACGGAATCAGCATGGCGACGCGCTCGTTGATGAGCTGGGCGAGGTCCTTGTCCGCCGAGATGATGCGGATTTCTCGTTCGGAAAATGCGTTTACGAGCGCGGAAATGAGGTCGTCCGCTTCCCATGCCTGCTGTTCGAAGAGCGGCCAGCCGAACGCCCGAATCAGGTCGCGGATGATCGGGACCTGTGCGTTCAGGTCGGGCGGCGCGGGCGGACGGTTCGCCTTGTAGTCCGGGGCGAGCTCCAGCCTGTGCGCGGGTTTCCCGAGGTCGAACACGAACGCGCCGTCGAATGCGTCGACGGGATAGTCGGCGTGGAGCTTGAGCAGGAACTTCGCCATCGCGAAGACCGCGTTGGTGGGCGTGCCGTCGTGGGACGTGAGCACGCGGACCGCGAAGTATCCGCGGAAGATCTGAGCGTAGGAGTCGATCAGGATGAGGGAGCGCATGGGGGGACGCCGGACTGTTTTGTACAGAAAAAGATTGAAGCCGGAGCGGAGACGGGAGGGGAAACGCCGCATCCGCTCCGGGATCTGCGTTAAATCATTTCAGGTTCACGATGGACTTGTCGTAGTCCGCGGGCGGGAAGTATCCGAGCAGGGTCATGCAGGTGCCGGTGATGGAGCTGATGCCGAGTCCGGAGTTCAGCGTGACGTTGTCGTATTCGCCCTGGAATTCGGGGTCGAAGAGGATCGCCGGGACCGGGTTCAGCGAATGGCTGGTCTTGCGCTTCGGGTTTCCGTTCGCGTCGCGCTTCACGGAGCCGTCCTTGGCGTGTTCGTACATGTCGTCGGCGTTGCCGTGGTCGGCGGTGACGAGCATGACGCCGCCGGCGGCCCTCACGCTGTTATAAATGCGTTCCAGGCAGATGTCGAGCGCGCCCATGGAGGTCTGGACGGCCTGGTATACGCCGGTGTGGCCGACCATGTCGCCGTTCGGGAAGTTGAGGCGGATGAACTGGAATTCGTTGTTGTCGATGGCCTGGCAGACGCGGTCGGTGATGATCGCGCACTGCATCCACGGGCGCTGTTCGAACGGGACGATGTCGGACGGGATCTCGATGTAGGTCTCGAGCGCCTCGTCGAACTTGCCGGTGCGGTTGCCGTTGAAGAAGTAGGTCACGTGGCCGTACTTCTGGGTCTCGCTGATGGCGAGCGACCTGATGCCGGTGGCGCAGAGGTATTCGCTGAGGGTGCGGTCGATCTCCGGCGGGTTCACGAGGAAGTGGTTCGGCACGTGCAGGTCGCCGTCGTATTCCATCATGCCGGCGTAGTACACGTTCGGGCGCGGGCCGCGGTCGAACTCGGTGAGCGTTTCGGCGTCGAACGTCTTGCTGATCTCGAGCGCGCGGTCGCCGCGGAAGTTGAAGAAGACCACGGCGTCGCCGTCGACGACCGGGCCGACCGGAGCCACGCCGTCGTCGGAGATTACGAAGGGCGGGAGGTCCTGGTCGATCGCCTTGGTCTCGGCGCGGAGGGTCTCGACGGCCTCATGGGCGGACTTGAAATAGCGGCCCTTGCCGAGGACGTGGGTTTCCCAGCCCTTGCGGACCATGTCCCAGTTGGCGTTGTAGCGGTCCATGGTGATGACCATGCGTCCGCCGCCGGAGGCGATGCGGCAGTCCATGCCGTAGGCGTTGAA
>JAEEQN010000065.1 GCA_016285345.1 Victivallales bacterium | reverse complement strand
AACATAAATCCACTTTACGAACAAATCAAAGAAAAAAGCGGTAATGTTTCGAACTCAACACCGAATAGGGCAACACTGATCCGTACGTATTCATCCCGTATTGGACTCTTGATTTCTTACGAAGCAGATGTATTTTAAAATAATCCGGGAACAGCTCCTCCCCACAATGAACGGCAACAGAGGAACATGGACATGGCGGAACAGGGCGACATAGAACACACTTTGGTGATGAGTGACACGTCGGGCACAGAGACTGGAAGCAAATCCGGCTCCCTGCGGAGCGATATTGTCATTGAGGGCTCACATAAAACGATTGAGACCGTCGATCTGAATACGGATTCCTCGCTGGAATTCCGCCGCACTCTGGAGAAAAGCGGGAAGCGCTACCAGATCAGAAAGATGATCGCCGAGGGCGGATTCGGACGAATCTTTCTGGCGAAAGACCTCGTGCTGGGACGCGATGTCATCATAAAATCCCTGAAAGAAGAACATCTGGCCCGTGCCGGGAGCATCGAAAAATTCATTTCCGAGGCGAAACTCAATGCCCAGCTGGATCACCCGGCCATCGTTCCGATCTTCAGCTTGGACACGGATAGCCAGGACGGTCTGCATCTGGCCATGCAGTTGATCAACGGCATTACGCTGAAAGAATACTTGAGGCAGTGCCGGGAGAAAAACGCCAGAAGCAAAATATCCTCCCGCCGTTTTGAGCGGGCCCTTCAAACAAGGCTGGAAGGCTTCCTCAAGGTCTGCGACGCTATTGAGTATTGCCATCGAAGAGGGATCGTCCATTGTGACCTCAAGCCGGAAAACATCATGCTGGGGCAGAACGGCGTCGTGTATGTCATGGACTGGGGAATCGCCTGTCCGGTCGGAACCCAAAGAACAGGGCATGTCGATGGAACTCCCGCCTACATGGCTCCTGAACTGTTCCAGGAAGGCGTCACAAATCCTCTGTCCGATATTTTCGCACTCGGCATGATCCTGAACGAGATCGTAACTCTGCGGAAGCACGTCTCCGGCGCGAACTCGCAGGAGGTCATCGCGAAGATCAGGACAGGTCAATATGAACCCTCCACCCCGGAAAATCCCAGGATACGGATTTCACCTGCTTTGAGCGCGATTATTGAGAAAGCCCGTGCTCAGCGGCCGGATCAGCGTTATCAAAGCGCCAAAGCATTGGCTTCTGACATACGGCACTGGCTGTTTCAGGAAGAAGTCTCGGCCCTTCCCGATTCCCCTTTGCAGAAGCTGATGCGTTTTTTGTTCCGGCACCGCTACGCGACTCTGCTGATATTGGCGGCGGTATTCTGCGCATCGGCGGCAATGGCGCTGTACGGGATGCAACGCCAGAAATGTGTCGCGACACAGGTGACACTGGAGATGATGCGTCGTCTGAAAGTTCAGCTGACCACAGAAGATCTTGCCACGGAAATCGACAACAAGCTCCTGAGAATCCGGGAACAGCTGAGGGGATTCGCAACGGCGCAGCTCATCGAACAGAATGCGCCGGAGAAAGGAACGGACCAGGGAAAGTTCTATCTGGTGGAAGACTTTGCTCCGGGTTCGCCAAACCGCCCGCCCGAACTTGTCAAGGCTCCTTTCTACAAAAACGATATATCGTTGATGAATGCCGTCTACTTCAAGCCTGCGTCCATGCCTGCGGAAGAGCTGGAACCTGTAGTCAAAAAACTCAGGACATCCCGTCGGCAGGGATTGGTTCTCATTTGCGACGGCATGGAAGACGCGGAAGACATCAAAGATTACACTCCGGACGCCGTTTTCGATAGATTCTGCCGGAACGGCTCTCTGCTTCGTCGGATCACTTATGTGCTTGATAACGGTATCGCAATGCGCTATCCGGGAATGTATGAGGAAATATCCGGCACGGAAGATTTCCAGTGCAACTGGATTAAAAGCCGTTTGAAAGACGGGATCAAAACGACCATATGGTCTCCCCCGTATCTGGACACCGCCGACCACGCGGTCGTGGCGTGCTGGACACCGCTTCTCTCCATTCACGGGGAAAAGACCGGAATGGTCGGTTTCGAGCTCTGCTATCACAAACTGATCCAGTCGGTCATACAGCAGGCGGAGGAAGAGGAGTTCCAAACGACCTATTATCTGCTGGATTCCGAGGACAACCTGATTTTCTCCTCGGATGCTCCGGAGTTCCGAGACAACGTCGAGCATGTATGCGAAAGCATGATTCCTCTGAAACAGACGTTCCGTTATCCCGACTGGATTGCCAGATTCCGTTCCGGCAACTTCCCGCAGTTCATCGCCAGACTTGACGACGGTCGCCTCGTGCGAGTATCCCTCGCACTCATCCCGCAGGCGGGGTGGACGCTGATTCGTGTGGTTCCGCCTGGAACGGTCGACCAGATTGACATGGAGCTTGATCAGCGAAACCGTCAGGACATTGAGCAGGATATTTTCATGGAACGCGAGCTGTTCACATGGTAAGCCAGTGTTGCCCCTCGTGAAGCTTCATGCCGTCGTGCCGAGGTTCCTTGAGGCCATTGCGAAATGGGAGAACAACGAAGACTTTTAAGAAGTCGATACCGAGAATTGTCCTTTTCAAAATGCGTCGACAATTGAAGACCGTAAATGGAGAACAAATTAATGAATAACAAGACACCGACGATAGACGAGCG
>JAEEQN010000053.1 GCA_016285345.1 Victivallales bacterium | reverse complement strand
GCGTGCTGAACGCCAAGGCTTCCAGCATCGTCAACGTTATCAACGCTTACAAAAACAAACTCGAAGAAAACTCTTAATTCAACTCATATGGAGGTCATACAATGACTGAACAGGCTAACGTGGAAGTAACGCAGGAAATGGAACAGTTCATCTCCTACGTTGAGAAACTCTCCGTCCTCGAGCTCTCCAAGCTCGTCAAAGCTCTCGAAGACCGTCTCGGCGTCTCCGCCGCTGCTCCGGTCGCCGTCGCCGCCGCCGCTCCGGCCGCCGCCGCTGCCGCTCCCGCGGAAGAAAAGACCGAATTCGACGTCATCCTCTCCGACGTCGGCGCGAACAAGATCGCGGTCATCAAGGTCGTCCGCGAGATCGCGGGCCTCGGCCTCAAGGAAGCCAAAGAGCTCGTCGAAGGCGCTCCGAAGGCTGTCAAGGAAGGCGCTTCCAAGGAAGAAGCCGAAAAGATCAAAGAGCAGCTCACTGCCGCCGGCGCCAAGGTCGAAGTCAAGTAATGACTTCGCTTTGAAAGAAGTACATTTGTTGACGGCGGGATTCCCTCACGGGAGTCCCCCGTCCTTTCCTCGTTTAAATCCGCAACGGGCTTTGCGGATTTTACCGCAGAGCGTTCTGCGGTGAAAAATTGCCTTCTCAACTAAGCACAGGGTGGAATATGCCTGACCGACTGAACTTTGGAAAATTGGAAGAAGTACTTGAGATTCCGGACCTGATCGGAATTCAGCTCGATTCATACGCTTCTTTCCTTCAGCTGGACACGCCGCCGGAGAAACGCCTGAAGCAGGGGCTTCAGGAGATCTTCATGGACGTGTTTCCGGTTATTAGCTTCGACAAACACATCACCCTCGAATTCCTCTCCTATACCATAGGCACACCGAAAAAAGAGATCGTCGACTGCATCAAGGACGGCGAATCCTATACCGCCTCCCTCCACGTCGACTTCAAGCTGACCAACAAAGACACGGTCACCACGGAAACCGTCTACCTCGGCGAGATCCCCATGATGACCCCGCGCGGCTCCTTCATCATCAACGGCGCCGAACGCGTCATCATCAGTCAGCTTCACCGTTCCCCCGGCATCTGCTTCGAAAAACGTCACCACTCCACCGGCAGATTCCTCTATTCCTACCGCATTATCCCGGACCGCGGTTCCTGGCTTGAAGTCCAGTTCGACATCAACGGTCAGATTTTCATTTTCCTCGACCGGCGCCGCAAACGCCGCAAATTCCTCATCACCACGTTCCTCCGCGCGCTCGGATACAGCTCCAACGACGATATCGTCCGCGTGATGTACAACGTGAAGAAGATGACCCCGGCCCAGCTACTCAAGGCCGACGACATCGGCGACTACTACACCTACGAGCCCATCCTCGACGAGAACAGGCGCGTCGTGGTCGAGCCGTTCATCTCCATGACCGAAAGCCATGCGAAGACCATGGCCGCCGCGGGCATCAAGTCCGCGAACTTCGCCGTCGTCCCGAACAAGGAATCCTATATCATCAACTGCCTTGCCCGCGACCCGTCCAAGAACACGGACGACGCCCTCAAGGAAATCTATAAGCGCATGCGTCAGGGCGACCCGTCCCCGAGCACGGAAACCGCCAGGGCGCTCCTCCAGCACCTCTTCTTCGACAACGAGCGCTACGACCTCGGTCTCGTCGGCCGCTACAAGATCAACGAGCACCTCAACCTCGACATCGACGAAGACTGCCGCATCCTGACGAAGGAGGACATCATCGAGGCCACCAAGTACCTCATGAACCTCTACAGCCACAACGGCCAGACCGACGACATCGACCACCTCGGCGCGCGCCGCGTGCGTCCCGTCGGCGAACTCCTCCAGAACCAGTGCCGCGTCGGCCTGCTCCGCACGAAACGCATCGTGAAGGAGCACATGACGATGGTGCAGCCCGGCGATACCCCGCTGAAGCTCATCAACCAGAAGATCTTCATCAGCGCCGTCCGCGATTTCTTCTCGCGCAACCAGCTGTCCCAGTTCATGGACCAGACCAACCCGCTGTCCGAGCTCACCAACAAGCGCCGTCTCTCCGCGCTCGGTCCCGGCGGTCTTTCCCGCGAACGCGCCGGCTTCGAAGTCCGCGATATTCACACCAGCCACTACGGCCGCATCTGCCCGATCGAGACTCCTGAAGGTCCGAACATCGGTCTGATCTCCTCCATGTCCCTGTACTCCCGCATCAATCATTTCGGGTTCCTGGAGACTCCGTACCGCCGCGTCGAGAACGGCGTGGTCACGGACAAGATCGACTACCTGACCGCCGACAAGGAGGAACAGTTCGTGATCGCGCAGGCCAACGCCCCGCTCACGCCCGAACATACGTTCGTCAATCCGACCGTCATGGCGCGCTACTACGGCGAATCCGCCGAACATCCGCGCGAGGAAGTCCAGCTCATGGACGTCTCCCCGAAACAGCTCGTTTCCGGCGCCGCCGGCCTGATCCCGTTCCTCGAACACGACGACGCCAACCGCGCGCTGATGGGATCGAACATGCAGCGCCAGGCCGTGCCGCTCATGACGACGGAATCCCCGTACGTCGGAACCGGCCTTGAACACAAGATCGCCGTGGATTCGCGCGCCGTGCTGAGCGCCGACCGCGACGGCATCGTGGCCGAGGTCAGCGCCGACCATGTCGTGGTCACCAGCGACGGCAAGGTCATCGGCGAGACCGCCGACAAGAATCCGACGACCTATAAGCTCATCAAATTCCTCCGCAGCAACGCCGGCACGTGCGTCAACCAGGTGCCGATCGTCCGTTCCGGAATGAAGATTAAGAAAGGCGATCCCATCGCCGACGGCGCCGCCACGCAGGGCGCGGAACTCGCGCTCGGCAAGAACGTCCGCGCGGCCTACATGCCGTGGTGCGGATACAACTTCGAAGACGCCATCGTGCTCAGCGAACGCCTCGTGAAGGAAGACGTCTACACGAGTCTCCACATCGACGAGTTCGAGATCGAAAGCCGCGAGACCAAGCTCGGCGACGAAGAGATCACCTGCGACCTCCCGAACGTCGGCGAGGACGCGCTCCGCAACCTCGACGCGCACGGCATCGTCCGTCTCGGCACCGAGGTCAAGCCCGGCGACATCCTGGTCGGCAAGATCACGCCGAAGTCCGAAACCGAGCTCGCGCCCGAGGAACGCCTCCTCCGCGCCATCTTCGGCGAAAAGGCCGCCGACGTCAAGGACTCCAGCCTCACCGTTCCCAGCGGAAAGGGCGGCGTCGTGATGGACATCCGCATCGAATACGCCAAGGAATCCGGCCAGCAGGCCAAGACGAAGACCGAACAGAAGCGCGTCCTGAAGCGCGCCAAGGACACCTACCGCGAACAGTTCGGCGAGGCGATCGACTCCCTCGTGGAACGTCTCTCCGCCATGCTCCTCGGCCAGAAGCTTCCGAAACCGATCTACACGCGCAACGAAGACGGCGAGGAAGTCGTCCTCGTCACGTCCAACCGCAAGGTCACGCGTCCCTCCATCGCCAAACTCGCGAACGCCTACAACAACTGGAGCATGGAAGAGTGCGACGTCCGCGAACAGCTCAAGGAAGTCTTCGACGAGTATATCCCGCGTTTCAACATCATCGAGCAGACCCGCGCGGACGCCCTGAACTCCGTGAACAGCAACGGCGGCGAGGACCGCGGCCCGATCAAACGCGTCAAAGTCTACGTCGCCTCCAAGCGCAAGATCCAGGTCGGCGACAAGATGGCCGGCCGTCACGGCAACAAGGGTATCGTCTCCCGTATCGTCCCGATCGAAGACATGCCGTTCACCAAGGACGGCCGTCCGGTCGACATCGTGCTGAATCCGCTGGGCGTGCCCTCCCGTATGAACATCGGACAGGTCCTGGAAGCCCACCTGGGCTGGGCCGTCAGCATGCTCGGCGTGAAGGTCGCCACCCCGGTGTTCGACGGCATCTCCGAATCCAAGATCATCGACATGATGCGCGAAGCCAACGCCAAGGTCGAACAGGAGACCGGCGAGAACTTCCACTGGGGCTTCAAGACCGTCAACGGCGAAGAAGTCTTCGACGGCAAGACCGACCTCTTCGACGGCCGTACCGGCAACCGGTTCGACCAGCGCGTCATGGTCGGCGTCGTCTACATGCTCAAGCTCGACCACCTGGTCGCCAACAAGATCCACGCGCGTTCCATCGGCCCGTACTCGCTCGTCACCCAGCAGCCGCTCGGCGGCAAGGCGCAGCACGGCGGCCAGAGATTTGGCGAAATGGAAGTGTGGGCGCTCGAAGCCTACGGCGCGGCGCACACCCTGCAGGAAATGCTCACGGTGAAGAGCGACGACGTCACCGGCCGTACCCGTATCTACGAGTCGATCGTCCGCGGCCAGGGCATCCTGGAACCCGGCCGTCCCGAATCCTTCAACGTCCTGCTCAAGGAACTCCAGTCGCTGGGCCTTGACGTGCAGACGGTGAAACGTTCCGAAAATCCGAGTAAATAACCGAAGGGGGAAGAGATATTATGATTGACAGCTCTTACAACCGGGACGCCCGCGAACCCTACCAGCCGCTCAGCCAGTTCGAGGCGGTCGTGATCAAAGTCGCGTCTCCCGAAGTCATCCGCTCCTGGAGCCACGGCGAGGTCAAGAACCCCGAGACGATCAACTACCGCAGCTTCAAGCCCGAAAAAGGCGGCCTGTTCTGCGAAAAGATCTTCGGACCGTACCGCGACTGGGAATGCAGCTGCGGCAAATACAAACGCGTCAAGAACAAAGGCATCATCTGCGAACGCTGCGGCGTCGAAGTCTGCCATTCCAAGGTCCGCCGCGAACGCATGGGCCATATCGAACTCGCCGTTCCCGTGTCCCATATCTGGTTCTTCAAGTGCATGCCCAGCCGTATCGGCCTCATGCTCGAAAAGACCGCGCGCGAACTCGAACGCATCATCTACTACGAAGTCTGGGTCGTGACCGATCCCGGCGATACCCCGCTTGCCCTCGGCGAAACGCTCGACGGCATGCAGTACAACCAGGCCCGTTCCGAGTACGGCGACGGCTTCCGCGCCGAAATGGGCGCGCCCGCCGTGCGCACGCTGCTGGAGCAGATCGACCTCGAACCCCTGCGCGCCCAGCTTGAAGTGGACTTCGCGTCCACGCACAACAAGGCCACGCGCAAGAAACTTTCCAAGCGCCTCCGCCTCGTCGAAGGCTTCATCAAGAGCAATTCGCGCCCCGAATGGATGATTCTCGAGGTCCTCCCCGTCATCCCGCCGGACCTGCGCCCGCTCGTTCCCCTCGAAGGCGGCCGTTTCGCCACCTCCGACCTCAACGACCTCTACCGCCGCGTGATCAACCGCAACAGCCGCCTGAAAGGCATGCTCCAGACCCATACGCCGGAAGTCATCATCCGCAACGAAAAGCGCATGCTCCAGGAAGCCGTCGACGCCCTGCTCGACAACGGCCGTCACGGCCGCGCCGTCACCGGCGCAGGCAGCCGCCCGCTGAAGAGCCTCAGCTGCATGCTGAAGGGCAAACAGGGCCGCTTCCGTCTGAACCTGCTCGGCAAACGCGTCGACTACTCCGGACGCTCGGTCATCGTCGTCGGCCCCGAACTCAAGCTCATGCAGTGCGGCCTCCCGAAGAAGATGGCGCTCACGCTCTTCGAGCCCTTCATCATCCGTTACCTCAAGGAAGGCGGCTACGCCCATACGGTGCGTTCCGCCAAGAAGATGATCGAACGCGGCGACACCGTCGTGTGGGACATCCTCGAAAAGGTCACGAAGGGCCACCCCGTGATGCTCAACCGTGCTCCGACGCTGCACCGTCTCTCCATCCAGGCGTTCGACCCGATCCTGATCGAAGGTTCCGCCATCCGCCTGCATCCGCTCGTCTGCACCGGTTACAACGCCGACTTCGACGGCGACCAGATGGCCGTCCACGTGCCGCTGTCCGCCGCCGCCCAGCTCGAGTGCAAACTCCTGATGCTGTCCACGAACAACATCTTCTCGCCCGCCAGCGGCAAGCCGATCACGACCCCGACGCAGGACATCACGCTCGGCGTGTATTACCTGACCCGTCCCCCGATGACTCCGCCCGGCAGCGCGCGCCTTTTCCGCGACATCCACGAAGTGCTGTTCGCACTCGACACCGGACACATCAAGATCCACGACGCCGTGAAGATCCCGAACCCCGACTACGGAGTCGAGACCCCGCGCGGCGACAAGGATTCCAAGTTCATCATCACGACCCCGGGCCGCTGCATCTTCAACGGCATCTGGGACAAGTCCCTCGGATTCTACAATTCCCAGGCCACGAAGAAGGAGATCGGCAAGCTCATCGCCGAGGCGTACGAGCACGTCGGACACGACCGCGCCATCATCCTGCTCGATAAGCTCAAAAACCTGGGCTACGAATACGCCACCGTCGCCGGTTTCTCCATCTCCGTCGCCGACGTTCCGTTCCCGGAGAACAAGGCTTCCCTCATCGAGGCCGCCCGCAAGGAGATCAAGAAGATCCAGGACGAGTTCGAAGCCGGCGCCCGTACCGAAGGCGAAAAACACGACCGCATCGTCGAAGTCTGGACGAAGGTCACGAACGACGTCGCCAAGGATCTCTTCGCCGCGTGCGAGGAGGAGAACAAGAAGCGCATCAACCCGGTTTACGCCATGCTCGATTCCGGCGCGCGAGGCAGCAAGGACCAGATCCGTCAGCTCGCCGGTATGCGCGGCCTGATGGCCAAGCCGAACGGCGAAATCATCGAACGCCCGATTCTCTCCAACTTCCGCGAGGGTCTTACGGTGCTCGAATACTTCATCTCCACGCACGGCGCACGCAAAGGTCTGGCCGACACCGCCCTGAAGACCGCCGACTCCGGCTACATGACCCGTAAGCTCGTCGACGTCGCGCAGGACATCATCTGCCGCTGCGAAGACTGCGGCACGATGAAGGGCATCTGGATCAGCGCCATCAAGGGCGACGACGAAAAGCCGTTGCTCTCGCTCGCCGACCGCCTGGTCGGACGCTACAGCGCCCAGGACATCCGCGATACCGCCAACTCCGGCGAACTCATCATCGCCGCCGGCGAGGAATTCACTCCCGAAATCGCCAAGCGCGTCGAAGCGCTCGGCCATCCGCGCGTGCTCATCCGCTCCGTGCTGACCTGCGAGGTCGAACACGGCGTCTGCGTGAAGTGCTACGGCAAGAACCTCGCCACCGACCGCGACGCGGAAGTGGGCGACGCCCTCGGCATCATCGCCGCACAGTCCATCGGCGAACCCGGCACGCAGCTCACCATGCGTACGTTCCACATCGGCGGCGTCGCGTCCGCCGTGTCCAAGCAGTCCGACATCAAGGCCCGCAAGTCCGGCAAGATCAGCTTCGAAGGCATCAACACCGTCACGAACGAGAAGGGCGAAATGCTGGTCATCAACAAGAACGGGTTCATCGTCGTGTACGACGAAGACCTGGTCAAGGAAGCCGAGCAGAACGCCCGCGAACGCGCCAAGCAGGAAGCCGCCATCATCGGCACCATCTACAATCCGAACTACGATTACTGGAAGGACGCGATGAAGGAAACGCCGGTCGAACGCTACTCGGTCGAAATCGGCGCCATCCTGTTCTGCCGAGAAGGCGACGTGGTCGAGGCCAACCAGCAGCTTGCCAAGTGGGACCCCTCCAACATGCCGATCATCGCGGAAGACGGCGGCGTCGTCGATCTTCTGGACCTGCTCGACGGCGTGACCTACAAGCGCGACCAGCGCCGCGGCAGCATGGAACAGCTGACCGTGCTGGAGCACAACGACGACCTCAGCCCGCGCATCGTCATCAAGAATCCGCAGACGCTCGAGGATATCCGCGAATATCCGCTGGCCGCCGGCACCCTGCTCATGGTCAAGAAAGGCCAGCGCGTCAGCCCCGGCACCACGCTCGCCCGTATCCCGTACCAGCAGCAGAGAAACAAAGACATCACCGGCGGTCTGCCGCGTGTCGCCGAACTGTTCGAGGCCCGTACGCCGAAGGACATCGCCGAGATCTCGCAGATCGACGGCTACTTCTTCACGTCGCTTCAGGACGGCAAGAAGGACATCGCCGCGTACAAGACCAAAAAAGGCCGCGTGGTGTACGTGACCAATCCCGACACCGAAGAGACTTCGGAACACCATATCCCGAACAACAAGCACCTGATCGTGAGCAACGGCGAATACGTCAAGAAGGGCCAGAAGCTCACCACGGGCGCCGTGATCCCGCAGGACCTGCTCCGCATCTGCGGCGCGCAGGAACTCCAGCGCTACCTCGTGAACGAAGTCCAGAACGTGTACCGGTCCCAGGGCGTCGAAATCAACGACAAGCACATCGAGATCATCATCCGCCAGATGATGCAGAAAGTCCGCATCGTCGACAAGTGCGAGGACGGTTCCTCCGGCCAGGGCGATACCCGTTTCCTGGCGGGCGAACTGGTCGACCGTTACGAATTCGACCGCGAGAACAAGCGCGTCGCCGCCGCGGGCGGCAGACCCGCCGAGGCCGAACCCGTCCTGCTCGGCATCACCAAAGCCTCCCTCGAAACCGACAGCTTCATCTCCGCCGCGTCCTTCCAGGATACCACGCGCATCCTGACCGACGCCGCCACGCTCGGACGCGAAGACGTGCTGCGCGGATTCAAGGAAAACGTGATCACCGGACATCTGATTCCCGCGGGAACCGGAGCCGTCGACCTTCAGAATCTGAAAGTGAAGCTCCTGGGCGAAGAGTTGCCGCCCGAGACGCCGCTTGACGAGCAGAAGGAAGACGAAGCCGTTCCCGAACTCGATATCACCAAGATCGACTTCGGCGACGACGACGAATATCAGCCTACCGACGAGGAACAGGCGGAATTCGGCGATCTCGACGATGCCGACGCGCTGGATTTCCCGGCCGAGGACATCATCTTCGACGAGACGGAACTCTCCGACGACGAGTTCAGCGACGACTCCCTCACGGACGAAGACGACGGGGAATGAACCCTGCAAAACGAGCAAAAATCAAAAAAAATAACGAAAAACTGGAAAAATTGATTTGATAAACCGCGGAAACGAAGGTATATTATATGCTTGAATTTTTGCGCACAATCAGCAATTAACCAGAATACAGGTGGAAAACAAACATGCCGACAATCAACCAGTTGGTCAGAGCCGGTCGCAGCCCGAAACCCTGCAAGAGCAAATCCAAAGCTCTTACCAAATGCCCGCAGAGACGCGGCGTTTGCCTTCAGGTTACGACGAGAACCCCGAAAAAGCCGAACTCCGCTATGCGTAAAATCGCCCGTGTCCGTCTGACCAACGGACTCGAAGTCACCGCCTACATCGGCGGCGAAGGCCACAACCTCCAGGAACACAGCGTCGTCCTCGTGAAGGGCGGCCGTGTCCGTGACCTCCCGGGCGTCCGCTACCACGTCGTGCGCGGCGCACTCGACAGCATGGGCGTCGACGGACGCCGCCAGGGCCGTTCCAAGTACGGCGCGAAGCGTGCGAAAGACGACAAGAAGAAATAATCCACGATAAGGTAACGCATACACCATGAGAAGACGCAGAACCACGAAACGGGAACTCATCCCGGACGTCAAATACAACAGCGAACTCGTCGCCCGCCTCATCAACACCCTGATGAAGTGCGGCAAGAAGTCCATCGCCCAGAAGATCGTTTACGGTGCGTTCGACTACATCGCGACCCAGAAGAAGGACATGGAACCCCTCGAAGTCTTCATCCAGGCCGTCGAAAACGTCAAGCCCAAAGTCGAAGTCAAATCCCGTCGCGTCGGCGGCGCCAACTACCAGGTGCCCATCGACGTCGCGCCGGAACGCCAGGTCGCTCTCGCCATCCGCTGGATCACGACCTATTCCCAGGCCAAGAAGGGCAAACCCATGATGATCGCCCTCGCCACGGAACTCCTCGATGCTTTCGACAACACCGGCTCCTCCGTGAAGAAAAAAGATGATACCCACAAGATGGCCCAGGCCAACAAGGCATTCGCGCACTACCGCTGGTAATCATTCGACGTTCCCAAGTACTACCCTATGACGACTGCTGCACACACTCTCAATCAGGATTACCACGAGGCCCCCGGCCGAAAGACTCCTCTCGCCTTCACCCGCAACATCGGGATCATGGCGCATATCGACGCCGGCAAGACCACGCTTTCCGAGCGTATCCTCTACTACACCGGCAAGAGCCACAAGATGGGCGAGGTCCATGAAGGCGCCGCTACGATGGACTGGATGGTCCAGGAACAGGAACGCGGCATCACCATTACGTCCGCCGCCACCACCTGCTTCTGGCTGAAGCATCGCATCAACCTCATCGACACTCCCGGCCACGTCGACTTCACCGCCGAAGTCGAACGTTCCCTCCGTGTGCTCGACGGCGCCGTCGCGGTTTTCTGCGCGGTCGGCGGCGTCCAGCCCCAGACCGAAACCGTGTGGCGTCAGGCCAAGAAATATCATGTGCCGATTCTCGCGTTCGTCAATAAGATGGACCGTACCGGCGCGGATTTCTATCGTGTCGTCGATGAAATGCGCAAGAAGCTCGGCGCGACCGTCGTGCCGATCTCCCTTCCCATCGGTTCCGAAGCCAATTTCAGCGGCAACGTACAGGTCATCGACCAGAAGGCTTACCGCTACGAGGGCTCGGACGGCGCGCAGGTCGTCGAATACGACATTCCCGCGGAATATCAGGAGAAGGCCAAGGAAGCGTTCGATTACCTGATCGAGTGTCTCGCCGAAGTCGACGATGCAATCATGGAGCTCTACCTTGAAGGCAAGACCCCGGAAAAGGAGCAGATCAAGGCTTCCCTCCGCAACGCCGTCGTCGCCGGCAAGCTCGTTCCCGCGCTCTGCGGCACCGCGTTCAAGGACAAGGGCGTCCAGCTCCTCCTCAACGCGGTCGTCGATTATCTGCCGTCCCCGGTCGACATCTGGGAAACCAAGGGCACCGATCCCGACACCGAAGCGCCCATCTCCCGTCACTGCGGCGACGACCAGCCGTTCTCCGCGCTGGTCTTCAAGATCATGAACGACCCGTACGTCGGCAAGCTTGCGTTCATCCGCATCTACTCCGGCATGGCGGAAAAAGGCGCGACGGTCATCAATCCCCGTACCCGCCGCCGCGAACGTCTCGGACGTCTGCTCCAGATGCACGCCAATTCCCGTGAGGAACGCGACGTGATCTACTGCGGCGACATCGCCGCCTGCGTCGGCCTCAAGAACTGCACGACCGGCGACACCATCTGCGACGAAGGAAACCAGATCGTCCTGGAATCCATGACGTTCCCGGATCCCGTCATCTCCATCGCAGTCGAACCGAAGAGCTCCGCCGCCCGCGACAAACTTTTCGCCGCGCTCGCCGCCCTCTCCGACGAAGACCCGACCTTCACCATCAACAGCAACGGCGAAACCGGCCAGACCATCATCTCCGGCATGGGCGAACTTCACCTCGAGATCATCATGGACCGTCTGATCCGCGAGTTCAAGGTGGAAGCCAACTCCGGCCAGCCTGAGGTCGCCTACCGCGAAGCCATCCTCAATCCGGCTACGGCCGACTCCAAGTTCGTCCGCCAGACCGGCGGCCACGGCCAGTACGGCCACTGCGTGCTGAACGTCACCCCGATGGAACGCGGCCACGGCATCACGATCGAAAACAAGGTCGTCGGCGGCGCCATCCCGAAAGAATTCATCAAGCCGATCGAACAGGGCATCCGCGAAGCCGCGTCCACCGGCG
This sequence comes from Victivallales bacterium, assembly GCA_016285345.1. Classification (GTDB taxonomy): domain Bacteria; phylum Verrucomicrobiota; class Lentisphaeria; order Victivallales; family UBA1829; genus UBA1732. The sequence goes on along the minus strand of JAEEQN010000053.1, from coordinate 2,471 downwards.
TGCTCGCAGGCTACCCGCTCACCGATTTCCATGTGGATATCGTCGACGGCTCGTTCCACCCGGTCGACTCCTCGGAAATGGCGTTCAAGATCGCCGCTTCCATGGGACTGAAGGATGCCGCGCGCAAGGGCGGCCTCTGCCTCCTCGAACCGATCATGAAGGTGGAGGTCACCACTCCGGAAGAAAACATGGGCGACATCATCGGCGACATCAGCTCCCGCCGCGGCGCGGTCATCCAGGTCGACACCCGCGAAAGCACCGTCCAGATCATCGCCAACACCCCGCTTTCCGAGCTCTTCGGGTATGCCACGGCCATCCGCTCCCTGACGCGCGGCCGCGCCTCCTACACGATGGAGCCCAACCATTTCGAACGCGTACCAACTTTTATTCAAGATAAAATCGTGGAGAAATCACAGAAATGAGCACAAAGCCCGCTCCCCGTCAGGTCCAGAAGTTCCGCATTAAGCTTCAGGCCTACGAACACCGCATCCTCGACCAGTCGGTCGCGGAAATCCTCAACACCGCCCGCCGCACCGGATCCCGCGTCGCCGGTCCGATCCCGCTGCCGACCCGGGTGGAACGTTTCACCGTCAACCGCTCTCCTCACGTGGACAAGAAGTCCATGGAGCAGTTTGAGATCCGCACGCACAAGCGGCTGATGGACATCATCGATCCTACCGCCAAGACGGTCGACGAGCTGAAGAAGCTCAGTCTCCCCGCCGGCGTGGATATTTCCATTAAGATCGGCGGCTGATCCGCGGCCGCTGAACAGGCCGGGTCCGAACGGTTCGGGCATCGGCCGGCAATCCGGCACCAAGGTCCTTTTCCGATTGAGGACATGTGCCTGAAAGGAGAACAACATGAAAGGTTTGATCGGAAAGAAAGTCGGGATGACTCAGCTTTACGACGACAAGGGTGTGCTGACCCCTGTGACGGTCGTTCAGGCTGGCCCGTGCGTCGTGATCGACGTGAAAAATGTGGAACGCGACGGCTATTCCGCCGTGCTTTTCGGATTTGGTTCCCGGAAAGCGAAAAATGCAGGCAAGGCAGTTGCCGGCCAGGCCGCAAAGGCCGGAGTCAACACTCCGTCCATCATGAAGGAATTCCGCATTACCGACGATTCCAAGTTCGAGATCGGAGCCGAGATCGGCGCCGGCATCTTCGAAGAAGGTGAATATCTCGACGTCACCGGCGTGACCAAAGGACGCGGCTATCAGGGCGTCATGGTCCGCCATCATTTCAAAGGCGGTCGTGACGGACACGGCGGCGGCTGGCACAGAAAGCCCGGCTCCATCGGATGCCGTGAATCCCCCGGCAACATCATCAAAGGCAAGAAAATGCCCGGTCAGCACGGCAGCGTGAAGCGCACTGTGCAGAACCTGCGCGTTGTCAAAGTCGATTCCGCGGAAAATCTGATCTTTGTAAGTGGGGCGATCCCCGGACCCAACGGCGGCACCGTACTCGTCAGAAAAGCGATCAAGAAATAATCCCAAACTTACAAGGTGACACGTTATGAATCTCGATATTCTCAATATGAAGGGCGAAAAGGTCGGAGTCTACGAGCTCCCCGATACCGCCCTCGAACTGGAGAAGGGCTCCCAGGCGGTCAAAGACACCGTCGTGTCCTTCCTCAACGCGTGCCGTGCAGGCACCGCCTCCACCAAGACCCGCGGCCAGGTTTCCGGCGGCGGCCGCAAGCCCTTCAAGCAGAAAGGCCTCGGCCGTGCCCGCAGCGGATCCTCCCGTAACGCCTCCTGGCGTCACGGCGGTGTGGCGTTCGGCCCCACCCCCCGCAGCTTCGCGACCAAGATCAACGCCAAGGTCCGCAGACTCGCGCTCCAGCGTTCGTTCTCCGAATCCGTGAAGAACTCCGGCGTCATCGTCGTCGACGACGTCAAGTTCGAAAGCCCGAAGACGAAGGAAGCGGTCGCCGCTTTCAACGCCCTGAAGGCCACCGGCAAAATCCTTTGCGTCGTTGCCGACTACGAGGAAAACTCCATCCTCGCCACCAGCAATCTCCCCGCCGTCTGCCTCATGAAGGCTTCCGCGGTCAACACCTACCAGGTCCTCTGGGCGGACATGCTCGTTTGCAGCAAGGATGCCATGGATGTGATCGTCAAGCGCATTGAGAAGGTGACCAAATGAAATCTTCCTACGACATCATCAAGCACATCATGATGACTGAGAAGTGCACGCTTCTCAAGGGCGCCAACCAGTATTCCTTCAAGGTCTGCTCCTGCGCCACGAAGACCGAGATCGCCGCCGCCGTCGAAGACATCTACGAAGGCGTCAAGGTCAAGTCCGTCAACATCATGAACTACACCGGCAAGCTCAAACGCGTCGGAAAGAACCCCGTCCGCGGTCGCCGTTCCAACTGGAAAAAAGCCATCGTCACCCTCGCCGAGGGCACGATCGAGCTCGCATAAGGAGACACGCAAATGCCGATTAAAACCTACAAGCCCACGACGAAC
>JAEEQN010000052.1 GCA_016285345.1 Victivallales bacterium | reverse complement strand
CTCTTTCAACGCTTTGGCGAAACTGTCTGCCTGGGGCCCGAATACAATTTTTGCGGTCCCTGCCCAGGGATAGGGCATGATACAGACGATGGGGATCAGGAGGAGCTGTATCACCACCGCGATCCAGGTCATCTTCAAGATCGGAGCGTTCTGCCGGAAAATGGAGTACACGTACTCATGTTCCGAGCCGATATAAAGAGGGGGCTTCGATGCAGTGGACGAGGTGTCCGAGGCGACGGCCTTCCGCGAATCGTTTTTCTCAGTCAGGGGTTCATTCGTACTCATGTGCGAATCCTTTCCGATTACGGGGGGGATGTTACTTGAGCTTGTCCGGGACGGCGAACGGCCTGACCTCCTCCTGAAGCGCGGCGGCGAACGTCGTGAAGAAGTATTTCGCCATGTCGTCGGGGAGGGCGATGCGGATCGTGACCTTGTCGTCGTCGCGCGCGACCGTGAACGCATTGACGAGTTCGGGCGGTATCTTGCCGAGTTTCGCCGCCTCGCCGTAGACCTGATCGAACGTCTCCTGACAGGATTTCCGAATCTTCTGCGCGGCGTCGGCGGTCTTCGCGGGCATGACGAGTTCCGCATGGACCGGGCGCTTGTCCTTCGCGTCGCGGACGACGTGGAACGAGATGCTTTCGAGTTCGCCCATCAGGGGGTATTCCGGCGTGGCGCCGGGTTCCGGCCAGATATACGCCATCGCGATGTCGTCCGGCAGGGATTTGAGCAGGGACGCGGCGGAAACCACGAGCACTTTCTCCCCGGTTTCCGGCTTCTTCGCCTCGGACGGATCGTCGGCGGGCTCGGGCGGCCTGTTCGCCGCGCACAGCAGCCAGTCCTTCGCGGGGAACGTGATGCGGAAGGAACCGCCGTCGGGGACGGTCAGGTTGAACGCGGGATGATCCGCGTCTCCGGTCTCGGTCCAGGTGCAGTCTTCGCCGAGGAGCTTGTATTTCAGGATATAGCGCACGGTCGCGGGCGAAGCGGACGAGTTCATCAGGAATCCTTCGCCGAAGACCGCCAGCGAATGCACGTTCAGCTTGATGTGCTTCGCCTCGAGTTTTGCGAGCGTATCCTCGTACTTGAGGAACAGCGGATTGTTCTTCGCGTCCGGCAGAAACGGCGCGTCTTTGACCTGGCCGGGCGTCAGGAGCGTGACGGCCCCTTCGACCTCGGGCAGGTAGTCTCCGGCGGGATGCGCGGCCAGCGGGCCGGTGAATCCGAGCAGGGCGGCGCACACGCAGAAACGCGCGGTCTTCGCGGAGAAGGAAGCTGTCGTCTTCATGGGGCAGACCCCCTTTCAGCTGTGCTGTTTGTCCGTAACGCGGAAAAGATTGCCCTCGGGGTCCGGGTACTGCACGGCGTGGAATCCCATCTGTCCGCAGGGGACGCCTTCGGGCGTGTCCCCGCCCTGTGCGCGGTAGCGTTTTTCGAACTCTTCGAGCGAGTCGATGAAGAAGAGGAATTCCGTGCGGCTGTGCGGGGGCAGGGGCGGCTTGTTCGGGGCGGCCTGTTCCAGACAGAACGATGTTCCGCCGTCGAGCTTGAACTCGACCCAGACGTTGCTGTTCATGACGGGTTCGCCGAGTCCGACGACGTCGCGGTAGAAAGCGCGTTCCGCCGCGATGTCGGCGACCTGGAGAACGAGATTGATGCGGGCTTTCACTGGCGTGCCTCCGGTTTGAAGTGAGCGGTCAGAGCACGAATGCCGGACCGAGGTAGATCTTGCGCGCTTCCTCGCTGTTGATGAGGAAGTCGGACGTGCCTTCGAGGCAGACCTTGCCGTCGGCCATGAGGTAGGCGCGGTCCACGCAGGAAAGCGTCTCGCGGACGTTGTGGTCGGTGATGAGGATGCCGAGGCCCATGTCGCGGAGCTGACGGATGTTCTGCTGGATCTCGTACACCACGAGCGGGTCGACGCCGCTGAACGGTTCGTCGAGCATGATGAACGAGGGATTCGTGACGAGGGCGCGGGTGATCTCGAGGCGGCGGCGCTCGCCGCCGGAGAGCGTCATCGCCTTCTGTTTCCGGAGGTGCGTGAGCTCGAGTTTCGCGAGGAAGTCCTCCAGGCGCGCCTTGCGTTCCTTCGCGGAGATGTCGAGCGTCTGGAGGATGGCGAGGATGTTGTCCTCGACGGAGAGCTTGCGGAAGATGGAGGGCTCCTGCGCGAGGTAGCCCATGCCCATGCGCGCCCGGACGTACATCGGGAAATGCGAGACGTCCACGCCCTTGAAGAAGACTTCGCCTTCGTTGGGCTTGATGAGGCCGGTGACCATGTAGAAACTTGTGGTCTTGCCCGCGCCGTTCGGGCCGAGCAGGCCGACGATCTCGCCGCTCTTCACTGTGAGGTTGACGTCGTTCACGACCTTGCGTCCGTGGTACGCCTTCACGAGGCCCTTCGTTTCGAGGAGGACCTGTCCGGCGGGCATCTGGCCGGGTTTCACGAGAGTTTCGAACTTGGATTCGCCGGAGGGATGCACGGTCTCCGCGGCGGGCTGCGCCGCTTCGTTTGCGTTCATGTCCTCGGCGGGGAAATTTTCTTCATTGGTATCGATCATTATCGGTTGCTCCGGGTGGTTGCTGGTGTGGTGGTGCTTGTGCCGGTTCCGGTCCCAAGGCCTTTGTTCGAGCTGACTCTGGGGTTGATGACGCGCATGTGGTTGCGGTCCTTGACGAAAATCTCGATCTTGTCTCCGAGGATCCAGTTCGTCCCCTGCTTCATGATCGGGTATTCCTTGATCATATTTTTGCCGACCACGCGCACGATATCGTCGTACATGGCTTTGGAGAGTTCACCTGCCGGATTCGTATGGCCGCCGGTCATCACGATGATGCCGGTCTTCCCGTCGTAGTCGCCCTTGTTTGCCAGCGCCAGGGAATCGTCGTTGGGATTGTCAGGCTTCTGCTGGCGGTATACGACGTCGCCCGTGCAGATGAGCTTGGAGATGTTCTGGTTCATCCCGTCGTCGTCCTTGTCTTCCTTCTTCTCTTCCTTGCCGTCGGCTTTCACTGCGGTCCCCGCGGCGGACACCGCGGCGGGCTTGGGGGCGTGCTTCTCTTCCGCCTTCTTTTCCTTTTCCTCGTCATCGGACTCTTCCGTTTTTTCCTTCAGGAAGATCTCCATCTTGTCGCAGGTGATCTTGTTTCCTTTCTTCTCGACGATGACGTTGCCGAGGAGCGTGATGATATTTTTCTCAAGATAGATGTCCGCGACGTTGGCGGAAACATCGACGGGCGAATTGTCGTCGTCTTCGTCCTCCGCGAAGAAAGAAGAGAAAGCGCCGCCGAACCCCTGGGCATGGAGGGCGGGCTGAACAGCTGTGAACGCGGCGAAAATGCCGGACGCGGCCAGAAACGAACGGAAGATGGATGTCATAGCCGGATTCCTTTGGTTTGAGAGTGAGCCGCGGCCTTGGCCGGGACGGTATCGGAACGGAAAAGCGCATTGCGGACATCGGATTCCGCGCGCGGAACGGTTTCAAGTTTGCGGTTCATCGTCATTTTCCCTCCCCGCTGGCGGTTTTGGAGCGGGAGGAGCGTCTCAGCGCGGCCTTCATATCGGTCGCTTTCAGGCGGTTTCCTTCCTTGGGATGGATCGTGATGGGATTCCCGGCGATCCAGTTGTCCCCCTGCATCAGGATCGAATACTGTTCGAAGACGCCGGCGCCGGATGCCGCGGTCTTCTCGCCGAGCGCGCGCTTGATCTCGGCATAGGTCTCGTCGGAGACCTCGCCCTGCGGGGCGGTATGCGCGCCGGACATGACGATGACCTCGTTGACGGCATCGTAGTCCGCCTTGCGTGCCAGGACGACCTGTTCCTGTCCCTCGGCCTGCCTGCGGTACACGACGTTGCCGGAGCAGACGATCTTCGATACGTCGTTTTTGAGCTCGTCGCCGTCTTCGGCATCGTCCTTTTTCGTCTGTTTCCCGGCGGTGAAGAACGAATTCGAGGAGTCTTTCTGGAGGAAAATATCCATTTCTGCGCAGGTGATCCTGCCGGAGCCGTCGTCGATGACCACATTTTTGGAAAGCGTGATCTTTTCGTCCGGCCGGAAGTCGGCGGTGCTGGCCGTGATCGTGGTCGAGCCGACGCCGGACGCGTCCTCCTCGTCGGAGGAGAGGAGTCTGCCCGCGAGGTATGCCTTCACCGCGCTGACGATGACGCGGTTGTCTTCCTTGGAAAGGATTTCGATGGTTTCGCCGTGTATTTTGTTCGTGCCCTGCATCACGACGGGACTGCCCGTCATGAGGATCGTCTCCTTCACGGCGTCGTAGTCGGCGCGGTCGGACATCGCGATCCGATTTTCCCCGTCGGGATCGTCCGCTTTCGGGCGCTCCATGTACACGACATCGTTCTTGCAGATGACCTTCGATACGCTCCTGTTCCCGAACAGGTTTTCTTCCTGTTCATCGGCTTTTTCCTTTGTATCGGTCGAAGCGGCGGCCTTGTCCTCGCCGTTCAGGCGGATTTCCATTTCCTGGCACGTGATCTTGGTGGTCTGGTCGTCGATGTCCACGTTTCCGCGGAGCAGGATGAGGTTCTGTTCGATATTGATGTCCGCGTTGTCGGCTGAGATCAGCGTGGCGGACTTCTCTTCGCCGCCGTCGGCTTTTTCCTTTGCATCGTCCTTGCCCTCGTCTTTCATGGACATGATGGAGCCGGTGTAGTTGACCTTGATGTCATCGACTTTCAGACGGTTCTTTTCCTTGATGAAGATGGTGAAGGATTCGCCGACCATCCAGTCTTCGTCCTGCATCATCACGGGGCTCTTTGCGAGGAAGGTTTTGCGGACCTGGCGCTCCATGACGCCGTACACGTTTTCCGGAAGCACGTCCGCGGGCGCCGAGTGCGCTCCGGTCATCACGACGATCCGTTTGGCGACGTCGTATTCGGCCTGTTCGCACAGGGCGATCTGCTCCTTGCCCTGTCCGTCGGAACCGTCCCGCATCGTGCAGACCACGTTGCCGATGCAGACGATCTTGCGGATGCTGCCGGTATCATCGTCCTCTTCGTCCTCGTCTTCGTTTTCTTCCGGGGCCTCCTCGGGCTTTTCCTCCTCGGGAGCATCCTCGGGCTTTTCCGCGGAACCGATCAGAGTGTCCGCGGCGTCGTCTTCCAGCGTGATCTCCATTTTGTCGCAGGTGATCTTGTTCTTCTGGTCGTCCACGACGACATTGCCGATCAGAGTGACGACGTTGTTTTCGAGGTCGATGTCGGCGGAATCCGCCCGGACGTCGGCGGAATTGCCCGACGAGAACAGACTGCCGAGGCCCTGTTCGTCTTCTTCGGGAAGCGGCTCTTCCTCTCCGTTTTTGTCGTCCTTGATATGGAGAATCGCCCGGACATTGGACCGGATATGGATGAACTTACGTTCGCTGAACGCATCGAACCCGACGCCGTCCGCGTCGAGCTGGCGTGAACGGAAGAACGCGGTTTCATCGCTGGTGAGGATGTTGGTGGACTTGTCGAACACCGCGACAACGACCGCGGAATCCGAACTCTTCGTCACGGATGATTCGGAGACGGTTTCTTCCGCGGCACTCAGCTTGGTTTTTTCTATGAAAATCCATGCCTGGGAGTGTTTGTGGCGGGACCGTTTCCACCATTCCTGGATGTTTCTTTCCTTTGCGCCGAGCTTGTACGGGGACGGATAGACCTGATTCGGCTTGACCGTGTCGATCTGGCTGATGGACGAATAGGCGGAGCCGTCCACGAAGTCGATCATGACGGCGACCTTGTCCTCGTCGCCGTGGGCCGACTCCCCGTGCGGAGTAAACGCCAGACGGATCAGCGAGCCTTCGTTGATCGCCTGCGTGCCGTAGATGACGCACTGGAGCTTGCCGTTGTTGCTGTAACGCGGCAGGATGTACCGTTTGACGACGGTATGAGAACCCGAGGAGAGATCCTGCGCGAGCAGGAGCGTCCCGGGCCCGAACACCGCCGCGAGGAGGAGCAACAGGCTCAGAGCATGTATTTTTCGAGCACGGAATCCCATTTGCCCTGTCCTTTCAGAAGTATTTCGACGGCTTCGCGGACCGCGCCGCGACCGCCGGGGTGTTTGGTGCGGAGAACCGCCACGGCGTCGAGTTCCGGGACGGCGTCGGCGACCGCGACGGGGAATCCCGCGCGGCGCATGGGCGGCATGTCCACGACGTCGTCGCCGATGTACATGCATTCGGATGCCTTCAGCCCCTGTTCGGCGAGAAGCGTTTCCCAGCCGGAAAGCTTGTCGAGGCAGCCCTCGTAGAGGAACGAGAGGCCGAGCTCTTTCGCACGGGTCTCGTTGGCCTTGCTGCGGCGGCCGGAAAGGATGCCGACGAGGAGTCCGGCGCGCATGGCCAGACGGATGCCCTGGCCGTCCCGGACGTCGAAGAATTTGATCTCGTCGGGACTGTCCGCGCCGTAGCCGATGCGGCCGTCCGTGAGGACGCCGTCGACGTCGAGCACGATCGCCTTGATGTCAGAGATATTGTCCGGTAAGCTCATAGATCGCCTTGACTTGTTCAATGGTTTTGGCCGCGGATTCGAAATCCAGCGAGTTCGGACCGTCGGAAAGCGCGTGGTCGGGATCCGGGTGGACCTCCAGAAACAGCGCGTCGATGCCGACCGCCGCGGCCGCGCGGGCCAGATACGGCACGTACTGGCGCTGTCCGCCGGACGCCTTGCCGAGTCCGCCGGGGAGCTGCACGGAGTGCGTGGCGTCGAACACCACCGGCACGCCGAGCGCGCGCATCGCCGCCAGCGACCGCATGTCGACCACGAGGTTATGATAGCCGAACGTGGTGCCGCGTTCGGTCAGGAGGATGTCTTTGCAGCCTGCGGCGCGGAGTTTGCCGATCACGCCCGCCATGTCCTCGGGGGCCAGGAACTGCCCCTTCTTGACGTTGACCGGGCGTCCGGTCGCGGCGCAAGCTGAGAGGAGGTCGGTCTGACGGCAGAGGAACGCCGGTATCTGAAGGAAATCCGCCACGGCGGCCACCTGCGCGGCCTGTGCGGATTCGTGAACGTCGGTAACGACCGGAAGCCCGAACTCGTCCTTTACTGCAGAGAGCATGGCAAGTCCGGCGTCGATGCCGGGACCGCGGAACGATTCGCCGGAACTCCGGTTCGCCTTGTCGAACGACGCCTTGAAGATGTACTGGACGCCGAGCCTGTCGCAGACCTTCATCAGGTATTCCGCCACGCGGAGGCACAGGTCGCGGGATTCCGCGACGCACGGTCCGGCGAATACGGCGAGTTTGCCGCAGCCGATGGTCCGGTTCGAGGTTTTCACGGGAGAAAATGTCATGGCGTCGTGCGTCCTGTTGGCTTAAAAAATATTTCGGTTTTCAATACAATACTGCTAAAACGGGAAAAATCAAATGGTTTTTGCCCTTCGGGCAAGAAAATCCTGTGCGCGCACGAGATCGTCCGGCGTGTCGATCCCGATGGAATCGAACGACGTCTTGATGACCTTGATGCGGATGCCGTTCTCCAGCGCGCGGAGCTGTTCGAGCTTCTCGCAGCGTTCGAGGCGGCCTTCCGGCAGGGAAACGAACTTCGCGAGCGTCTCGCGGCGGTAGGCGTAGATGCCCCAGTGACGGTAGACCTCGGTCTCCTCGCCGCCTTCGCGCAGGAAGGGGATCATGGAACGGCTGAAATACAGCGCATAATCGTCGGCCGTGAGGACGACTTTCGGGAGGTTCGGGTTCGCGGCGATGTCGGCGCGGGAGCAGGGCAGGACCACGGTGCCCATTGCGGGCGCGTCGGCTCCGTGCATTGCGTCGATCAGGTCGTCGATGACCTCGTGCGGCAGGAACGGTTCGTCGCCTTGGACGTTCACGATCAGCTCGGCGTCGGTCGACCGGGCGGCTTCCCACACGCGGTCGGACCCGGACGGATGCGACGGCTTCGTCATGACGACATGCCCGCCGAACGCCTTCACGGCCTGTTCCACGCGGGAATCGTCGGCGGCCACGGTCACGGAGTCGGCCTTCGAGCGCATGGCGTTCTCCCAGACGTGTTGAATGACTGGCTTGCCGCCGAGGTCGGCGAGGACTTTGCCGGGGAACCGCATGGAGCCCATGCGGGCGGGGATGATGACGGCTGTTTTCATAATGCGTTCACCGGAATCAGAAATCGTGGGAGACGAGACCGTCGCGGAGCTTCGGCTCGAACCAGGTGGATTTCGGGGGCATGATGGAGCCTGCGTCTGCGATCGCCATCAGCTGGTCCAGCGTGGTCGGGTACATGGAGAAGCAGACGGCGGCGAGGCCTTCGGCGCAGAGGCGTTCGAGTTCGCCCGTGCCGCGGATGCCGCCGATGAAGTCGATGCGGGCGTTCGTGCGCGGGTCGTCGATGCCGAGGATCGGGCCGAGCACGCGGTCCTGCAGGATGCTGACGTCGAGGCAGGCGGTCACGGAGAGTCCGTCGAAGGAGAATTTCGGGGTGAGCGCGTACCATTTCCCGCCGAGGTACATGCGGAACGTGCCGGAACGGTCGGGCGATTTCGTCGCGGTTTCCGCCACCTCGAATCCGGCTTCGGCGACCTTTGCGAGGAATTCCGCCTCGGTGAGTCCGTTCAGGTCCTTCACCGCGCGGTTGTACGGGAGGATACGGAGCTGGTCGGCGGGGAACGCCACGGCGAGGAAGTAGTTGTACTCTTCGTTTCCGGTGTGGTTCGGATTCTCTGCGCGGCAGGTTCTGGCTGCACGTGCGGCGGATGCGGCGCGGTGGTGGCCGTCTGCGATGTAGAAGCACGGCACGGCATCGGCGAAGAGGCGGGCGAGGGCGACGCTCTTGTCTCCGGCCTTCCAGAGTTCATGCTTGATGCCGTCCGCCGCGGTGAACGAGTAGAACGGTTTTTCCTTGATGATGTCCGCCACGAGGGCATCGATCGCCGGGACGTCGCGATAGGTCAGGAAGACCGGGCCGGTCTGCGAACGGAGCGTCATGACATGGCGGGCGCGGTCGTCCTCCTTGTCGCGGCGGGTGGTCTCGTGTTTCTTGATGACGCCGGAATCGTATTCGGCGGCGGAAGCTGTGCCCGCGATGCCGATCTGCGTGCGGCCGTCCATTGTGAGCGCGTAGACGTAGAGGTTCGCCTCGGGGTCATGGGCGAGGGGTGCCGCCGCGCAGAGGCGTTTGAAATTCGCGAGTGCCTTGTCGTACACGGCGTCGGAATGGATGTCCGTACCCGCGGGAAGTTCGATCTCGGGGCGGGAGACGCGGAGGAAAGTCAGCGGATTGCCTTCGGCGAGCTTCGCCGCTTCGGGGGTGTTCACGACGTCGTAGGGGACGGCGGCGACCTGCGCGGCTTCGGCGGGACGGGGCATGAGGGCGTGGAAAGGTCTGAAAACAGCCATGGGAAACTTACTCCTGGTTGAGTTCGGTTGTTGACGGAAAAGTTCTATCTTAATAATATACACGCCCGAGACGGATTCCGCAAGGGAAAAACGCGAAAAAAAAGAAAAGGGCGCGTTTCCCGCGAAAGGAGACGCGCCCGGTGAGCTCGTTTTGAGTTCGGATTACTTGACGGTGAACCAGTCTTCGCCCGGTTTGTAGGTGTTCGGGAGATTGTGCGTCTTGCGGAACGTGCGCGAGTTCATCACATAGTTCAGCACGTTCTTCACGCCGCGCTGCATCTCGCCGAGCGTGAGGCCCGCCTCGATGCTGTCCGGACGGCCCGCCGCCACCCATGCCTCGTAGGAGTCGAGGATGGAACGGTCGTTGCGTCCGGGGCCGTTCCCCGGCATCAGAACGTCCATCTGGGAGCGGACGCGCCACGCGTTGTTGCCAACGTGGAGCAGATCTGACGAGCTTGCGCGGGTTCCCCAGTCGGTCATGAGGGAGCCGGTCCAGCCCCACTGTTCACGCAGGATGGTGGTGTTCAGGTCGTAATTGTAGTAGGCCCAGAAGCTGTTGAGCTTGTTGTAGCTGTCCATCATGTTGTACGGCTTGCCGACCTTCAGGCAGATTTCGAACGACCGCAAATAGATTTCGCGCATGGCGCGTTCGGAGCAGCGGGAATCGTTGCCGCCGCGGTTGGTCTCCTGATTGTTCATGGCGAAATGCTTCGGCACGGCGGAAGCACCGGCTTTCTGGATGCCGCGCGTCATGTAGGCGGCCATAAGCCCGGTGAGGAGCGGGTCTTCCGAGAAATACTCGAAGTTGCGTCCGCAGAGCGGATTACGGTGGAGATTCATGCCGGGACCGAGGAGGCAGTCGACGCCGTTTATGTCCATTTCTTTGCCGATTTCGTAATACATGGACTCGATCAGGTCGTTGTTCCACGTGCAGGCGAGCAGGGAGCCGATGGGGAGGAGCGAGGCGTTCGCGGTGAGGCGGATGCCGGATGGGCCGTCGGCGGTCGCGAGAGCCGGGACGCCCTTGTCGCGGACGCTCTGGAGGATGCCGGCGAAGACGGACGCGTTGCCGGCGGGACCGAGACGGCTGTTCATGCCGCCGTCGCCGCGGAGCAGGGTTTCCATTTCGGCGGGCGTGAGCTGGGCCACGAATTCGTTCAGCGTGTTTTTGCCGTTCTTCACGTCGATGAGCTTGATACCCTTGTCGCCTGTTTCCGGAACGGCCTTCGGGAGGCGTTCGTTCACGCGGGCGGCGAGGTCGACTTTCGAGACCGGGACGCGTTCCGTGCCGGGGATGAGCTTGCCGTTCTGCTCGACCGGTCTGATGCGGTCGAACGCGACGGCTTCGGATTCGATTGCGAGGGCGGGTTCGAGCTGTTCGATCACGGCGGAACCGCCATCCAGTTTCGCGGAGCCGCACACCTGCGTGTCGCGGCTGCTGTTGCCGATGTAGAACTTATATTCGCCGGCTTCGAGGACCCATGCGGCGAGGTGTCCGGTCGCTCCGCTGTCGTCGAACGACGCGAACGCCTTTGCCGGGATCGTGAATGTCAGCTTCTGGGATTCGCCGGGAGCGAGTTTTTTCGTTTTCGCGTAGGCCACGAGCGATTTCGCGGGCTTGCCGAGCTTGCCCTGCGGCGCGCCGCAATAGATCTGCACGACTTCCTTCCCGGAGTATTTCGTTCCGTTGTTCGTGACGGTCGCCTCGACGGTCACGCCGTTCCGCTCGAAGTCGGCGGCGCCGAAGTTCGCGCCTTCGATTTTGAACGTGGTGTAACTGAGCCCGAATCCGAACGGATACATGACCTTTTCCGGCGCGAACGTCTCGAAGTAGCGGTATCCGACATAGATGTCCTCGACGTAGTTGTTGAACTCACGGCCGCCGAAGCTCGACGCGGACGGATAATCCTGATAGGTGTTCGCGATGGCGGACGCGAGCTTGCCGGAGGGAGTTTCCTTCCCGGTCAGGACGTCCATGATCGCGTTGCCGGTCTCCATGCCGCCCTGCCAGACGCACATGATGGCGTCGATCTTGTAGTCCTTGACCCACGCCATGTCGATGACGTTGCCGACGTTGAGCAGGACGATCGTCTTTTTGAACGCGCCGGTGACTTCCTTGAGGAAATACTTTTCCGCGTCGGTCAGGTAGTAGCTGCCGGGTTCGAGCCTGCATTCGCGGTCCTCGCCCGCGGCGCGTCCGATCATGATCACTGCGGTATCGGTGCGTTTCGCCGCCGCCTGGATCTGTTCGGTTGTGAGATACATCTCCGGCGCGTAGAACGGCCAGTTGCCCCAGCCGCCCGTGCGGAGCGGATTCGCCTGCGCCCACTTTGTGTAGGCGTCGAAGAGCTCCTGATCCGGCTTGACCAGTTCGTTGCGGGACAGCGCGTCGGCGAGCGTGACACGGTACGGCGGTTTCACGTCGCCGCCCGAGCCGTAGCCGACCAGAAAGGTCTGAATCTGCGTGATGCCGAAGAACGCGACGGTCTCGGCACCGTTCTGGCCGAGCGGTAGCGCGTTGTTGTCGTTCTTGAGCAGGACGATGCCTTCGGATGCCGCGCTTCGGGCGTACGCCTGCACGGCCGGGTTCACTTCGGCGAACGCCGGGACTGCGAGCATGGCGGCAATGGCGCATGCGACCCCGGCAACGGCTTGGAATCTGAGGAACGGGATTCGGACTTTCATGGGTGGAACTCTTGTTTGGGGGTTATAAGTCTGTGCATGGACGAAAACATGGATTAATATACCGCCGCCGGATTAAAATACAAGAGCCTGATCGGTCATAAACATAAAAAAACACAAATAACCCACGTCTGTCCGGCTGGGATTCTTTACCCCCCCTCCATTTATAAAAAAAGCGGCGATCGTCGAGATCCGCCGCGTCAAAATCTTTTAAGGGCAAAAAAAATGGTGCTCGAGGGGAGATTTGAACTCCCACGGTTGCCCACTAGCACCTCAAGCTAGCGCGTCTGCCAATTCCGCCACCCGAGCACTCCAAAGTAACTGGATTATGGGATATAATTTACATCCGGCGAGGCGAAAAGTCAAGCATGAAACGAAAAAAAAGCAAAAAAAGCCGAAAAAAACGTGTTTTGCACTTTCAGTTTTCATTTTTTGTGTTACATTATGGTTAGGTAACGCGCAATACTCGCGGACGCATGGCGAATGCGTGCGCGGTTTCTGTGTGTTTCCGCAACCGGACAAACAACGCGCATGAGGACGATGACTGCGTTCCCCGTGCGCTGAACCATCCAAACAAAATCACAGTCAAGGAGATTCCTCAGAATGGCCAACGTGCTCGAATCCATCCGCGCGAAAGCGAAGTCCCTGGGCAGAAAAGTCTGCCTGACCGAAAGCGACGACCCCCGCAACCTGAAAGCTGCCGAAAAGCTCGCGAAGCTCGGCTATGTGAAACCCGTCCTGGTCGGCGATGAAGACGCCATCCGCAAGCTCGCCGCCGAAAACGGCGTCAGTCTCGACGGCGTCGAGGTCGTGGACATCCTGAAAACCCCGAACCTGCAGAAGTACATCGACGTCTGCGTCGAGATCCGCAAGAACAAAGGCCTCACCCCGGAACAGGCCCGCGAATGGCTGAAGGACACCTGCGTCTTCTCCGCCGCCATGGTCTGCGCCGGAGACGCCCACGGCTATGTGTCCGGCGGCGGCAATCCGAACGGTTACGCGCACAACACCGCCCAGAAGACGAAGCCCGCGCTCCAGCTTTTCAAGACCGCCAAGGGCAACCACATCGCCTCCGCGTTCTTCATCATGCAGCTCCCCGATCCGAAGTGGGGCTATGAAGGCGTCTTCTTCTATGCCGACTGCGGCCTGAACATCAATCCGGACGCCGACCAGCTCGCCGAGATCGCCGTCACCACGGCGAAGACGTTCCGCCAGTACACCGGCCAGGAACCGAAGGTCGCCATGATCAGCTGTTCCTCCAAGGGCTCCGCGCACGATCCGATCATCGACAAGGTCGTCGAGGCTACCGCCAAGGCCAAGGCGCTTGCTCCCGATCTGCTCATCGACGGCGAACTCCAGTTCGACGCCGCGATCATCCCGGACATCGCCAAAAAGAAAGCGCCGGGTTCCCCGGTCGCCGGTCAGGCGAACGTCCTCATCTTCCCCGACCTGAACTGCGGCAACACCATGTACAAGGCCACGGAACGCCTCGCCGGCGCCACGGCCATCGGACCGCTGATCCAGGGCCTCCGCCGCCCGTTCACCGACGTCTCCCGCGGCTGCTCCGTGGACGACATCGTGGACTGCGCCGCGGTCGCGGCCATCACCGAATGGGCTGATTAAGTTTAAGTCTCGCTCGACTGCGCGGGGCGGCTGAATTCAAAACGGCCGCTCCGCCGCATCCCGCAAATCCTCCGATTCCTTTCGCCCCGGAGTTTCCCATGAGTTCCATGATCTGCGCCTACAAGAGCGGCAACTGTAACGGCATGCCGTATGCTTCCATGACCTCGCAACGAGGCTATCTGGTCGTTTACGACAACGGCAACTGCAACGGCATCCCGTTCTGGTCGATGAAAAAAACGTCCCGTGCCTGCGAGGTCTACCCGAACGGCAACTGCAACGGGATTCCGATCGGATATTTCCGCTACGGCTCGCGCGGTACGGAGTTTTATCCGAACGGCAACGGAAACGGCTTCCCGAACTATTATTTCGAGTTTAAGGGCCGCTACGTCGCCATCTACGACAACGGCAACGGAAACGGCTTCCCGAAGTGGTCGATCCGCCAGAACGGCCGGATCGCCGAGTTCTACAGCAACGGCAACTGCAACGGTATCCCGGAGCTGGCCGTGAAGGGCGCGGACGATTTGCGCGATGTTCTCGAATTCATGTTCTATCTTTTTATCTACGGCTTCCATGCCTGAAAAGGCGGAAGTTCAACCATTTTTCAACCTCAAAGAAAGGTTCCAGCAATGAAGAAAAGCATCCTGTATGCCGCTGCGGCGACCGCCGCATGCGTCTCTCTGGTCGGCGTCCCCATGATCGTGAGCGCCCAGAACGCCCAGCCCGCGGCCGGTGCGAACGCCGCCGCCAAACAGGTCGCCCGCAAGAAAGTCTTCCAGATCCACGTGATCCTGGACCAGACGTTCTCCGTGCAAGGCGGCAAAGGCAGCGCCACCATGATCCTCTTCCACGGCGACCTCGACACCACGTTCTTCAAGGGCGAGATCCAGCCCGGCGCGGTCGACACGCAGCGCAGCGGCGCGATCTCCGCGCGTTACATCCTTCAGGGCACGGATGCCGACGGCACCCCGACCAAGATCTTCATCGACAACAGCCAGGTGAACGGTGTGCTGAAGCCGTACGTCCTGACCGACAATCCGAAACTCCGCTGGCTCGAAACCACCGACTGGGAAGCCCGGATCGCCATGGGCGGTTTCGGCGGCTTCGGCGGCGGCATGGGCGGCGGTATGCCCGGTTTCGGCGGCGGCATGGGCGGCGGTATGCCCCCGATGGGCGGCGGCATGGGCGGCTTCCCCGGCTTCGGCGGCGGCGCTCCCGGCGGCGCTCCTGCAGGCGGCATGGGCGGCTTCGGC
>JAEEQN010000018.1 GCA_016285345.1 Victivallales bacterium | reverse complement strand
TGTAGATGCCGACCGGGTTGCCCATCATGGTGCCCGAGCTGCCGATGTTCGTGGCGAGCACGGCGATCAGGATGTACGGGGTCGGGTTCAGTTTCAGGCGGTCGCACACCTGGAAGATCAGCGTGGAGATGAAGATGATGGACGTGACTTCATCGACGGCGCAGGCGAGCAGCGCGGACGCCACGCTCGTGACCGTGATGAACTTCATGCCGGACAGGTTCGGCATTTCCACGATCAGCTGCACGATCCACGTGAAGAAACCGAGGTCGCGCAGCGCGCCCACGATCACCATCATGCCGACCAGGAACAGGATCACTTCCAGCGAGGACGACTGCACGAAGTGGGGGATGTCCAGCGAGCCGGTGAAGATCAGGACCGCGAGGCCGAGGAACGCCAGCGCCAGACGGAACTTCCAGAAGAACAGCGTGCCCATGATGAGGCCGATGAACACGGCGCAGGCCACGGCCTGGTGCGATTCGAGCGCGTGGGAGAAGAAGCCGCCGAGGCCCACGGTCAGGCTCACGGCCAGCAGGATCATGAAACGCGAAACAAAGTATTTGACGGAAATGGAGGAGGATTCTTCCGACATGGTATCTGTAACCTTTCTTTAGTTATCTCGTATTCGTTGCGCCGCGGTCATTCCCAGAAGAACTTCGCGCAGAACTCGCGCAGGGAGACCAGACCGGCCAGACGGCCGTTCGCGTCCGTGATGATGAGCTGCGCCGTCTCCTGAGCCAGGAAGAGCTTCGCCAGCTGGATCGCCGGGACGTCTTCCGAAACCGGCTCGCCGAGCTCCTGCATGATGTCGGAGACGCGCGTGTCGCTGGCGCTCTTCAGCAGGTCGACGAACGGCTGGAAGCGGTAGATCGGGGAAAGGTTCTCCATCCAGAGGAGGTGTTCCGGCAGCGTGTAGGTCAGGATGTCCTTCAGCGACAGCACGCCGCGCAGGTCGCCCACGGAGTCGATCACCGGCAGGGACGCGCTCTGGGTGGTGGCGAAGATGTCGATCGCCTCGCGGATGGTGTCCGTCTCGTGAAGCGGGGTGAAGTCGGTGCGCATCACGTCCTTCGCGAGCAGGTATTCCGGCATTTTGATCCTGCCGGTGGCGAAGAACGTGGTGACTTCCGCCGGAGACCTCAGTCCGGCGACCTGGCGGATGTTCGCGGGGTCGGAGAACGATTTCGCCAGCATGGACATGACCTGCAGGTGCAGGTTCGGGTCTTCCAGCGGGGACAGGATCAGCACCATCACGTTGATGAGTACGTTCATGTTCAGGGATATGACTTGCGTGGTCACATTCTTGCCGCCGTAGCCGATCCCGGTCGGGCTGCACGCGATGGCGATCATCGGCTTCTCGATCCCGGCGATGCGGGCGTGCGGCACGGCGAGGCCGGGGGCGACGATGCACGGGAAGACTTTTTCGCGTTTCTCGATCTCGGCGCGGGCTTCCTCGATGTCGAGCTGGGGGAAATGGCGTTTGAGCATATCCAGCAGCATGCCCACGACTTTTGCGCCGTCGGGCTCCGTCACGCCGCAGGCGATGTTGTTCGCAAACAGGTAATCCGAAAACTCGTTCTTCGTTTCACTCATGGTAGGGATAACCTCCTGGGTCGTTCCATGTGTTTAAAAAAAATGAAATCCTTTTAAAGTAGCACGCAATTCGGAATTTACAAGTTCAGAACGCGTTTTTTCCCGGACTTTCCCGCGTCCTTTCCGTCGCTGGTTATATAGTTTTCGGTTTTTTTTGTGTTTTTCCGCTTCAACCGCTTGAAAAACATGTTGAACCGCAGTATATTAAAAGATTGTTTTTACTGAAAAATCATCCAATTCAGAGGTCTCACTCTTATGATTACGAAAAAGAATCTCGTTCTGCTCGGCCCGCCCGGCGCCGGCAAAGGCACGCTCTCCGATCCCCTGATGGCGCAGGAAAAGCTCGCGCACATCTCCACCGGCGAAATCCTCCGCGGCGAAGTGGCCGCCGGCACCGAACTCGGCAAACAGGCGGAAGCCTGCATGAAGGCCGGCAAGCTCGTCCCCGACCAGGTCGTCGCCGACATGGTCGCCGCCCGCCTCGCCACGGCGGAATGCGCCAACGGATTCATCCTCGACGGCTTCCCGCGCACGGTCGCGCAGGCCGAACTCCTCGAAGAAGCCATGGTCCGCATCGGCATGAAGCTTGATGCCGTGATCCTCTTCGAAGCCCCCGAAGACCTCCTGCTTCAGCGTCTCACCGCCCGCCTCACCTGCAAGAAATGCGGCGTCGCGTTCAACAAGCTCTTCGCGCCCCCGAAACAGGAAGGCGTCTGCGACCGCTGCGGCGGCGAGCTGATCCAGCGCGCCGACGACTCCCTCGAAACCGCGAAGAACCGCCTGAAAGTCTACCACGAGCAGACCGCCCCCCTCATCCAGTTCTACGAGGGGAAAGGCTGCCTCGCGCGCATCGATTCCTCTCTGCCCGTGAAGGAAGGATTCGCGGCGCTTCTCGCGCTCCTGAAGTGATCCCGCGGGTTCCCGTATGCGCCTGATGAAACGCCGCAATTTCGTGATCCACACGCCCGAGGAGATCGTCCGCATCCGCGAGGCCGCGCGCGTCACCGCGCTCGCCCGCGAGGAGATCGCCGCGCTCGCCCATCCGGGCATGACGACGCTCGAACTCGACGAACTCGCCGGGGCCGTGATCCGCGCCACCGGAGGGACCCCGACGTTCCTGAACTACAACGGCTTCCCGCGCAACATCTGCATCTCGGTCAACGACGTGGTCGTGCACGGGATCGCCAGTGAAAAATGCGTGCTGAAGGAAGGCGACATCGTCAGCGTGGACGTCGGCGTGACCCTGAACGGCGGCATCGGCGACACAGCGAAGACCGTGCTCGTCGGCAACAAGCCGACCACGAAGGACATCGAGCGTCTCCTCGCCGGAACGCAGGAAGCGCTCGAGGCGGGCATCGCCGCGGCGCACCCCGGCGGGCATGTCGGCGACATCTCCCGCGCCGTCGCGGAAGTCGCGAACCGCTACAAGCTCGGCATCGTCCGCGACCTCGTCGGGCACGGCTGCGGCACGCGTCTCCACGAGCCGCCCGAGGTGCCGAACTTCGTTTCCACGAGCGAGGGCCCGGTCCTCGCGCCCGGCATGGTCCTCTGCATCGAACCCATGCTGAACCTCGGCACGGCGCGCGTGTACGTGGAGCCGGACAACTGGACGGTCCGTACGGCGGACGGCCAGCCCTCGGCGCATTTTGAACACATGATACTAATAACTGAAACTCATACGGAGGTCTTAACACGTGTCTAAAGACGTTGTCAAAGTAGAAGGCGTCGTCCGCGAACTGCTCCCCAACACCATGTTCCGGGTCGAACTTGAAAACAAACATATCGTCCTTGCCCACATCAGCGGCAAGATGCGGCTCCACTTCATCCGCATTCTTCCGGGCGACACGGTGACGCTTGAGATGTCCCCGTACGACCTGACGAAGGGAAGGATCGTTTTCCGCCAGAAATAACGTCCGCGGCACTTTTTTAAGTTCAGAAACCGCAAAAGCAGGTCCGGAGCGCAACTCCGGGCATACACACATTTTTTGACTTGATTCAACCATAACCAAACAACGCCCGCAGGGCAGAAAAGGAAAATCAACCATGACGAAACGTGACCTCGTTGTCAAAATCTCCGCTGAAACCGGTCTCATCCAGACCGAAGTCGCCAGCATCGTGCAGAAGACCCTCGACTACATCGCCGACGAACTCGCCGCCGGCCGCGACATCGAACTCCGCAACTTCGGCGTCTTCGAAATCCGCGTCCGCAAGGGCCGCAAGGGCCGCAACCCCAAAGTGCCGCAGATCACCGTTCCGATCCCGGAGCGCAAGGTCGTCAAATTCCGCGCCGGCAAGGAACTCAAGGACCGCGTCGCCAGCCTCAAGATCGACTGATCCCGGAGTATCCGTCCCATGCCGAAAATTGCTCCGCCTCCCGGAGTGAGCGACATCTTCCCGGACGAGGCGACCGCCTGGCTCCAGCTCGAATCCGCCGCCCGCAAGGTCTTCGGACTTTACGGGTTCGGCGAACTCCGCACCCCCATCTTCGAGTTCACCGAAGTCTTCCAGCGCGGACTCGGAGGGGAGACCGAAGTCGTCCAGAAGGAAATGTATACCTTTGAAGACCGCGGCGGGAGAAGCCTCACGCTCCGGCCCGAAGGCACCGCGGGCGTCATGCGCGCCCTCGCCGGAACCGACGCCGCCAACGGCGTCGAGCACCGCGTCTTCTACATGGGCCCGATGTTCCGCGGCGAACGCCCCGCGGCGGGCCGCAAACGCCAGTTCCACCAGGTCGGCGTCGAGAACGTCGGGCGTCCGGCCTCGCCGGGCCTCGACGCGGAAGCCATCGCCATGCTCTGCCATTTCCTTGAGGAGATCGGCATCACGGGCTTCAATCTGCTCATCAATACGCGCGGCGTGGCGTCCGACCGTCCCGCGGCCGAACAGGCCCTCGCGGAGCATTTCCGTCCGCATCTCGCCGAGATGTGCGACGACTGCCGGGCGCGCATCGACCGCAACGTCTGGCGCATCCTGGACTGCAAGCAGGCGTGCTGCCGTCCGTTCATCGAATCCGCGCCCGATCCCGCGCAGTTCTTCAGCGCGGAGTCCCGCGACTACTTCAAGAAAGTTTGCGACCTCCTCACGGAACAGGGCATCCCGTTCACCGTCGATCCGCGTCTCGTACGCGGCCTCGACTACTACGTGCACACGGTGTTCGAGCTCACGCACTCCGGACTCGGCGCGCAGAACGCCATCGCGGGCGGCGGCCGTTACGAGCTTCAGCTCCCCGGTCTCCGCAATCCGATCCCCGGCGTCGGGTTCGCGGCGGGCATGGAACGCCTCCTCATCGTGCGCGACGCGCTCGGCGTGACGCCGCCTCCGGCCCCCGTGCCGAAAGTCTATCTGGCCTCGCTCGGAGACGCCGCGCTGGCGTTCAACACGTCCTTCGCCGCGAAGCTCCGTCATGCGGGAATCTCCGCCGCCATCGACTACGATGCGAAGAGCATGAAGTCCCAGATGCGCGCGGCCGACCGCATGAAAGCCGAATACGTGATCGTGATCGGTGATTCCGAACTCGAAGCGCAGTCCGCCAAGCTCAAACACATGGCGGACGGACGCGAGATCGAGGTGAAGCTTTCCCTCGACGGCGTGCTTGCCGCACTGGCCGCCGACGCGGAAACGAAGTAATCCGGTCTCTTATTTCGACTGACACAAAGCCGCGGGTTCCGTCCTGCGGCTTTTTTCATGCTCAATTCCTGCCGGGAATGCCTCTCCCCTGCCCCGGCGTTATTCCTTTTTCTGATCCGCTTGATTCTGTACTTCGGATTCCTGACGGTCGATCTCCTCGGCGTCCTCGTCCGTGAACGCGTCGATGATCATGTTCGGGAACAGCGTGACCAGGTACTTCGTATTGTCCGAGAAGAAATGCGAGATGGATTTGCCGTAGGACACCTTCGGATCGAGGATGTTTCCGTTCAGGTAGAACGGCCATTGGAGCAGTGCGAACCGAGCCGTCGTCTCCAGCTCCGCCTCGCCGTCTCCGGCCAGATCGATCGTCCCGGTCGCGTGATAACTCTCGATCACCTCGCCCTCCAGATCAAGCGATTTCAGTTCGATGACGCCCCGGCGCACGGACATTTCCATCGTGCCGCGTCTGAACTCGACCGGCGCGTCGCCGGAGATCATTTCCATGAGGGCTCCGGCTGTCGTCAGGCGCAGCGCGCGCCGCAGCATCTCTCCCGGCACGTAGTCGATCAGGCGCGGCATGCTGACCAGCGGCAGAAGGAGGATGTTCAGAAAGAGCGACCGGTCGCGCAGGTACGACCGTAAGGAAACGCCCTCCAGTTCGGCCGTGCAGTCCGCCCGCAGGTTCCGCGTCAGCGCTTCCGTCGTGAAGCCTTCTCCGTGCACGGAAGCATCCAGGCGTTTCACATAGCCGTGCAGGCTGCTCGGAATCTCCGGGTTGTCGTCCGTGGCCAGGAACGCGGTGAAACTCTTGTCGAACGGGATATTGGTCAAATCCGCCTCGACATCGAACGGCCATGCGCCGTCCTTCAGACGGATTTCCGCGGAAGCGACGCCGGAAACGTCGCCGGAAAACTCCGCATGCGGCACCAGGATCGCCGAATTGTCGCCTCCCTGAAGCTCCAGCAGTCCGGCCCCGGAAAAGATCAGCGCGTGCTTTTTCGAGTAAATCCCGTGCAGGTCCAGCTCGAACGTCTTGTCGATGAGCGAAACCGCCTTCTTTTCCACGCCGGGGTCGGTATTGTGGTTGTACCGGAAATACGACACGGCGAACGGCAGGTCAAGCGAGCTCGAAATGAACTTCGGCAACGTATCCTCCCCGCGCCGGTACAGATACTGCCCGGAAATATGATCCTCTCCGTAGGAATCCGCCAGGCGGATCAGGGCATCGCCGTACATCTCCTTGTCCGCCCAGGACAAATTGCCCTCAAGCCGCCCCGAGAGTTCGGGAAACCGATATTCCTCCGGGGTGTCCGACTGAAGTCGCAGACGGTTGACATTCAGCCCGCCTGTCCAGCTCATTTCCTTGAAACGATGCCCTGCCTGGAAATCAACCTCTCCGGCGGCATCCAGATCCTCGAAATAAAAACTGCGCTCCACGCCGTATCCGATCAGATACAGCGATTCCGGCCCGAACCGCACCTCGGGGAACTTCATCCGTGTCCGGGACTCATCCGCGAGATCGACCGTGCCGGATCCGCTGGCGAACAGCGTCTGCCGCGCCTGACGGTCCAGAATATCCACGTTCAGCTCAGGCAGGACCAGGAATTGTTTTTCAGTGTTGAACTGGAAACTCCCGTTCGCGCCCAGCCGCGCTATCTCGCGAGGTTCCCCGTCAAGCAAAACGGTCAGATTGTTCCCGACAAGTTTTCCCTCGCCGCCGATGATCGTCCCGTCCTCGCTCAGGGCGACATCGAACTCGGAAGTCACGACGCCTCCCGCGAGGCGGAAATCTTCACCGCCCAGCAGCGGTTCCAGGAACGAAACCGGGAGGCTGTTCATTTTCAGGTTGAACGACATCGGCGACCACGAAAACGCGCCGTTTTCCCATGTCAGCCCGGTTCCGCACAGGACGGACAGGTTTCCGTCTCCGTTGTCGATCTTCGCGCTCATCCGGTTCAGCGTGATACGGGACGTCTCCGGTTCGCACCGGAATGACGCAGCGGCCATGGCGTTCACGAACCGCAGAGGCGGCAGTTCTTCCCGCCCGGGGAAGAACTTGAGCTCAAGCTGGCGTGCCAGGGTATCGCTGAGCAGATCAACCTCGATCCCGCCCGAAACAGCCGTTTTGCTGCCGCCGGACGCGCTCACCAGTGCGTGGAAATCGTCCTCCGCCTTCAATTCCAGCGAGCAGTCGAGCTGCCAGCCCCGGTTGTCCGGTTCCAGCCTGAAATCCGCGTCGCCGATCGCGTCCAGCACCAGATTCTTGTGCCCGCTCCCGGTCAACGCGAGGTGCGACAGATGCGACTCCTTATGAAGCTTCGCAACCATATTGATCAGATCGACTTCGAGTTCTGCCGTGGCGGCATGCTCGGCCTCGCGCAGATTGGCGTCGTCCAGAAAACTGCACAGTTCGGCAAGCGCCTGGTCGCCGTACGTTTCGATCATGCGATACGGAAAATAATTCAGATCGCCTTTGAGCGAAAGCGTGCGGACATTGTACGTTCCCGCGAGCTGGCCTTTGCAAATCTGCTCCTCGTCGTCGTAAAACGCCATGCCGAAGCGCGACACGTTGAACGAGCCGATCCGGGTGATCCCCTCGGTCTCGAACACCGCCTCCGCATCGAAAACGCGTCGGGCGTTTTCATGTTCCCGGATCTCGGCTTTCGCTCCGCCCAGGAGACACACTTTCTCCGGGTCAAGCTCGACGGTGTAATCGAACAACAGGTCCTTGCCCGCCGAAGCGAACGGCAGAACGGGGTCGAACGGCGTCAGGTCGACGGAATTCTCCGTCGCCACGGTCAGCTTCGCCGGGTGCGGATTCAGCGTGTACGTCGCGTCCTCATGCCGCACGAACTCGAACACGCCCGTCGTCCCGAGGTCAAGACGGCCGCCGTTCGGTCCGGTCAGATGTCCCGACATGGAATCCAGCGTCACGGCGCCCGTCACGAGGTCGAATTCCACATTCCCCTTCGCATCAACCAGAATATCCCCGGGGATGCTTACGTCGCGGCAGACCAGGCCGTTCCCCTGCGTGTCCACCCCGAATTTCAGGCGGAGTTTCTCCCCGGCGAGCGCAAGCGTCCCGAACACCTTGAAAACCGTGTTCTCCAGGCTCACGTTCAGGGGTTTGTACTCCCAGCTGCTCGAATTCGTCCATTCTCCGCCGAATCCCAGGTCGGCGTTTTCCGGATCGTACTGCATGACCAGCTCCGTCGACTCGAACGAGGGAAACTCCAGATGCGAATCCGGCAGGTCGATCAGAAGCGGTTCCTCCGCGTCGAGAGACACGATCAGTTTTCCCCCGTCGGCGGAGGACAGCACCTCGATCCGGCCGCCGCATTCCAATGAGCGTTGCGGATCGTTCAGGCGGTATTTCACTCCGCAGTTGATCTCCGGGCGCGTCAAACTGCCGTCCTCAAATTTCGCGTACAGATCGGAAACGGAGATCCGGCTCCGGACGGCACCTGCCTGCCAACCCGCCTCGGCGTCAAGCAGGGTCAGGTCCGCCATCCGCACGACCGGCTTCGACGCTCGATTCCAGATCAAATGAGAGTAAGAGCGCACTTTCTCGCCGGAATCCGGTTCAACGGATCTTTCGGCATCGCGCACTCTTTGCGTTTCCGCCAGCCCGGCGAAATCCAGCGAAGCACGGAGTCCGGTCACATGGACATTCGACACCCTTATCTCCCTCAAAGCAAGCCCGCTCAGATTCACTCCGTCCAGCCGCAAACCGAGGGATTTCGCTTCGACCGTTCCGGCGGGGGTCTTCAACCTCAATCCGGCGACGAGGATTTCGCGGTCCTCGAACGACACCATCACGTCCGGTTCCCCCTCGACCTCCACGCCCGCGCACCACGCGCCGAGCGGCACGATCCACTGGTCGACGGTGAACAGCGCCGCAAGAGACGCGAACACGAGCAGGAACACGAGGATGCCGGCCGTACGGAAAACGGCTTTCAGGAATCCGCGCAGCGGCGACCGCTTTATTTTCTGTTTCGGTTCGGACATATATTGTTCAGACGAGGAAATCAAGGGAAACAAAAAGATTGGTTCCACCTCACCCTCGTGTACTGTTATATTAAAAAAAATGGTTCAAGTTAATTTACATCCGGCATGGCCCTTTTTCAATCTTACAGTTTAAAGAACAAATCTTTTTTCGCGTTTTTCGCGCACAGGATTGCTTTTGTCTGAAACCAAGGTCATTCCCGCTTGGTTTTCCGCCTCAAAAAGACATGAGAATCATACAGAATTATCCAGTCTGCCGACGTTAATTAACTATTTCCAATCCATAACCAGTTACTAATATTCTGATAAATTCGTTTTTTCGGCATAAACATTTGATTTTTCGGAATTCCCGGTGTATATTATTATTTCAAAAAAAGAATTTCCATCCTTCACATAACCATTTCAATCAAACTTGTGAGGTATTTATCATGGCTACGAAAAAAACCGTCAAAAAAGAAACCGCTCCCGCCAAAAAGACTACTGCCGCCAAGCCCGCGGTGAAGGCCGCCCCGAAGACCGTCAAGGAAATGCCGAAGTCCGCGAAAGCTCCGAAGACCGTCAAGATCATCCCCGTCAAGACAGACGACCCCGAAGAAAATATCAAGCGCTTCGCCAAGACCGCGCTTGCGATGAACTTTGTGAAGGCCCACAACGGCAGCTGGAACCATGCCGACTGGCTGAACTTCCTCCGCGAGCTCGAAGAAAAGGGCTATTTCCCGATCGACACCGACCGCGTCGGTCTCATCCTCGAGGACAAGAAGGTCATCTTCTTCTCGAAGTAATCTTCCCTCTTTCCTCCGAAAACACGCATGAGACTCCCCCGAATCGCCCTCACCATGGGCGATCCGGCGGGCATCGGTCCTGAAATCGCCGTCCGGCTCGCCCGCGCGGTTTCCGCCGGGAAAACCTCTCCCGCGGAAGTCGCCATCTACGGTGCGCCGGACGTCATCGAAGAGGCCGTCCGCCGTTTCGCCCCCGGATTCACACCTCAGGTCGTTCCCTGCTCCGACCTCAGGTTCTCGCAGATGCGTCCCGGCAAACTGGACGCGCGCTGCGGCCTGACCGCGCTCGAATGCTTCCGCACGGCCACGCTCGACGCCATCGCGGGAAAAGCCGACGCCATCGTGACCTGCCCGATGAACAAGGCGGCGGTCAATCTGGCCGGGATCCCGTTCAGCGGACACACCGAACTGCTGGCGTCCCTCTGCGGCGTCCGCGATTTCGTGATGATGCAGTCCGCGGGCGATCTCCGCGTCGTCTTCGTTTCCACGCACATCCCGCTCGCGCAGGCGCCGTCCGCCGTCACGTTCGACCGCATCGTGTCCGTCACGCATCTGCTCCGCGACGCCATCGTCGCCGAGGGCATCGTCCACCCGAAGATCGCCGTCGCCGCGCTCAATCCGCACGCAGGCGAAAACGGCAACATGGGCATGGAGGACGAGAACGTCGTGAAGCCCGCGGTTCGTGCGCTCGCGGACGAGGGCATCAACATCCAGGGGCCATTCCCGCCGGACACGCTGTTCATCGAGAGCATCCGCACCCAGTTCGACGGCATCGTCTCCATGTACCACGACCAGGGTCACATTCCGTTCAAAATGCTCGCGTTCGACCGGGGCGTGAACTCCACGCTCGGGTTGCCCGTCATCCGCACCAGCGTCGACCACGGCACCGCCTTCGAAATCGCGTGGAAGGGCAAGGCCTCCATCGGCAGCCTCACCGCCGCATTCGAAATCGCGCGCAAGCGCGCCGTCACCCGCATCGCAAACGACTGAACCAACCTCAAATCCCGCCCATGTTCGAACTCGACATCACACGCGATTTCTCCGCCGCGCACAAGCTCGTCGGTTACAACGGCCTCTGCTCCGCCCTCCACGGGCACAACTGGACCGTCCAGGTCTTCATCCGCGCATCCCGTCTCGACGAGATCGGCATCGCCGCCGACTTCACCGTCATCAAGCGCGAACTGACCGCCATCCTCGCGGGCTTCGACCACAAGTATCTCAACGAACTCCCCGAGTTTCAGGGCATCAACCCGACCAGCGAGAACATCGCCCGTATCCTCTACGAGAAGCTCGCGCCCGCGGTCAACACCCCCGGCGTCAAGCTCGACCGCGTCCGTGTCTGCGAATCCCCCACTTCCGGCGCGACCTATATCCCCGACTGATCCCCATCCTTTTTTTTGAGCGGAACCAAAAGCCTCCTCGTGTCGGAGCGTTAGCCCGACACTACCCAATTGGAGGCCATACCTCCCATCCTCAGGCCTGCCAGTGACGGTTGACGGGCCAGTACTGGAACGCCGGGGTCTCGTACGGGTGGGACTCCTTCAGCGCCGTCAGAACGGCTTCCAGCACGGTTTCCGCAACCACGAACTCCAGCTTCCATTCCTTCACGTGTTCCACGCGGCCCTGTTCGCCGTAATACGGATGCGCGCCTTCCAGCGGGCGGAACTGTCCGGTCCCCTCCGTCTGCCAGCAGCAGGAATCGTAGTTGCCGAAATTTCCGGCTCCGGCCTCGAAGATCGCCGTTTTCACGGCTTCCACGTGCGAATCCGGCACATAAACATCAAGTCGGTAGAAATGCATAACGGCTCCTTATAGACACCTTACGGTTTTCGGATATGGAGGAAAAGACGCGTCCCGGCTTCGTGCGGCAGGGGAAATTCGGGCGTACGTTCGGCACGGATGCGTTTGTCGGCGGTCAGCGCGGGCCATTCGTCCGCGGCCTGGGACTCCGTGCGGAACACGCACAGACTGCCGCCCTGCCCCAGCAGATTGCGGCATTCCCTGACAAGTTCGGACGCCCCGGCGACCGCGCGTGCCGTAATTGTGCGGAAACCGCCACGATACTCCGG
The DNA here is from genome assembly GCA_016285345.1 of Victivallales bacterium. GTDB lineage: Bacteria > Verrucomicrobiota > Lentisphaeria > Victivallales > UBA1829 > UBA1732. The sequence continues at coordinate 43,833 of JAEEQN010000018.1, read as the reverse complement.
TTTCGCGGCAAGCTCGTTGGCGCGGGCGTGGACGGGATGCAGATTGGCAAGTCCGGCGGCCGAGGCAGCACGCTCCAGGAACGCGATCTTCTTGCCGCGCGAATCAATCGCTGTCACGTCGAGCCCGGGGCGCGCGGCGGCCAGCGGAAACGCCGGAAGACCGGCTCCGCACCCGACGTCGGCTATGCGCACACCGTCGGCAAAGAGTTCCGGCAGAGCCCGTAGCGCCAGCACACAGTCGCAGACGTGCTTGCTCCAGTAGGATTCCGGCGGGATCGCCGTCAGGTTCAGGGATTCGTTCGTCTCGTACAGCAGTTCACCATACTGAGTGCAGAGCGACAGGAAGGATTCCAGACGGTCCGCTCCGACGCATTCGAGCAGGAATGCACGTTCGGCGGCGTCCGGCGGGGGCAGTTCGATCATGTTCACGCCTCCACAGCGCACCAGCAGGACATCGCGCACAGCAGCAGAAAATACGCGGCGGATGCCCAGCGCACGGCGGGATTGCGGAACGACAGACGGAACCAGTCGCGGAGCCAGTACGGCTTGGCCGAGATCACGATCCCGATCACGCCCGCGAGGAGCACGAGCGCAGCCAGGACCGGATACCCCGGCAGCTGCGCAGGATACGCAGCCTTCAGCACGGCATGCGCCCCGAGAATCAGGATCGCGGCGGCGGCGCGTGCGAAGAGGTAGTTCAGGAAGATCGCGGCGAGCACGATGGCAACGAGAATCAGCGGCAGGACGAACGTCTGGAACGGAGAGTCCGGCATGAAGATCGGGCGGATGTTCGGGACGCACCAGAGCAGCGCGATCACGGTCAGGACCGTGCCGGAGACGCGTTCGCGCGGAAGTTTTTCGTACAGTGCGCGCACGGCGGGCCCGCGCCGCACGGTCAGGATGAACGCGGCGGCGGCGACGAGCGAAACGGCGGCGGCGATGGCGAGCACAACGGAAAGCGGCATACCGGATCACTCTCCGTCGATGATGTTCAGCTGGATGATCTCCCGGACCTCGTCCCGGCTGTATTCCGTGGTGATGCCGGCGGACTGGCGGAACGAGAACTTTTTCGCGTCGTCGGAATACTTGTCGGTCAGGCGGCCGGTGTACTTGCTGCCGTTTTTCAGGATGATCGTGGTGTCGGGCAGCCAGGCCTTGATTTCCGACACCTGTTCGGTCTTGCCCTTGCCGACCGTGACCTTGATGTTCTGCACATCCGGCTTGGCATGCTTGTTCGACACCATGATCATATGTTCTCCGGAGGTGAGATTCCTGATCGTCACACGCTTGGAGATGTCGCGGGACTTTCCTTCCGGTTCGGTCCGGCAGATGAACTTGCCGTCGAGGTAGATGTTCATGCCGGGCGGATTCACGGAGAGGATGATGCTTCCCAGGTTCGAGTCGAGCGTGAACGTACGGTTCATGGGCTCGCCCGGATGGACCGTGACGGTCTGTTCCAGCGTGTCATATCCGTCTTTGCTCAGGCGGACCGTGTAGTCGCCGGCCTCGATGACGTCGCGTTTGTAGGGCGTCACGCCGTAGTCGATGCCGTTGATGAAAAGCGCCGCGCCGGTCGGCACGCTTTCAATCGAGAGAGAGCCGGGGAGCATTTCCATCTGGGCGTTGAGTTCGGTCGTCTCGTCGCGATTCACCGTGACGATCTTCTCGAAAGGCTTGTAGCCGTTTTTCGAAAGGCGGATCTTGTGCTGGCCCTGTTCAAGGAAGTCCTTGAACGGCGTAGTGCCGTAGGACTGGCCGTCGATCTCGATCTCGGCGGCTTCCGGCGTACTGTCCAGCAACAGCGTACCGATATTGTTCATCAGAGGCACGTTGATCAGGATCGGACGGCCGTTCTGCACCTTCCAGGAGATGTCGCGGCGTGTATAGCCCTGCATCTGCACGGAGGCGGAATAGGATCCGAGCGCGAGGTCGGGCAGCAGGACCGGCGTGTCGCCGATGTCCTTCCCGTTCATTTGAACGTGCGCACCGGTGGGTTCGGAATCAATGATCACGGTGGCATTTTCCGGCACGAGAACGGCGTGCGCCTCGACCTGGCGGCCTGGCGTGACGGTCACGGGCAGCCACGCGGGTTCGTAGCCGTCCATGGAGAATTTCACGATGTACATGGCAGAGGGTACGGGATTGGTCACGCGCGGGGTGGCGCCGATGACCTTGCCGAGGATGGAGACCTCGGCGCCGGACGGCTCGGACGTGATGTTCATGCTGCCGTAGTCGCTCGTGTCCTTTTCGGGAGCCTTCTTTTCGCAGGAAGGCAGAAGGACAAGAGCCGCCGCGGCGCAGACGGAACAGACAACTGAGAGAATAAGACGTTTCATCATATCATTTGTTCCCCGGAGACAGTTTCTTCTCAATGTTGATTTTTGTTTCACGGATCTTCCGGTAGGTCTCGCTGTCGGACGGGAAGATCGCGAGCAGACGGTTGCACTCGGCAACGGCCTTGTCATATTCGCGGAGCTCATAGAAGAGACGGACGTTCTTCTGACCTTCCAGGCGGATTTCCTCGAGTTTGGCCTCGGCCTTCGCGAGGCCGTCGCGGGCGGTCTTCCACTCCGTCGGCTTCGGGTCGTCGAAGAGCTGGTAGCGCCGCAGGGCGAGCTTGTAGTTCGTGATGGCCTTCGGCAGGTTGGACGGCGTGGTGTCGATGCCGCGGAACGCCTCCTCGGCGACGAAGAGGAACGTGCGGGCGTCCTCCAGAATGCGGTCGACGCTCTGCGAGATCACGCCGAGGTCGTATTCGTCGAGCAGCGTCTCGTTGATGATGGTCTCCACGCGGTTGAACGTCTCGGAGACGTCGTTGGACACCTTCACGTCGCAGAATTTGTTGTCGAAGCCGACCATGATGCGGCGGTGCTGGCGGTTGTCCTGCGAGGTCCCGGCGATCTTCTCCTGCTGGAGCTCCATAAACCCGGTATCCAGAATCTGCTGTTTGAGTCTGGCGATCAGCGTGTCGGGGACAGGCTCCTTGAAAAGCTCATAGTAACGGCGTTTGTTCTGCGGTTCGTCCAGCGTGACCTCCATCTGAGCGTTCTCGATCTGAAGCACGAAACGGAAAACCTTGGTCCCCTCCACGGACTCTTTTTCGTAGTAAAGAACAAAGGGATTGTCGACTTTCTTTTTCGGAGGGGGCTGACTGGACGGAGTCCGAGGGGCTTCCAGTTTGAGGAACAGCCCCAGGCCGATGACGGCGGCCAGGATCACGATCAGGGCGAAAATCACGTTGCTCAGGAACTTTTTGGAACCGGACGGACGCGATCTGTCCTGTTTTTTCTTGAATAGGCCGTGCGGGACCTCCGCAGGGGAAACGATTGTGGGAGCGGACGGAGCGGAAGCGGGTTTCGGCTGTTCCCGGACCGGCTCGGAATCGACCGGGACCGAGGACGTTGTGTTCTGCGGACGGAAGAAGAACGGCTGCCGGGGCTGCGCGGACGGAGCGGGTTGAGGTTGGGGAGCAGCGGACTGAGCGGGATTCCCGGCCGCATTGGAATCCACACAGCGCAGGAGCTGGTCGCCGATGGAGATAACGGAACCCGCGACGAGCGGAGAGGCTCCGATCACGGGGACGTCGTCGACGAGCGTTCCGTTGGTGCTGCCGAGGTCGCGGATCAGCCAGTTCCCCGCGGCGTCGCGTTCGATTTTCGCATGGTAGCGCGAGACGCCCCCCATCGGCAGCTGGATGGTGTTGTCGCTCTCGCGGCCGATCGTCACGCCGGCCGGCGAAAGCTCCATCGTCTGCCCCGTCAGGGCGCCGTTCAGATACATGATTTTCATATTGTCGGATTCTCCTTGCTGGGGCACACGGTACTTTGTTCCCCGGCTGCATGAGTGGAATACTTGGTCCGTTTCTCCGGCGGGACCGTCTCGGCATTCAGGTCCAGACGGTCGCCGGGCAATGTCCCTGTGTGCGCAAGAGCGCCCGCGGGAAGCTCGATCACAGACTGCGCCCCCCCGCACCGGATGAGCGGCCGCCAGGGACGGCAGTCAGGGTACGTCGCAAGGACGGTGTTGTCCGCCCCGAGGAAGATCACGTCTATGGGAAACGTCATAAAAAAAGTATGGATACAGGAACATGCCGGAAAGACCATCGCGTCGATCCCGATCTGCTCGAACGGGCGTCCGATCAGCCCCCGCAGGCGGTCGCCGAACGACACGGCATGGAAGGTGCGGCAGGAAAGCACGGTCTGTCTCGTCAGGTTCCGGATCATTGGAACATCTCCAGCGCGCGCATCAGCATCGGCGCAATCACCACGGTGAACACGGCAGGGAAGATCAGGAGCGCAACGGGGAACAGAATCTTCACGGGAGCCTCGCTCGCGAGCTTTTCGGCGCGCGCAAACCGTTTCGCTCGGAGCTGTTCCGCCTGAATCCGCAGGACCTGGCCGATGCTCACACCGAGCTCATCGGACTGGATGATCGCGTTCATGACGCTGGTCAGTTCGGGCTGGCGGACGCGCTGCGTCATTTCCTTCAACGCGGTCTGGCGCGGCTTGCCGAGCTGGATCTCGTGCAGAGCCTTGCGGAGTTCAAGGCCAAGTTCGTCCGCCGCCCGCCGGCTCAGGATATCGCGCAAAGCCGTCACGAAGTCCTTGCCCGCTTCGACGGACAGCGTCAGCAGGTCCAGCACGTTCGGCAGGGCTTTCAGAATCTGAAGATGGCGTTTCGTGATCAGGCCGCGGAGCCACACCTGCGGATACAGAACCGCGCAGAACAGCACCAGAATCCCGGCCATCGCGTTGCCCGATGCAAAAAAGAGGATCGTGAAAAGGATGCCGAACGCGCCGAACAGAATACGGACCGTCACGAACTGTTCGGCCGTCAGGACCTGTTCGTAGCCCGCCATGGCGAGCTGTTCGCGGAGTTTCTTCATCGTCCCGCCGAGGGATTCCGATTCGCAGATCCGCCGGAAATTCGGGGAGAACGGCAGGAAGATGCGGAACAGCACCGGAATTGGCCGGGCGTCCTCGCCGAACTGCGCCTTTTCGACGTCGATCGCGGAGACCATCTCCGCCATGAGCAGCACCACGGCCGCGGCGCACAGTCCGGCGAAAACACTGGCGAGAAGCATGTAAATCTGATCCATATCCGTACTCCTTTACACGTCGATCGTCGTGATTTTCCGGATCCAGAGGAATCCGCAGACGACCATGATCACGACCGCGATCAGGACCACGATCCCGACCAGGGACCCGAAGAACGCATCCATCAGATCGGGCGCGAGACGCATCATCGCGAACATCAGCACGAACGGCACGGACGCGATCAGCCATGCCTGCATGCGCCCCTGGGAAGTCAATGCGCGCACGCGCTGCATAATGCGCATGCGTTCGCGTATCACGCCGGCAAGCTCTTCCAGCACCGAGGTCAGTTCGCCGCCGGTCTGGCGCGCCGTGATGATCGCCACGGCGACAAGCTCGAAATCCTGCGACTCCAGACGGTCCGCCATCTTGCGGAGCGCGGTGTCGAACTGCACGCCGAGGCGGAGTTCCTGCAGGAGCAGCGTGAACTCGAAAGAAATGGGATAACGGTTCTCCGAGGCGACATTTTCCAGCGCCTGCGTGATGCTGAAACCGGCCTTCAGGGCGCTGCTCATGGAGAGAAGCGCGTCTTCGAGCTGTTCGTTGAACTTGGCAAGACGCTGTTTTTTCAGCGTCCGGAGATAGAACCGGGGAGTCAGGAACGCCACAACGGCCGAGATCGTGCCGATTGCGACCGTGCGGATCCAGTTGACCTCGTCCGACAGAAACGAACTCAGACCGCCGAAGAGGATAAACGAAACGGCGGCGATCGCGATGCTCAGGTCCAGTATCCTGTTCGCGGGCATTTGCAGCAGAACGTCGTCCAGCTCGACCGCGGCCTCGGCCAGAAAGCGCTCCTTGTAACGCGCCGAGGTGTAAGAAGAGAACTCCACGATCACGAACGTGGCGAAGAGCGCGCACAGTCCCGCGCAGACCGACGCCAGCAGATACATATTGTCGTAAATGAAGTTCATCATCTCACACGCCTCCCCTCATGCCGGGCTTCTTCGGCGGGGTGAAGACGGAAATATCCAGGTCAAGATTCGCGCGGCGGATATCCTCCATGAAGGTCGGGATCGCCCCGGTCGGCTCGAAATGGCCGAGCAGACGCCCGTCCTCGCCCCAGCCGTCCTGCCTGAACGTGAAGAGGTCCTGCATGGTGATGATGTCGCCTTCCATCTTGGTGATCTCGCTCACGCAGACGACCTTGCGGCTGCCGTCCTTCTCGCGGTTGATCTGGACGATGATGGAGATGGCGGACGCGATCTGTTCGCGGATGGCGCGCAGAGGCAGGTCGAATCCGGCCATCAGGACGAGCGTTTCGAGGCGGGCGAGCGCATCGCGCGGGGAGTTGGCGTGAATGGTGGTCAGCGAGCCGTCGTGACCGGTGTTCATGGCCTGAAGCATGTCGAGCGCCTCGCCGCCGCGGCATTCACCGATGACGATGCGGTCCGGGCGCATACGAAGGGAGTTGCGCACCAGGTCGCGGATCGTGACCTCGCCCTTGCCCTCGATGTTGGCGGGACGGGACTCGAGGCGGACGAGGTGTTCCTGCCTCAGCTGGAGTTCGGCGGCGTCTTCGATGGTGATGATGCGTTCCTTCGCGGGCAGATAACCGCTCAGGATGTTCAGCAGGGTCGTCTTGCCGCTGCCGGTACCGCCGGAGATCAGGATATTCTTGCGGATTTTCACGCAGACGTCCAGGAAATGCGCGATTTCGGCGGTGATCGAGCCGTAGGAAATCAGATTCTCGACCGTGAGGGGCGTCTTCGCGAACTTACGGATCGTAATCGACGGGCCGACCAGGGAAAGCGGCGGGATGATCGCGTTTACGCGGGAACCGTCCTTGAGGCGGGCGTCCACCATCGGCGAACTCTCGTCGATGCGGCGGCCGAGCGGGGATACGATGCGGTCGATGGCCGCGAGGACCTGATGGTCGTCGGCAAACGCCGTGTCGGTCTTGTACAGCACGCCCTTGTGCTCCACATAAACATTGTCCGGACCGTTGACCATGATTTCGGTGATATCGTCGCGGGAAATGAGGTCTTCCAGCGGCCCCAGCCCGATCGCCTCGTGACACAGTTCGTTCTCTATCTTCTCCTGCGTGACGCCTTCCGGCAGCGGGATGGAAAGTTCGTTCAGAATCTCGTGAATGGTCGTCCTAGCCTTTTCCTCCAGGTCGTTTTCCGAAACGCTGTTGAGCGCGAGCCGCTTCATGTTCAGTCGGACCAGAAGCTCGGCGTGCGCCTGCTTCTTGATCTCCTGCACGAGCGGACGGGCCGACATCGGGATGCCGCTGACCGCGAGAATACGGCTGTGATACTGCTGTTCGGGATCCGCCGGAGCGGAGGTCCGGGACGGCGGAGCGGACATCGTACTGACCGGTTTGGCCGCGGGCCGGACCGCGCCGACGTGGATGTGAACGGAACCGATCTCAATGTCGCTGTCCGCGGGAACATTCACGAATTCGCGTCCGATGCGCTGTCCGTTCAGGTACGTGCCGTTGGAACTGCCGAGGTCCGCGATGCGGAGCGCGGATTCCGTCGCCTGAAGCACGCAGTGGAGCTTCGAAACGCCCACGAACGGCAGCTGAATCGGCACGGCCTCCGAGGATCCGATCTGGTATTGTCCCGGCGGGATGCTCAGCGGGGAGTCCGGCTGTCCGGGCATTTTCAGAATGACTTCGACCATGGAAGGAACTCCTTTCCCGGCTCAGTATCCGGACGTTTTTCTGAGCAGCTGTTCGCGTTCGGACGTATATTCCTTGATATGCTGCTGGAGGTAGGCCCAGTCGACGCTCTGGACGTCGGTCGTGATGTTCGGGTCCTCGTAGCTGCGCAGGGACAGCGTCAGCGAGCCTTTCTGCTGGGCGAAAATGATCATCTCGACCTCTTTCGGGGTCAGTTCGAGCGTGACGGCGCTGTAGGAACGCCCCGCGGCGGAGGCGTTGGGCTGCGCACCGTTCTGCTGCGCATAGCCGATATCGGAACCGGTGGCCAGCACCTTGACGCGCTGGAGGATCGTCATCGTGACCGTGTCGAGCGAGGAATCACCCTTGGCGTCCGGGAAATGGAACGTGCCGATCACGTCGACAAAGTTGTTCGGGCGGATCAGACCGGAAACCGAGGAAACCTGGCTGACCGGGATCGAGATCGCGCGCCAGCCGGAGCGCGTCTGGGCGGGGAGACCGGTGTTTACTTTGGTGAAGACCTCTTTGAAGTCGCGCCAGGTGAGGATGTCGCCTTTTCTCACGATGGAGCGGAGCGGAGACCCGATCACGTCGGTCCGGCGGTCCCACGGGATTTCGAGCGAATTCGCGGCCGCGTTGACGAACCGCATGGCCTCGTACATCTCGATATCCGACTCCATGAGCTTGTCGCCCTCGGACACGTCGGCCTTCATCCTGATCAGGCGGACCCGGACGGCGCTGTTCATGATCTTGCTGCGTTCCTGTTTGATCTGCTGGTAGGTGAAGATAAACGCCAGCACGCCGAAAAACACCGCGGCCAGCATCAGAATTTTCTGTCTCATTGATCGGATCTCCTGTTTGAACTTGATTTCAGGGGGATGGGCGGCATCCGCCGTCCGTATTATGATCAGGCGCTTATTTGTCGACGAGCGCGAACGCCATGGAAAGCTCGGTAACAACGCGGTCTCCGACCGCAAGCGTGCCGGTGCCTTTGCCGAATCTGCGCGTCAGGTTCGGCAGCTCCAGGACCATGACGAGCTGGTCGCCGGGGAAGACCGGGGCCTTGAATTCGGCGGACTCGATGCCCATGAACAGCGCGAGCTTGTTCTTGTTGGCCTCATGGCCGAGCAGAAGGAGCGCGCCGGACTGGGCGATGATCTCCGACTGGACCGAATTCGACAGCACCATGTAGCCGTCGGAATAGGTGCGGATCGGAGGTTCGGTGTGCCCGAGGTTCTTCACCGCGGTCACGCGGGTCTCTTCAAGCTTCGACACATAGTCGACGTACAGGAAAGGATAGCGGTGCGGGATGATGTCCATGACCGAGGAAACGTCGCGCGGATCGTCGTCCTTCCTGTCGAACGGGCCGAACGGCGGCGGTTCGGGAATCGACAGCACGCGTTCGCGTACGGCCATCACGATATCGGCCTGGCAGGCAAGCCCGCCGCTGTTCTTCACGGTTCCGCTGAGTTTGGCTTCGCCGTCCGCGATTTCGTTGACCGCGACTTCGACGAACATGCGGTCGCCGGGGATGTTCGGGCGGCGGAATTTCACGTTATGGACGCTCTTCACGTAAATATCGAGCATATTCTGCGGGTCGAGGCGTTCCCGGACCGCGAGTTCAGCGAGCTGGGCCATGGCCTCCACCTGAAGCACGCCGGGCACGATCGGGCGTCCGGGGAAATGCCCCTGGAAGAACAGGTCGCCGATGGTGAGGTTGCGCCAGCCGACGAGATGGTCTTCGTCGATGACCTTCACGCGTTCGAGCATGAGGTAATCGGGAGAGACGGGCAGGATCGTCCGGAGGTCGCGGACGGAAAGAATCGTATCGGATTTCATCGTTTGTCTCCTTTTCGTTTACTTCGCGGCCGCGGCGGCTTCCTGTTCAAGCATGAGCGCGGCGAGTTTGCAGTGGGTCGGATGGCCGGACTTGACCGACATGACGTGCGCATGGACGCGCTTGCCGACGAGATAGAGGTCCCCGATCATGTCCATGATCTTGTGGCGGACAAGCTCGTTGGGGTAACGCAGGCCGTCCTTGCAGATCAGCGCGCCGTCGTGCAGGATGATGGCGTTGTCGAGGCTGCCGCCCTTGGCAAGTCCGGCGGCGATGACCTGTTCCAGCTCCTTGTACGGACAGAACGTGCGTGCGCCCTCAAGTTCGTTCCGGAAGTTTTCGGGTGTGACCTGACAGGAGAAGAACTGCGTATCGAGGTCGCTGTAGCCGAACTGCGTGGTGAACGAAATGCGCAGGTCGTCGGCGGGCAGCAGCGCGAGCATCGCGGAACCTTCCTCGAATATGATCGGGGCCTTCGCGGTCCAGTAGTGCGCTTCGGCGTCCTGTTCCTGAAGTCCGGCCTCCATGATCCCCTCGAAATACGGCTTGGCGCTTCCGTCGGCGATCGGCGGTTCCGGGCCGTCCATTTCGATGTAGGCGTTGTCCACACATGCGGCATGCAGGGAGGACATGATATGTTCCACGGTCACCACGAACGCCCCGGTCGTACGGGACGCGATCGTGGTCGCACGGCGCACGTCGACCACGTTCCGGGCGTTCGCCAGGACTTCGGGCGCGCCGGGCATGTCGATGCGGCGGAATACGATTCCTGTGTCGGGCGGTGCGGGAAGGATGCGGAGCGTGGCACGGGCCCCCGTATGCAGGGCGATGCCCTTGACGACGGCCGGGCCTTTCACGGTATTTTGTTTCGGCATGGTTTTTCTCAAAATCTCATGGTTAGTTTCGGAAAAAAATATTTTTCTCTGTAATTTAGCGCTTTTTCGCGTGATTACCAGTCAAAATGGCGTTATATTATAAAGAAAGTTGTGTTTTTTTTCATTTTTGCGTCTTTTTCGGAGATTTTCCGGTCATGAACCATCGACATCGCATCATCATCCTGCTCGGCCCGACCGCATGCGGCAAGACATCGTTCGGAGTCGCGCTCGCCGCGCGCATCCACGCCGCGGTCCTCAGCGCCGATTCCCGCCAGATATACCGCGGACTCGACATCGGGACCGGCAAGGACCTCGCGGAATACGCCCCGCCCGGACAGCCAGCCGTCCCGTACAAGCTCATCGACATCCTGCCGCCGGACGCCGAATATTCCCTCGCCGAATATCTGCGCGACGCCGCCGCGGCAGTAAAGGAGACAGAGGCGGACGGACGCGTCCCGCTGTTCGTCGGCGGCACGGCCCTCTACCTGCACGGCATGGTGTTCTCGTACCACCTCGCGCCGGGCGCGCCGGTCCCGGAATTCCGCGCGTATCTCCGCAGTCTCGACACCGCCGCGCTCCGCAGGCTTCTGCTTGAACTCGATCCGGCGAGCGTCGTCCCGGCGAACGAACCCGACAACCGCATCCGCCTGATCCGAGCCATCGAGCTTGCCCGTGCAGCAAACGAAAATGCGCTGCCGAACGACCTGGAACGCCCCTTCCCGCCGTCCGATTTCCTCGTGCTTGGACTCTACAGGCCGCGTTCCGAGACACGCGCCCGCGTCCTGCAGCGTTTGGACGAACGCCTCGCGAACGGCATGGTCGAAGAAGCGGAGCGTCTCCACGCGGAGGGCATGAGCTGGGAGAAAATGGAATTCCTCGGCCTCGAATACCGTTACCTCGCGCGCTATTTGCAAGGGCAGCTCACGATGGAGGAAATGCACGATCAGCTCTATGCGAAGATCTGCCAGTTTGCCAAACGTCAGGATTCCTGGTTCCGCAAATTCGAAAACGACGGCTGCCCGATCCACTGGCTCCGTCCGGACCGGATCGACGACGCCGAAAAGCTTTGCCGCGACTTCCTCGCCGGACGTCCCGTCCCCGCGCCGGATTTCCGGCTCGCCGACTGCAAATATCCGGTTCATCCCGAGTTTGATTCAGGCGGAAACGGAAAAAAGGCGCGATGAAGCGGAAAAAAAGAGTTGACAATCGGTTTTCCTGTGATATATTTATAGGATAAGTGTCTTTATTAACGCAAAACCCGTAACAACATGGAGATTTATTATGTCCGGTCACAGTAAATGGGCAAATATCAAGCACAAAAAAGAGGCAACCGACAAGAAGAAAGGTCAGGCGTTCTCCCGTCTGGCCAAGGAAATCATGGTTGCCACCAAGCAGGGCGGCAAGGATCCCGCTTCCAACATCAAGCTCCGCATGGCCCTCGCCTCCGCGAAGGCCAGCAACATGCCCCGTGAAAACATCGAACGCGCCATCAAGAAGGGCGCGGGCGAACTCGGCGACGTCGCCTACGAAGAGATCACCTACGAAGGATACGGTCCCGCCGGTACCGCGTTCGTCGTCGAATGCCTCACCGAAAACCGCAACCGCACCATCGGCGACGTCCGCATGACGTTCGACCGCAACGGCGGCAACTTGGCGGCCAGCGGCGCCGTGTCCTGGATGTTCCAGCGCAAGGCCCACTTCATCATCGAAGGCGAAAACGCCGACGAGGACAAGCTGATGGAACTCACGCTCGAAGCGGGCGCGGAAGACATCACCGCCGAAGACGGCATCGCCGAGATCTGGGCCGCCCCGGAAGCCTTCGCCGACATCGCCAAGGCGCTTGAAGACGCCGGCATCGAATGCTCCGAAGCCAAGCTCACCCGCAAGCCGGAAAACACCGTCGGCATCAACGAACTCGGCAAGGCTCAGCAGGTCCTCCGCCTCGTCGAACGCCTCGAAGAGCTCGACGACGTCCAGGCCGTCTACTCCAACGAAAACATCGCCAGCGAAGTCCTCGACGAGATCGACGCCCAGGGCTGACCCGCGGCTTCGTTTCCCGCACGGAGGGCGTCCCGGATGATCATCATCGGCATAGACACCGCCATCCGGAAAACCGGATACGGCGTGATCGACATGCGGACCGGCGGTTCTGTCCGGATACTGGACTGCGGCCTGATCCGCAACGCGCCCTCCCTGCCCCACAGCGAATGTCTCAGGCGTCTCGCCGGGGGCATTCGCGAACTTGTTTCTTCGTTCAAGCCCGAGGCCGCCGCCATCGAATCGGCGTTCGTCTCCCGGAACGTGAAGACCGCCATGATCCTGAGCCTCGCCCGAGGCGCGGTCATCACAGCCCTCGCCGAATGCTCGGTCCCGGCGTTCGAATACTCCCCGAAGAGCGCCAAACGCGCCGCGACCGGACTCGGCGAAGCCGACAAAAGCCAGGTCGCCGCGATCATGGCGAACCTCGGCGGACTTGACATCTCGCAGATACCGGACGACGCCACGGATGCGCTCGCGCTCGCCTACTGCCACGGCAACCTGGTCCTGCGCGCAGGCAACGGCATCGTCAAACAACCTCAACCCATCTGATCTCACGGAAGGCATGCTATGATTCTCACAAAATACGGTAAGAAGGAATGGGGGATGGCGCTCGCAGCTTTCCTCGTCGTTTTCGTGCTCTGCGCCGCAGCCGTGTTTCTCAAGATTCTCCCGCCCGGCGTCTCCGGAGCGATCACAGCCTTCGCCGCGCTCGCATGTTTCGCCGCCTGCGCCTTTTTCCGCGACCCGCCGCGCAGGATCGCGGCCGATCCGTCCGCCATCGTGTCGCCTGCCGACGGCGTGATCAAGGACGTGGAGCTCATCAAGTCCGAGACGCTCGAATGCGACGACCTCCGCCGTCTCTTCCACGACAAGGACATCCTCCGCATCGGCATCTTTCTCTCCGTCTTCAACGTGCACATCAACCGCGCGCCATGGGACATGAAGGTCGAGTTCAAATTCTACAAGCCGGGCAAGTATCTGGACGCCCGCGATCCTGACGCAGGAAAAGTCAACGAATCCATGCTCATCGGCAGCACCTGCCCGTTCGAGGGCGAGACGTTCCCCATTGCGGTCCGCCAGGTCTCCGGCGCGATCGCCCGCCGCATCGTCTGCCCGGTCAACCCCGGCGAATCCTACACGCGCGGCCAGAAATACGGTATGATCAAGTTCGGTTCCCGCACGGAACTCTACATCCCCGCCGGAATGGGCATCGACGTGGCCGTGAACGTGGGCGAAGCCGTCCGTGCCGGTTCCTCCATCCTCGCGTTCGTCCGCCCCGAGGCGAAGGCGAAACTTCACGCGCTGGCCGAAGAGGCCGCCGCAAAGGACCTGTAATGAATCCCGGAAACGAACAGGAACATCCTGCGCCGCCTTCGAGGAAACTGCAGCAGTGGCTTCAGTTCGTCCCGAACAGCCTCACGCTCTGCAATTCCCTCTGCGGATACGCCGCCATCCTCGTGACGCTTCAGGCGTACAAGCACGTCGACGACCAGCACGCCATGGCAACGGTCTTCGCCTGGAGCGCGGGGCTCATCCTCTTCGCGATGGTCTTCGACATGTTCGACGGCTTCACCGCGCGCCTCCTGCACGCGTCCAGCCTGCACGGCATCCAGATGGATTCCCTCGCCGACATGACCACGTTCGGCGTCGCGCCCGCCACGCTCGTCGCCGTCATGGCGCACAACATGCGCCACATCGAACGCGCCGGTGAGTTCGTCCCGATCTGCGTGCTCTGCGGCATCTACCTCGGATGCGCCGCGCTCCGCCTCGCCACGTACAACGTCCATGCGATGTACGAGAAGAAGAGCAGCGACATCTTCACCGGCCTGCCCTCCCCCGGCGCCGCCGCCGCGCTCTGCACCATCATCCTCTTCGCCGCCACGGAAAAAGGCAGCAACACCCTGCGCGAATACTTCCGCTATCTTCCGATCTACGCCACGATCCTCGGATTCCTGATGGTCAGCCAGGTCCCGTACCTGCATTTCGGCAAGTATCTGGCATCCGCGCGCTACCACAAGGAACGCCTCCTGATCATCGGCCTGCTGCTCCTCGCATGGCTCGTCTCCTCCTTTCTCGTGAATCCGTTCCTCTTCCCCTTCCTCCTTGTGAACATCTACGTCGTCTGGGGACTGATCGCGTATTTCGCGCTGAAGATGGGATTCGTGAAGCACACGCACCCGCTCGTGCCGGAACAGAGCGAGGACGCGAACGACGACGGAGTCCGGAAACCATGAACATCCTCATCACGGGCGGAGCCGGATTCATCGGCTCCCATCTCGCCGAATCCTGGCTGAAGGACGGCCACAGCGTCTCCATCATCGACGACCTTTCCACGGGCTCGCTCGACAACCTCAAACATCTCCCGCATCAGGAACGTATCGAGTTCGTGAAGGGCAACGTGATCTCCTCCCGCGCGCTTCCCCGGCTCGTCGAAAAAGCCGACATCGTCTACCACCTGGCCGCGGCGGTCGGCGTCGAACTGGTCGTTCATGATCCGATCCGCACGATCGAAACCAACGTCTCCGGCACCAGCCGCATCCTGAAGCTCGCCGACAAGCTCGGCGGACGCCGCGTCTTCGTCGCGTCCACCAGCGAAGTCTACGGCAAATCCGCTTCCGTGCCGTTCCACGAGACCGACGACCTGATCATCGGCCCGTCCACGCATTCCCGCTGGAGCTATGCATGCAGCAAGCTCATCGACGAGTTCCTGCTCATGGCGTACCACCGCTCGAAAAACCTCCCCGGCACGGTCACGCGTTTCTTCAACACGGTCGGCCCGCGCCAGACCGGGCGTTACGGCATGGTCATCCCGCGCTTCGTTTCCGCCGCGCTTCAGGGCAAACCGCTCCGCGTCTTCGGCACCGGCGAACAGACCCGCTGTTTCTGCCATGTGGCGGACACTGTCCGCGCGCTCCGTCTCCTCCCCGGCTGCGAAGCGTCGTTCGGCGAAATCCTGAACATCGGCAGCACGAACCGCATCACGATCCGCCAGCTCGCGGAAACCATCATCGAACAGCTTCATAGCAAGTCGAAGATCGAGGTCGTTTCCTATGACAAGGCCTATGAACCCGGCTTCGAGGACATGCTTCACCGCGCCCCGGACTGCACGAAGATCGGGCGCATCTGCGGCTGGAAGGCCGAACTCCCGCTCGACCGCATCATCTCCGACGTCGCCGAACAGATGCAGGCGGACTGACCGCCCTTTCGTGCAATCACGCAATTCATAGAAAATAGGTCTTACAGGTCACATAGGACCTTTCTTCCTCCACTTCCGTGTTTTTACACGCGGGACTCGAAGCCGATCCGCGGGTCGGCGATCACGTACAGGATGTCCGACAGCAGGATGCCGGCGAGCGTGAGGAATCCGCTGAACGCGAAGAGCGTCATCATCAGCGGGATGTCGCGGCTGCTGAGCGCGAGCATGGAAAGCGCGCCCATGCCGGGGATGTTGAAGATGTATTCGATCAGGATGCTGCCGGACACCAGACCGGGCAGGATGCCCGCGAACAGCGTGATCATGATGATCAGGGCGTTGCGGAACGCGTGAACGTAGATGACCTCCTTTTCCGGCAGGCCCTTGGCGCGCGCCGTGCGGATGTATTCCTGGCGGATCACGTCGAGCATGCCCGCCCGCGTGAACCGCGCGATCCCGGCGAACGACGCGTAGCTGAGGCAGAAGACCGGCAGGACATAGTGCATCGCCGTCACCCACATGATCCGCCACGAGCTCATCCCCTGCGCGATGTCAGGCGTGAGCCCCTTCAGCGGGAAGATCGGCGCAAGGCCGCCCACACACAGCGTCGCCTGAAGCAGAAGCGCCACGGAGATCGCCGGCAGGGAGTACAGGAAGAACAGGAACAGCGTCGTGGTCTTGTCGAATACCGTATCGTGCCGGACGGCGGTCCGGATGCCGATCGGAATAGAGAGGATGTAGGTGACGAGGATCGCGAAGAGGTTGAGCTTGATCGTGATGGGGAGGCGTTCGAGAACCAGCTCGGTCACGGGCCGTCCCTTGTCGACAGCGACGGACGCCCCCAGGTCGCCGTGGAACGCCTCCCAAATCCATAGCCCGAACCCGACGATGATCGGTTTGTCGAGGTGAAGCTTCTCCTCGATGATCTTGTTGCGCCCGATGTCGGTCTTGTCGCTCGACATGGTTCCGGCCGCGTTCTTGCCGCCGCCGTCGGCGGAGAGAAACGTGCTTTTGGACGGGTCGCCCGGAGCCAGGCGCACAAGCGCGTAGCTCGCCAGCAGGATCACGAAGAGCGTGAAAATGCCGAGGGCGAGGCGCTTGACCAGATATGTCCAGAATTGTCCCTTCATACGCGGGCGGCGTCCTTTACGGATGGATTATGGAAACAACAAATATTCACTACAAATTTACCTCATTTTTCCCCGAATGCAAATCCGCGTCCGAAAAAATCGCGCAAAACATGCACTTTTCCCGTTTCCCGCTTGATTTTCGCAGCTCCACGATGTATTGTTATGAATTCAGAGTTTCAATGAATTCAACCTGTACGTATCCTCATTAATTATGTTTTTCTTTCTGTTCGCTTCCGCTCTTTTTCTGCTCGCGTTCGTGTTTCTGGACATGTCGCACGAAGTCCTGAAGAAACAGATCCGCCGCATCAGCGCGAAAAAAACGGACGAGCCGCGTCCGCTCGAACTGGATTACCCTTTTTTCAGGCTCGGCCCGCCCGGGTCCGGCCGCGCTCCGTGGCAGCGTTACGGCCGCCGGGAAACACAGGTCGCCGACCGCGACGATTTTATTAAAAGGATCGCGCCGGAGCATTTCGACAAGTTCATCCTTCAGGAACGCATCCTGCGGCTGATGCTCGGCGCGTCGTTGTTCGTACTCGCGCTGGACGTGCTCGCGGTCGCGATACACATCATCCGGCACTGGCATTGAGCTGTGTCGGGCTCAGACTGACGCGGCGAGCTGAAGTCCTTTGAGGTAGCGCCCCTCCGGGAACGAGGTCAGGACGGGATGGTCCGGCCCCTGGGACAGCCACCGCACCGTGCGGAGCGGACGATGCGCGTCCGACGCCGCGGAATCCACGATCTTCGCGAAGAGGTCGTCGTCGATCGCGCCGGAACACGAGAACGTGAACAGCTGTCCGCCCGGATTGAGGAGCTTGACCGCCAGCAGGTTGATATCCTTGTAGGCGCGCGCGGCGCGTTCCCGCTGCGACATGGTCTCCGCGAACTTCGGCGGATCCAGCACGATCAGATCGAAACTCTTCCGCGCGTCGCGGCAGCTCCGCAGGAACTGGAACACGTCGGCCTCCTTCGTCTCGAACGCATCCGGAGAAACCCCGTTCAGCGACGCAAGTTCGCGCGCACAGGCAAGCGCCGGTTCCGAGGAATCCACGTTCAGCACATGCTTCGCGCCCCCCTTCAGCGCCGCGAGCCCGAATCCGCCCGTGTACGAGAAACAGTTCAGCACACTTTCCGCCCCGGCGGCGCATTCGGACACCAGTCGGCGATTGTCACGCTGGTCGAGGTAGAATCCGGTCTTGTGTCCCGCCAGATAATCGGCGCGGTACCGGATGCCGTTTTCCGTGAACTCCAGCACGTCCGGAAGCGGTTCCCCGGCGAGGTGTCCGGTCCGGGACGGAAGCCCGTCCTTCGCGCGGCTGTCAACGTCCGAGCGTTCGTACACGCCCTTCGCGTAATCCAGCAGCAACTTTCCGATCAGTTCGCGATGACGTTCCATCCCCGCGCCCGTGATCTGGCAGACGGCGTATTCGCCGTAGATGTCGGCGATCAGCCCCGGCAGACCGTCCGATTCCGCGCAGACCAGCCGGTACGCGTCCGGCTGTTCACCGTGGAACACGGTCTTGCGGAGCGCGAACGCGGAAGCAAGCCGTTTCCTGAAAAATGCCTCGTCAACCGCTTCGGATTCCGTGAAATTCCAGAGTTTCACCGGGATATGCGATTCGGCGGCGTATGCCCCGTGCGCAAGGAATTCGCCGCGCGCGCTCCTGATCTCGACCGTTTCGCCGGGACCGGGATTCCCCGTGACCTCGCGGACCGCGCCGGAAAAGATCCACGGATGATGCCGCAGGACGGATTTTTCGCGGCCTTCTTTCAGAATGACGGTATGCATTAAGAATCCTCGGGGAACTCAAATCAGGTTCAAAACAAAAAGAAAGGCGGATCGTTGAGACCCGCCCGCGGGAAAAACACACTCAATAACGGATCAGCATGGAGCCCCACGCCAGTCCGCCGCCGAACGATGTGAACAGCACCAGGTCGCCGCGTTTGATGCGGCCCGTGCGGCACGCCTCGTCGAGCGCGATGCCGATCGAGGCGGAACTGGTGTTGCCGTAGTGCCGGATGTTGCAGAACGCGCGGTCTTCGCCGATGCCGAGGCGCTTCGCCACGGCGTCGATGATGCGGAGGTTCGCCTGATGCGGGATCACCAGTGCGAGCTGATCGATCGAAACGCCAGCCTGCGTAAGCACTTCCTCGCTGGACGACACCATGGCATTCACGGCGAGCTTGAACGTCTCGCGGCCTTCCATGTAGATGAAATGATCGCGGTTCCAGACCGTTTCGTGACAGGCGGGAGCCTTGCTGCCGCCCGCGGGGATCCGCAGGACGTCGGTATAGCCGCCGTCGGCGTGGAGCGAACTCGCGATGATGCTGTCCGGGGAATCCGTGCCGTCGTTCTGGAGCAGCGCGCATCCCGCGCCGTCGCCGAAGAGGATGCAGGTGTTGCGGTCGGTCCAGTCCACGATCACGGAGAGCTTGTCGGAGCCGCAGACCAGAACGTTGCGGTATTTGTCCGGGAAGGAACGCATGAGGGAGAACCCGACCTCGAGCGAGGAAACGAATCCGGCGCATGCGGCGGAGAGGTCGAAGCAGAACGCCTTTTTGCACTGGAAATGGTTCTGAACCAGCGCGCCGGTGTTCGGGAAGATATAGTCGGGAGAAATCGTGGCGACTACGATCGCGTCGATGTCGCGTCCGTCGACTCCGGCCTGCGCCAGGGCTTTTTCCGCGGCCTTGATTGCCATGGTGGACGCGGTTTCATCGGGTCCGGCGATGCGGCGTTCTTCGACGCCTGTACGCGTGCGGATCCATTCGTCGTTGGTGTCGACGAGCTTTTCGATATCGGCGTTGGTCCGTATTTTTTCAGGGAGGTACGAGCCCGTCCCCGCAATGCGAATGCCCATATTGTCATCCTTTGATGCTGTTCGGCGTAGAGGAGGTTGAAATGGTCTCTTCCCGCGCCCCGCGGAAATGCCCGTCCGCGAGCGGACGGAACAGAGAAACCATCCATAATATAACACGCGTTTCCGGTTTTTCAAGCTGGTTTTTAACCCCGCCCCGAAACAATGTGTCATTCAGCCGGATTTTTCGTTTTTTTCCGTCTTTTTTAAAGGTTTACGCTTGACAAATCGGACTTGAATGGTATCTTACTTGTAACACACATACCCCCAACCCTGTTCACACAATCAAGTTTTCAGGAGTTACACCATGAAACGTTCCTTCTTTGCCGCACTTGCGGCCGGCGCTTTCCTCGCGCTGCCCGCGTTCCAGGCCGCGGCCCAGACCGATGCCGACCAGCTCAAGGACCTCAAACCCGTCAAGTACGTCTTCCTGTTCATCGGCGACGGCATGTCCCTGCCCCAGCGCATGATGGCCGAGGAGTTCAGCCGTTCCACCACGGGCAAGGGCCTCACGATCAACGCCATGCCGGTGCAGGGCTACTCCAAGACCAGCTCCGCCAGTAACTTCATCACCGACTCCGCCGCCAGCGGAACCGCCATCGCCTGCGGAGAAAAGACCAACAACGGCCGCATCGGCATGGACACCGAGGGAAAAAAGAACCTCGAATCCGTCGCCGAAGTCGCGAAGAAGAACGGCCGTGCCGTCGGCATCCTCACCAGCATCACCATCAACCACGCCACCCCGGCTTCCTTCTACGCCCACAACGTGAGCCGCGACAACTATTACGACATCGGCCTCGACCTCGTGAAGTCCGGCTTCGAATACTTCGGCGGCGGCGGCCTCCAGGGCAACCGCAACGGCGACAACGACATCTACAAGATCGCCGAGAAGGCCGGCTACACCGTCGCGTACAAGGACGAAGTCCCGAAAGTCGACCTGAAGAAAGCCGACAAGCTCTTCGTCCGCGGTCACAACGGCCAGCTCCCCTACGCCATCGACAAACCGGCGGACGAATGGGGTCTCGCCGAGTACACCCAGCAGTGCATCGACTTCCTCATGCTGAAGAACAAGCCGTTCTTCGTCATGGTCGAAGGCGGCAACATCGACCATCACGGACACAGCAACGACGCCGGATCCAGTCTCCGCGAGACCATGGAAATGGACCGCGCCGTCTCCGTCATCATGGATTTCGCCAAGAAGCATCCGAACGACACCCTCCTCGTCGTCACCGGCGACCACGAGACCGGCGGCCTGACCCTCGGTTTCGCGAACACCCAGTACGAATCCTCCATCTATCTGCTCGGCAACCAGAAATGCTCCAGCGACGAGTTCAAGAACAAAGTCAACCAGCTCGCCGACAAGATCCTTGGCCCCAGACGGATGGGCCCTCCCGCCGGCAGAAACAACGACAACCAGAACAATCAGGCCAGCGCCGAAGAAAAGACCATCAAGTTCGACGACATCAAGCCGCTCATCACCGAAAACTTCGGCCTGATCTTCGACAACCAGGGCGGTTCCAACGAAAACAACGGCGCCGTTCAGGCCAACCTCAGATCCGCCGACCGCAACGCCCGCAGAAAGCTGAACCTCGTCCTCACGAAGTCCGAACAGGACCGCATCGAAGAGGCGTTCAACAGACAGTTCCCGAACGGCAAGCGCGCCGGTTTCGGCGGCGGCGACGCCGTCGCGAACACCGTCGTGGCGATCTTCGACAACAAGTCCTCCGTCGGCTGGACCAGCGGCGCGCACACCGCCCTCCCCGTCGACACCAGCTCCTACGGCGTGAACGCCAATGTCTTCGGCGGCATGTACGAGAACTCCGACATCGCCAAGCGCCTCAAGGCGATTATCTCCGTCCCCGTGAAATGATCTGAGCTTACAGCCTCATTTTCCATGTTCGATCATTGGAAAATATCCAGACGCGACGCAGTCATGGTGGTCGTTTTCCTCCTTGCCTGCGCCGCGCTTTGGTTTCTCGACATCCTCCACACGGCCCCGCCGCCGGAGGGCGTCAAGTGCAAGGCGCGCATCCTCTCCGTCGACAACAGCAACATCTTCAGGATCGGTCTGCTGCAGAAGGGCGAGCAGCATGTCCGCCTGAAAGTCCTCTCCGGTCCGTTCAAGGGACGCGAGTTCAACGGGACGAACATCATCCGTGCCAACATGGAGCTGGACAAGGTGTTCGAGCCGGGCGACCTCGCGCTCGCGGCCATCCCGTACGACGCCGACGAGAACTTCACGGTCATCGCGCAGGACCACTACCGCATCGGCTACGCGCTCCTGCTGTTTACCCTTTTCGGCATCCTCCTGCTCGTCTTCGCAGGCATCACCGGATTCAACGCCCTGCTCTCCTTCGTCTTCAGCTGTCTGGTCATCTGGAAGCTCGTGATTCCGCTTGCGTTGAAAGGCGGAAACGTGCTCCTCATCACGTTCGCCGCCGTCACTTTGCTCAGCGCGGTCATCATCTTCCTGGTCGCCGGAATGACGCGGAAAGGCGTCACGGCATTCTTCGGCGCGATCCTCGGCGTGCTCGCCAGCTGCGTCATGGCCTACGTCTTCACGAAGCTCTTCAAGATCAGCGGCGGCATGATGCCCTATTCCCAGACGCTGCTTTATTCCGGCTACGAATTCCTCAGCCTCCCCGACATCTACATCGGCGCAATCTTCCTCTCCAGTTCCGGCGCGGTCATGGACCTCGCCATGGACGTCTCCGCCGGCATGGTCGAAGTCCTCCAGAAACGCCCGGACATCCACCGCCGCGAGCTGATCGGATCCGGCCTGAACATGGGCCGCAGCGTGGTCGGCACCATGACCACGACGCTCCTGCTGGCCTATTCCGGCGGCTATCTCACGCTCATGATGACGTTCGCTGCCCAGGGTATCGGCCCGCTCGACTTCATCAACAATCCGTACGTTGCATCCGAAGCGGTCAAAACGCTCGTCGGCAGTTTCGGACTCGTCCTCGTCGCGCCGTTCACCGCATTCGTCGGCGGATTTATCATCCCGCACAAGGGTAAAAAGCAGGCGGAACTAGAGCAGATTCCGGAAGCGAAGCAGGAAGAACCGGGAAACGCCTGATCCTTCGTTATTCTTGTCCTTTTTCGCCTCTTTCCCGGCATTTTTCTATAAAAAAGCGGGAAAACACGAAAAAAAATGCGTTTTCCGGTTGTTTTCCTCCAAAACGGCGCTATATTGTTTCCTTTACAAGGAAAAACACGCCATGCCAGACCAGAACATCCTCATATACGATTCAACGCTTCGCGACGGCGCCCAGGGAGAACATGTCTCGTTCTCGAAGGACGACAAGCTCCGTATTGCCGCGAAACTGGACGAACTGGGCGTGGCATACATCGAAGGCGGCTGGCCGGGATCGAATCCGCGCGACGCCGAATTCTTCCGCGACGCAGCCTCCTGTACGTTCAAATACGCAAAACTCTGCGCGTTCGGCTGTACGCGCCGCAAGGAACTGGCCGCGGAGAACGATCCGCAGCTGCGCGCCCTGCTCGATTCCGGCGCGCCCGTCTGCACCATCGTCGGCAAGACGCCTGCATCGCAGGTCCGCGAGATTCTGAACGTTTCCGAGGAAGACAACCTGTCCATGATCCGCGAATCCTGCCGGTTCCTCGCCGATGCCGGACGCGAGGTCATCTTCGACGCCGAACACTTCTTCGACGCATGGAGCGAGGACCGCGCCTACGCCGAACGCGTCCTGAACGCGGCATGCGAGGGCGGCGCTTCGGCCGTTACCATCTGCGACACAAACGGAGGACTGCTCCCCGTCGAAATCCTCGACATCACGAAGAAGGTCCGCGCGATCCTCCCCGAAAATATCATCCTCGGCATCCACTGCCACAACGACTCCGGCACGGCCGTCGCGAACTCCATCGTGGCAGTGCGCAGCGGAGCCCGCCTCGTGCAGGGCACGGTGAACGGCATCGGGGAGCGCTGCGGCAACGCCAACCTCTGCACCATCATCCCGAATTTCGAGCTGAAGACCGATTTCCGCTGCCTTCCGCCCGGCCATCTCGCCATGCTGAAGGACGTCAGCGATTTCGTCTGTGAAAAAGCCAACATGCGCCCAGACGCCCACGCCCCGTACGTCGGCGAAAGCGCATTCGCGCACAAGGCCGGGCTCCATGTCGATGCCATCGCGAAGAATCCGGTCACGTTCGAACACGTCCGGCCGGAATCCGTCGGCAACCGACGCCGCATCCTCATCTCCGAGCTCTCCGGGCGTCATTCACTCACCATGAAAGCCGCCGAATTCGGCATCGATCTGCGGGATTCCCGACTCGGCAACGCCGGGCTTCAGGAACTCAAGAAACGCGAACGCGCCGGATACGAATACGAGACCGCCGAGGCGTCGTTCGTCGTGCTGATGCACAAGGTCATGAACCTCTGGCCCTCCTACTTCACGCTCGAGGGATTCCGCGTCATCATCGAAAAACGCGGCGAAGGCGACCGCGTGGTCTCCGAAGCCACGGTTAAACTTAACGTCGGCGGCGTCTCCCAGCTCACGGCCGCGGAAGGCGACGGCCCGGTCAACGCGCTCGACCTCGCACTCCGCAAGGCGCTGGAGCGTTTCTACCCCGCGCTCCGGGACGTTTCCCTCATCGACTTCAAAGTCCGCATCCTGGAGAATCTGAACGGAACCGCCGCCCAGACGCGCGTCCGCATCCAGAGCCACGACTCCACCAGCGTGTGGGACACCGTCGGCGTCAGTGAAAACATCATCGAAGCATCCTGGATCGCCCTCGCCGATTCCGTGGAATATGCCCTCTTCAAGAAACACATCGCACCCTCAAACAGCCAGGAAGGATCCGAACCATGACCCGGCGTTTTCTTTTGATTCTGTGCATCGTGCTCATCGGCACGTTCTATTTTGCGCCCCAGCCCAAGGCCGAGGCGTTCGACCCCGTCACCCTCGCTATTCTGACCCCGCTGGCCATCCAGGGCGCGAAGATCCTCGCGCCGTACGTGATCCGCGGCCTCAAGAACGTCGCCGTCGTCGGTCTGCGTTCCGCGAAATATTTCCTCAAATTCTTCCTTGTCCCGGTCGGCCTCGTGGAATGCATCATCATGCCGTGGCGCTTCTCGACAGGGCTAAGCCACATGGGACAGGGGTTCATAGGATTGTTCTGTTTCGCGGGCAACCTATGTCTGATACCGCTCGCGATCTTTGGCGTCGGCGTTTAGCGGGGACGTGCTGAACAATGCCGAACGAAAAACGTCCGCCCGAAGGGACCGCCACAGGCCGCGCCCGCAAGAAGATGGATCCCATCCTCCGCGAGTGGTACGGCGAAGGCGGATCCGACGGCGAACTCATGAAGTATCTGCCCGGCACGCAGCCAGTCGGGGACGTGCTTCAGCGCGTCATACGGAAGAAACTGCCGGACGGCGTCGCGGATTTCCGCATGATCGCGGCCCGCTGGCCCGAAATCGCCGGCGCGGTCGCCGCGAAACACACCACGCCGCTTTCCATCACCAATAAAACGCTCTTCATCGAGGTGGAGCATCCCGCCTATCTGGCGTCCGTCCGCACAAAGTCCGTACAAACCGCTATCCTCGGTCGCATCGCCGAGCTGATCGGCGCGGACAAATGCACTACACTGACCTTCACCCCCGCGGGACGCCGCCGCACCGTCTAATTCCGCTATGATCTTCTTCGACACCATCGACTCCACGACGACTTGGGCGGTCGCGCATTTCGCCGAACTGAACGATCGCGAACTCGTCGTCGCCGCCACCCAGACAGCCGGGCGCGGACGCCTCGACCGCAAATGGATCTCCCCGCGCGGCAACATCTACGCCAGTTTCGTGCAGAAAAATGTGAACAGTCCGCTGCTCGGCGTCGCGGCAGGATCGCTTGCCGTCCTCGACCTCGTGCGCGAGCTCGCCCCCGCTCAAAAATTCCATATCAAGTGGCCGAACGACATCTTCTGCGGCACGGCGAAGATATCCGGCATCCTCTCCCAGTTCATCAGCCCGCGCAACGGCGCGCCCGGCGGACTCGTGACCGGGATGGGCGTCAACCTGAACATGACCCTCGAACAGCTCGCGTCCGCCTCGCAGGAAGCCACGTCCGTCCTCATCCTGACCGGTGCGCCTTGCGATTACGAGGCCGCGCTGCACCGGTTCGAGAAAATCCTGCACGACCATGCCGAGGTCCTGAAAAACGCCCCGGAAACCCTTTTCGCACGCTGGAAAACCGAAAACGGTCTTCTCGGAAAACGCGTGGAATTCCTCGCGGGCGACGGTTCCCGCCTCACCGGGCTTTTCCGCGACATCGCCGACGATGGATCGGTGATCCTCGACGAAGACGGCGGACGCACGCTCACGCTGAACTGCGGCGACGTACGGTTGCAGACCCGCGCTTGATTTTCGCGCGAACGCGTGTATAGTATCTGCTAAGAAATACAATCAAACCCGGCATGCGCCCGGAAGGAAATCCCGATCATGATCGCTCAGCTCACAGGCAAAATCGTTTCCCTGAACTTCACCGAACTCATCCTCGACGTGAACGGCGTCGGTTATTTCGTCTCCATCCCCATGAGCACATACGACGTGCTGCTGAAATCGGGCGAAGGCGGCACCGCCGCGGTCCTGACCTGGCTTCAGGTGCGCGAGGACGCGCTCCAGCTCTACGGGTTCGCGAAGAAAGAGGAGCTCGAAATCTTCAAGCTCCTGCTCACTGTGAACGGCATTGGCGCAAAGACCGCCCTCGCCATCCTCAGCAGCATGAACATCCCCACGTTCTGCAATGCCATCGTCAACGCCGACATCAAGGTCCTCAAGCACATCAGCGGCATCGGCCCGCGCTCCGCCGAACGCATGATCGTCGAGCTCCGCGACAAGATCGTGAAGCTCTTCCCCGAGGTCACGTTCGCCGGACTTCCGCAGGACGTCCCGCAGTCGCGCGAAATGGAAGACGCGCTCCTCGCGCTCGAACAGCTTGGATTCCAGCGCGCGAAGATTCAGAAGACCGTCGCGGACCTCGTCGCCGC
Organism: Victivallales bacterium; assembly: GCA_016285345.1. Lineage (GTDB taxonomy): Bacteria > Verrucomicrobiota > Lentisphaeria > Victivallales > UBA1829 > UBA1732. Next base: position 17,176 of record JAEEQN010000018.1, on the reverse strand, counting down.
CCTGCCCGAACAGGAACGTTCCAGCGAGAACATCATCCGCAAGGCACTCCGCAAGCTCAACTCTTAATGGCATCAAGTTCATTTTTCGTCACTTAGACCGTCTCTTTTTCGAGGCGGTCTTTTTTTGTTCTGCTTTCAGCTCAATTCCACCTTATTTCACATCGACGATCCATCCGCTTTCATCGTCTGCTCGTTGAGCTCGAACAATAATATTTTTGAGGTGAATATGCCTTATTATCTGCGCTTGATACACACATGCGTTCCCGCGCATGCGCGCGACCTCAATGCAAGCTCAATCTGATAAGTCTTATAGACCCTATAAGTCCTATCATTTTCGCCTCATTTCGCCTCGCGGAACAAACACACGTCATCCACGTTCTTTTTTCCGTGGAATCTTTTTTTTTGCGAAACCGTCATTTTTCGCGTTTTTTCCGGCAAAAAGGGCAAAAAAAGGGAAAAAAGGGGGAAAAACGAAAAAAAACGAAAAAAAAACGAAAAAAAGTTTGTTTTTGGCTTGAAAAATGGTGGAGACAGGGTAAATTAGGGGAAGAAAGGTGAAAATAGGGGTTCCAAAGGGGACTCAAAGAGAATCTCGAAAACAGCCATGGCAAACGACACGAAAACAACCTCAAGTTTCTGCATTCTGAGCGGCAACTGCGAGTACAAGCTCGACAGTCAGCACCGCGTCGCAGTGCCTTCGGACTGGCGCAGCCAGACTCCGACCGGCTGTTTCGTGCTCATGCCCGGGCGCGACCGCACGCTTCAGCTGTACACGGAAGAAGTGTACAACGAGCGCATCGGCGCAAAACTGAACCAGCTTTCGCCTTCGAACAAGGAGGACCTCATGAAACTGCGTCAATTGGGCGCCCGCACGTTCAAGCTCCAGTGCGACAAACAGGGCCGCATCCAGATCCCGCAGATTCTGATGGATTTCGCCCAGCTCAAGGACACCGTCGCCTTCATCGCCTCCAGCAACTTCGGACAGATCATGGACGGAGCCCGCTGGCGCGCCGAGTTCGAGGCCTTCAACGAGACCGGCGACAGCTTCCTCGACGTGCTGGATTAAGGAGAACGCGGCATGACGCAGACCATGAACATACAGGAAACCCGGCTCGAAGCTCCGAAGCACATCCCCGTGCTCCCGGAAGCCGTCTGCTCGTTCCTCGCGCCCGAATCCCGCACCGTCCGCCGCATCGTCGACGGCACCGTGGGCTACGGCGGGCACAGCTCGCTTCTCCTGAAAAGCAAGCCCGAAGCGGAACTGCTCGGCCTCGACCGCGACGAGGAGGCCCTGGCGGCCGCGCGCGAACGCCTCGCCTTCGCCGGGGACCGCGTACACCTCATGCATTCCGACTACTCCCGCATGGCCGACCGCGCCGCCGCGCTCGGCTGGGACAAAGTCGACACCATACTCCTTGACATCGGCGTATCCTCCAGGCAGATCGACGACGCGGAACGCGGCTTCTCGTTCCGGTTCGCCGAAGCCCCGCTGGATATGCGGATGGACCGTTCCCGCGGACGCACCGCCGCGGACATCGTCAACACGCAATCAGAAGAGGATCTTACTTCCATATTCCGCGACTACGGCGAAATCCGGGAGGCGCGCCGCCTCGCCCGCCGCATCGTCGAACTCCGTCAAACCAAACCTTTCCTCACCTGCGGTGACCTGGCCGGCGTCTGCGACGACGTTCTGGGCGGATTCCACCGCAAGGGCGGACGCAAAGGTCCGCCCGCTCCCACCCTCGCGTTTCAGGCCCTCCGAATCGCCGTCAACGGGGAACTCGACGAACTCCGCGACGGTCTTCAGGCGGCAGTCGATCTCCTGACCCCCGGCGGCCGCATGGCGGTCATCAGCTTCCATTCGCTCGAAGACCGCATCGTCAAGAACTTCATCCGGGAAATGGCCATGAACTGCAAATGTCCGCCCGGCACCCCGGTTTGCATCTGCTCCTGGCGGGCCGTCCTGAAACCCCTGACCAAAAAGCCCGTCGAAGCCGACGAACGCGAGCTCGCCGCCAACCCGAGGGCCGCCTGTGCCAAACTACGCGCTGCAGAAAAACTTTAACCATAACACGAGAGAGCGGGACACATGAACCAATTCACCAAAAAAACGAATTCGCCGGACCCCGGGGCCGAACCCGGGCGCACGCAAACTCCCTGGGTCGCGGGGCTGATCTTCAAAATGGCCATGATGATGGTCATCATCGCCGCGGCATTCTGGGCCCGTGTGCATCTGAACGACAAGACCGAACAGCTCGCACGCGAGAAAAACCGCATCACCAGAGAAATCCAGGAGAAGCGCACCGAGATCCAGACCCTCATCGCCCAGCGCGAAACGCTCCGTTCCTGGGACAACATCAACTCCAAGATCAAGCAGTACAACCTCGCACTCCGCTCCGTCAATCCGAGCCAGGTGCGCTACATGAAACGTTTCGAAGGCCAGGTCTCCGCGCCCTCCCAGTACGGCGGCGACACGCGCGTCGCGGACACCTCCGCCGGCGCGGACCGGACCTCCGGAGGAGTTCAATAACCTGAAACCGAAATCCCGCACACAGAAAGGACGACCGACATGACACTGTTCCGCTCAATGGCCATCCGCATGGCTCTCGTGTACATCCTGCTCATCTGCGGGTTCGGCTACGTCGCACGCGTACTGTATTCCGTTCAGATCTCGCGCCACGACGAACTCTTCGGCAAAGCCCAGAACACCTATACGACCCGGATCGAGACGCACGGCACGCGAGGCGAAATCTTCGACTTCGGCGGCTCTCTCCTCGTCGGGAACGTCCCCACGATGGACATCGTCGGCGATCCGGCGAACATCTACATTCTGAACAAGAAAGACGACGAAAAGACCGAGACGGAATGCCGCATGATCGCGGATTTCTTCGAAAAGAATTGCGAAAACGTCAATTCCGACGAAGTCTTCCGCCGCCTCAGCAAACGTTCCTTCATCTCAAAGGACGCGAACGGCAGGGAAACCGAGCGCGAGTGCCACTACGCGGTCATCGCGACCGGCGTCAAGTACGAAACCGCGAAGATGCTGAAGGAAAAGGTCAAGGAACTCGCGTTCCACGGCGTCTCCTTCACCAGTTCCTACCGCAGAAACTATCCGAAGAACACGATGCTGGCGAACATCCTCGGCCTCACGAACGTCTCCTACGACACGTTCGTCCCGATCCAGGGCATCGAACGCTCCCTCAACGACGCCATGACCGCCACCTCCGGATCCATGGTCTACGAACGCGCCCGGAACGGCCGTCCCGTGACCTATGTGAACAGCAAGAGCGAACCCACGCTCGACGGCTACAACATCTTCCTCACCATCCGCGAGCCGCTCCAGGCCATCGTGGAGGAGGAACTCGACCTCATGTGCGAACGCGTGAAACCGCACGCCGCCTGGGCGATCCTCGTCGATCCGAAGACCGGCGATGTCCTCGCCGCGGCGCAGCGCCCCACGTTCAATCCGAACGACCGCGGCACCATGACTCCTGAATCCTCCGCGAACAGGCTTTCCGAGCTCGCGATCGAACCCGGCTCCATCATGAAGCCGTTCGTGGTCTCCTATGCCCTCGACAAAGGTTTCGTGACCCCGAACTCCATCGTCGACTGCGAACAGGGCGTCTGGAAGTACGCGGGCCGTCTCCTGCACGACACGCACAACGTCGGCAAGGTCCCCGTGACCGAAGTCATCAAGCAATCCAGCAACATCGGCACGGCGAAGATCTCGGTCATGATGGGCGCGAAGAACCTTGACAATGCGCTCCGTTCCTTCGGATTCGGCCAGCGGACCGGGATCCAGCTCAAACCTGAGACCTCCGGCATCTTCCGTCCCCTCGAAAAGTGGGATTCCCTCTCCGTCTCGCGGTTCTGCATCGGCCAGGGCATCGCGGTCTCCCCGCTCCAGCTCGCACGCGCCTACTGCATGATCGCGAACGGCGGCTACAAGGTCAACCTCCGCATCGTCGACCGAATCGAACGCGGCGACGACGTGCGCGTCATGCCCGTGATCAAAGAATCGAAGAGCATCTTCGCGAACCCGACCACGAAAAAGATGATCACCGACATGATGATCGGCGTGACCGAGGCGGGCGGCACCTGCACGGACGCCGCCATCGAGGGCTTCCATGTGGCGGGCAAGACCGGAACCGCGCAGAAGGTCATCAACGGCGCGTACTCCAACCGTTACTACGCCTCGTTCGTCGGATTCGTCCCGGCCGAGGATCCGAAGTTCGTCCTGCTCGTCACCTGCGACGATCCCACGGTCGGCAGCCGCTACGGCGGTTCCGCCTCCGGACCCACGTTCAAGGCCATCGCCGAACGCACGCTCAAATACATGTACGTCCAGCCCCAGCTTTCCAGAGAGGAATGGCTCGCCGAACGTTCCGCCGCGCAGAAGGCCCTGCATGAACGCAAGGTCCGCGAGGACGCGCTTGTCCAGGCCAGACGCGAGGCGCGCGACCGCCAGCTGAAGGAACAGCAGGCGAAGCAGACCGCGAAGAAAACCGGGACCACCGTCGCCAGCCGTCCGGCATCCGCCGCGAAATCCTCCACGATACGCCGCTGACACCCTCACTTTTCGACACGGACTTTCTCCTTGTACCCGCAAAAATGATTTCTCCCGTTTTTGCGGGTATTTTTTCTCAAAACATTTTATTTTCTGAAACGACCCCGTTTTTTTTCAAAAAAAACGCCGTTTTCGTCTTTTTTCCGCTTGAAATAACCTCGTTCCGGCTTTATTATATAGTAGAAAACGAATCAACCGCAACTTTTCTTCAGGAGTTACTATGAACAAAGTTCAGATCATGCCCTGCCTTGACATGCAGAACGGACGCGTCGTGAAGGGCGTCCATTTCATCGATATCGCCGACGCCGGCGACCCCGTCGCCTGCGCGGAAGCCTACTGCGCAGCCGGAGCCGACCAGCTCGCCCTGCTCGACATCAACGCCACGGTCGAAAACCGCGGCACGCTCCTCGACGTCGTCAAATCCGTCGCGGCGGCCGCGACCGTCCCGTTCACCGTGGGCGGCGGCATCAGCGACGAGAAGAGCGCGGAAGCCGTGCTTTCCGCGGGCGCCGACTGCATCTCCGTCAGCTCCGCGGCCTACAAGAACCGCAAGCTCCTCGCCAGCCTGGTCAGGGAATTCGGCGCGAACCGCATCACCGCGGCCATCGACGTCGACGCGAACAAATCCATGCCGTCCGGCTACGAGGTCTACATCAACGGCGGACGCACCGCCACGGGCACCGACGCGCTCGAATTCGCCAAGTTCGTCGACGACACCGGCGTGGACGTCATCCTCCCGACCAGCAAGGCCGGTGACGGCGCGCGCACCGGTTACGACCTCCCGCTCATCCGCACCCTCGCCCGGAACTGCCGGGCCGCCATCGTGGCCTCCGGCGGAGCCGGGACGATGGAGCATTTCCACGAGGCAGCCGAGGCGGGCGCCTCCATCCTCCTCGCCGCTTCCGTCTTTCATTTCCACATGATCGACATCGGCGAGCTGAAAGCCTACCTCAAATCCAAAGGTCTCCAAGTAAACGCTTAACTTCGCGAGGTGTGACCATGAACAAGACCAAAACTCTTACCGCCATCTGCTGTGCCGCGTTGCTCGCGCCCGCGCTCTATGCGCAGCGCCCCCCCGCCGAACTCGGCAGCATCTCCGCCCGCTATCAGTTTGCCGTTTCCCGTCTCTCCGGAGCGGGTTCTCTTCAGGCCGGACAGAAGACCGCTTTCGAGTATCTGCTCGAACTTGCCAAACTTCCTCCGTCCAGAGACTTTACCGTCGAGCAGTATTTTGAGGTGCACAACATGCTCGGCGAATGCTATGAAAAAGGCAAAGGCGTACAGCCCAACCTCGATTTGGCGTTCCGCTATTACCTGTTCGCTTCCGTCCACAACGAAAAGGCGCGCCTCGCCCTCGCCCGTATTTTCCTGAAGGGCATCGACTCCATCGGGGTCAAGGCCAATCCGGACGCCGCGATGTTCGAGTTCTTCGACGTCTTCACGGGAAACGAGAAGCGCATCCCCGAGATCATCGCCATGCTCCGGACGGCCGACAAGGTCGACGCTTTCTCGAAATTCCTGGAGCGCAAGGCGCGCGCCGGCGATCCCGTGGCCGCCTACTTCCTCGCCAGCAATACGTTCTCCGGCAACATCTTCCCGAAGGAAATCCAGAAATCTCTCGAAATCTACGAGCTCGCGGTCCGCTACGGCGACCTGAAAGCCGCCATCGACCTCGGCGACATCTACACGTTCGGGAAGAACTTCATCCCTGTCGACGAGGAGAAAGGTTACGCATACTATGACCTCGCGCTCGCCTCGACTGTCGCCGAAACGCGCGAGACAGCCGCGAAGCGCATGCTCCGCTACGCCGAAAAGAAGAACGATCCCTACGACCTTTTCAAGTTTAATGTCCTCGCGAACGACCTCCGCAACGCCCGCAGGGTGATCCGCGACAACGTCCAGATGAGCTGGTCCGCCGAGGATATTTACCTGAAGGCGAAGGAATTCAAGGACGGGAAAGTGCGCCTGAAACAGTTCGACAAGCGCGCGCAGACCGACTATTTCGATCGTCTTCACATGGCGTCCAACGCCGGTTACTTCCTCGCCGTCGAGGATTACTTCCGCGAGGCGGGCAGCCGCGAATACGCCCGCATGATCTGGGCGCTCGAACTTGATCCGCACCCCGATGATCCCGACTGGCTCTACACGCTCTCCGTCTGCTACCGTTCCGGCGGCACGGACAACAAGAGCCGCGACTTCAAGAAATCCCTCGATTACATGATCCAGGCCGCCGACAAGGGCCACGTGACCTCCATGGATCTGCTGGTCAAGCTCTACACCCGCGGCGGCGCCCGCTACGGCGTGCCGGAACCCGTGCCCGAGCTCGCGCAGAAGTACACCGACATGCTCGTCCAGCACGACTACAAGCTCAAATATCCGAGCTATTTCAACGCCTACCTCGAAGAACTCGAAAAAGTCGAAGGCGAGGAATACGACCCCACCAGCCTCGATCCGGCGTTCCGTTCCATCCAGACCAGCCCCCTCGCCGCCATGGCCCTTTCCAGGATTTTCATGAAGGGCAACGAGGATTTCAAGGTCGAAAAGGATGAAATGATCGCGCTGATCCTGCTCCACGAGGCCGCGGCGAACGGCTATGAACCCGCCGTCCGCGAACTTGCCGAAATCTGCAAGAACGGCATCACGGACGTTCTCTCCGCCAATACCAACTTCGCACGAAAATATGAAACGCTGCTGAACTACATCCCGCGGTACATCCAGAACGAGGACGGCACCGCCGCGGAAACCGCGTCCAAGCCCGCCGAGGAAACCGCGCCCGACCGCAATCAGCCCAGATTCCCGACCATCCGTCCGACCGTCCCGCGTCAGGGATGGAGACCCGGCATGATCCCCGGCAGAAACGGCGGCATGATGCCCGGAATGGGCGGAGGCATGATGGGCCCCGGCGGTATGCAGGGCCCCGGCATGATGCCCGGAATGGGCGGCGGCATGGGTCCCGGCATGCCCGGTACTGTTCCCAGAACAAACGTCCCCGGAACCGTTCCCAGGACGATCCCGGGCGCGGGTTCCACTGGTCCCAGAATTGTTCCCGGCACGATCCCCGGCGGTATGCAGGGCCCCGGCATGATGCCCGGAATGGGCGGCGGCATGCCCCCTGCCCCCGGCGCGATGCAGGGTCCCGGCAGACCGAACGCCGGACCGGCACAGTCCGAGCAGAAAGCCGACGATAAAACGCAGGACAAAACCGACGACACATCGCAGGACAAGGCTGCGGACGAACCGGCGGACGAAGACACCATCTAACGCAGGAGACGTAAAGCTCCCATGAAAAAAATACAGCTCCTTCTGACGGCGGCGGTCCTTTTCGCCGCCGCCCTCCCCGTCTTCGCACAAACCGCCGCATCCGGCGGAATCGTGGTCACAGCCGAGGCGAAGAACGCCAATCCTACGCTCGTTTTCACGGGCGGCCTCTCCGATCAGGCGCTGAACGCGAAGATCCTTTCCGACTTCCAGTACTGCGGCTGGTTCACCGTACTGAAATCCGGCAGCGCAGCCTACCAGGTCTCTGCGAAAGGATCTCTGGATGACTTCACGGTCACGATCTCGAACAGCGCGGGCGTCGCGATGAACTCGTTCCGCATCACGGACAGCAAGGAAGTCGACGCGGCCGCGCACACGGCGGTCGACACGGTCCTGAACAAGCTCTTCGGCATCCAGGGCATCTGCCGTTCGAAGATCGTGTTCTCCGCTTACACCAGCGACAAAAACCGTGAAATCTACATCTGCGATTTCGACGGAAAAAACATCAAGCCGCTCACGAAGAACAACACGCTTTGCGTCGAGCCCGTCTGGGCTCCGGACGGGAAGAGCATCGTTTTCAGCTTCTACGGCCCCAGCTACACGAATCTCGTGCAGTACAACATGGAGACCGGGCTTTCCCGCAGGCTCACCCAGTACGGCGGCATCAACGCCGGCGGATCGCTTTCCCCCGACGGAAAGACCCTCGCCATGATCCTTTCGCGCAACAACAAGGTCGACCTCTTCACGCGTCCGACCGAGGGAGGCCAGCTGAAACAGCTATCCAGCGGCAAGGCCGTCGAGGCAAGTCCGCGCTGGAGTCCGGACGGCAAGAAGCTCTGCTTCGTTTCCGACGCAAAGAACGGACGTCCCGTGCTCTGCGTGATCGCCCCGTTCGCGGGCGGCAGCGCCACGGAGATCTCCGGCCTTGTCGGCAGCGAACGCGTCGCCCCGTCCTGGTCCTCCGACAACAAACTCGCCTACTGCGCAAAAATCAACCGCAACTACGAGCTCCGCGTGGCGAAACTCAGCGCCGACGGCAAATCCGGCGTCATGGAGGACATCGGCATCGAGGGAAACAACACGTTCCCCGGCGAAGACCCGTCCTGGGCTCCCGACAACCGCCATGTCACCCTGACTGTGAACGGCGAAATCCATGTGATCGACACCCGCCTCGGCAAGACGCGCAAGCTCGTTTTCGGAAACCGCAAGGTCGGCCAGTCCAACTGGTCGCCCATCCTGAAGTGACCCCGGCCAAAAGCGCTCATCATAAGCATCTGCTCTACCTCTATGACGAACCGTCAATTCCTCGACTGGCTGGCCGGGCTTGAGTTCTTCGGCATCAAGCTCGGCCTCGACCAGACGCGCGCGCTTTTCCGTGCCGCCGGGTCGCCCGAACGCGACCTCAAGTTCATCCATGTGGCAGGAAGCAACGGCAAAGGCTCCGTCTGCGCCATGATCGAATCCGGCCTCCGCGCCGCCGGATTCCACACCGGATTCTATTCCTCGCCGCACCTCGTTTCCCCGTGCGAACGCTTCCGCATCGACGGACATCCGGTCACGGAGGACGATCTCTGCGCCGTTCAGGACATCGTTCTGCCCGCCGTCGCCAAGCTGGAACAGGACGGCATGAAGCCGACCTATTTCGAGGTCACGACGCTGATCGCCGCGCTGCTTTTCGCGCGCGCGCACTGCGACTATGTGGTGTGGGAGGTCGGCATGGGCGGTCGGCTGGACGCAACCAACATCGTCACGCCGCTCGTCTCCGTCATCACCGGCATCTCCATGGAGCACACGCGGTACCTCGGCGACACCATTCAGAAGATCGCCGGCGAGAAGGCCGGCATCATCAAACCCGGCGTCCCCGTGTACTGTTCCTCCGGCACCCCGATCCCCGCCCGAAACGTGATCGGATTCCGCGCCGCCGAGCTCGGTGCGCCGTTCCGCATTCCGCCCGAACCTTCCGCGCCCGACTGCGTGCGTCTGCTCAATGGAGGCCGCACAGTAGAACAGCGTTTCACGTTCGACGACGTTCCGCTCACGCTCAGGTTGGCCGGGCCGCACCAGCGCAGGAACGCCGCGCTCGCATTCTCCGTTCTACGCTACCTGGCCGACCTCGGCGGATTCGATTTCGCGGCGGCGATCGACGGGCTCCGGCATACGGTTTGGCAAGGGCGCTTCGACCTGTATCCCGAGTCCGGGCTCGTGCTGGACGGCGCACACAATCCCGAGGGCATCGGCGTACTCGCGGAAACGCTCCGTGAAGTCTTCCCAAGACAAAAGTTCCGCTTCATCTTCGGGGCATTCTCCGACAAGGACACGGTCGACAGTCTCCGCGTACTCGCACCGCTCGCGATTGAGTTCATTTTCGTACAGCCGGAATCCGCCCGTCCCAGCAAGTCCGCCGCCGAGCTCGAATCCGAACTTGCGCGCATCGCGCCCGGCATCCCCGCTTCCGATTCCGGCTTGGATCACGCTCTCGAATCGCTCAATCCGGCGCGTCCGACCGTCCTTTGCGGCTCACTTCATCTCTGCGGCGACGTCCTGGCACGTCTGGGCGTCAAAGTCCGTTGACACACAACAAAACCATAGGAACAACCGATCCAGAACCATCGTCTTTCCGCCTGAAACAAGCTCAAAGAAAAAGTGAAAGGAAAACAGAAACAATAAGATATTTCCCGCTCTAAACAACTGAAGAACAAAAGCATTTTTTCCGAAAAAAGCTTCTGTTTTTTCTTGCTTTTTGCGATTTGCGATGTATATTAGTTACTCCGTTTTGTTAAAACCAAGAGGTAAGCCTAATGTCTTCTTCATCCATTGCCGAAAAAAATTTGGCGAGACTCGCGAAAACCAGCCTCGCACAAGATTTCGTTACTCGTCATAATGGCGAATGGAACCACACGGACTGGCTCGAATTCTGCGCCTTCCTTGAGGAAAACGGCTATACGCCCATCGACCTCGACCGCGTCGGCCTCCTCCTCGAGCAGAAGAAATCCGAATTCTTCGAGCACCGCTAAGCGGCGGAGCTTGCCTTTTCCATGGCCGACCGTCCAGCCTCCGGCACGCTCTACATCGTCGCCACGCCCATCGGAAATCTTGAGGACATCACGCTGCGCGCGCTGCGTGTCCTGAAAGAAGCCGATCTCATCCTCGCCGAGGACACCCGCCGCACGGCCATCCTGCTCCAGCATTTCGATATCAGAAAACCGCTGGAATCCTACCACATCTTCAACGAACACGCGCGGACGCCCGCCCTCATCCGGCGCATCCAGGACGGCCTGACCGCCGCGCTCGTGAGCGACGCCGGAACCCCGTGCATCGCCGACCCCGGATTCATGCTCATCCGCGCCGCCGTCGAGGCAGGCATCGAACCGGTCATCATCCCCGGCGTCTCCGCCCTGACCTTCGCAGTCTCCGCCAGCGCCCTCCCCTCCGACCACTTCACGTTCCACGGCTTCGTCCCCGTCAAGAGCGGACGCCGCCGCGCCGAACTCGAACGCATCGCCGCCGACAAGCGCACAGCTGTCGTCTTCGAATCGCCGTTCCGCATCGCAAAGCTCCTTGCCGAAGTCAGCGAGATCATCGGCCCGGATACCCCGCTTGCGCTCGTCCGCGAAGCCACCAAGATCCATGAACAGATCCTCCGTGGTCCGGCGGAGCAGCTCGCCGAACAGGCGAAGAAGGTCAACTGGAAAGGCGAATGCGTGCTCGTGATCGACGCCCGCGACACCTCGGACCGCGCGAACGACAACGCCTGCGAATCATCTCCCGACGACAGCGCGGAAGACTAATCTTTTCCTCTTTTTCTTTTCGCATCATTTCTGCCTCTTCGTACGCAAGCATTGCCCGCGTACTACAGTCGTGGGGCTTGCCCTCCTTTTTTCACACTTTTTCGTGGTTTTTCACTGATTTATGTTTGCATTTAAACAATTTTCATGTATATTATCTTTGCGACAAAACTATTTTTCACAAAAGACACTTTCCAGAAAAAGAGACCAGTCCATGAAATCTTCCTCCCGCTTCTCCGCTCTCGCCGCCGTCCTCCTCGCAGGCGCGGTCTCCGCGTGCACGACCATCCGCGAACTCCCGACCGAACCCGCCGACTTCGAACTCAGCAAGGAACAGGCCGAGGAACGCGAATACTCCCGCAAGCTGCTGGAAGCGTTCCTGAAGAACGACGCGTCCGGCTTCATCGCCCTGCTCTCGCCCGAGATGAAGGAGGAATTCGGCAAGGACAAGTTCGAGCTCTCGCGTAAGGTCATCACGGAAACGCTCGGCGAACCCGTCTCCTTCAGCTACGTGACCGCGCTCGAACACATCGCGATCACCCCGTACATTTGGAAAGTCCGTTTCGTGCTCAAAAACAAAGAGGACAAGGAATACTACAGCGAAGCGCTGTTCCGCGTCCTCGCCGGACACGACACCAAAGGCGAAGTCGTCATCGTCGGCTTCAATTTCCTCTGATCCGGACGGCGTTCCACGGGACCATCATCCCCCACAACACAACACAAAACAAAACGGAACCTCATGTTCCGGGGCCGCTTTCATAGTTTCCGCATAGTTTTACCCACACACATACCCTCACCCCTAACCCCGAAAAACACATGAACAAAACCGCAAGAATCCTTCTCTGCCTGGCAGCCGGGACGCTCTGTCTCGTCTCCCTCGCCGCGGACGAAGCGTCCCAGGACGACGGCTCCGCAAGAACCATTCACCTGAAGCAGGATGACGCGCAAATCCGCTTCGACAGCCGCGTGTACGAGCTGAAGAACGTGACCTCCGAGGCCGTTCTCCCGTTCGTGAACTCCGCGATCCAGCGCTACAACCGCAGCTCCACGATCCGCCGCGTCACGGCCATCGCTCCTGACGCCAAGGACGCGATCCTCGTCTCCACTGGCAAGGACTTCCTCCCCTACGTCGACCAGATCGTCGCCGCGCTCGACCACCCCGGGCAGAACGGCGGCATCCAGGGCACCGGCGTGGCGCGCATCGCCTATACCCCGAAATACCGCGCCGCGCAGGAGCTCACCGACCTGATCGACAAGACGCTCGGCACCTCCGCCGGGAAGTCCTACGTGAACGACGAGACCAACACGATCTTCTGGCGCGACCAGACCGACGCCGCGCGCGGCACGCTCGACTTCATCGAAAACGAGCTTGACCGCCCCCTGCCCCAGGTCGCGCTCCGCCTCAACTACTACGAACTCCGCGACAGCGACCTCAAGGACTGGGGCTTCGACTACCTCGCGTGGAAGAACGGCCCCGGCGTGAACCTGCTCAACCTGAGCTACAACGTCGGCCGCCTCGCCGTCGACCAGGCCCTCGAGGACATGGTCTTCGCCGCCACCTCCACCTGGGACTACGCCGGTTTCTTCACCGCGCCGCAGTTCGACATGAGCTTCATCCGCTGCCTCCAGCAGTCCGGCAACGCCGCCGTCACGGCGAACGTCTCCCTGACCATGGTGAACACCCCGGTCCGCTCCCTCGACGAGTACGCGATGCTCCGCGGCGTGCAGGAAGCCGCCGCCGACAAGGCTCCGTTCATCTACCGCGCGTCCATGGAGCCGGAATACCAGAACATCGCCAAGAACGTGCTCGGACGCACCTTCGTCGGCAAGAGCTACTACGAGGACGAGGACGGCAACAAATACTCCAATCCTCCGGCGCTCGATGTTCAGATCATCAACCCGTTCATCTGCCTCCCGCAGGAAAACGCCCCCGCCGGAGCATACAATGAAAAGTATAAAGTCAAGGACGAAGCATCCGACCTCAACAAGGACATGGTCAAGACCGACGGCTGCGTGATGTTCGACTACTCCCTGTTCTTCAAGGACGTCGTCGAACGCGGCAACACCGGCGCGGAACTCAGCAACAACGTCCTCTGCGCGGGCGCGGCCTCCCTCGGCCTCGGACATGAAAAAGTCCTCACCGTGTACGAAAAGGAAAACGACGTCGAGCAGACCATCGGCCTCCCGATCCTCTGCCGCATCCCCGTCATCAAGTACCTCTTCAGCACCGTCACCAGCATCAAGGAACGCACCTACGTGATCGTGACCGCCGAAGCCGTCCTGCTCCACCCCGACGAGAAGAAAGGCATCCCGCAGACCGAAAGCGTCAACAAGGACGTGAAGCGCCGCATCGAGAATCCCTTCCGCGCCAGCGAAGACGATGCCCCCAAAGCTGTACCCGCCGCCGAACAGCAGGCCAACGAAGAAAGCGAGGACTGATCCATGAAAACGAAACTCTACAGAAACATTATTCTTACCTTCGCAGCCGGACTCGTCGCGGCTTCCTGCAACACCGACCAGCTCCCGCAGCCCCCGCCGAACGTCACCGTCCTCGAAGGCGCGCAGGTCCCCTCCCACCTCACGGTCACCCCGCAGGCGATCCCCGGCTCCCCCAAGAGCGACCAGGGCGCTCCGACCGGCGGCTACGCCCCGACCGGAGTCCAGGCGAAACTGAACATCGACGTGAAGGACGGCACGAAGGAAGTCACCGTCATCCGCGACAATACCGATCCCTTCGTCATCACGAAGCCCTACACGATCAAGAACGCCGACCCCTACGCGGTCCGCAGCTATCTTGAAGCGGCAGTCGGCGCGCGCAGCGTCAGCACCAGCCCCGCCCAGGCCACCGCCGTCAAGTTCGACGACGGCACCGGCGTGGTCCTCGTCTCCGCCGAAGAATACCGTTTCAGCGACAACGAGGACGGACGCGGCATCGACAGCATCGTCGCCGCGCTTGACCGCAAGGGCCTCACCTACTCCGGCGACGCGGGCACCCGCATCTACTTCCCGCGCGCCAGCAAGGCCGCGAACCTCCGCGACATGCTCCTGAAGGTCGGCTCCTCCGACCTCGATCCGCAGTTCGAAATCTCCCCCAGCACGGTCCTGGTCGACGGCGAGCTGAACGCGCTCGTGATCTGCGCCCCGGAATGGTCCTGGGAAGACATGCGCAAGCTCCTCGTGAGCTACGACCGCCCGATCCCCGAGGTCAAGATATCCTACCGCATCATCGAGATCTACGCCGAGAACGACGACCGCATCGGCGTCGACTTCCAGAGCTGGAAGAACAACGAGGGCGTCGACCTCTTCTCCGCCGGCGCCATGATGAGCCGCAACTGGGGCACATTCTTCACCAGCAGCGTCCAGGACACCAGCTTCAACAAGGTCTCCTACTGGAACTTCAATCCGAAGTGGAACAGCCGCTACCTCGACTTCATGACCTCCATCGGCAAGGCCAAGATCCTCGCCCGCGGCGAGATCGTGGCGCAGAACCGCACCGTCTCCACCGTCCAGGTCGCATCCGGCTTCTTCTATGACCGCACGTTCTACACCGCCGGCGCGAAGACCATCGCCGAAGGCACGGGCGAGTTCGCCTACACCGATCCGAACCCGGACACCATCCTCCGCGAGGCCATCACGAAGATCCAGCCCTACTCCAAGATCAAGGAACTCTACAAGGACGCCGGCACCTCCGCCATCATCAAGCCCGACGGATACACGCTCCGCACCATGGGCACCCAGACCGGCACGAACACCTACGGCGACGTCTCCGCGCTCGTCTTCGGCAGCGACTCCAAGACCAGCCCGCTCGCCAAGTTCCTCACCGGCTACGTCAAGGCCGACGGCACCGTCGTCAACGGCGCGTACTACAACACCAACTGGGACAACGCGAACGCCGCGCCCGGCATCATCCACGGCTGGCTCCAGTACCCGATGGTCACCGACGGCTTCCAGTTCGACCTCCGCGTCACCCCGGTTGTCACCTCCAAGGCCGCCAAGATCACCTTCGACCTCGACAGCATCTCCCTGCTCGGCTGGAACGCCGACGGCTCCGCACGCATGAGCAAGTCCCAGACCGGCACGACCTTCCAGATCGGCACCGAGGCCGAGGAATTCGTGATCGGCGGCCTCAAGAAATCCGAGTCCGTCCGCAGCACCGCCGGCCTGCCCTTCCTGAAGGACCTCCCCGTCATTGGACGCGCCGTCTCCACCGAATCCGAGTCCATCAAGCAGTCCCAGCTCGTCGTGGTCGCCAGGGTCGAATACTCCAACCCGGACGACAAGGTCGGCGCGGACATCTCCGAAGACCTCGGCAAGATCGTCAGGAGCGTCAACAAGGGCATGACCAGCCGCGTCGGCAACATGTTCTTCCAGCAGTACGGCCTCGACGAGGACCGCGCGGACCGCGTCGAACGCCTCGACAAAGTCGGCAACTTCATCAACGACGACTACAAGGAGATGAAGTGATGACGAAGAACGGCGGCAAACAGGCGAAGCGCCCCGGAGCCGGGGCGCCGCTTCCTGAGACTTCGCCGGACCTCGAGGCGCTCAAGAAGATGGTCCGCCTCCTCGAACGCAAGCACCGCGAATTCCTCGAAAAGGACTGGAAGGAGCATGCGTACGAGATCCAGCGCAGCCAGTTCAACCAGCTCATGATCGTCCGGTTCGCCATGCCGTGCAACCTCAGCCGCATCATGGCCGTGACCGGGCTCACCTCCGCCGGCGCGTCCCTCTTCGTCGACAAGCTCGTCCAGAGCGGATACCTCGTCCGCACAGACGACCCCAACGACCGCAGAAACGTGCGGATTTCGCTCTCCGACAAGGGCGCGAAGTTCATCAGCGAGGTCGTCGAAAGGTTCAACAAGTTCATCGAGGGCTACCTCAGGACACGCACCAGTGAAGAGCTGGCCGTCATCTCGCAGGCCATGGACATCATCAACGAGACGATCGACGACGGGGAGGAAGGCCTGTAATCCGGGCGCTTCTCCGCATCAAGTCGAAATCGCATCCCGCTGTCTCTCCCAAGGAGCAGCGGGATTTTTGTGCTCGGATAAGCTCAAAACACGACCGGATCACCAATCATTGAGCGTGGCGGCATTTCTCCGGTACGTTAAGAAAAGTTACGGTTCCTGATAAATAATCAATGGAGGAAGGATTGTATTTCAGGCGAAAAGCAGTTTAGAGATTACACAAAATCAAAGATTAAGGTTTTTACATTTCTCAACAAATACTACATGCTTTTATCATATTTTACATATCATTTACTATTGAAAAATCATTTGCACGATTGTATATTAACGCAGAAATCCCGAAACAACCAAACAAGTGAGCTCAAAATCCCCTCGCCAGGTGGCGTAAGGATTCAGGCTCACGCAAACAAATCACAAGGAGTTCAATATGAAACTCGGTCATTTCCTCGGTTGCGCAGCGGCGATCGCCCTCGCGATCACGGTCTTCGCACAGGCTCCGGCCGGCCCCGGCGCAGGCGCTGGTGCTGGTAACGGCGGCGCTCCGGCCATGGGCGGCTTCGGCGGCGGCATGGGCGGCTTCGGCGGCGGCATGGGCGGCT
>JAEEQN010000017.1 GCA_016285345.1 Victivallales bacterium | reverse complement strand
TCCGGTTCTCCGCACGCCTCACCGAAAGCGTCTGCTGCCTCGTCGGCGACGAGGCCGACCCGTCCGTGAACATGCAGCGCCTGATGAAGGCGATGAAGCAGGAAGCGCCGGAAGTGAAGCGCATCCTCGAGCTCAATCCCGACGCCCCGCTGATCCGGGCGATGGCGAAGAAATACGAGGCGGAACCCGGCAGCGCCGTGCTGACGGACTACGCCGCGATGCTGTACGACCAGGCCCTGCTCTGCGAAGGCTCCGAACTGCCCGATCCCGCCGCGTTCGCCCGCAGGACCGCGAAACTGATGACCGACGGTCTGACGAAGAACTGATCTGACGAAAAACCGAGAACGGAAGGCACTCCCCCCATGCCCGCACGACACACCGAACTGTACGAACTACTGGAGATCTCGCCCGATGCCGACGAGGAAACCATCAAAAAGGCGTACCGGCGTCTGGCCGTAAAATACCACCCGGACAAGAACCCCGGCAACAAGGAGGCCGAGGAGAAGTTCAAGAAACTCTCCCACGCCTACGAGATCCTCGGAAACAAGGAAAAACGCCAGATCTACGATCAGTACGGCGAGGACGCCGCGAACGGAAACGGAGGTGGCGGCGGATTCTCCGGCGACCCCTTCGACATCTTCAACCAGTTCTTCGGCGGCGGAGGCGGGGGAGGCTTCGAGTCCTTCTTCGGCGGCGGACGCAGACGAGATCCGAACGGCCCGCAGGAGGGCGCGGACCTGCGCTACAACCTCGGCATCACGCTGGACGAGGCGTTCAAGGGCGTCACGAAGAAGATCGAATTCAACCGTCCCGGCCTCTGCACCACGTGCAACGGCTCCGGCTGCGCCGACGGCACGAAGCCGGAACGCTGCGACCGCTGCAAGGGCAGCGGCCAGGTCGGCGTCTCCCAGGGCTTCTTCACCATGATGCACGAATGCCCCGTTTGCCACGGCACCGGCCAGAAGATCGCTCACAAGTGCGCCAAATGCAACGGCGTCGGCAAGGTCAGCGTCCATCGCGCCATCGAGGTCCACATCCCCGCCGGCATCGACACCGGAAACCGGATGCGCGTGAACGGCGAAGGCGAGCCCGGCCTGCGCGGCGGCGCGAACGGCGACCTGTACATCATGATCCAGGTCCGCCCGGACAAGCGCTTCCAGCGCGAGGACGAGGACATCTACGCCGAATACCATATCCCGTTCCCCGTGGCAGCCCTGGGCGGAACGGTCACCATCCCGACCGTGCACGGCGATGCCGAGCTGACGATCCCCGCGGGGACGCAGAACGGCGACGTGCTCACGCTGAAGGGAAAAGGCATGCCGGTGCGCGTACGTCCCGGCGTCTTCGGCAACCATCATGTGAAGCTCACGATCGATGTCCCGCGCAAGCTCAACGACGCGCAGCGCGAGGCGCTGAGGGCCTACGCCGCTGCGTTCCAGCCCGACAACGGCGGCGCGAAGAACAACGGCGCCGAACCGAACTTCACCATCAACGCCGAGAACGACCCGGGCTTCTTCCAGAGGCTCAAGGACAAGGTCGCCCAGCATCTCGACCAGACCAAGCTGTGACCATGAGCGCACGCACCCAGAAGTTTTTATGCGGTCTTGAGAATAAAACCCTCGCGCCGTACGCCGTTCACGCCGGAGCGCTTCGCGGGCGCCGTTACCCCGAAACGCCCCATCCGTACCGGACCGAGTTCCAGCGCGACCGCGACCGCATCCTGCACAGCCAGGCGTTCCGGCGGCTCGAATACAAGACGCAGGTCTTCCTGAGCACGACCGGCGACCATCTGCGGAACCGTCTCACCCACACGATCGAGGTGGCGGGCATCGCGCGGACGATCGCACGGAGCCTCGGGCTGAACGAGGACCTCACGGAGGCCATCGCGCTCGCGCACGACCTCGGGCACACGCCGTTCGGACACGCCGGGGAACGCGCCCTGCACAGTCTGATGGAGGGACATGGCGGATTCGACCACAATCTTCAGGCGATCCGCGTGGTGGACCTGCTGGAAAAGAAATACCCCGCCTACGACGGGATCAACCTCACATGGGAGACCCGCGCGGGCCTCATCAAACACCGTTCGCCGCTGCATCCGCCCGTACTCGACGGCGCGGAACTCGCCCCGGCCCCGTGCCTGGAAGCGCAGGCCGCCGACCTCGCCGACGACCTCACGTACTACGGACACGACGTCGACGACGGGCTGGACGCCGGAATCATCACGGAGGACATGCTGGACGGCATCGCGATCTGGCGCATGGCCGCCGAGGAAACGAAGTCGCTCGGGCTGAAACGCGGCGACGGAAAATTCCTGACCTACACCGTGCGCGCGCTCATCAACCGCATGGTCGGCGACGCCATCGAGACCTCGGCGAAGCTGATCGACGCGTCCGGCGTGAAAGCGCCCGGCGACGCCCCCGCGAAGGGCATGACGCTGATCGCGTGGAGTCAGGAATTCCAGGTGCTCACCAGCGAACTGAGGACGTTCCTGTACGAAAACCTGTATTTCTCACAGGAGCTCAACAAGCTTAACCAGCTGTCGAAAGACCGCATGTCGTTCCTGTTCGAGACCTTCGTGAAGCACCCCGAGCTCGCGGGCAGTCAGGTTCGCCGCCGCATGGAGACCGACGGCATCCACCGTGCCGTCACGGATTACATCGCCGGCATGACCGACGTT
This sequence comes from Victivallales bacterium, assembly GCA_016285345.1. Classification (GTDB taxonomy): domain Bacteria; phylum Verrucomicrobiota; class Lentisphaeria; order Victivallales; family UBA1829; genus UBA1732. Next base: position 53,633 of record JAEEQN010000017.1, on the reverse strand, counting down.
TTCGCCATCTGCGAATACCACAGACTGAAATGACCGCGCCAGCCAGGGCGCAGGCGAACGGCAGCGCGGGAATCTGGTAGCGCGGCATCAGCACCGGGCCCGGCGCCGCCAGATAATACAGCACAAACACCGCAAACAGCGTCAGGACGGTCCATCTGCGCCGCCGCAGGTAAATCCACACTCCTGCCGCCGTCAGTGCGTAGAGCACACCCGTAGCCAGCAGGAACGGCGCCGCGAGAAACGCCGCCGCGTAACTCCCGTCCATGTAATGCCGGAAAGCCGCCATCGGGCCGTCTTTCCGAAGGACCGCCAGCGTGCCGCGTTCTCCGGTACGCAACCCGAGGTTCTGAAGGAAATCCGGCAGGTCGGGCAGCAGGATCCACACCTGGAAAAGATGTGTCGCGGCTGTCGCGCCCGGATGCTCGAAAATCGTTTTCTTATAGCGCGCCAGATACCAGTCGTCCTCCGCCATTTTCAACTCAAGCAGATTCGCGTACTGTTCCGTTTTCCCGGCAAACGCAGCCTCAGCTTCAGCCTCCAGCGCGGCGCGTTCCGTGTCGCCGTCCGTACCGTTCACGCGGGCAAGGATCGCGGCGGTATTGTGAAGTGCTGTGAGACCGGAATTGCGGTCAAGCACGAATCCCGCGCCGACGGACTGGTTGCGGAGCATCCACGGCACAAGCATCGCGCTGGAAACGAGGATGGCGAGAACTGCCGCAACCGCGGCTTTCCGCCACGGACGCATCAGGACCGGAGCCAGTACGAACGGGATCAGGAGCAGAACGGGGAGATTGACCGGCTTCGTGAGGGTCGCGGCAGCGGCGAACACCGTACCGAGGAGGAAATCGGAGAGGCGTTTCGTACGCCACGCCCGGACGAAGAAAAACACCTGCCACGCGCAGAGGAATCCGAGCAGGGAATCAGCAAGGATCAGCGGCGCATTCGCGAGCGCGGTCAAGTTCAATGCGTATAGGACCGCCGCCCAGAATCCCGCGCACCGTCCGGCAAGCCTCCGCCCGGTCAGCGCCACGGGGAAGATGGTCAGCGCGTCCACCAGACATCCGATGATCGGGGGGCACGACAGGAAAATCACCGCCACCAGGAAGAAGATATACCCGGGCGGACGCTGCACCGCGGGGAAATCGGAACCGACATCCAGGGTCAGCTTCCCGGTTTCCACAAAGGCTCTTGCCGGGAAAAAATAGGTCGCGGAGTCCGGCCGCATGAAGGATTCCATGTCAACGTCACCCATGAAATATGACCAGAGCGCGGGCCAGGCACACAGGATGCGGATCGCGAGCGCGAACAGGAAGACCAGGGCGGTGCGGCTGCGAAATCTGTTTTTTTCGGAAGACATGGATGAATTGAAATGTTAGTTCTAAGGGATGGTTGTGCGAATGCCGTCCGGCGGACTTGAGGCGGGACGGCGCTTCCGCGAAAGAAAAATGGTCAGGATTCTCCGAAAAGAAGTTGCATTTTTCGCTTATGGGTGTATATTATAAATTGCTGTGTTGCTTTAAAGTAGCACGGTTTTCTCTGAAATCAAATACAAATCCAACATATATGAGGTTAAAAATGAAAGATTCCATCCATCCCGCGTATGGTCCGGCGAAGGTCATCTGCGCCTGCGGCAAAGTCTGGGACATCTACTCCACCCGTAAAGAGCAGAAAGTCGGTATCTGCGCCGAATGCCACCCGTTCATCACCGGCAAACAGAAACTGGTCGACGTCGCCGGCCGCGTTGAGAAATTCCGCCGCCGCTACCAGAAACCCGCCAAGTAATTCGGTTTTCCCGAACGGACGGAACGGCGATTCCTTAACGCATATCGCCGGATCAGCCAGCCCGGACCCCGCAGTTTTCGAACGGAGGCCGGGCTTGTTTTTTGGAAGAATCTGAACTAGAAATAACCCATGCGCCCGGAAGATTTCACACGGCAGATCGAACAGTTCAAGGCCAGGCACGACAAGCTCGAAACGGAGCTGTCCGATCCGGGCGTCTACGCCGTGCCCGCGCGTGCCTCCATGCTCGCACGCGAAAACCAACGTCTGGAAAACATCTTCGCCGCATACGACAGGTGGACCGGGGCGCTGAAAGCCGAACAGGAAAACCGCGCCCTTCTGGAAACCGAGCACGACCCGGAATTCCGCGCGCTCATCGAAAATGATCTCGCCGAACAGGAAACGACCGCGACCGAGGCGGAACAGGCGCTGATGATGCTGCTCGTGCCGCCGGACAAGGCGGACTCCCGCGACGCCATCGTGGAGATCAAACCGGCGGCGGGCGGCGAGGAGGCGGCGCTTTTCGCGGGCGACCTCTTCCGCATGTACGTCCGCTACGCGGAGAAACGCGGCTGGAAATGCGAGGTGATGGAGCAGTCGGACTCCGAGCTCGGCGGCATCAAAAACGTGATGTTCTCTCTCTCCGGCGAGGACATCTTCTCCCGCATGAAATACGAAAGCGGCGTCCACCGCGTCCAGCGCATCCCCGTCACGGAGTCCGGCGGCCGCATCCACACCTCGACCGTGACCGTGTCCGTCCTGCCCGAAGCGAGCGAGATCGACGACATCGCGATCCGCCCGGAAGACCTCGAAATCTCCACGTTCCGTTCCTCCGGTCCCGGCGGCCAGAACGTGAACCGGACCGATTCCGCCGTCCGCATCCGGCACATCCCGAGCGGGCTGGTCGTGGCGAGCCAGCAGGAACGCTCCCAGATCCGTAACCGCGAAATCGCGCTGCGCATCCTGAAAAGCCGTCTGCTGGAGATCCAGCGCAGCGAGGAGGCAGCGAAACAGGCCGCCAGCAAACGCCTGCAGGTCGGCACCGGCGACCGCAGCGAACGCATCCGCACATACAACTTCCCGCAGAACCGCGTCACGGACCATCGATTCGGCGTCGTTTCCGTCTTTAACCTCCCGGCGCTCATGGAGGGCGACCTGGACCTGCTGCTCGACCCGCTCTTCCTGGCGCACAGCAAGCTCGTCGTGGAGGATTTTCTGAAAAATCAGGGAGAAACTTCCTGACCGGCGCTTGATTTTTCCGTTCAGCGGTGGCATATTACCAACAAAGCGAGGGGAAACAGGTTCTTTTCTTTCTCCGGCACACCGGCTTTCGGCGACAAAAGAGGGCTCATGTTTTATACGGGAATGAACGCAAGGTGGTTGAACAGGGCTTTTTTTTCTCAAGGTTCAGTAAAAGGTACTGTTTTTACCGAAACTTGTGCGTATGCGTATGAAACAGGTTCTTTTACACCTCCGACACCTCGGATTTCAGAGACAAAATATAAGGCCATGTTTTTCACAGAAATGATTGAGAAGGAATAAGACGGAACTTTTTCTTCAAGTTTCAGTAAAAGGTACTGTTTTTACTGAAACTTGCGTGTATGCGTACGTAGCAGACGGCCCGTGAAGAGGCGCTGATATAGAAATCAGTCAGGACACAACGCCAGAAAAAGGAAAACCGAAAATTGAAGAACGGATTCTATCTTCAAGTTTCAGTAAAAGGTACTGTTTTTACTGAAACTTGCGTGCATGCGCGTGAAGCTGGGTAAAAAAGGGGCGTTTTCCCCATAAAACCGGCTTGAAAAACATGTTCGCCGGATGTATTTTATACAAACAAAACGCAAACAGCGGACGGAACAGGACAGCCCCATGAGAAAACCCGACATCTTCGACGAGATCATCCAGTGCCTGAAAACAAGTGAAAAGACCGGAGCCGACACATCCATGAGCGAAGCGACTCTGCACGATTTCTACAGCGCACCCGTCCGCAAAGCCGCGCCTCGTCCCCAGGCACAGGTCGCCCTCGCGCAGAACATCCAGGGCGTCCCGCCAGCCTATGCGCCCGACCTGCCCGAATGGGAATCCCTGCGCACCGAATGCGCCGCCTGCATGAAATGCCGCCTCGGTCCCACCCGCACCAACATGGTCTTCGCCGATGGCAATCCGCACGCCGAACTGATGTTCATCGGCGAGGGCCCCGGCGCGGACGAGGACGCCACCGGCGTGCCCTTCGTGGGCCGCGCGGGCGAACTGCTGTCGCGCATGATCGCCGCCATGACGTTCGACCGGAAGACGGAAACGTGCATCGCGAACATCGTGAAGTGCCGCCCGCCGGGAAACCGCAATCCGGCCGACGACGAGGCGGCGGCGTGCATGCCGTACCTGAAACGCCAGATCGCCATGGTGAACCCGAAGGTGATCGTGCTGCTCGGCGCGGTGCCGCTCCTGTACCTCTTCAACCTCAAAGGCATCATGCGGCTCCGCGGGCGCTGGCTGGACTACGACGGCATCCCCGTCATGCCGACCTACCATCCGGCGTTTCTCCTGCGCAATCCCCCGGCAAAGAAAGACGCCTGGGCCGACCTTCAGGCGGTCATGGCGGTCTTCGGACGCAAACCCGCGCCCCGGCGCTGAACCCGACGCGAGGCTGTCCGAATGGGCCGGTACATCGTCAAACGAATTCTCTACTCCGTCTGGATCCTGCTCGGGATCATGGTCGTCACGTTCATCCTGTTCCGGGTGTCCTCGGGCGATCCGACCGCCGTCCTGCTCGGCAAGAATCCGACCGCCGCCGATGTGGAGGCCATGCGCGACTCCATGGGCTGCGACAAACCGCTGTTCTTCGGCAACTGGCGCATTACAGAACTGTACCCCGCCGCCGATTTCACGGGCGGACACACCGAGTTCCCCGGAATCGAGCTGAAAGACGTCGAGCTTGAGAAAGCCGCCGGACAGGACGGATTGCACCTCGGCACAGGCAGCGCCGTCTTCAAACGCCAGTTCGTCAACAAAGAACCGAAAAATCGCATCGTCCTCTCCGGCACGGGACGTTTCCGCGTGGCCGGACAGGAAATCGAGCTCACCTCCGGCAAAACCGCAATCGAACTCACCGACGCCCCCGACGAGCTCACAGTTGTCGGCCTCGACACCGACTGCATGCTGGTCCGCGCCGGATTCGAGCGTCCGAACCGCGCGTGGTACGATTCGCAGGCGCTGGATTCCATGAAGGAACTCGTCACGTTCTCCTCGCGCTTCCCCTACGTGACCTTCTTCAATTTCGGCAACACCCTCCTCACGCACGAATCCATCCGCGGCAAACTGTGGCGCGGCATGGTGCCGTCCCTCATGATCATGCTCCCGATCTTCTTCGGCGAGCTTCTGCTCGGCATCGTGCTGGCAATGGTCTCCTGCGCGTTTCAGGACCGCATCCTGGACCGCGCGATCGTGGTGCTGTCCGTCGCCGGAATGAGCGTCAGCTACCTCGTGCTCATCATCCTCGGCCAGTGGTTCCTGGCGTACTACCTGAACCTCTTCCCCGTGTGGGGCTGGGACAGCCCGCGCTGCCTCGCGCTGCCCGTCATCATCGGCATCGTGTCCGGCACGGGCGGAGGCGTGCGTTTCTACCGGACCGTCTTCCTCGACGAGATCCGCCGCGAGTATATCCGGACCGCTTCGGCAAAGGGCGCTGCTCCGACGCGCGTGTACGGCATCCACCTGCTCCGGAACGCCCTCGTCCCGATCATCACGCGCGCCTCGACCGAACTGCCGTTCCTGTTCACGGGCAGCCTGCTGCTGGAAAGCTTCTTCGGCATCCCCGGGCTGGGCTACGAGGGCGTGAACGCGCTGAACAGTTCCGACCTCTCCATGCTGAAAGCGCTCGTCCTGCTCGGCGCGATCCTCTTCATCGTCATCAATCTCGTCACCGACGTGGCGTATGCATGGGTCGATCCGCGCGTCCGCGTCGACCGCGAGTGATCCGCGCCCGGTTCCGGCGTTTAACGTTCCATCCCCGTTTTTCCAGTCTCTCACGCGCCGGAAATCCGCCGAAAAGTGAAAATCGCGCTTGACAATCGAATATACGCGTGATACTGTATCACCGGAAACCGCTATTCTTATCAACAATTCATGCAGTCAGAAAGGAACCCTCCCCCATGAGCACCAGTGTCCGCGAACAATTCATCGCCCGTTACGGCAAAGAACCCGCAGTCTGCTCCTTCGCCCCCGGCCGCCTCGAAATTCTCGGTAACCACACCGACTACAACGAAGGCTTCGTGCTGAGCTGCGCCGTGAGCCAGCACACATGCTTCGCCATGAGCCCGGCGGACGGCACGAGGTGCAACATCTGCGAGCACGGCAAGGACCAGGAACTCGACTTGCTCGACATCGACACCCCGGTAAAGGGCGACTGGCGCAACTACATCAAGGGCCTGCTCGTCGACCTCAAACGCCGCGGCATCAAGTTCGGCGCGTTCGACGCCGTCCTGGACAGCCAGGTCCCGCTTTCCGCAGGCATGAGCAGTTCCGCCGCCCTCGAAATGTCCTTCGCGTTCGCGCTGAAGACCATCTACGGCATCGAGCTCCCGCTCGCCGACTGGGCGCGCGTCGGCCAGGCGGTCGAAAACAGGTTCCTCGGCCTGAACAGCGGCCTGCTCGACCAGTTCAGTTCGCTCTTCGGCAAGAAGGATTCCTTCATCCTCTGCGATTTCCGCACGGTCGAAGTCCTGAAGAACGTCGGCATGCCCTCCGGCTACGTGTTCGTCGTGGCAAACTCCATGGTGAAGCACAACCTCGTCGACTCCGCCTACAACCAGCGCCGCGTGAGCTGCGAGAACGCCACCGCCGCCATTAAGAAGACGCACCCCGAGATCAAGACGCTCCGCGACGTCTCCGGCGAGCTCCTCGAAGCCTGCAAGGGCGACATGGACCACATCGACTATCTCCGCGCCAAGCACGTGGTCGGCGAGGACGAACGCGTCTTCCGCGCCGTCGACTGCCTCGGCAAGGACGACATCGCCGGATTCGGCCAGCTCCTCTACGAAAGCCACGAGAGCTCCCGCGTGAACTTCGAGAACAGCTGCCCCGAGCTCGACATCCTCGTCGAACTCTCCAAATCCATCCCCGGCTGCCTCGGCGCGCGCCTCTCCGGCGGCGGCTTCGGCGGCATCTCCATCCACCTGGTCGAGATCGACAAAGCGGAATCCTACGCGGAACGCCTCAAGACCGCCTACAAGTCCCAGACCGGCATCGACGCCGCCACGTTCATCTGCTCCATCGGCGACGGCGCGGGCATCGAAGCCTGAAACAACCTTACCTTTCATTCGCCATGAATCTGAAATCCCGCCACCTGACCGCCCGCCTCGCGGGTATCGCCATGCTCATCGGAACCGTCTGCACGGCTGTCTGCTGCTGCGACGTCTCGGACGGGGACGGCATGGAGCGGGACGCATCTATCGTGGAGAATGACGAGCCGCCCGTGTTCCCCGCCGTGCCCGCCGAGGCGAAAAGCGTGCTGGAGGAACAGATCGCGGATTCGACGCGCGAGTTCGACGGCGGCGTGTCCGTGCTGGATTTCGGGAAGGACGCCTACTGCCACCTCGTCCTGACCCTGAAGGCGGAACAGGAAGGCAAGCTGGAAGTCCTCGTCGGCGAGGTCCTGAAGCCGGACGGACGGATCGAGGAGAATCCGGGCGGTTCGCGCATCTGCTACAAAGAGACATTCACCGTGAAGCCCGGCGAGGCCGATTACCTGATGAAGTTCCCGCCGCACAAAAACCCGTACGGCGGGATGTCGCGCCCCCAGACGCCCGAGATCGCGCCGTTCCGTTATGTGGAAATCCGTAATCCGGGCGGGATCGAGGTCGCGGAAGTCATGCGCGTGGCGCATTTCCCGGAATTCGACGATGACGCGTCCAAGTTCGAGTGCGACATTCCCGAGCTCGTGAACGTCTGGGAATTCTGCAAATACTCGGTGAAAGCGTGCGTCCCGTTCGGGCTCTACATCGACGGCAACCGCGAGCGCATGCCCTACGAGGCGGACAGCTACGTGACCGCGCTCAGCCATTTCGCCGTGGACGCGAACTACGCCGCCTGCCGCGCGTCGATCGAATGGTCCCTCGACAATCCCACCTGGCCGACCGAATGGCGTCTGCTGATGCCCGAGCTCGTGAAGGTCTACCTGCTGTACAGCGGCGACTTCGAGACCGTCCGCGGCTGGTATGAGCGGCTGAAGCCGTTCCTGCTGTCCGGAAGCCTGGACGAACACGGTTTCCTGACCGCGAAACGCCTCCCGCAGGGCGTCCGCGACATCGTGGACTGGCCCGAGGGGGAACGCGACGGATACGAGATGAAGGACGTGAACTTCGTCCCGAATGCGTTCCGGCACCTCGCGCTGCTGGATATGGCGTATCTGGCGGAACAGACCGGGCATGCGGACGAGGCGGCGCAGTACCGCCGGGAAGCCGCCGCGCTGAACATCTGCCTGCACGAGTTCATGTTCGACGGCAAATTCTTCGTAGATTCGCCCGGCTCGAAGCATCATTCCGTCCACTCGCAGATGGCCGCGGTCTGCACCGGCGTCGCACAGGAATCGGAAAAGCCCGCCATCGCCGAGTTTCTGAAGGGAAAAGACATGGCGTGCAGCGTGTACGGCGCGCAATACCTGCTAGACGCGTGTTTCGAGCTCGGACTCGGCGAACACGCCGTGGAGCTTATGACCTCGGACGGACTCCGCGGCTGGCGCAACATGCTTCGCGCGGGCGCAACCGTGACGATGGAGGCGTGGGACAACTCCGTAAAGCCGAATCAGGACTGGAATCATTCGTGGTCGACCGCCCCGGCGAATGTCGTCGCACGGCGTCTCTTCGGCATCCGTCCGCTCGCACCGGGATTCGCGGAATTCTGCGTGGAGCCGGACCCGTGCCTGAAAAATGGGTTCTACCGCCAGCCGACGCCGCTCGGCACGATCGAGGTCACGGTGAAGAACGGCACTATCAGGATAAGCCATCCGAGGTGGCTCAAGCAGGTGCGCCTTTCCTCCGACCCCATCGTCCAGCTGATGGAAGAGATCAAGCGCCAACAGCAGAAACACTGATGCCCGCCGCGCTCGTTCCGCGGACGGGCATCGTTCTGAACTGAAAAAAAGGATTTGCGAGGGATTAATTTCCTGCGGCGGCTTCGACCGCATCCGAAGCATCTTTTCCTGCGTTCCGGACGGCTTCTTCGTGTATCTTCTTTTCCAGGTACTGCTCGACGGTCAGTCCGCCGTAGTCCGGCTCGGTGTAGGACGTTTCCGCTCCCTCGACCTCGTTGCCGTTCTCGTCCAGGTCGCTCATGTCGTATCCGAGAATCGCCTTGGCGTCGCGCTGGCCTTTCGCGGCAGCGTCCTTGAGCAGGACCGCGGCCTGTTTGATGTCCTGCGTAGTGCCGCATCCATAAAGATAGAGAAGCCCAAGCTCGTACTCGGCATCGGGGAAGAAGTTCGTGGCGGACGGGTGCAGGGTCAGCTGGCGGAACGCCTCGCCGGAATCCTTCGCGCAGCCGAGTCCGCGCGCCGCGCAAAGTCCGAGGTACACGTGAACGTCCGCGTTCTTCGGATCGGAAGCCGCGCGTCTGAAATTGAAGTATGCCTCGGCATATTTCGCGATGGCGACCTGCGGATCCGTCGCCTGACCGGCCTCGGCGAACAGCGTCTGACCGGCCTCGTAATAATCCTGCGCGTTGGAGTATTCGATCTGCTCGGAAATCCCCAGGGCGAAATGCCACAGACTGTACGGGAGGATCAGGAATGCGAGGTAGAGGCACGGTTTGGCGTAGCCGGGCTGCTTGTGTTTTTGCTCGGGGATGTGGTCCGGCTTCTCTCCGGCTTTCCATTTCGAGCGGACATAACCCAGCTGGTTGTGCGACGGGGCGTCCTTGCCGAACAGGATGCCATTGTATGTGATGACGCACAGGCGGATGCAGATCAGCACCGAAACAAGCTCGCCGATGAAGCCGCCGATATTCGCCTGCCGCACCATTTCGATCATTTCGAGCACGCCGCTGACGATTCCCAGAATCGCCACGATGCGGAAAAGCCATTGCGCCGCGGTCGAGCGCTGCGTCCGCAACGCCACGCCGAACGCCGGCAGGATCACGACCAGCGGAAGCAGAAGCCAGGTCAGGATCACGATCGCGGTCTTCATGGTCGGCGGGAAGCCCGGCAGATGCGGCATCGCGAACATTCCCAGCTCGAAGAACACGAAAAGACCGGCAAGCACATAATACAGGATGCCGAGATGTTTCAGCGTACGCGAATCATGCAGGGCCTTCTTCGATGCTGGACCGTCCAGCGCCAGAAGGCGGGCCTCGACGGAACCGGGGGCGTATTCCGGGGCGGAGGATGCGGGCGTTTCTGCCGGATTCGAGTTCGTTTCGGCGGAAACGGCGGACTGGTCGGCGGGTTTCTGTTCGGGTTCGCTGCTCATGGCGTCAAGCTCCTCAATATGAGTAATCGGAAATTAATAATGTTTATTCTGCCATAATATAGTCCGCGAGGGGAAACAATGCAAACCGAAAGCCGGATTTTTCTAACAAAAAATCAAGAAAACCGACTGACAATTCACAGCCCGTAGAGGCGTTCGATCAGACGGTCGGCGGCGGACGGACCGCCATGACGCAGCGCCCGCAGCACGGCGCACTGTTCCCGACGGGTGGCGCGGCAGACGGGAAGGCGTTTCAGGATCGCGATCTTGACCTGCGGGAACGGCTTGCCGGATTCCGAGGCAACAAGCCGGTACCAGCGGTCGACGACCGCGCTGTTCATGACCGCCGCCAGAAAATGAAGCGAATACGTCCCCGGATGCGGCACGGTACCGTGCAGGGTGTTCGCGTAGTAGTATTTTCCGGCGGAGTCGCAGGCGACGATAATCCGGTCGGCGGTCTGGCGCGAGAGGATCTTCGGGCGTTCGAAGACGTCCGGCGTGCGCATGCGGAGTCCGGGGAGCCGTCCCCCGAGGCGGGCGGTTTCGAGGGCGGCCATACGCGGCGGATCATAGTCGATCCAGCGGGCGGCGGGCAGGATCTTCATGCGGACGACGTCGCGTCCGGTGAGGAGCGGTTTCGGGTTCGCGGCGCGTTCCGGCGAGCGCACGAACAGTTCTTTGCCGACCGAGCCCTGAATCACGCCGTCGCGCACGTCGGCAACCTCGCCGAGCGGGACACTGTGCGCCCGGACCATCCGCAGGAATGCGCCGTCGGCGCAGAGTCCGGCGACGACGCGGCAGCCGGGAAACGCGAGGATGTCGGCGGCGGGCACCACCCCGGCATCGTCGATGCGCACGCATCCGTCCGGGGGCATGGGCTCGCGCCGGAAGACCACCGCGGCGGAATCCACCACGGCTTTCCCGAAGAGGCCCGGCGGCAGCGACGAGGCGGAAATCAGGCGCTGTTCGGTCAGAAGCCAGCGGCGCATAGGCGCGCCCTGCGTATTGAGCAGCAGACGGTCCGGGGCAAGCCAGCCGCACACGCCGCCCTCGCGTGCCAAGTTCGCGCCAAGCTCGATGAAGAGCGAAAAGAGGTTGAACCGCCCGTTCGTGAAGCGGTACTGCGCCCGCAGACGTTTTTTCCGCGCCTCGGGGATCGCGTCAATGGGCACGAACGGCGGATTGCCGAGCACGAGGTCGAATGAGCCTGCCGGAAAGACTTTTTTGTTCAAAGCGTCAGCACAGACGATGCGCGGCGCACCGGGAGTTCCGGTCAGGCTCAGGTAAAGCCAGCGGAGACGCAGCGCGGCGACCTCGGCGGCGAGCGGCTGAAGTTCGATCCCGCAGATATTTTCCGGGCGGGGCAACTCGTCGAATCTTTCGTACAGAATACGCATGGCGGCGGCGAGAAACGCGCCGCAGCCGCAAGCGGGGTCGATGATGCGCAGACGCGCCACGGTTTTCCGGTTCAAATCGGGCAGAGCGTCCAGTGCGGCGGACACAATGCGTTCGGCGACGGGGCGCGGGGTATAGTAGATACCGTCGCGTTTGCGGAACGGTGCGAGCGCGGCAGCGCAGAGACCTTCGAGGTCGTCCAAATTCAACACATGTCTGTCCAAACGGGGACGCGGCATGTTCAATCGGCTTCCTGAAACGCCTGAATGATCGCGAGGAAATCGTCCGGGATCGGCGCCTCGAACTCCAGGCGTTCGCCGGTCACAGGGTGCGGGAACGAGATCCTGCGGGCGTGAAGCATCTGGCGCGGCGCGGGCGAGGAGCGTCCGCGGTTGTAGAGCTTATCGCCGACGATCGGGTAGTCCTTGTACGAGAGATGGACGCGGATCTGGTGCGTGCGGCCGGTGTGGGGGTGCATCTCCATGACGGCGACCTTGCGGCCGTCCCAGACGCCCTTGCGGATGAGCTTCCACGTCGTGACGGCTTCGCGGCCCTGCCCGTCCCGCGCGATCGCCATGCGCTTGTGGTCGGGGTGGCGCATGATGGGGGCGTTGACCACGTTCACGGGCGGCGACGGCCAGCCGTGGACGATGGCGAGGTAGGTCTTCTGAACGTCGCGTTCGGCGAACGACTTCGCGAGTTTGCGGAGCGCCTTCGCGGTCTTCGCGATGACCAGCGCGCCGCTGGTGTCCTTGTCGAGACGGTGCACGATGCCGGGCCGCATGGCGTCGAAATCCTCGTCGTCGAGCCCGGGTTCGCGCCCGAGCAGAGCGTTCACCACGGTCCCGTGCCAGTTGCCCGCCGCCGGATGCACCACCATGCCCGCGGGCTTGTTGATGACCAGCAGCACGTCGTCCTCGTAGATCACGTCCAGCGGGATGTCCTCGCCCTCGGCCTTCAGCGGGACGGCCGGCAGATCGTCGGTGAGGACTGCGACCGATCCGGCGGAGAATTTGAGGCGCGGGACGTCGCAGACCTTGCCGTTCACCGTGAGCTTGCCGTCGCGGATCAGCTTCTGGATATGCGTCCGCGAGAGGTCGGGAAGACGCGCGGACAGCACCTGGTCGATGCGTTCGGCCGCGTCGTATTCGTCGAGCGTGAACTCGTACACTCCGCTGTCGTTTCCAGTTCCGGGTTCGTCAGGCATCGGCGGACTCCTCCGCGTGTTTCTTTTCCTGTTTGCGTCCGAGCGAACGCGCCGTGAGATAGACGATGATGCCGCCGGGGATGGCAATGGCGACCGCGATGAACTGCGACGGCGTGAGGCCGAGGATGGAATCGGTGTGGTCGCCGCGCATGAATTCGATCAGGAAGCGCATCACGCCGTAGAGGATCAGGTAGATACCGCCGATGGTCCCGGCATACTTGCGTTTCCGCAGCAGCAGGAGCAGAATGATGCACATCAGGATGTTTCCCGCGGACTCGAAGAGCTGGACCGGATAGACAGGTTCGGACCCGCTCGAAAGAAGCGATGGATAGCGCGCCGCCGCCCCCGATCCGGGCGGGAAGCACACGGCGAACGGGAATCCCTGCGGCGCGGGCTTGCCAAAGCAGCAGCCCTGCATGAAACAGCTGATGCGTCCGAACGCGTGGGCGAGCGCCATGGCGGGTCCGAGGATGTCGAGCAGTGCGAGGATGCTGATGTCCTTGCGCGGTTCGGAGCCGTCGGCAGGTTGTTTTTCCTTCAGTCCGAGCAGACGCCGCACGGTCGGCCATTTGGCGTAGATACATTCAGCCGTAAAGGCGAGGATGAACCCGCCGTAGAAGACGAGTCCGCCCTCATGGACGTTCAGGATCGCCAGAATGCCGCGCCCTCTGAACTGGTCCCAGAACTGCACCACATAGAAAATGCGTGCGCCGACCACGCCAGCGAAGAGCGCGATCATGGCGATGTTGTAGATCTGGTCGGCCGTGAGCCTGGCGTACTGTTTGAGATACATGAGCAGGCCGAACGACGCCAGGAATCCGATGCCGATGAAAATGCCGTACCAGTGAACGGCGAAATTACCGATGTGAAACGCGATGGGATACATTTTTTCTCCAAAGTCAGCAAAAAAACAAAAAAAACACTGGAAAAATGAGGATTCCGCGGGTACATTATTTAGAAGCCAATATTTTTCCGGCGGAATCCCCCGAAGGAAAAACCGCATCTAAAAAGTATAGCATCTTCCGCAGAAAATTCCAGTACAAAACGCCCGGCGGATGCGAAAAACCCGAAAAATAGCCACGACAGAAAGGTCCGCCATGACAGAAACGCTCGCCAGCCACATCGAATACTTCGCATCGTTCGCCCAAACGGCCCCGCTGCTCCTCTTCTTTTTCATCTTCCTTTTCATGACCATCGAAAGCTCGTTCATCCCGTTCCCCAGCGAGGTCGTGATGATCCCCGCCGGATTCCTGATCTGGCGCTACCCGCTGACGCCGTCGCACGCGCTGGACGTGGTGATCGTGATCGCGGTCGGGCTGTGCGGATCCATGGCGGGCGCGTACATCAACTACTTCCTCTCGAAATGGCTCGGACGGCCCGTGCTCCACACGCTGCTGAAGAAATACGGCAAATACATCTTCATGTCGGAAGAGTCGCTCGACCGCGCGGAGGAGATCTTCCGCGAATACGGCGAGGTCGTCACGTTCATTTCCCGCCTGCTCCCCGCTATCCGCCAGCTCATTTCCATCCCTGCCGGACTCTCCCACATGAACCTCTTCCGGTTCTCGCTCTTCACCGCGCTCGGCGCGGGCCTCTGGACGGCGGTCCTGACGCTGCTCGGCGTGTGGTTCGGGCACGCCACCGGCGATATGACCTACCTCGAAATGATCGAGAAGGGCAAGGCAATGATCCAGGAGCATTACCTGTGGATCTTCGCCGGATGCGCCGTGCTGTTCGTCGGCTACATCATGGTCCACCGGAAGATCATGGGGTCGAAGAAGAAAGCGCCGGAAGCCGCCGAAGCAAACAAGCCCGAGGCGAAAGAGAGCTGATCCATGCTCACGGGAACATACTCCGCCACGCTCATCGGGATCGACGCGGTCGCTGTCGAGATCGAAGTCCACGCGTCCGGCGCGGGCGAAGGAGTCAATGTTTCCATCGTGGGACTGCCCGACGCGGCGGTCCGCGAGAGCAAGGAACGCATCCGCAGCGCGCTTTATGCCGCCGGCCTGCGGCATCCCGAAGGGTTCACGCTCGTGAACCTCGCGCCCGGCGACATCCGGAAGGAAGGCACGGCGTTCGACCTGCCGATCGCGCTGGCGCTCGCCTCCGCGGCCGGAGCGTTCCCGAAAGAGACGCTCGAAGACGCCATGATCCTCGGCGAACTCGCGCTGGACAGTTCCGTGCGCGCGGTGAAGGGCGTCCTGCCCGCCGCGCTCCTCGCGAAGCAGATGCCGAATATCCACACATTGATCGTCCCGGCGGCCAACGCCCGCGAGGCGGCGACCGTGCTGCCGCACATCCGCGTGTACGCCGTCAACTCCCTCACGGACGCCATCCGCGCCCTCTCCGGCGAACTCCTCCCGCTCTCGAACAACGACGGCGCGGTTTTCCTGGAGCCGGACTGGGACGGCATCCCGGATTTCGCCGAAGTCAAAGGTCAGGCCGCCGCCAAACGCGCGCTCGAGATCGCCGCCGCGGGCGGACACAACGTGATCTTCATCGGGCCGCCCGGTTCCGGCAAGAGCATGCTCGCCCAGCGCATGCCCGGCATCCTGCCGCCCATGTCCGAGGAGGAGACGCTCGAAACGAGCAAGATCCATTCCGTGCTCGGGCTGCTCCCGCCCGATACGCCGCTCCTCCGCAACCGTCCCTTCCGCGCGCCGCACCACACGGTCAGCGACGTCGGACTCATCGGCGGCGGAACAAATCCCCAGCCCGGCGAGATCAGCCTCGCGCACAACGGCGTGCTCTTCCTCGATGAGCTTCCCGAGTTCAAACGCAGCACGCTTGAAGTGCTTCGCCAGCCGCTCGAAAACGGCGAGGTATCCATCAGCCGCGCAGCAGGCAGTTTCGTCTTTCCCTGCCGGTTCCTCCTCATCGCCGCCATGAACCCGTGTCCCTGCGGCCACCTCGGCGACCACCGCCACCGCTGTTCCTGCCGTTCGCTCCAGATCCAGCAGTACCGCGCGAAGATTTCCGGGCCTCTGCTCGACCGAATCGACCTGCATGTGAACGTGGAGGCGCTGTCCGACGACGAACTGATCTCGACGCGTCCGGCGGAATCCAGCGCGGTCATCCGCGCCCGGTGCATCGCGGCGCGCGACATCCAGACGCGCCGCTACGGACGGGACAGCCGCGTGCGCTGCAACGCCATGATGGGGCCCGCTCAACTGACAAGATACTGCGTGCTGGATCCTCAGCTTCAGACCATGATCCGCCACGCGATCAACGAATTCGGATTGTCGGCGCGTGCCTACGACCGCATCCTCCGCGTCGCGCGCACCATCGCCGACCTCGCGGGCTCCGAGAACATCCGCCGCGAGCACCTCTTCGAGGCGATCGGCTACCGCGCCCTCGACCGGAAGGCCTGACGTTACAGCATGGCGGCGGCAACCGGCTTGAAGGCCTTAATAAAGTCGAACGTGTGCCGCCCCTCTATGCGCTCCCGGTAGATCACGCAATCCAGCTCGTATTCCGCCTGCAGATTGATCCAGACCTGCGCGGAAGTGCCGAAAAAACGGCTTAGCCGCATGGCGGTATCCGCGGTTACGGCGCGTTTGCCGTGTATGATTTCATTGATCCGGCGCGGCGGTACGCCGATTTCCCGCGCCAGTCTGTTTTGCGAAAGATTAAGAGGCTTCATGAAATCTTCAAGCAATATTTCACCGGGATGTACGGGTTTCAGGTATTGTTCTTCATTTGCCATAGTTGTGCCTCCGTTAGTGGAAGTGAATCGAACCGATTTTATCTCGTATCCTTCGTATTTTCGTTGTCTTCCAAAGAAAGATTAAAACGATATTTCCCCTTATTTACCCAAATATCGCGGGGCGGTTCTTTTTTTGTTTCCTCTCTCTTTATCTCTATATTTTTTTCTTCCACCTTCGCCTTTCGAAATAAAACAATCCAGGAAATGAATATAAGAAGAATTGCAATTACATCAAAACACATCCAAGCGTCTATGTCATCCAAATGTATTTGAATAACCGGATTAAAAAGAATAGCATTTAGGATCAAAATAACTTTCCACCAAATTGAAAGCTTTTCAAAACATAAACAAACCATAGCCCCAAACATAACAATTCTAAGAAAAACATAATACCCATTACCAAGGGTTTCATGTTCCTCTATGGCCCATAGCGAAATTCCGAGAAGAACAACTGAAACGATAGAGGCACTAAAAGAAACCTTCTGGAAATCCGTAAAAGAAGAAATTCTTTTGAAACTTTTCGTTGTTGTACTGGAAAAAGAATCTATCATGCAGGACAAGAAACGACCAATCAACACGAAAGCATATAACACCAAAGATGTAAGAAGATACAAAGATAAAATACAAAAAACAAATGCAATAACACAAAGAAAAATAAGGAGATTTCCCTCTTTTCCCGACAACACAGGCATGTATTTGTATATTAGAACCGACAAAGGAATTGCAAAAGCTATGCAAATCCTCAAGGCCATGCTGTTATAATGCTTCTTCTTTTTGTTTGCCATGTTGGATTCGGTTTCGATTCGGATGATAAACAAACTCGGCTTACTTGCCCTCTTTTTCTTCTGAGGCGGGCGGCGGGTCCGGTTCCGCGCCGGGCAGGTGTTCGCGCTTCATCTGCGCCTGTTTCTCGCGGCGCAAACGGTCCCAGTAATCCAGACGCTTGCGGATTTCGCGCTCGAATCCGCGGTCCGGCGGATTGTAGAGTTTCGTGCGCGGCATGCCGTCGGGGAAATAATTCTGCCCGGAGAAGGCGTCGGGGAGGTCCTGGTCGTACTGGTAGCCGTGCCCGTAGCCAAGCTCCTTCATGAGCTTCGTCGGGGCGTTCAGGATGTGCGCGGGGGGCATGAGAGAGGAATACTTCTTCGCGGCGCGGAGGGCGCTGCCCCACGCCACGTACGCGCTGTTCGACTTCGGCGCGGTCGCCAGATAGATCACGAGCTCGGCGATGGCGATGTCTCCCTCGGGCGAGCCGAGGCGTTCGTAGGTGTCCCAGCAGGACACCGCCACCTGAAGCGCGTTCGGGTCGGCCAGGCTCACGTCCTCCATGGAGAACCGCGTGAGGCGGCGCAAAAGGTAGAGCGGATCCTCGCCGCCCTCGATCATACGCGCCGCCCAGTACAGCGCGGCGTCCACGTCCGACCCGCGCAGGGATTTGTGGAGCGCGCTGATGAGGTTGTAATGCCCTTCGCGGTCCTTGTCGTAGACCGGGGCGCGCTGGCGGACCAGCTGGGAGAGACGCTTGGAGTCGATCTCCTCGCCCTCGGCGGCGAGGTCGTAAACGGATTCCATGAGGTTGATGAGGTAACGGCCGTCGCCGTCGGCGAGTCCGGGCAGCGTCTTCCGCGCTTCCTCGGACAACGGCAGCGGCATCCCGGACAGCTCCTCGGCGCGTACCATGATCTTATCAAGCGCCGCCTCGTCCAGCGGTTTCATCACGAAGACCTTGCACCGGGAGAGCAGAGCGCTGTTCAGCTCGAACGACGGATTCTCCGTGGTCGCGCCGACCAGCGTGACCGTACCGTTCTCCACGAACGGCAGGAACCCGTCCTGCTGGGCGCGGTTGAAGCGGTGGATTTCATCGACGAAGAGAAGCGTGCCCTGCCCCGCGGCGCGGCGTTTCGCCGCCTCGTCGAACGCCTTGCGGAGTTCGGCGATGCCGGAGAACACGGCGGAGAGCGCCACGAAGTGCATGCTGGTGGTGTGCGCCATGATGCGGGCGATCGTGGTCTTGCCGCATCCGGGCGGCCCCCACAGGATGAAGCTGCTCAGGCGGCCGCTTTCGATCATGCGGCGCAGCGGGGCGTCCGGGCCGAGCAAGTGATCCTGTCCGACCACTTCTTCGAGCGTGCGCGGACGCATGCGGTCGGCCAGCGGCGACTTCAGAAACGCCGAAAAAAGACTGCCCTGTTCGTCATCCATGGCAAGGAAGCCCGTTCAAGAAAGTTCGAGTTTAAGCGAGGATGCGCTTACAGGACGCCCTTCGTTGAAGGCACGCCTTCCACACGGGGATCCAGCGAGACAGCCTCGGCCAACGCCCGCGCAAAGCCCTTGAAGATCGCCTCAAAGACATGGTGGACTTCACCGGAGGACAGCATGCGGATGTGGAGCGTGATGCCGCCCTTCACCGTCAGCGCTTGGAAGAATTCCTTGAAGAGCGCGGTGTCGAGATCCTTGATGTACTCCGCGGGCGGTTCCACATCATAGACCAGGAACGGACGGCCGGAGAGGTCGAGCGCGACCAGCGCGAGGGATTCATCCATCGGCAGCATAAAGTTCCCGTAACGGCGGATGCCTTCCTTCGTGCCGAGCGCCTGCGTAAGTGCGTGCCCCATGGTCAGGCCGAGGTCTTCCATCGTGTGGTGGCAGTCCACGTCCAGATCGCCGGACGCGCGGACCGTGAGGTCGAATCCGCCGTGCCGGGCGAAAAGCGTCAGCATGTGGTCCATGAACGGGATGCCCGTTTCGATATCGCCTTTTCCGGTCCCGTCGAGATTCCAGTTTACGAAGATGGAGGTTTCGTTCGTGTTGCGTTCGATTTCCGCGGTTCTCATGGCGCAAGTCTCCTTTTGATTTGTTTTCCTATCACAATACAGTAGCACATCCGCGCGTCCTTTTCAAACGGTTTCATCCTTTTTTTGTGCCTTTTTCGCGCGTGTTTTCACTTTGGCATTTGCATTCTCGCGTTTCAAATCTATATTTAACTGCGTATCTTTTTCCCGCGCGGCAAAACGGCGCGGCAAACCCTATTTCCGGTGCATGACCATGAAACATTTCTGCTTCCTTCTGCTTTTCGCCATGACGGCGGTCCTGTCCGCCGCGGCAAATCCGACCGCGACAGCCAATACAAAACCGGCTACGACAACAGCGAAGCCCGCAGCAAACACGGCGAAGCCCGCGGGCTCCGTTCTGACCTCCATCTACAGCGCGGACCGCGCCCCGTCCGAGTTCGCCGAACCGGACAAGGCCGCCGACCTGATCAACCGCCGTGCCGAGCTCGCACAGAAGATCCAGAACGAACGCAAACGCATCCTGAAGGAGGACGCCAAGGCGAAGGAGCTTTACGAGGAGATCATGCGCCTGAACCGTCAGCTCGCCTCCCTTCTGGAGGCGAAGAAATCCATGATCGAGCTGAATTCCCAGCTGATCGAACTCGACAGCGCCATCTCCAAGCTCAAGCCCGCCCCCCCGCCGGAAACGGAGTCCAAAGATACAAAAAAAGAAGACTCCGACGATACAGATAAAGCCGACAAAGCAGATAAGACCGGCAAAGCCGGAAAGGAGTGACCGATCATGTCCGCCAACCTCATCAACGGCAACGAGATTTCCAAGGCAGTCAACGCCGAGACCGCGGCAGAGGTCGCGGAGATCGTCGCGAAATACGGCGTCCAACCCGCGCTGGCCGTCATCCTCGTCGGGGAGGATCCGGCCTCCCAGGTCTACGTCTCCCGCAAGGACAAAAAATGCGCCGAGCTCGGCATCCGCTCGGAAAAGATCGTGCTCCCCGCTGACACCACCGAGGCAGACCTGCTTGCGATCATCGCGAAGCTCAACGCCGATCCGTCCATCCACGGCATCCTCGTCCAGTCGCCCGTCCCGAAGCAGATCAATGAAAAGAGCGTCGTACTCGCCATCGACCCGGCGAAGGACGTCGACTGCTTCCACCCGGCCAACGTCGGACGCATGATGCTCGGCGACTTCTCCGGATTCCTGCCCTGCACCCCGTGGGGCGTGACCGTGCTGCTGGAACGTTCCGGCGTCGTCACGCGCGGCAAAAACGCCGTCGTGCTCGGCCGGTCCAACATCGTCGGCAAACCCATGGCCGCCATGCTCGCCGCGAAGGCTCCGTTCGGCGACGCCACCGTCACCGTCTGCCACTCCCACACCCGCGACCTCGCCGCCGTCACGCTTCAGGCGGACATCATCGTCGCCGCACTCGGCATCCCGCGTTTCCTGAAGGGCGACCAGGTGAAGGAAGGCGCCGTGGTGATCGACGTCGGCATCAATCGTATCCCGGACCCGGCGGCCAGGAACGGCTGCCGCCTTGTCGGCGACGTCGATTTCGATTCCGTCGCGGAAAAAGCCTCCCTCATCACCCCGGTCCCCGGCGGCGTCGGCCCCATGACCATCGCCATGCTCATGAAAAACACGCTCCGCGCCTGCCGCGCGGCGCTGAAGACCGCCTGACCGGAGCCAAGCCGGAGTCCGCTGAAAGAAGGGTTTCCGCATGCCTCTTCTGTTCAAGATCATCGCCATCCTGATCGGCATCTTTATCTGGAAAGCCGTCATGACGAGTTTCCGCAAAGCCCGCAAGGCGATGCACGACGATTCCTACGACGGAGAGGAAGACTCCGCCCCCGTGGCGAAACTTGACCTGGAGGGACAGTGGCGCGAGGCGGCGAATCAGCTCGGCTGCGAGTACGATCCCGGCGCGTCGCCGGACGGGAAGGACGCCGCCATCACCGGCAGGTTCTCCGGTCATTCCGTCACGATCAAACGCTTCGGACGCAATTATGTCCGCTACTTCGTGGACTTCCGAAATCCGCCCGATTTTCATGTCTGCGTGGTCCGCGACCTGGAGTCGATCGCCGAACGCATCCTGGACGGACACCCGATCTACCCCTCGAAGATGTTCTTCTCCTCGCAGGAACCGGATTTCTTCTGCTCCGCGGAATCCGAGGACGCGTTCGACCGCTTCCTGAATACGCCGTCAAACCGGTCCGCCGTGCTCAACCTCGTCCGGCTCTTCCCCGCCGGGATGTTCAACAACGAGGGCGTCTCCGTGCGGCTGCGCGCCACTGCCCCGGACATTTCCGTCATCAGCAAAATGGCCGCCATCGCGAACGCGCTGGAATCCCCCTCGTCCGACCCGATGCCCGACCTGACGACCGCACAAAAAAAGGACCTTCTCGCCGTGCCGCGGGATTTTACGCCCGAGGCGCAGACGGAAGAACCGGACACGCCCAAACGCCACCAGCCGCTTCAGGTCGACACGGTTTCGAAAACAATCCGGATGCCGCTCCCGTCGAATCCCGCCGCATCCCAGCGCACGACCGTCATCCGGATTTCGCCCGAGGCGAAGCGCACGAACAAACTCGACACGCTGAAAGCCGGCGTCGTGCGGAGTTCGGCCGCAACACCGGAAGCCGAGTCTGTCGCGCCTCAGGGCCAGCCCGTTTCCGTACCCGAGCCCGCCGCGCCTGTCGCCGATGACCTGACGGTCGAATCCGTCTGCACCGCGCTGTTCGGCAAGACGTTCCCCGGCGCGGAGGAACGCGCCGCGTTCGACGCGATGAAGGGACGCCGCGTGCGCTGGAGCGGCGAACTCCTGACGAGCATGCCGTTCAGCATGGACTTCGTATTCGGTTCGCGGAAGGGCATCAAGGCGACGATCCTGATCTGCAAGCTCGCGCAGGGGTCCGTCAAAACTCAGATCAAAGCCGTCGCGGCGTTCCCGCCGGACAAACGCGAAGTTCTGGAATCAATGAAGGGGACAATGATCCTCTTCGAGGGCGAACTCCTCAAATTCGAGCCGTTCGCCCGCGAGATATACCTGACGGACGCTTCAATCGTCTCCTGATCCCGCGTGCATCGCGTTTTTTTCCGCGTAAAATCCACTTGAAATGCGCGGGAAATATGCTATAATATTTTATTATAGTTTTCAAAAACAATCATTCGCGGCATATTCCGCGGCCGGCGACCCGCCACGAAGGGTATCTCTATTCATTCAGGCGGATGGATTTTCAGCAGCTGGGCAAACAAGACAATGCAGGAAGATTTGAGCGTGGCTACCTGAAGGTAACCACCGAAAATCTTACCAATTGGACTTTGCCCGGATGCGAAAAGCCACCGAAAACCAATGAATAGAGGTGCCCATAACTCGGTTCCCGCCGGTTTCAACCCCATGAGGCACTGTTATGAATCTCTTTCTCGGCGGCATCGTGTTTCTGGTACTCGGATATTTCGTGTACGGCAAACTGGTGGAAAACATCTTCGGTCCTGACGACCGCGAGACGCCCGCGGTGAAGCTTGCCGACGGCACGGATTATGTGATACTGCCGCGCTGGAAAAACATGCTCATCCAGCTGCTGAACATCGCCGGCATCGGCCCGGTGATCGGCGTGATCCTGGGCATCAAATTCGGCATCATCGCGCTGGTCATCATCCCGCTCGGCTGCGTCCTCATGGGCGCGGTGCACGACATGGCCGCCGGCATGATGTCGATCCGCGACAAGGGCGCGAACCTGCCGAAGATCGTGCATAAAAACCTCGGCATGGGATACAACGTCTTCTTCGAGTGGTTCATGGTGGTACTGCTTCTGCTCGTGGTCGCGGTCTTCATCAACGTCCCGGCCAACCTCATCAACACGACCGCGCAGGAATTCAGCACCCCGTCCGACCCCGTCGCCGCCTCGGCGTACGAGCCGGAGAATTACTTCTGGGTGGCGGTCGTCGCCATCTTCTGCTACTACGTCATCGCCACGATGTTCCCGGTCGACAAGATCATCGGCAAGGTGTACCCGTTCTTCGGCCTCATGCTTCTGGTCGGCACCCTCGCCATTTTCTTCGCCCTGATCGTTGCCGGCGTCAAGGAACCGAGCATCATGCAGGAAAGCGCGGCCTTCAAAAAGGATATGTTCAAGCCCGACACCTCGCCGGTTTTCCCTCTGCTCTTCGTGACCATCGCATGCGGCATCATCTCCGGGTTCCACGCCACGCAGTCGCCGATCATCGCCCGCACGATGAAGTCCGAACGCGAAGCGCGCAGCGACTTCTACGGCATGATGATCCTGGAAGGCATCATCGCCATGATCTGGGCGGTCGGCGGTCTCGCCATCTACAATCTGAAGCCGGAATTCATGTCGAAGAGCGGCCCGGTGGTGCTCTGTGAGATCACGACCCATTTCCTCGGATCCTGGATGGGCACGATCACCGTGCTGGCGGTCGTGATCCTCGCCGTCACGAGCGGCGATACCGCGCTCCGCAGCACGCGTCTCAGCCTCGCCGAAATGCTCCACATCCCGCAGCAGAATTTCCTGCCGCGCTTCCTGACCTGCCTGCCGCTGATCGTCCTCGTGGCCGGTCTGCTCTACTGGTCCAACACCGACGCCAAGTCGTTCAACAAGCTCTGGAACTATTTCGCCTGGGGCAACCAGGTGCTCGCAGCCACCACCCTGATGGCCGCAACAGTGTGGCTCCTCCGCAGGGGAAAGAAGATCGGCTCGCTGATCACCCTGCTCCCCGGCATGTTCATGACCGCCGTCGTCGTCACGTTCATCTTCTGGACGTCCGGAAAGAACGGACAGCCCGCGGGACTTTTCTTCTTCACCCGCAACGGCGGCCTGCCGTACGGCGTCTCCGTCGCGATCGGCGTCATAGTCGCGGTGGGATTCGCCGTCTTCGTCCTGCGTCAGGGCAGGAAACCGGATCCGCTGATCGACTACACCCCGGCGGCGGAACGGTATACCGTCATGGAATTCCGCCACTGCGGCAATACCGGTCTCCAGCTGCCGAAGGTCTCGCTCGGCCTCTGGCACAACTTCGGCGCAAAAGACAATTTCGACAACGCGCACTCCATGGTCTGGGACGCGTTCGACCACGGCATCACGCACTTTGACCTGGCGAACAACTACGGACCGCCGGCCGGCAGCGCGGAAGAGGCGTTCGGAAAGATCCTGAAGGCCGACTTCACCGGCAAACTGCGCGATGAGCTGATCGTGTCCACCAAGGCCGGCTACACCATGTGGCCCGGCCCCTACGGAGACAGGGGCAGCCGCAAATACCTGATCGCCAGCTGCGACCAGAGCCTGAAGCGCCTCGGCCTCGACTACGTCGACATCTTCTACCATCACCGCATGGACCCGGACACTCCCGTCGAGGAATCCATGCTCGCGCTCGACCAGATCGTGCGGTCCGGACGCGCCCTTTACGTCGGCATCTCAAACTACTCGCCCGAACGCGCCCGCGAGGCGTTCACCATCCTGCGCGAACTCAAGACGCCGACCGTGCTCCATCAGGTGCGCTACAACATGTTCGACCGCAGATGCGAAAAGGACGGCACGTTCGACGTGATGAAGGAATTCGGCGTCGGCGGCATCATCTTCTCGCCGATGGCGCAGGGCCTGCTCACGAACCGCTATCTGGACGGCATTCCGGAGGACTCCCGCATGACGCGCAAGGTGTTCCTGAAGCCGGAGGCGCTCACACCGGAAGCTCTGGAAAAGATCAAGAAGCTGAACGAACTCGCACAGAGACGCGGACAGAGCCTCGCCGCCATGACGACCGCCTGGGTGCTGCGTCAGGACGCCGTCACGTCCGCGCTGATCGGGGCAAGCCGCATCAGCCAGATCAACGACGTGCTGGACGGCCTGAACAGGAATTCCACGTTTACCGCGGAGGAACTCGCGGAGATCGACGCGATCCTGAAGTAAGCGATATCGATTCCGCGCCCCGTTTCCGGACGGGGCGCTTTTTTTCCGCTTTTTCCTGAAAACGGCTTGATTTTCGGCGGAAAAAGCGTAAAGTATATAACAGAGGCGTTCGGGCATTCCCGGACGCCGACAGAATCCGCACTCCTGAGGCAGCAGGGTTTTACCCTCCCTTTTTCCCTGCCGCCTCACTTCTTTTTAAAACGGCTCCTCTTCAACCGGACCTGACCATGGACCTGCCTTTTCACCCGAGTCTTCTCCCGACGCTGGCGCTGGCGGCGATCTCGATCCCCGCCTCGGCTGTCCTGCGGCGCTCCGCACGGAAAGAATACCGTTCGCTCCTGCCGTGGTTGCTGCTCTGGGGAACGCTCTGCACCATCCCGGCTCTGATGTTCGCGCTCCTGTGTCTGCCGGGGTTCGATGAAGCGGCGGACTGGCTGAACGAATCCCTCGCCGGAAGCAGTCTGGAAATCGTGGCGGGGATCGCGGGCGTCCTGCCCGGGTTGCTGTGGGACGATGCCGCCGAGCGCATCGAACAGAACCGCCCGCCGCTTTTCGGGCTGCCCGCGCCGATTCTGCGTGCGCTTTCGATCTCCGCGCTGATGATCCTGCTCCTGATCCCGTACGGATTCCTGTTCAACCGGCAGACGGCGGACGCTCCGGTACAAACGGAAGACGTTACCACCACACTCCCCGCCCCGGACACGGCGGACTGATTCTTCGCCCGAAGGACACAATTGGCTTCACTTTTTTTTCAAGAAAATACAAAAAAGCCCCTTGAAAATTTTAACCCATAGGTTATATTTAATCTCAAACAGGAGCGCAAACCATGACAAAACCGAACAAGCCGCGTCCGGCAAAGAAAAAGCAGTTTGAGATGATGGATCCTGTGAGGGACTTCCTGCGGGATCTGCCCGGAGACATCAAACAGGAATTAAACAGCCTGATATGGATGCTTGAACAGGACGGATATCTAGACTACCCATACGGCGAGAAAATCGGCGGGGATGATGACCTTTTCGCGATAAGGGTTATCCAAACTGGAAACATCCGCGTTTTCTACGTCTACGGACAGGATAACGCTATATATGGCATCCACGCCTACGAAAAGAAAACCGAGAAGATACCCAAAAAAGAACTCAAACAAGCGCGCACCATTCTGAAAATACTTACCGAAGGAGGTTTAATATGAAAGACCACGCCAAATATGCTACCGAAGCAGAAATAAGGGCTAATGTTGCCCGTATTGCCGAGCGCAGAAAGAAAGGAATCCGAAGCCAAGAGGAAGAAGAAAGGGACGCATATTTCACCGACCCCGCGAACGTCGAGGAAATAGCGGCAACTTTTGCCCGTATTGAATTGGTAAAGGCGATGTACAAGGCACGCAAAGAGGCAGGGCTAACGCAAAAGGAAATGGCGCGGAGACTTCGCAAAAAACAGTCTTACATTTCCGCAGTGGAGAACGGCAGAAAGAATATCACGTTTTCCACCCTTGCGCGGTATGCTCACGCTTGCGGAAAGAAAATCGTATTGCAGTAATGGCATTTAGCCCCCTTAAACGGGGTAGCGTTTCACGACACCCTCTCGATGCACCATCCGGGAAGTTTGCCCAACCGTATCACCGGACATTTGGGCAGACAGGAGGATTCCGGACGCTTTTTCGTGTTCCGGCTTGATTTCCGCCTCGGCAAATGCTATATTAATTGATTGCATGTAAACACTATAATCAATGCGAGGCTGAACAACGATGAGCTTGATTCTGGGAATCGAATCCAGCTGCGACGAAACCGCCGTGGCGGTCGTGGAGGACGGGCGCAACGTCCTCTCCAACGCGGTGGCGTCCCAAATCGCCAAACACGCCCCGTACGGCGGCGTGATCCCCGAGCTCGCCGCGCGTGCCCACCTGACCGCCGTCTGCCCGACGCTGGACGAAGCGCTGAAGACTGCGGGCGTGACGCTCGACGACCTCGACGCCGTGGCGGTGACACACGCTCCCGGCCTGATCCCGGCGTTGCTCGTCGGCCTCAACTTCGCCAAGGGGATCGCAGCCTCGCACAACCTGCCGCTGATCCCGATCAACCATTTCTCCGCGCACATCTACGGCGCGTTCCTCGAACAGGACTCCATCGTCTTCGGCGACCCGGACCTTTTCCCGATGCTTGCCGTGGTCGTTTCCGGCGGCCACACCGCGCTGGTCGTGGTCGGCAGCGACGGCAAAATGACGCTCGCCGGGACCACGCTCGACGACGCCGCGGGCGAAGCGTTCGACAAGGCCGCGAAGATCCTGGACCTCGGCTATCCCGGCGGCCCGGTGATCGAGCGCCTCGCGAAGAACGGCGATCCGCACGCGGTGAACTTCCCGCGTTCCCTGACGCCCTCGTCCGGCAAACCCGTCGCGCCGGAGAACCGATTCCACTTCAGTTTCAGCGGCGTGAAGACCGCGCTGCTCTACCACGTGAAGAACCTCGGCGGCGTGGAGAACATCCGCGACCGGGTCCTCTTCGACATCCTCGCGTCCTACCAGGAAGCCATCGTGGACGTGCTTTGCAGAAAGGCGTTCGACGCCGCGCAGTATTTCAACGTCCGTTCCATCGTGCTCGCCGGCGGCGTCGCCTGCAACGGCGCGCTCCGCGAACGCTTCCAGGCCACCGTCCCGAAACGCTACCGCGCCGTCCTCCCGCTCAAAAAATACTGCACGGACAACGCCGCCATGGTCGGCGGCCTCGGCTGGCATTACTGGAAACGCGGCGTGACCGCGGAGCCCGGACTCGATGCGCAGGCCCGCCTCCCCCTCAACCAGACCATCCCGATCTGGTTCGACAAGGTACAGCCGTGAACGCAGTCGTCGCGTTCGACATGGACGGCACGCTGATCGACTCCGCCGCCGACATCGGAGCCGCCGTCAACCGCATGCGCGTCTCCTTCGGTCTCGCTCCGCTTCCCCGTGAATCCGTCGTCCGCATGGTCGGCAGCGGCGCGCGCGTTCTGGTGGCACGGGCGCTGGCGGACACCCCCGGCGCGGATTTGGACGAGGCATTCCGGCGCTATCGCCACGAATACGATACGCATCTTATCGACGAAACGCGCCTCTATCCCGGCGTCACGGAAGCACTGGAAGCCCTGAAATCCGCCGGATTCCGGCTGGCCGTCTTCACGAACAAACCATACGGTTCCACATGCTTTATTCTGAAGGGTCTCGGCATCGACTCTTTCTTCTCCGTCGTGGTCGGCGCGGATTCCGGATTCCCGCTGAAACCCGAACCCGATGCGCTGTATCACATTCTGAAAGAGACAGATGCGAGTGCAGACGGGTCATGGATGGTCGGCGACAACTGGACGGACATCGACTCGGGCCGCGCCGCAGGATTCCGCACCGCTTATTGCACTTACGGATACGGCGCGCCGGACAAAAATCAGCCGGATGCGGTCTGCGCATCGATGGACGCCGTAAAAAGGACTATCATGGATGCAAATAAAACGGAATAACGGAAAATTCGACTTTTTTTCAAAAAAAAACGCACTTTCGCCGGTTTTCCTCTTGTCATTTTCGACAACATGAGGTATAATAATAGGTGCATTTTTTCAAACCATACAGATTTTTCAACATTCTTGTTTCACAACCAAAACCATAAAGGACACAAAATCATGAAACAAAAAGACAAAGGCTTCACCCTGATCGAGCTCCTCGTCGTGATCGCGATCATCGCCATCCTCGCCGGCATGCTCCTCCCCGCCCTCAACCAGGCCAAGGAAAAAGCCAAACAGGCAGACTGCACCAGCAAGCTTTCCCAGATCGGCAAAGCCTTCTTCCAGTATGCCATGAGCTATGACGACTACTATCCGACCACCAAGAAAAACTCCACGCCCGGCTGGATGGCCGGCGAGAGCTATAAGGATCTCGACCTGCTCCGTTCCCAGGACCTCCTGACCGACCCGAAGGGCTACCTCTGCCCCTCCAAGAGCGGCATGGAAACGCAGCAGCCGAACAAGCCGCTCACAAGCACCAACGTCTCCTACAACTGGGTTGACTCCCTCATGGGCGGCAACGCCACGATCTCCCCGGTCTGCGCCGACGGCGCCGACAACCACGCTGCCACCGGCCGCTTCGTCCGCGGCGATGGTTCCGTCGGTGTTGCGAACAGCGCCGGTACCGGCGACCAAAAGGGCTGGTGGAATGTTACGTCCGACCTCAAGGTTCAGGGTTCCGCAGCCACTCCCAGCCACAAGTTCGGCAGCAGCACCGGCACCTCCAGCGGTGGCAAGTAATCTCGCCTGAGACCTGTTTTCCCGCGGTGTCATCACCGCAAAGAATAGGTATTCTATGGAAGACGGCGGTTCATTCCGCTGTCTTCCATTTTCTTTCCCGATATAAACGGAGTTCTGTCGCCGGAGCGGAACGATCATTTTCAACAAGGACCGGAATCATGCACATAGGCTGTCATTTGTCCGTAGCGGGCGGATATCGCCAGCTTTGCGCGGACGCGCTCGCCGTCGGCGCCGATACGTTCCAGTTTTTCACGCGCAATCCGCGCGGGGGATCGGGACGCGTGCCTTCGGATGAAGAACTCGCCGAACTCGGCGTATTCCTTCGGGAACACGACTTCGCACCCGCGGTCGCACACGCGCCGTACACGTTGAATCCGTGCGCCGCCGCAGAGAACACGTTGCGGTTCGCGCGGGAGGTCATGCGCAGCGACCTGGAACTGCTGGACCGGTTTCCGGTGGAACGCATCTACTACAATTTCCACCCGGGTAGCCATGTCGGCCAGGGGATCGAACGCGGCATCGAGCTGATCGCGGAGACGCTTGATCTGGTCATGGACCGGAAGCTGAAGCCAGTTGTATTGCTGGAAACGATGTCCGGCAAAGGCTCCGAGGTCGGCTCGAGATTTGAGGAACTGGCGGAGATCATGTCGCGCTCCAAGTACGGCGACATGCTGGGCGTGTGTCTGGACACCTGCCACGTTTTCTGCGCCGGATACGACATCGTGAACGCGCCGGAAGCCGTGCTGGAGGAGTTCGACCGTATCGTCGGGCTCGACCGTCTGAAGGCGATCCACCTGAACGACTCCATGATGCCGTTCGAATCGCACAAGGACCGCCATGCAAAACTCGACGAAGGCGAGATCGGATTCGAGGCGCTCGCGCGGTTCGTGTCGCTGGAACCGATACGCAATCTCCCGATCGAGCTTGAAACGCCGAACGAGCTGGACGGTTACACGGCGGAGATCGCCCGCATGAGGGCATCCGAAGCCCGGTAAAACAGACAACAGCTTTCTTTGATTTCAGGAACGCGCCTTCTTCCCCGAAGGTGCGTTTCTTGTTTACACGAAGAAAAAACGTCAAAACTTTTTCTTTTCCGCTTGATGTTGGGAAAAGGACGGCTATATTACTGGGAAAGCATCAAACAGGAGATTGAACCATGGTAAAACAGGCGATTAAGGATCTTTTGATCCTGCAGGCGGAAGATCTGCGCATCCGCGAACTGAAGACACGATATATATCCCTCCCGCGCGAACGCGCCGCGCTCGTCGCGGAATTCGACGTCGTGCGCAAAGGACTGGAAAAGGCGAAGCAGAACAAGCTGAAAGTCGAACAGGCGGTCAAGCAGCAGGCGGCGGCCACGAAGGCCGCGCAGGAGAAGCTCCAGGCATTGAAGATCAAATCGTCCTCCATCAAGAAAATCAACGAATACAACGCGATCCTCGCCGAGATCGAAGCCGCGAAGAAAAACATCTCCGACTCCGAAACGCGCGAAATCGAGCTCATGGACGAACAGGAAGCCGCCGACAAGCTGCTGGCAAAAGCCGAACGTTCCTACAAGGCGACGGGCCGGACCGTCCAGGCGGAAGTCCGCGAGCTGGATTCGCTGAAGGAAGCGATCGCGAAGGAAATCTCGGAAAAGGAAAAACGTTCCGCGGAACTCGCGAAAAACGTCGTGCCGAACTACCTGGAACCGTATCGCCGGATGCTCGCCGCAGGCAAGGGAAGCCCGGTCGGAACCATCCGCAACGGAAGCTGTTCGAACTGCAACATGAAGAACTCGCCGCAGACCACGATGGAAGCGCGGAACGGGAATCTGGTGAACTGCGACAACTGTTCGTTCTATCTGTACGACCCGGAAGCATGAGAACGTTTCCGTTCACCACAGTCAGACAAAACAGCACAATCCGCGGACTGTAAAAGCAGTTCACTTTCACCTATTTTTCCAAAAATATGTACTGCGGAATACTTGAAAATCTCTCATGCGCGCGATATATTATATTAAGCGTTTTTATTTTCATGCCATCAAACACTTGAAAGGGTTTCCAAACAATGCGCAAACCAAGTGATGTCGACTTCCCGTTTTTGTGGAATATTTTCAGACGCCGTTACCAGTACATTCTGGCATTCGGGATTTTCTGCGCCGCTATCACATTCGTTTACCTCAAATACATCGCGAAACCGGTCTACCGCGTGGACTTTTCGCTGTACGCCTGGGACTATGCGGGAAGTTCGGATGATATCTCCACATCCGGGCAATCATCCGTCACAGCTCTTCAATCAGCAAACACGATTGACCGCGAACTGATCGTAGCGGACAAGATGCTGAACGACTATGAAAAACTGATGAGCAGCCGTTACGTGACGGACCGTGTGAAAACGCAGCTCAGCCTCGAATATCCCGAGCTGACCCTTGAGGGAATCCCCTACCGCAAAGAGATAACGCTCAGCCGCAAAACGCACTTCATCGACTGCACGTTCTTCTCCGAATCCAAGGAAATGGCCCTGGCCGCCGCCACGGTGACGAATGAAGTCTTCCTCGACACCATCAAATCCCAGCTCGGCATTTCCAAGCTCAGAAACATCGACACCCCGCACGCAAAAGAAAAACCGGTCAACAACCGTCCCGTCTTCAAGGCCGGCATCGCGTTCATCTTCTCCGGCGCATTTCTCTTCGGTCTGCTTACGCTCTACGCCATGCTGCGCGACCACATCACCTCGACCGACCAGATCACGAAGGAACTCCAGGTCCCGCTGCTCGGCACCATGGTCCGCCTGAAACGCCGCAAAGCATACCGCAACGACAAGAAGATGAACGTGGCATTGAACGACAAGACCACGTACAACTTCAACAGCTTCTACGAAGACTTCCAGATCCTGCTGACCAACCTGCAGTATTCGCGCCCGAAAAAGGACACCGCGCACGTCATCATGGTCACCAGCTCCACCCCGAACGAAGGCAAGACGCTCCTCTCCAGCTATCTTTCCCTCCTCCTCGCGGAAAAGGACAAAAAAGTGCTTATGATCCACGCCGACATCCGCAAGGGCGACTCCGCGGACTATTTCGGTCTGTCGCACTCGGTCGGTCTGGTCGACTACATCGTCGGCAAGAAGACGTTCGAAGAAGTGGTCCACCGCAATATCAACGGCACAAAACTCGACGTGATCCCGCCCGGACCGATCCCGCCGAACCCGCTCCGCCTGATCGAAGTGTTCGCCGAAAGCGGATTCGTGGCGGAAAAGGCCAAAGACTACGACTACATCATCGTCGACACGCCGCCCGCCACCATCCTCGCTGACGCGCTTGTCCTGGGCAAGATCGTCGACGACATCATCGTCGTGGTAAACGCCCGCAAGACCTCGCTCAGCTCCCTGAAAGTCCTCGTCGAACGACTGAAGGAACTCAAGCTCAATATCTCCGGCATCATCCTGAACCAGTTCGCACAGTCCTCCGGCGCCTACGGCTATGGCTACGGCTACGGTTATGGCTATGGTTACGGCTATGGCTACGGCAAGAAGTACGGCGGATACGGTTATGGTTACGGCTACGGTTACGGCTACGGTTACGGCTACGGTTATGGTTACAGCCACAGGTCGAAAAAGAAAAAGAGCAAAGGCCCCGAGCCCGTTCTCACCAAGGAAGAAGCCTCCATCTCCCTCATGTCGCCCGTTGTGCCCGAAGACGAGAAATCCGGCGGAGAAAAATAAACGGAAGCGTCATCTGTTCAACCCCAGCCCCGAGTTTGAATCATGATTGATATTCACTGCCATATCCTGCCCGGCGTGCCCGGCGACGACGGTTCGCCCGACATGGAAGAAACGGTCAAGATGTTCGAGCTTGCCCGGGCGGACGGCATCGACACCATTATCTGTACGCCGCACGGGAAACAGCCCGCCGGCGACCAGATCAAGCGAATGGACGAAATCCGTGCCGCGACCGAGGCGAAAGCCGCGGAATACGGAATCAAGCTCCTGCGCGGCCTCGAATACAATCTGCCCCAGCTTTTCCAGGTGGATGAAAAGGCGGTCGGCCTCGCCGGAACGAATTTCATCCTCATCGACTTCGTCCGCAGCCGCATGGACTCCTCCGTCGACGCCATCAGCCGTTCCACGCACTCCGCCGGATTCCATCCGATCTGCGCGCATCCGGAACGCCTCTTCCAAAGCTGGGACCACGTGCGCCACATCTACAGCACCGGCTACACGATGCAGCTCACCGCGGCTTCGATCCTCGGCGATTTCGGGCACGGATGCCAGAAATTCTCGCTTGATCTGATTGAGCACGGCCTGTGCCACTACATCGCGTCCGACGCGCACTCCACCTCGCGCGCGTTCCGCCAGACAGCATGCAGGAAGTTCATCACGGAAGAGTACGGCGAAGAGACCGCGAACATCCTCTTCGAGGAGAACCCGAAACGCCTCCTCGCAAACGAACAGCCGCTTGAGATTCCGGTCCTCACCGACGACTACGACGAAGATCTCCCGAAAAATCCCTTCCTCCGCGCCATGTACCGGCTTTTCCTCAGGCATCGCCGCGACGATGACGAGGATTGACCGTTCCGCAAATCTTTTCTTCAACAGGGCGTATTCCAAACTCGGATTGAGGCTGGAGTACGCTTTTTCCAGCATGGAGTCCCCGGCATCATGAAAACACGACTTATCCCCGTTCTTTCCGCCATCCTGCTCGCAATAGCGCTGATCCCGGCGGTCCATTCCGCGACGGTCCGCGGAGGACGTCAGACACGTCAGACACGTCAGACACGTCCGGCGCAGACTGCGACAAAAGCTCCCGGCTACGCCATCGTGATCCCGGCGGACCATCCCGAACTGAACGCCGCGGTCCAGGCACTGAAGACCAAACATGCCGCGCTCGGGCCTGAGGTTTTCACGTACAAGAAGGACGTCCGCGAAGTTCTGCCCGACCTTCAGAAGTTTCTCCCCTACTGCACCTGCTTTGTGACGCCGAAGGAGCTCGCCGGACGCAAGTTCACGGGCGAAATCTCCCGCATGGCCCGCGAGATCCTGCCCGATCCGTACGGCGACACGTTCTGGGGCATCATAACCGGGTACGACACCTCGGACATCAGGCGCGTGGCGGAGTTCGAAGGCCCGATCAACATCACCGACGCGCTCGACATGGTCGGCGGGTTCCATCATTCGCTCATGCGGCGCTGCTACAGCTTCGACGAAACGCAGAAGGATTTCAACCTCCGCATCACCGACCCTGCAAAGAAATACGACAACGAGAAGACCCGCACCGACAAGGATTTCACCGAACAGTTCCTCAAGCTCGTGAAGGGCGGCGGATTCCAGATCATGATGACCTCCGGGCACGCCTCGGAGCACGACTGGGCCAGCGGCTATCTGAGCAATAACATGTACCTGATCGACCGGAAGGGCGGACTCGCCGCGCGCGATACCCGCGGCCGCGTGACCGAGTTCAAGGACATGACCCCGAAGATCTGGTGCGCCGCGGGCAACTGCCTGATCGGAAACATCCCGCACGGCGAGGATTCCTGCATGGCGACCGCCATGATCCATTCGTTCGGCGTGTACCAGCTCATGGGCTACACCATCGAAACGTGGTTCGGGCGGCAGGGCTGGACGGCGCAGGGGATGCTGACCGACTATCCCGGCTATTATTCGTTCAATGAAGCGTTCCATTTCACGAACGCGTGGATCGTGGAGAACCTGGTGAAACGCAATCTGAACCACCTCACGCTCGATACGTCCGACTACAACACGTTCGAGATCAAGGCCGCCCAGACTCTGCGCGGCATCCGGTTCCGGAACACCGAGGAACAAAGGGAAGCGCTCGGGCTGCTCTACGACCGCGACGTGGTGGCGTTCTACGGCGATCCCGCCGTGCGCGCCGCCATCGATCCGAAGCCCGGCCAGACGCTCAAACTGGAGCGTTCCACGGACGCGGACGGCGTCCTGACGCTGAAGCTGACCGCGCTGAAGGACGACCAGTGGAAGGAACAGGGCGTGTACCTGCCCTACGGATTTGTGATGGCCTCGCCCGAAGTCGTCTCCAAGTCGTTCGACGCAGACGTCATCACCTCCTCGATCTTCGCCTGCGCCAAGCTCAAAGGACCGTTCAAGAAAGGCGACGTGATCACGCTCAAGATCAAAGACGCCGGAAACAAAAAAACGGTCTCTGAAAATGCCAAGAACGAGAAGAAAGCAGGCGAAAACACATCCGAAGCAGCCGGAACGCTCCGCAAGATGCTCGCCGCCCTGCCCGCCGGGGCGACCGCGACCGCCCTTGATGCGCGTCTCGAACGCGCGCTCTCCCGCATCCCGCAGGACAGACTCGACAAGATCGCCGTTTACGGCGCGACTCCCCCGGAAGGCCCGTACATGGCCGCTCTGGTGGCGGAAATGCCCGAATGCGACTATGCGGACGTCGAGCCCTTCCAGCTGCTGGAACACGTCCGCTACGCGCTCAAAGCGCGCAGGGAAGCCCCCTGGCGCGACCAGATATCCGAGGACCTCTTTCTGCGCTATATCCTGCCGTACTGGAGCGTGAACGAGAAACGCGATCCGTGGCGGAAGTTTTTCTATGACAAATTCATGCCCGCCGTACGCGAGTGCAAGACCGCCAGCGAGGCCGTCAAATACCTGAACGACCATGTCTTCAAGGAACTGAACGTGACCTACGACGCGGTGAAGCGCCCGAAGGCCGACCAGTCCGCGCAGGAGTCCATCGCCGCCTCCTACGCCTCCTGCACCGGCCTCTCCGTGATCCTCCTGGACGCCTGCCGCGCCTGCGGCATCCCGGCGCGTTTCACAGGCTGTCCGCAGTGGACCGACCGGTCCGGCAATCACTCCTGGATCGAGTTCTGGGACGACCAGTGGATTTACGAAGGCGCGTCCTCCAGCGATCCGCGGAACCGTTCGTGGGTCGGCGACAAGGTGAAGGAAGCCACCGAGGATTCCCTGGTCGGCGGCGTGTGGGCCGTCACGACCGAACCGCAGAAGGACGGCGCGTTCTTCGTGCTGCCGTGGAAGCCGACGGACCGTTCCTATCCGGCGGTCCCGCTGCGCGCCTTCTACCTCGACGACGGCATGGTCAGCTACGACATCACCCCGTTCAGCGAGGAAAAGGCCCCCGTCTGGCTGTATTATAAAGGCGAGCCGTGGTACCGTCTGCCTCCGCCGATCACGCGGACCGTCGATCTGCCCTCGTCCGCGCTTCTGGACATAAGCGTCCGCTTCGAATCCGACAAGGAAGCGAAGCTCGTCCCGCTCGTGCGGTAAACCCGGATTGTCACGAAAGCAAAGAACCGGTCCCGCGACAGTCGCGGAGGCCGGTTTTCCGTTTTAAGGAATGGCTTACTTAAGTCAGCTCTTTTTCAGGACGCTCGGGGGAAACCCGATCTGCTGGTGGAACTGCTTCGAGAAGAAGAACTGGTTCTTGTAGCCGAGGCGTTCGGCGGTCTCCTTCACGCTCATGCCGGAGGACAGCATGTTCACGGCCTTCTCCATCCGGCACTGGATCTGGTACTGGCCGATGCTGTAGCCGTTGATCATCTGGAAATGACGGCGGAGCGAGGGATAGCTGAACGGGATGTCCTTCAGGAGTTCGGGCAGAGGGCAGTTGCTCTTGATGTTCGCCTGAATGACTTCCTTGACTGCGTCGGATATTTCATCGGAGAAGCCCTTGATGCGGCTGTCCAGGATCACGGTCAGGAGTTTAAGCGCGCGGAGCGCGATCTGCGACTCGTCGCCCGCGGTCCGCAGGTACGCGAGGAAGTCGTAGCACTGGTTGAGAAGTTCGAGCGAGAGATTGATGTCGCGGACGGGCCCCTGCGAATCCAGCGCAAAGAGATGGCGGCACATGGACCGGACCCAGGAATCGTCCTGATCGGGCATGTTCTTGAGCTTCAGATAGCCGGGGGTCCCCGCTTCGGTGTAGTCCAGGAAGGCGTCGTGCGGCTCGTTCCCGGCTGTGTCTTTCATGAAGTGGAACGCGAGGTAGAACTCCAGCCAGTTGCTGTCGGGGTCGATCAGGTTGGAATGGCTCACGCCGGGAATGCGGAAAAAGAGCTTGCCGGGGCAGAGAGGTTCGCGGCGCCCGGCGGCGTCGATGTAGGTCCCCGTGCCGCGCAGGACGACCGAGACGGAGAACAGCGGAAAGCCGCCTCCGTGCCAGTCAAGCTCCTCGTGCTTGCGGATGATCCCGGCGGTGACGGCGTCGCGCCCGATGGACCGGTACACGCCGCCGAAGTCGATGTCGAATTTTTTCGGGACTTCGAACATGACCTGAAATCACCCGAGGTTGACCGGCTTTCCGTCCTCGCCCTTCCGCAGATCGCCGTCCTCGATGATGCGCTTGACCATATTGGTGAGTTTCTCCCCGGTGAGGGGCTTCAGGATGATGGCGTCGAAGTGCGACATGTCGAAGTTTCCGCTCGTCTCGACATCGGCGGTCTGTGCGACGACCGGGATATGCGCGAATTTCGGATTCTCCTTCACTGCGGCGGAGAACTGTGCGCCGTTCATCTCCGGCATCCACATATCGGAGAGGATCAGGTCAATCGGCTGTTTTTCGAGTAACTCGAGCGCTTCCTTGCCCGACCCGGCGGTGGAGACGTTGGCGAACCCGATCTTCTTGAAGAGCGCCTTCGCGACGCGGAGGTTCATCGGGACGTCGTCGACCACGAGGATGCGGATCGACTTCACGTCGCTGTCCGGCGCGACGGTGAGTTTGGCCTGCGTCTTTTCAGCGCCCTTCGCGGACTTCTTCGGCTTCGCCTTCGCGCGGTAGCGCACGGCGTTGAGCGTGACGGAGAACGTGCTGCCCTCGCCGACCGTACTGGTGCAGGTCAGAGCGCCGTTCATGCAGGTCGCCAGGCGCTTGGAGATGGAGAGACCGAGGCCGGTGCCGTTGTTCACGGCGTTGGTGCCGCGCATCTTGGAGAGCTGCACGAACGGCTCCATGAGCTTCTTCTGATCCTCCTCGGAGATACCGATACCGGTGTCCGAGACGGAGCATTTGAGCGTGCCGGTGTCGCCGGAATCCACGTCGGGCGTAAATGTGACGCTGAGCGTGATGGCGCCCTTCTTCGTGAACTTGACGGCGTTGCCGAGCAGGTTGATGAGGATCTGGCGGATGCGGATGTTGTCGACGTCGAGCTCCGGCAGGTCTTCCGGGACGTCGGAAACGAGCCTGTTGCCGTTCTCCTGGGCGCGGAACGTGAAGATGAGCAGGACTTCGCGGCAGAGAGCGTTGAAGTCGGTGTACGCCGTGATGATCTGCATCTGGTTCGCCTCGAGCTTGGAGAGGTCGAGCACGTCGTTGATGAGCATGAGCAGGGCGTTCGCCGAGGAGGAAATGGCGTCGAGGTATTCCTTCTCCTGTTTCTGGGAGACGCCGCCCTCGCGGAGGAGTTCGGCGAACCCGATGACGGAGTTCAGCGGCGTGCGGATTTCGTGGCTGACGCTGGCGATGAAGAAGCTCTTCGCCTTGTCCGCCGCCTGGGCGCGGGAGAGCGCGTCCATGATAATCTCCTTGGCGCGTTTTCTGGAGAGGACCAGCTCGATCATGTGCGCCATGGAGCGCAGGATCCCGACGTCGTTTTCGGTGAACTTATGGGTGACGCCCTCGTAGTTGAATCCGACGGTGCCCCAGATTTCGCCGTCCAGAAGGATGTTCGAGAGGAAGATCGAGCGGAGGTCGATCGCATGAGACGCCTTGCCCCACTCCGGCGCGATGCGCGACCAGTTGATGGTCCGGATGTCGCTGCAGACGAACGTGCGTTTATCGTCCGTGTTCTCCAGGATGCCGCGGACACGGCTGAGCGTGCGGCCGAACATCCTGAAATCGGCGTGCGGATGCGTCGGCTCGACGAATTCGGCGATGCAGTGCGTCTTCGTGCCTTCCTCGACGTGTTCGAGCAGACAGCCGCGGCTTGCGCCGAGGAGCTTGCAGACGTTTTCGAGGGTGCGCCGGATACAGATATCGAAATCGTCCTCGCTGATGACTTCCTCGAGCATTTCGTTGCCGAACCTCTGGTTCTGGATGAGCTGGTTCATGGTGGTCACGTCCACGGCGTACACCATGTTGTACAGCAGATTGCCCTGGCCGTCGCGGACGCCGTCGTTCACGACGATGTAATCCTGTCCGAGGTACGTGGTGCTCTTGAGCCGCGAGGAGCGGCGGACCAGGGCGTCGATGCTGACGTCGGGCTCCTTGATGTTGGCCGAGAAATCGCGGAAGACGCGGTCGTTTTCGGCGGGATCGAGGAGCTCACCCGGACGGCCCGCGACCCTGGAGACGGCGGAGTTCGTGCGGATGAGCACGTTTTCAGTGTTGAACAGCCAGATCGGGATGTCGATGTTGTCGAGGATCAGCTGGTTTTCGAGCATCGCCTGGCGAATGGCCTGCTGGTTGCGTTCGCGCTGTCTGGCGAGCGACACGATGTTGCCGCAGCTGATCAGGATGGCTTCATCGAGGTCGGTGAAGTCCCTGCGGTCCTGGAGGAACGTCAGGAAAACGCCGCCGGACAGCCTGTTCTTTTCATAAAGCGGAACGGAGATCAAGGAGTATTCGAGCGCACGTGACCCCGTGTCCAGCGTCAAACCGCTGGCATCCACAACGTTCTGGAGGCCGTCGATGCGGATGATGGATCCGAGGGGCGACTTCCTGACGCGTTTTTCCCAGTCGAACATGTTGAGGATGATCCCGGCCCGTTCGGCCTTGATCGGGTTCAGGCCGTCGTACTGCCACTGGCGGTAGACGATGAACCCGTTCTTTTCCTTGTGCACGACCACGATGCGGGCGCAGCAGAGTTCCTTGCGGAGGACTTCGGCGATGCCGTCCAGAACGCCGTCGAAGACCTGCTCGCGGTTGAACCGGGACAGCATTTCCGTGTTGATGCGCTCGATGGTGAGCAGCTTCTGCATGTCGGTGACGTCGTTGGACGCGGCGAGCAGGAGTCTGCGTCCGCTGGCGTCCCGGATCACGCGCGTGACGGTCTTGATGAAGCGGACATGCTGGTGTTCGCCGCCGACGGGAAGCTCTTCCTCGAAGTCCACCGTGGCGTTCACCTCCTGGTTCGGGTTGTTCATGCGTCTGGCGAAATCCAGGATATCCTTGTTCTCGAACAGCTCCAGATCGGTCTTGCCGATGATCTCGTTCGGGGTATGGCTGAAGATGTTCGCGAACGCGTTGTTGCAGAGCAGATAGCGGAAGTCGTGGTCGACGTCCTTCACCGTGAACATGACCGGGATGGCGTTGATCGCGGCGTCCCACAGAGCCTGGGTGTCCTTCAGTTTCAGCATGCTCAGCGTCAGCTCGGTGACATCCTGCAGGATGCCGGCCACCGCCGGTTCGTCCGGATTGCTCAGGTCGAGCGAGACCAGCGCACGGATGTAGCGCAGGCTGGACGTCTGGCCGATACGGAACGAGAACGTGGCGGTCTCGCCCGGTTTTTCCATTTTTTCCATTTTCTCCAGCTCGCGGGAGAAAATCGGAATATCATCGGGATACACCCAGTCCTCAAACCGGATCGGTTCGCCGTTTTCGTCGTTCGGCCAGAGCGAATAGAGCAGGCTGGAACCGGAGCGTTTGCGGGTCTTGATCTCGTAGCGGAACGACGCCAGACGCGCCATGTTGGAGGCATTTTCCAGGCTGGTCATGGCACGGCGGAGTTCTTCGCGCTTGTTCCGTTCGTCCGTGACGTCGCGGAACACCAGGATCGCGCCCGTGACCTCGCCGGACCGCGTGTGGATCGGGGCGGCGTTGGAGGCGATGTGATACCGCTGTCCGGAGGCGGAGACCAGGTCGGTCAGGTCCG
The DNA here is from genome assembly GCA_016285345.1 of Victivallales bacterium. GTDB lineage: Bacteria > Verrucomicrobiota > Lentisphaeria > Victivallales > UBA1829 > UBA1732. The sequence goes on along the minus strand of JAEEQN010000017.1, from coordinate 12,309 downwards.
CGCCGTTGGCGACCTCGCCGGACCGCAGGGCTTCCGTGAGCGGCGAAACGACCGGCTTCCCGGTCTGTTCGTGGACGATGCGGAAGAAGTCGGTATGGGGTTTGCCGAGCGCGTCGAGCTGCCTGCATCCGAGCAGAGCCTCGGCGTTCGGGTTGATCATCGTGACGACGCCCTCCGCATCCGTCGTGATGATGCCGTCGCCGATGGACCGGAGCGTGAGGAGGAAGCGGTCGGCATTTTCCTCCGCCGCGCGCTTCGCGTTGACCATTTCGGTAATGTCGCTGGACGCGGCGAGCAGAATCCTGCGTCCGCCTGTGTCCCTGATCACGCGAATTACGGTCCTGATGGAGCGGAGACTTCCGTCCGAGACGGGAAGCTCTTCCTCGAACTCTCTCGTTTCGTTCACGTCCAGAGTCAGGGCAAGCCTGTTCAGGCGGTTTGAGAAATCCAGATTCCCGACATTGACGAACAGCTCAGGATCGGTCTTGCCCGTGATCTCGTCCGGAGTACAGTTGAAGATGTCAGAGAACGCATTGTTGCAGAGCAGATAGCGGCAGTCGTCGTCGAGATCCTTCACCGTGAACATGATCGGCATGGCGTTGATCGCGGCGTCCCACAGCGCCTGCGTGTCCTTCAGTTTCAGCATGTTCAGCGTGATCTCGGTCACGTCCTGCACGATGCCGGTCACCGAGTTCCCCGTCGGGTCGCGCTGGTCGAGCGTGAGTTTCATACGGTAGTATTTCAGGTCGGACGCATCCGTGCCGATTCGGAACGAGAACTGCACAGTGTCGCTCGTCTTTTCGAGCAGGTCGCGCATGTTCTGCTTGAAGAGGGGAATGTCTTCCGGATAGACAAATTGTTCCTCAAGGAGCGCATTGCCGTTCTCGTCCGTGGGCCACAGTTCGCAGAGGAGGTTGGACCCGGTACGGATGCGCGTGTTGAGGTTGTAATGGAACGATGCAAGACTGGCCAGTTCGGACGCGCTTTCGAGGTCCTGCATGGTGTTCCGTTCCTCCGTGACATCGCGGAACACCAGGATCGCGCCCGTGACCTCGCCGGACCGCGAACGGATCGGGGAGGCGTTTGCCGCGATGTGATAGCGCTGTCCGGAAGCGGAAACCAGATCGGTCTGCTCGGCGCCCATGGTGACTTTGCCGTAACGCAAAGCCTCCGTGAGCGGGGAAGTGACGTTTTTTCCTGTCTGCTCGTGGACGATGCGGAAGAAATCCGTGTGCGGCCTGCCGAGCACTTCGGCCTGTTTGCAGCCGAGCAGGTTCTCGGCGTTCGGATTGACCATCGTGACGATGCCGTTCGCGTCCGTCGTGATGATGCCGTCGCCGATGGACCGGAGCGTGAGGAGGAAGCGGTCGGCGGTCTCCTCCGCCTCGCGCTTCGCGTTTTCGAGGTCCGTGACGTCGTGGAACAGGGTGAAGAGGATACGGCGGTTGTCCGAGGTACGGATGAGCTTGCGGTAGAAATTGCCGATACGTGTGCGTCCGTTGCGGTCGTGGATGCGCCCCGTAGAGTGGTACTCGGGACGGCGTTCCAGGACTTCGACGGCGTGCAGGTCGTCCGCGTGGATGGCGTCGGCGTCCTCGGGGTTGAACAGGAGGTCATGGTCGGTTTTTCCGGCGACGGACTGAGGAGTCTGGTTGAGGAATTTGAGGCAGGCATCGTTGCAGGTGATGATGCGGAAGTCGTCGTCGATGTCTTTCGTCATCACGAAGGACGGCATGTTGTCGAGCAGGATGGAGTGCTGCTGCAGGAGTTCCTGGAGCTTCGAGTTCAGCTGCTGCATCTGGATGTGCGCCTCTTCCAGTTCCGTGATGTTGATGGCAGTGCCGAGCAGCAGGCGCGTGCCGTCCTCGTCGGTGAAGATGCGCTGGATGCTGCGCAGGTGCTGGACGCTGCCGTCCCAGGACGTCACGTCCACGTTGGCTTCCATCTGGCCTTCCGGATTCTTCACGAACTCCTCGTCCTCCCTGCGGCGCTGTTCGGCGACTTCCTGCGGCAGGAAGTCGAAGTCCGTCTTGTCGTTCAGCTCGTTTTCGCCTACGCCGTAGAACTTGCAGCGGGTGCGGTTGTTGAAGACGTAGCGGAAGTCGTTGTCGATGTCCTTGGCGAAGATGTGGATGGGCAGGAAGTTGATGAGGATGTCCCACATCCGGGTCGTTTTCTTGAGCTGGGCGGAATAGCGCTCGGCCTGGCGGCGCGCCTGCTGCAGCTCGGTGTTGTCCAGCGAGAAGCAGATCACCGCGTCCTGCCCGAAAATGTCGTGTTCCAGCAGGGCGAACGAAATGGCGCGGTGGACGTCCTCATAGTTGTACTCGATCGTCATCTGTTTGCCGGACTGGAAGACCTCGTGGACCGCGCGGGCCAGTTTCGGATAGTCGATCCCGAGCAGCTGGTCCAGCTTCTTCGGAGCCTTTTCCCGGTAATCGCCCTTGATCCACGAAGCGAAAAGAATGTTTTCCGCGCGGTTCAGCACCAGCACGCGGCCGGGGAGCGAATACAGCATGTTGCGGCTTGTCCGGAGACGGCGGCGCATCCAGCTGAGATAGAATATCTGGAGCACGATCACAATCAGGACCACGAAAAAGATCGTCAGGAAGGTCTGCCAGTGACGCGTCCACATCGTGTCCGGCTTGTTGATGACCGTGGTCCCGAGCGGAATCCTGCCGGAGAAATTCCGGTAGCTGTTGAACTTGCCGTAGTCAACCATTCTGACCGGCGCGATATCCTTCAGGGGTATACGCTGGGCGCTTCCGGCGTTCAGGATCTGCGCGGTCATGCGCGCCGCCTCGTGTCCGAGCTTGTCCGTCTCGATCACGCAGCCCGCGGCCGCGCCGTTGCCGAAGAGCGTGTCGTCAAGCACCAGGCACGGGAACCGTTCGTCGAACCCGATGTTCCGCACGAAGGCCGTCACGGTCTCGTTGTGTCCATTCGCATAGTCGTGCGTCGGGAAGAAAAGGATCAGGCTTTCCGGCGAAAGAGTGGCGAGGGTGCTCTGGATCTCCTGCTTGGGCATCAGGGAATTGATCCACTTGTAGTCCAGCTGGGGGAAGTGCAGTTTGCAGTTGGACAGGATCTCGTTGCGCGTCTCCTCCGAGATCGTCGTCTCGTCCGTGACAAGCGCCAGATTCTGCGCTTCCGGGAAGAGCTTCAGGCCCAGCTCCACCGTCCCGAGCGTATCGTCGGTGATGCCGATGCCGGTCGAGTTCGGATACTGGCGCTTCAGGTCGACCGGCATGCGCCCCAGGCCGGCGAACAGGACCGGCAGGGTGCGCGGGAACCTGTCGTAATTCCGCATGATCACGTTCGCGGCCTCGTGGTTCAGCGTCACCACGATGGAGTACAGGCCCTGGTTGAGCGATTTTTCCAGACGGGCGAACGTGGATTCCACCCGGTCCTCGTTGCCTTTGTGGGTGGCATTCAGCTCCACCACGTGGCAGTCGATCGGCAGGTTCAGCTCGCGGATGCCCTTGCGGTACGAATCGAAGAAATTGCTCGTCACGACGTCCGCGACGGGATAGGACGTCAGCAGAAGGATCGTCCTGACGTTATTCTGAAACGGACGCGGAGCTTCCGGCCCGTCCTGCGCCGAATCCGGAGTCGGCGTCTGCGAAAAAGCGAAGATCGAAAAAATAAACAAAAAAACAGTCAGGTATCGTGCCAGCAGGTTTCGCATTTGTTTCATGTGCAGCCTGTCCTCAAAAACATGTTTTCCCATGGGTGGCGGAACGTACCGGATATGCTTTTTTACGGCAAAAAGAGACCTGAAACCGTATGAAAAAACACGTCCTGTGCGCGTGTCGTTCTCTAAATATCTTTCCATAATCTATCTTCTTTTTTAAAAAATACAAGCTTTTTTCCGGTTTTCTTTCAATATTCTTTGGTTTTTTTTGATAATTCGTGTATATTTTAGTGTAAAAGATTCTTTTTCAACAACATATTTTCCCGTTTCAAGACAGCAATCTCCATGTCCGACGTTTTCTTCATTCCGTTCGATCCCGCCTCGGGAACAACCGGTCTTTCGCAGGCCGCGGTCCGTCTCCTTCAGACTCTGCTGGACAAATCCGGCGTCGAACTGCCCGCCGACGTGCCGCTGAAGGTGCATTTCGGCGAGAAGGGCAACCGCACGTACCTCAAACCCGAGGTGTACGACGGCATCATCGACTTCATTCAGGCGCAGGGCCGCGCGTGCCATTTCGTGGAGACCAGCGTACTGTACGGCGGCGAGCGTTTCTCCCGCGAAAAACACCTCGCACTGGCAAAGAAGCACGGATTTACGCGCATCCCGGCGGTCATCGCGGACGGCGCGCACGGCGAGGAATCGGTGTCCGTCCCGGTCAACCTCAAACATTTTCAAAGCGCGAGCATCGCAAAGGCGCTGGCCGAGGCGGATCGGGTGATCGTGCTGTCGCATTTCAAGGGACACGGGCTCGCCGGATTCGGCGGCGCGATCAAGCAGCTCTCCATGGGCTTCGCCGCGAAGGGCGGAAAGATGGCCATGCACCTGAACGTGAAGCCGCGCATCCGCAACTGGAAATGCAAGCGCTGCAAGCTGTGCCTCACGCGGTGCAACGAGGGTGCGATCACCATCGGCGAACGCTCATGCATCGACCACGACAAATGCATCGGCTGCGGCGCGTGCTTCTCCATCTGCCCGCACCACGCCGTCTCCATCCTGTCGTTCGCCGGGCTGAAGCATGCCCTGTTCGGCGGCCGTCTCTTCCGCGAGAAACTCGTCGAATACGCCTACGCCTCCCACCACGGCAAACATCACCTCTACATCACGTTCGCCGTGAACATCACGCGCGGCTGCGACTGCGAACCGCGCCCCATGATGACCTGCATCCACGACATCGGCGTGTTCGCCTCGCTCGACCCCGTCGCCATCGATGCCGCCTGCTGGGACGCCGCTGTGAAGGCCGGAAAGAAATTCAAGGGCGCGGAACAGCTCGCCTACGCCGAAAAGATCGGCCTCGGTTCGCGCAACTACAACCTCGTCAGAATCGACTGACACCAACGACCAGAGGGAAAGATTTCTTTCGCCCTGTTTGTATTTTCCGCTTGACTTTTCTCTTTTTCGGTGTATCTTAGTAACAACATTGTATAACCTCCAAAAAAAGGAGTTTTCCCGTGATCAAGTCGCTTGTAAAACATGGCAACAGTTCCGCGCTCGTAATCGAAAAGCCCATTTTGAGCTTGCTTGGTGCAACGGCCGAATCCGAATTCGAGGTCGTGACGGACGGAAAGTCCCTGATTCTCACACCTGTTCAGGATAATGTGCGCCACGAGAGATTCCGGAAAGCCGTGGCAAAAACCGGTAAACGCTACAGCAAGACATTTGAGGAGCTTGCACGTTGAAGCGCGAACCTGTCTTTCTCACGCTTACCGAGGCCATTGAAATCCACGAATACCAAATCAGGCATTTTGGCGGAACCAATGGGCTGCGCAGTCTGGACCTGCTGAAATCCGCAGTCGGCATGCCGGCATCGACATTCAATGGGAACTACCTGCATCCGACGATCCCGGACATGGCTGCGGCATATCTTTTCCACATCGTCGAGAATCATCCTTTTGTTGACGGGAACAAACGCGTCGGCACGATGTCCGCGCTGGTCTTTCTGGAATTGAACAGATACGACTTCGATGCCTCGGATGATGAACTTACCGACATCGTTCTGCAGGTCGCTGCCGGGAGGATGTCTAAGGAAAAACTTTCCCTGTTCTTCCGGCAACATTCATGCCGAAGGTAAACCGTCCTCTGTTTTTATCCTAACAGAAACCGCCAGCCGGATTGCCCCGAACTGGCGGTTTCGATTGATATTTGGGCTGAAACTTCCGTTTACTTGAGGAGGATCGCCTCCAGCTGGTCCAGCGAGGTCTCGAAGAGACGCATCGCGGCATTGACCGGTTCCGGCGTGGCGAAATCCGCCCCGGCATCGCGGAGCAGATCCAGCACGTCGCGCGTGTCGCCGGACTTGAGGAACCGGAGCGCGGGCGCCGGATTCCCCGCGATGATGTCGGCGGAGAGCTTGGCGGCGGCGGAAAGCCCGGTAGCGTACTTGTAGACGTAGAAATTGTAGTGAAAATGCGGGATGCGCGCCCATTCGAAGCGGATCGGCTCGTTGTTCACGACGTTCTTGCCGAAGTATTCGCCGTTCAGCTCGTAGTAATGGTCGCCGAGGGCCTCGGCGGTCAGGGGTTCGCCATCCTCGCTCATTGCATAAATATCGCGTTCGTACTCGGCGAACTGCGTCTGACGGAACACCGTGCCGCGGATGAGGTCGAGCAGGTGCGTCAGCAGGTAGGCGCGGAGATTGTCGTCCTGAGCGTGCTCAAGAAGATAATGGTTCAGCAGGAGTTCGTTCGTGGTGGACGCGACCTCGGCGGCGAAGAGGCAGTAGCCGGCATAGTGGTATTCCTGCGCGCGGTCGGAGAGATAGGAGTGCATGGAGTGGCCGAGCTCGTGGGCGAGCGTGGAAACGCTGTCCAGCGTGCCGGTATAGTTCAGCAGGACGTACGGGGGCTTGCGGTAGCAGCCGCCGGAATAGGCGCCGGAGGTCTTGCCGCGGCATTCGTAGACATCGATCCAGCGGTCCTTGAAAGCGTGTTCCAGCGCCTCGCAGTATTCGGATCCGTAAAGCTTCACCGCCTGGCGCACCAGGTCGCAGCCCTCTTCCCAGCTGTACAGCACCTTCGCCGGACGGACAAGCGGGGTCACGAGGTCGAAAAGCTCGAGCTTGTCGAGCTTCAGGACGCGGCGGCGCAGCTCGAAATAACGGTGCAGGAGCGGGAGCTTCGCGCGGACGGCATCGATCAGGCCGTCGTACATGGATTCCGGCACATGATCGGGGAACAGCGAGGCGGCACGCGCGGACGGGAAATGACGGAGTTTCGCCTCGAGCACGCCCGCCTTCACCGTGCCGTCGAGCAGCGCGGCGATCGTGTTCGCGAACGACGAATACGTCTTGTAGCAGGCGTCGAAGGCGTCCTTGCGGACGCGGCGGTCGGCGTTCTCCAGGAACTTGATGTAATTGCCGTGCGTGAGCTCGACGTCGTTGCCCTTGTCGTCCTTGATGTGAGGGAAGCGCAGGTCAGCGTCATTAAGCTTGCAGAACGCGTGGTTGCCCGTTGAAAAGACGTCGGAGGCAAGACCGAGGATGCGTTCCTCCGGCTCGGAGAGCGTGTGCGGACGCTGGCGGGCGGTGTCTTCGAGCGTGCGGCGGTAGAACGCCAGCACGGGATCGTCCATCAGCTCTTTGAAGCGCGCCTCCGGCATGGCGAGGAGTTCGGGATCGAACCAGGAGGTCTCGCCCTCGATCTCGGCGTAACGCGCGGCGATGCGGTCGCGGCGGCCTGCGTTCTTGCCGTTGGCTAGGTCTTCGTCGGACTTCAGATGCGCGTAGGAATAGAGCGTCTCGAGGCGAAGTCCGAGGGCGTCGCCGGTCTCCAGGCCGCGCTTCAGCGCTTCGGCGGAGTCCGCCAGATGGCCGCGGCACGCCTGATGGGCGGCGAGCAGGTCGTCGAGCGTGCGGAACGCTTCCTCCCAGTCCGCGTCGGTTTTGTAGATTTGGGTGAGGTCCCAGCAGGTTTCCGGGGCAAGTTCACTGCGGAGTTTCGGGGCGTTCGTCTCTGACATGGATACCGGTTCCTTTCGCGTCAATTCACTTTGAGTCCAAATTCAAATAGAACAAAAAAGCCCGCGGTGTTTTTGACGCACCGCGGACTTGAAGCGATCGTTCAGATTACTTGCTGAAGCGTTCTTCGAGGGCCTTGCGCTGCGCCTCGAGCTCGGCCGGGAGACGGTCGAACTTGGCATAGTGCTCGGAGATGGTCTCGAGTTCCTTCTTCCAGCCTTCCTTGTCGATGGCGAGAAGCTGCTTCATGTCGTCTTCGGTCACATCGGTGCCGGTGCGGTCGATGGCGTCCAGAGCGGGGACATACCCGATCGGGGTCTCGTCGGCCTTGCCTTCGCCGTCGCAGCGCTCGAAGATCCATTTGAGGACGCGGCTGTTGTCGCCGTAGCCGGGCCAGAGCCACTTGCCGTCTGCGGTCTTGCGGAACCAGTTCACGCAGAAGATCTTCGGCAGCTTGGCGCCTTCCTTCTTGCCGATCTCAAGCCAGTGCTTGAAGTAGTCGCCCATGTTGTAGCCGCAGAACGGCAGCATGGCGAACGGGTCGCGGCGGACGGTGCCGGCCTTGACATCGAGGGCAGCGGCGGTCACTTCAGAACCGACCGTGGAGCCGATGAACACGCCGTGTTCCCAGTTCTTGGACTGGTAGACGAGCGGGAGCGTGCTGGGACGGCGGCCGCCGAAGAGGAACGCGGCGATCGGAACGCCGGCAGGATCTTCCCAGTTGGAAGCGATGGCCGGGCAATTGCAGGCGCGGGCGGTGAAGCGGGCGTTCGGGTGAGCGGCCTTGACGGGCTTGCCGTCGGCGTCGACCTGACCGGGCTTCCAGTCCTGGCCCTTCCAGTCGATGAGGTGCGCGGGAGCGTCGTAGCCGATGCCTTCCCACCACACGTCGCCGTCATCGGTGAGGGCGACGTTCGTGAAGATGGTGTCCTTGGCGCAGGAGAGCATGGCGTTCGGGTTGGACTGCATGCTGGTGCCGGGCGCGACGCCGAAGAAACCGGCTTCCGGGTTGATGGCGTAGAGCTGGCCGTCCGCGCCGAACTTCATCCAGGAGATGTCGTCGCCGACGGTCTCGACCTTCCAGCCCTTGATGGTCGGAATGAGCATGGCGAGGTTGGTCTTGCCGCAGGCGGACGGGAACGCGCCGGTGATGTATTTGACTTTGCCGTCGGATTCACGCGTGAGCTTCAGGATGAGCATGTGTTCGGCCATCCAGCCTTCGTCGCGTGCCTGGACGGAGGCGATGCGGAGCGCGAGGCACTTCTTGCCGAGCAGGGCGTTTCCGCCGTAACCGCTGCCGTAGGACCAGATCTCGCGGGTCTCGGGGAACTGGGCGATGTACTTCTTGTCGAGCGGGGCGCACGGCCAGACGCCGTTGTCCTTCGCGCCGTTTTCAAGCGGCTTGCCGACGGAGTGGATGCAGGGGACGAACTCGCCGTCCTTGAGGACATCGAGGACCTTCGTGCCGACGCGGGTCATGATCTCCATGTTCGCGACGACGTACGGGGAGTCGGTGATCTCGACGCCGATCTTGGCGATCGGGGAGCCGACGGGGCCCATGGAGAACGGAATGACGTACATGGTGCGGCCGTGCATGCAGCCCTTGTAGAGGCCGCGGAGGGTCTTCTTCAGTTCGACCGGGTCGATCCAGTTGTTGGTCGGGCCGGCTTCCTCTTTCGTCTTCGAGGCGATGAAGGTGCGGGCTTCGACGCGCGCGACGTCGGACGGATCGGAGCGGAACAGGAGGCAGTTCGGGCGCTTCACCGGGTTGAGGCGGATCGCGAGGCCGGATTCGACCATTTCGTTGCAGAGGCGGTCGTACTCTTCGCGGGAACCGTCGCACCAGTAGAGGTTGTCGGGTTCGCAGAGGGTAGCCCATTCTTTCACCCATGCGACCAGCTTCGGCGCATTGGGAGCGGCATTGAGTTCTTTCATAGTTTGGATTTCCCTATGGTTTGGGGTTGTTAGGAATGGTTGGTTGAGTCGTTTCGGTAAATCCATATAATATACACCGGAAAGGCGTTGAAATCAAGATGGATTCGGAAAAATGTCGGCCCTCTGACGCGTTTTTCCCGGGAATTGTCTGAAGCATTGGAGACAGTACTTTGTAACCGATGCTGAAAAATGCTCATACAGGAGCGGTTTTATCCATCTTTTTTCATTTTTCTGATTGACTTTCCGCCCTTCGCGTGTTATGTTTATTGTTCGGATGTCCGGCGCGTGCGGAAAAATGAACGCGGCGGACCGTCCGAATCTACGCATTTTACAACCACTTTTGAGGAGTATGACCATGTCTGGAATTTTCAAAGCCTACGACATCCGCGGCATTTACCCGGAGCAAATCGACGCGGACCTCGCGGAAAAGATCGGGCGCGCATTCGTCGTCTTCACCGGCGCGAAGAAGATCGTCGTGGGACGCGACATGCGTCCGCACTCCGCCCCGCTCTTCGAAGGCCTCACCCGCGGCATCACGAAACAGGGCGCGGACGTGATCGACATCGGCCTCTGCTCCACCCCGATGTCCTACCACGCCAACGGATTCCTCGGCGCGGACGGCAGCGTGATGATCACGGCTTCGCACAATCCGGGCGAATGGAACGGCTTCAAGCTCTGCAAGGCGCAGGCGGTCCCGATCAGCGGCGACACCGGCATCGCGGACATCCAGATGCTCGTCGAGGCGAACAGCTTCCCCGCCGCGGAGAAGAGAGGCAAGATCACGCAGTACGACATCGCCCCCGAATACACCAAGTTCCTGCGTTCCTACGCGAAAATGGACCGCAAGCTCAAAGTCGTGGTCGACTACGCGAACGCCATGGGCCTTTACGAGTTCGCCGGGATCAAGGACTTCTTCGAGGTCGTCCCGCTGTACGACACGCTCGACGGCACCTTCCCGAACCACCTCGCCAACCCGCTTCAGACCAGCACGCTCGACGCCATCCGCAAGAAAGTCGTCGAGGTCGGCGCGGACTTCGGCGCGGCGTTCGACGGCGACGCCGACCGCTGCGGCTTCATCGACGACAAGGGCGGGATCATCCCGATGGACCTCTTCACAGCTCTGATCGCCATGGACATCCTCGGCGAACCCGGCTGCGGCAGCGCCACCATCCTGTACGATCTCCGCAGCAGCTGGGCCGTCCGCGAGGCCATCCGCGACCACGGCGGCAAGCCCAGCATGTCCCGCGTCGGACACGCGTTCATCAAGAACCAGATGCGCAAGGAAAACGCGGTCATGGCGGGCGAGCTCTCCGGCCACTACTACTTCCGCGAAAACTACGTGGCGGAATCCCAGGGACTCGCGATCATCAAACTCGCGAACCTGATCTGCAAGTCGAAAAAGAGCGTCAGCGAGCTCGTGAAGCCCCTCAAGAAGTATTACCAGAGCGGCGAGATCAACTCCAAGGTCGCCGACGTCAAGCCCATCCTCGACAAGATCCGCACCAAATACGCCGACGGACGCATGTTCGAACTCGACGGAATCAGCGTGGAGTATTCCGACTGGTGGTTCAACATCCGTTCCTCCAACACCGAGCCGCTCCTCCGCCTCATCGTCGAGGCCAAGGACAAGGCCACCATGGAAGCCAAGCGCGACGAGATCCTCGCTGTGATCCGTTCCTGACGGATATGCTTGGAGGGTTTTCCTCCGTTTTTAAGGCGGATTTCCGACATCATACGGGAATCCGCTTTTTTTGTGTTATCATAACAGACAAAATCCCCGCCGGACTGGAATCCAACGGGGATAAGATGCGAAATCTGTTTGTGAGGATTAATTGCGAGGGGCTTGAGGAGGCGCGCCGAAGCCGCCGGAACGCTGGCCGCCGCCGGGGGCTCCGCCCATTCCGGGAGCACCGCCGCCGAAGCCGCCGCCCATACCGCCGGGAGCACCTCCGCCGAAACCGCTCATACCGCCGGGAGCTCCGCCGCCAAAGCCGCCGCCCATGCCGCCGGGAGCTCCGCTGAAGCCGCCCGGACCGCCACCCATACCGGGTGCGCCGCCGAAGCCGCCCTGGCCGCCGCGACGCTGATCGCCGCGCTGACCGTTGTTGTCCCGGCCGCCTCTGCCGCCGTTGCCGCCTCGGCCGCCCTGACGGTCGTTGTCAAATTCGGGGAGTCTGCTGCGGGCGCTCTGTTCGTTCTGCTTGCGCAGGACGTCTTCGTAGGTGGGCGCTTTGTCGGGATTCAGGTAATCGTCGATCGTGGAATTGATGAAGAGGTCGGCGTTTTTCACGCGTTCCGCGTGTTGTTTCTTCAGGATGTCGAGGCGTTCCTGTGCGGACGCGATGATGTCTTCCGTCTCTTTGATCTGGCGTTCCGCGGATTTATTGGAGGTCGTGAACCGCTCGCCGATGAGCTCGTGAAGTTCCTTTTTGATCTTGTCCTTTTCGGCGCTGCCGGTGGCTTTGAGATACTTCTCGCGAAGTTCCATCGCCGCCTTGTATTCGTTTTCCTGCTGACCGGAAACAAGATTGCGGAGTTCCTTGCGGAATGCCTCGTAATCGGTCCGCATCAGCTGCATCAGGCGGTCGCGTTCTTCCGCGGGGATGGAGTCGATCATGGACATATTGCGGCGGGAATTGCCGCCCATGCCGGGACCGCCGCCGAAGCCGCCGCCCATACCCGGGCCGCCGCCGAAAGCATTTCCCATGCCGGGTCCGCCCATGCCGGG
>JAEEQN010000051.1 GCA_016285345.1 Victivallales bacterium | reverse complement strand
TTCATCACGGTCACGAGCGTGGCGTCCGCGCTGCTCGCCTGCGCCGTCGATGAAGTCACGTCCATCATCTTCATCTCCACGCTGATCTTCCAGGTGTGCGACCTCCTGAAACTGAACCCGCCCCCGTACATCCTGATCGCCGTGCTCGCCACGAACATCGGCAGCTCCGGCACCATGATGGGCAACCCGGTCGGCATTTACATCGGCACGAAAGGCGGCCTCACGTTCGGCGACTTCATGCTGTGGTCGTTCCCGATCATGCTCGTTTCGCTGTTCGCGGTGATCGCGCTGCTCCTCTTCATCTTCCGCAAGGACCTGAAGAAATTCGATGAAAGCCTGCAGAGCCGCCTCGCGCAGGGGCTTTCGCTTGCTCCCCGCGTGAAGGTGCCGTACAAGCCCGGCCTGATCCTCCTGGTCTGCACCGTGTGCGCCATCGCCTCCCACCACCCGACCGAAGAGCTCCTCGGCCTGCCGAAGAACACCGTCCTGATCGTGGCGCCGCTCGTCTGCTCCGGCATCGTGATGATCATCAAGCAGAACCGCGCCCGCTACTACATCGAACGCGAGGTCGACTGGTGGACGCTCATCTTCTTCATGCTTCTCTTCGCCGTCGCCGGCACGCTCGAATACACCGAGGTCGACAAGGTCATGGCGAGCGGATTCTCCAAGATCTGCGGCACCAGCCCCTACGAGCTCGTCCCGTTCATCTTCTTCACCTCCGCCGTCGGGTCCGCGTTCGTCGACAATGTGATCTTCGTCGCGGCGTTCTGCCCCGTGATCGAGCAGCTTTCCCTGAGCGTGAAGGACTTCCCGCTGTGGTGGGCGCTCCTCTTCGGCGCGTGCTTCGGCGGCAACATCACCATGATCGGCAGCACCGCGAACATCGTTGCGCTCGGCATGCTCGAGAAGCGTCCGTCCGCCTCGCACGTCACCTTCATGAAATGGCTCGCGGTCGGCCTGCCCGCCACGCTCCTTTCCGGCGTGATCGTCGTCGGCGCGCTCCTGCTGCTGGAACCGTCCATGGCGGACCGTCCCGCCGACCTGAACTTCGCGAAGGTCGAAAAGTCGACCGGCCGCGAATTCTGCAACAAGCTTGCCACGTTCGAAGTCGCCGGCGTCCGCGCCTACGACTTGAACAGCGCGTCCATCCCCGCGCAGTCCCTGATCACGGGACGCACCATCGAGACCGGGATGGAACTTATGTTCGGCGGCAAGCCGCACACTCTGGCGACCGCCTACGGGAAGGACGGGGAGGCCATTGCCGTAGCGGTGCCCGAGGACTTCGAGCTGACCGATTCTCCGATGACCCTCACTGGCACGATGTACACCGTGCCCGAAACCGAGGCGAAGTACCCGGTCCTGCTCATCGTGAAGGATGCAAAGCCCGTCAAGAAGTAAGACGGAATCGTTCCGATTCGCTTTTTCCTTATGAAAGTCGGTGAAGCTCAATTCGCCGGCTTTCTTTTTTTCTTTATTTTTCGCGGAAACGGGTTGACTTTTTTTCTATATGGTGATACCTTTTTGCGTTGATCCTATACCGCTTCATTTAAGATGCATCCATGTAAGTCCCGGAGCCGGATTCCATGAAACACACCGTCTGTCAGCTGTTCGTTTATGTTTCGATATTACTTTTCTGTGCCCTGAGTTTGCCTGCTCCGGGGCAGACTGCCGCGCCCGCTGCCGTGCCCGCTGTGAAAGAGGCCGAGGCGAAGGAGTCCGCTCCGGCGAAAGAGGCAGCCCCTGAGAAGGACGCCGCGACTGCCGCCGCGGAGCGTTCTGGCGCGTACCAGTATTTCGAGTATCAGGTCATCGCGGTCCCGAAAAAAGTGCTCGCCGCCGCCGCGAAATCCATGAAGCTCCCGGAGGATTCGCAGCCGACGGACGAGCTTCTGCCCGCGATCTACAAGGAAGGCGGCTACCGCGTGATCGGGTATTCCGCCGGGTATTCGGCGGCAAACTCTCCCGTCGCGTTCAAGATGTCCCGCTCGGAGTATTTCCCGGATTTCTACATCATGCCGAAAAGCGCCCCCGATATGGCATCGTTCAACGACCGCGAACTCCCGCCTCCCGACATGGACGACGAGGACGAGGAGGATGCGGATCATACCGTCGTCTCCGGTGGTTCGGACGTTGAGGCCGAGGCAGAGGAAGACGGCGACGGCGAGGACGACGGCGACAGCGGGAACGAGGATGCCGAAGAAGACGACGATTCCTCCGTCGACAATGACACCTCGTACAACAACCTCGCGAGCGTCTTCCCGTTCTTCGGGGATCCTTCGCCCTACGGCAACGAGTTTTTCCTCGACATCCGTCCGCCGCGCGTGTTCTCCATGGAGTCTACCATGCGGAAACTCAGTGGTTTCTCGAACACCGAGTACGGCGACTGGGGCAGGACGCAGACGCCCATTTTCGACGACAATTCCTTCTCCGGCGCGCTCATGGCGACCGGCGGCAAGCCGATGATCGTCGCGAAAGCGGCGTCCGGGAGCGCGTGGACCTTGCACGTGTTCTATACCAAAGCACTGCCCGCGCCGGAAAAGACTGCCCCCGCGACCTCGAACGAAAACAAGCTCGTCAGGCTGGATTTCCAGATCGTGCGCGCGAAGTGGAACGACATCTGCGTCGCCGGGAGTTCCGACGGATGCCCCGCCGTCCCGTCCGACGACTTCATGAAAAAACTCCTGAAGAGCAACCAGCTGCGCGACCTCTACAGCCCGAGCTTCCGCCTGATCCCCTCGCAGGAACCCGTCGCGATCCAGCTCAACACGAGGACGCAGTTCGTCCCGCTGAAATGGGCGCCCGGACAGGAGCCCGGCGATCCCGCCGAGCCGCTGAACACCGAGGCCGTCTGGACCGGGACGGCTCTGCGCGCCGCCGCCCGCATCCTCAGCGACGAAAAGACGGTGCAGCTGGACTACAGTTTCGAGAAGGCGACCCAGACCGGCTGGCGCAATTACACGTATTCGTTCTACGGCAATTCATACGACGGTGAGGACGAGGACGACGGTCAGGCGGACCGTTATGCGCGCCCGCAGCGTTCGACCGAACAGGAAATCCTGTCCGGCACGCTGAAACTGCCCATGATCGACACGACGGCGTTCCGGCAGACGCTGTATCTGGAGCTCGGAAAACCCGTCCTCGCGGCACGTATCAGCAATCCCGCGTACCAGCCGGACATGCTCACGCTGCTCTTCGTGACGGCGACCGTCGAGGAGGCGGTGAAGTGACCCGTCGGGGCCCGTATGCGGGATTCAGCTTAGTGGCAATAAAACGGCTTCGAGAACTGCGAAAAATAAAAGGGACATGGGATAGACCGTAAGCGCCGTTGCCGCGATCCGCAGATCATGGTTTTTCCATGCGACGGAATGGACCTGATAGACGATCATGACGATGAGCAGGACCGGAATGAGGAAAAGCCAGAGATAAAACAGTTGGCTGATCCCGAGCAGAAATGCCAGCGGGTACAGAAGCGTATGCGTCAGCATCAGAAGGAACGGGAACAGAAGACGCCGCCGGACCCACGGTTCTCCGTTCCGGTTCCGGTAAAACAGTCCGAAGAGCACGACCGTGACGACAACGCCGGGCAACAGGATAAACAGGATAAGACCTGCAAACTCCAAAAGATTCATCACGATTGATTCCTTGCGCTCAAGTGGTGCGTATGATCGAGTTTGTTCAGGAGGGCAGGATAAAGCGGACGGCGGGATCGAATTCCGAGGTCGCGCGAGCGTATGCGGCCTGCGCGGCGGCATCATCGCGGAACAGCGCGAGGAGGGTCGGGCCGCTGCCGCTGACCATGACGCGG
Source organism: Victivallales bacterium (assembly GCA_016285345.1). Lineage (GTDB taxonomy): Bacteria > Verrucomicrobiota > Lentisphaeria > Victivallales > UBA1829 > UBA1732. The sequence goes on along the minus strand of JAEEQN010000051.1, from coordinate 11,745 downwards.
AGCGCGCCGTTTTCGAGCAGGAATCGGCGGAGCAGGACCAGCAGGGGGAATTTGTCGAAAAGGGCGTGTTCGAGGTCGTTCCGCATGAACTGCGCGGCGGACTCGTAGTCGCGGCGGCGAAGGGCATCGATCAGCTCGTTTGTGCAAGGCGGCGTGGAGATCGCTCGCTGAAGATCCATGTGCCGGTACGCCCAGGCTGCGCTGACCGGGAACTGAGGCGCGGCGAGGAGGATCGGAAGACGTTCCGGCAGCCCCTCGACGGGCATGTGGTGTTCGCCCGCGCCGGTCACGTGCGAGGGGCGCGGATTCAGGAAAAACGGGACGTCCGCGCCGAGGGAGAACGCCGTGTTTTCGAGCCGGGATTCCGAAAGCGCATGGAAGCGTTCCTGAAGCAGTTTGAGCACGGTCGCACAGTCGGCGGACCCGCCGCCCATTCCGGCGGCGACGGGGATATGTTTCTCCAGATGGATGACCAGCCCGGGGACGTCCATTCCGGCGGCTTTGCAGTACGCATAGACCGCCTTGCCGCAGAGATTCTTCTCCGGTTCGAGCGGGACGCCCGGCGCATCGCAGCGGATGGTCACGCCGGACGCCGCGGGCGCGTCTTCGAGGAGGATCTCGTCGGACGGATCGCGGAACGGGTAGAAGAGCGAATCCAAATCATGATAGCCGTCGGGGCGTTTCGCGGTGACGGCGAGCGAGAGATTGACTTTGGAGCAGGTCAGCATCGCGGCGGACGGGATCACTTTTTGAACTTGTACAGGCCGTATTTGGAGTTGTAGTCGTGGATTTCGCGGCAGATGGCGTCGGCGAGCTCAAGCGCGCGGAGGCCCTGTTCGCCGGTGACCTTCGGCGGAACGATCTTTCCGGCGGCCTTTGTGGCGATCACGGCGTCGACGAAGTTGTTGATCTCGTCGGCGAGCGCGTTGGTGTTCGTGCACTTGATGTCCTTCTTGCCGACGCCGAGGAATCCCTTGCGGTAGATGACGCCCGTGCTGTTCGAGTAGTCCATGGAGATGTAGGAGTCGGTCTGGAAGACGCGGAACTTGCGCATGGGGCCTGCGCTGATGCGGCTGGCGGTGATGTTCGCCACCGCGCCGTTCACGAACTTGATGCGGACGTTCGCGATGTCCTCGGTGTTGCTGAGGATGGGCACGCCGACGGCGTCGAATTTCTCGATCTCCTGTCCGACCATGGTGAGCACGAGGTCGAGGTCGTGGATCATGAGGTCGATGACGACGCTGACCTCGGTGCCGCGGCGGAGGTGGCCTGGACGCGGCGGGGGATATTTCGCGAGGCGGTGCGCCTCGATGAAGAGCGTGTTGCTGCGGTTCTTTTCCAGAAAATCCATGGCGGGGTTGAAACGCTCCACATGACCGACCGCGAGCACGAGACCCTTTTCGTTGGCGAGACGGACCATCTCGCGGGCGTGTCCGACCTCGGAGTCGATGGGCTTCTCCACGAGCACGTGCTTGCCCTTCTGAAGGAGCGGCATGACGGTGGCGTAATGAAGCGTGGCGGGGACGGCGACCGTGAGGGCTTCGCAGCGGTCCACGAGCTCGTCGAGATTCTGGAACGCCTGCACGTTAAACTGCTTGGCGGCGTCCGCCGCGACTTTCGGGTCCGCGTCGTAGATGCCGACGAGGTCCGCGTGAGGCGCGGTGCGGTACAGGTTGGTGTGGAATTTGCCGAGGACTCCGGTGCCGATGACGCCGACTTTCAGTTTGAGTTCGTTAGCCATGATTGAGGGGGTTCCTTGCGGTTGCCGCTATGTCTGGTGTGGTTGATTTCAGTTCGAGGGTTCGTCGCCGAGGTATTTGTCCGGGAGCAGATAGCCGCGCACGTAGTCCGCGACGGCTTCGGCGAGCGGGGTGCGTCCGCCGGTGAAGCCCGCGGACCGGAGCTTCGTCATGTCGGCGCAGGTGTAGTACTGGTACTTGCCTTTGAGGATCTCCGGCATGTCGATGTATTCGATCCTGCGCGGCTTCTCCATGGCGTCGAAGACGGCGGAAACAAGCTCGTTCCAGGTCTCTGCAAGGCCGCTTCCGGCGTTGTAGATGCCGCACAGATCCGGACGGTCGAGCAGGAAGAGGATCATCTCCACGATGTCCTTCACATACACGAAATCGCGTTTCTGCTCGCCGTCGGCGTACTCGGGGCGGCAGGACTTGAAGAGCTTCACGGTCCCGGTGTCGCGAATCTGCTCGAACGCGCGGCAGACCATGCTGCGCATCGGCCCCTTGTGGCGTTCGTTCGGGCCGAAGACGTTGGTGAACTTCATACCCGCGATGGAGTTCACGAGGCCGTTTCGGATCGCCCACAGGTCGAACATCTGCTTGGAGTAGCCGTACATGTTCAGCGGACGGAGCGCCGGGATGCCGTCGAGCGCGTCGGAGTAGCCCTGTTCGCCCGCGCCGTAGGTGGCGGCGCTGGAGGCGTAGATGAACCGGACGCCGCGCGCCGCGCAGAGCGTGGCGAGGAGCTTGGTGTATTCGAAATTGTTGTGGACGAGGTAGGAGGCGTCGAGCTGGGTCGTGGACGAGCACGCGCCGAGATGGATGACGGCCTTCACGTTGGACGGCAGGCCGTTCGCGGCGAGCTCGCGGATGAAGTCGTCCTTCTCCATGTAGTCGGCGTAGCGGAGCGCGCGGAGGTTTTTCCATTTTTCGGACTCGCCGAGGTGGTCGACGATCAGGACGTCGTCGATGCCCCTGCGGTTGAGCCCCCAGACGACGGCGCTGCCGATGAATCCGGCCGCGCCCGTGACGATGTATTGGGTATTCGTGATGCTCATGAGATCGGGGAATCAGGTTTGCTGTTGGTTACCAGTTGTAGATGACGGAGCCTCGTCCGAGGAGGGATTCGCTGCGGTGCGGGTCGTGACTCTGCCACGGGAAAACGGCGTTGTCCGCATTGTCCAGCAGGCGTTCGTTCACGTTGCCGAGGCGTTCGCGCTTCTCGACGCTGTGAACTTTGAACGTGAATCCGCTGTTGGCTTCCTGATCTTCGGCCTGAAGTTGGGCCTGTTCCGCACGGAGCCGTGCCCGGCGCGCGTAGTACTCCGCGACCTCGTCGGGCGACATGTTCGCGATCTGCTCGGGCGTGAGCTCGGCCATCTGCTGCTGTTTTTTCGCCTCGGTGGAGGCGCAGGACGAGGCGGAGAGGAAGGAAACCGCGCAGGCGGAAACGATCAGGAGCGCGAATTTTGAGGCGAGAGTCATAGTTATGGTTCCTTTCTTCAGATGAGGGGCGAGATGACGACGACGGTGCGGTCGTCCTGTTCGCCGTTGGCGGGTGCGAAACGGTCGACGCTGTCCATGAGCTTGGCGACGGCCTCGCGTGGGGATTTCTGCGCGACGCAGGATTCCATGAAGCAGTCCTTGATGCGCTGGATGCCGAACTGCTCGCCGGCCGCGTTTTCCGCTTCGTTGATGCCGTCGGTGAACATGATGAACGACATCTCCGGGCCGAACTGGGTGTTGAAGGTATCGTATTCTGTGAGCTCGGACGGGAGCAGGCCGAGGCCGGCGCCGTTCGGATTGATGCTGCGGATGTGGTTGCGGACGTAGAAGATCAGCTCGGTGTGTCCGGCGCGGGCGTATTCGACCGTGTTTTCCTTCTTGTTCAGCAGGCAGACGGCGAGCGTGATGTAGCGGCCGTCGCCCATGTCGCGGAAAAGGTTGTCGTTGAGCTCGAAGAGCATGGCTTTCAGCGTGGTGAAGTGGGGGATGTTCGCGCGGATGAAACTGCGCGTCATGGCCATGATGAGGCATGCCGGGATGCCCTTGCCGCAGGCGTCGCCGATCACCACGAGCAGGCGGTCGGAGTCGATCTCGACGAAGTCGTAGAAGTCGCCGCTGACCTCCTTCGCGGCGCGGGACACCGCCTGAATGGAGAATCCGCCCCACTGCGGACAGTCGGGCGGGAGCAGGGAACGCTGGAGCGTGCGCGCGAATTCGAGTTCCTGCGAGATGCGCTGCTGCTGGCTGAGGCGGTCGTACATCTCCAGGATGTTGCGGGCAAGGATGACCGGGGCGGTGAGAAGGGTCAGGCGGTTGACCTCCTCCTGCGTGAAGAACTTGCGGTGCGGCGTGGAGCTGTTCGAGGCGCAGATGATGCCGAGGAGGTTTTTCTCGTAGATCATGGGGACCGCGAGGAACGTTTTCACGGTCTCGGTATGCGTGATCTTCGTGAGGAGCGGATGCCGCGGGTCGCTGATGAGCAGGGATTCGTGCGCGAGGACCGTCGCGAGGATGAGGTCGGCGAGGTCTTTCGGCGTGTCGGATTGTATTTTGTCCCTGGCTTCGGGATCGTTCAGGTCGCAGGGCAGGGGACGCGAGAGCTGGAGCGGGTAATGCGGGGTCATGCCGGACGGGAAGAACGCGCCGTCGCGGTACAGATACACGCAGACGGAATCGGCCTGAATGAGGTCGGACAGGTACTTTGCCGTAACGCTCATCCATTCGCTTTTGTTTTCGGTCTGGCGGACGCCGCGCGAGAACATGTTCAGGTAGCTGCTGGTCTGCGCGTTCGCGTGCATGGAGCTTTCCAGCTTGCCGCGGAGCAGGGCGATCCTGATGCGCTGATACAGCGCGATCAGCCCGACGATGAGCAGCAGAACGATCAAACCGGTAACAAGCCAGAACATGAGACAAACTCCACGAAGATTCAAATTAACTTTAACTATACCCCGTCAAAGCGATTTCTTCAACCGCAAAACTGAAGATTTCTTCATTTTTTTCTAATTTTTTCGCGCACGAGCGTGTTTTTTTTATTGTTTATGCTGTTTATTTGTATGTTTTTTCCAGGCTGCGGGCGAAACGATTCAAATAAGACTGCAGAAAAAACGCATCATTTCCGGTACGAGGGGCTTTTGAGACCCAAAACGATTCTGGCAGAAAAAGCAGTTACCGAGAGCCATGATCCATTATGGATATTCTCGTAGAATCCGCGTGACAAATGAAGTCATTTGCGGCATGTTAACTGTTGCCAGGATTGCTGGCAAATATATAATCTCCTCCAAACTGGTACTACGTAAATGAAGCAAATATAATTCCACTTGCATTTTCTGCAGAGAAGATGTATAGTAATAAATGAAGTCCGGGACTCCGCCGAAAAAAACAACCTGCTCCTCCAAACCTGTCTAACTGTTTTTCTTTGGCTCCGTCCCTTCTTGCGAACCATCATTGTCGGTTATCCATTTCCAGGATATGTGCAATAATCGGAGCTCTATTGCTTCTCATTTCAGTCCTTCGTTTTTTTACATCTTTTGTCAGGGGTTATTATGAAACATTTTTTTTCCTTTCTCGTCCCATTGTTCATTTTTCTGATTGAATACAGCGTTTTCTGTTCAAATAATGATGCTCAGCTTAAAGTGGTCATCCCCAAAACGAATGCATCATCAGATTATATGCCCATTGAAACAAGGCATGATGTTATTATGGTCAGCGCCGCCGAGACAAAACATGCGGATTCAATAGATTCTGTATTGTCTGTGCATGATGAAAAAAAACAAGTAACAATGGCAAGCAATCCGTCCCCCGCCGTAAAGAGCGGTTCCAACAAAATGGAGTCGATGGCAGAAAACAAAAATCCTGAAAAGGAGAAGGATGATGCTTTCTATGGGTATTACGAAAATAAGGCTCTTGAGCTTTTATCTTTTGAAGGAACAGTTAAGGCAACATCACCTGTTCCTGATCCTGAAACAAATGATTACGAAAACTGTCTGTATGCTATTTTTGTTGAAGTTGATTCTATTTTTTCAGATACCCCGTTAAGTGACAATGTATCATCTGAGGTGGTGATAAATGTTCCTATCATGAAAGATAAGACAATTTTAGAAAAAAACAGATTCGTTCCAGGAAATAAAATCCGTTGCTTGTGTGCAGGGTATGATGAAATGCCCCAGGCGATTCAGGAGATACAGGTTTCTGATGATATTCAGTTGTTTGAACACCAGCGGTATTATGCCATAAGAATCCAAAGCATAGCGGAATTTCAAACAACCGGGAAAAAGAATTTTGCAAAGAGAGAGATAACAGTGCTTCCTATTCAATCTTTACCGAAGGAAGAGAAAGCCTCCACACTTCGTAAAGAAAGAATTCAAAAGGAATTAGCTCGTATCGATGCTGAGCTGAAGGAACACGGAGGGTCTTTCAAAGAATGGAAAAAAGAATACGAAGTTGTTTCAAAAAAATATAACAATTTGCGCAAAAACAATTATGAAGGCTGGATTAACGATTCCTTTTTCGCGGCAGATAACAGAGAGACAGCTTATAAAACAAAGGAGTACATTGACAGTTTGTTGCCGTACAAAAAATATCTCGAAGAGAATAATATTGATTTGATAGTTCTTCGAATTCCAGGGAAAGGAGATTTTGCCGCAAGAGTTCTTGCTTCGAATGATTTTCGGGAAAATCCTGCGTGGGTTGAGCATTATTATGAATGCTTGAAGAATGATATTGAAGTCGTTGATCCAATGCGTCTGATGTGGGAACACCGTTTTGATCTTCCGCTCTTTTATTTTTATAACGATCCTGAAGAGCGTCATCCGTTCGAAGGAGCACTTTTCTACTCGGCAGTTGCAATTGCCGATGTGTTGAAACGTTATGAATACGAAAAAGAACAGAAAAAAATATCTCTTCTCCAAGTTAAACAGCATGTGAACAAGCCACGTTTTTTTTATCCCGATGGAAACGAGAACTATCCTTCTTCCGAATATGTTCATTTTGATCAAGTAGTATTTAATGAAAAACCGCTTGTTGATTTAAGCCAGAATTCGGGTTCTCCATTTCTTTTTTTGGGAAACTGTTTCTTTGGTCGATATACAATAAAAGAGTTAACTCTTCCTTCATACGTTGCATATCAACTTCAGACAATCCCTGATTTTATTTATAGAGAAGGAGTTACAACGGGTCTTGTCAGACATCTTTTTAGTTCGGAAGGTCTTCTGACAAATCGAAAGGCCGTGATTCTTATTGGGATGCCGGACATCTGGAATGCTTGTTCTTCTTTTCCTCGCTATTTGATGAACAAAAATGTTAAAATCACGCTTGAGGAAACAATTCCATTTGACTCGGAAAGGATTAAAATGCAGAAGCTGAATCTAATGCCGAGATTTGAGGCTCTGATGGCGTTTTCGCATTTTATGGATTATAGCGGGTATTTCAATAAAAGAAAAGAAGGTGGCTTTTGGGTAGAACCAAAGTGGTGTGATGTAGTTTCATTTCTGTTGAGTATTCCACATCTTCCGGGCAAAAGCACCTGTATGCTTCGACTTAAATGGGTGAAAACCGGTGGCGGCCTTCCACTTATTAACATTTATAATGCTGATGACAATTCGATAATAGAGTATGGTGCTCAACCCGGAAAAGGGAAGAATACCTTCTGTGATTTTTTTGTTCCTCTGACTGATTCAGATGAAACTACAATAAAAATACAACTGCAATTTGGGACAGGGACTCGCAATCACGTTCTTGACAACATTGAGCTTTGGTATTACTGATGGTCTATCTCATCCGGCTCTTTCATTTTTTCTGCCGCTTTGTACTTGATTTTGGGAAAGAATCTGCTATATTATCTTCAAACTATAAATCGGCATGATTTGATTACCTGGAACAACCATGGTACGGTTGAATTCCAGGAAAGAAAACAATACGACTCGCAAACAGGCATTGACATGAAGGTGCGTTGTTTTAAAAAAAGAAATTCCCGCAATCGAATCATCCGCCGCGGGGAGAAACAAGCAGGAAAAAAATGCCGGGTAATTAATACGTGTTGTGAGGTTGTAAATACGATTTTGGTTTAATCATGAAAATCGCAATCCTGGTTTGTTATAATCCGACTCTTGTCAATTTTCGACTGGACCTGATGCTGAAAATGATCCATCTCGGTCATCGGGTCGTCGCCATTGGAAATGAATCCGACGGCAAATGGAATAAGATACTTCAACCATATGGTATTGAGTATCGTTTTATCAAGATGCAAAGGAATGGACTGAATCCTTTTCTGGATTTCTTTTCTTTTGTTCAATTGATGAAACTTATAAAAAAAGAAAAACCGGACAGAATATTTACTTCGCAGGCAAAAATGGTTTTGTATGGTGGACTTGCCGCGTATTGCCTTGGATATCGAGACGTCTATCCGCTGATAGCAGGTCTGGGATCCGTCTTCCTTTCCGGTGGACTGAAAGGGCGTATTCTTAGGAATATCCTGATGTGTGGATATCGTCTCTCTTTGCAAAGATCGCCGTCTGTGTTTTTTCAAAACAAGGACGATGCGGCCTTTTTCGTTGACAACAGGATCGTTCCTTCCGATAGAATCGTTTTCCTGAACGGGTCAGGAGTCAATCTGGAGAGGTTTGCCAGGCAGCCGTTTCCCAAAGATTTCGGTTTCCTTTGTGTTAGTCGGCTCATACGCGACAAGGGCGTATTGGAGTATCTGTCGGCCTGTCGTACGGTCAGAAAGCTGCATCCTGATATCAGATGTCTTCTTGTCGGTCCGTTTGATTCGAATCCCTCTGCATTGAAGCCGCATGAACTGCAACCTTATATTGAAGACGGCAGCATTGAATACTTCGGTGAACAGGCGGATGTTCGGCCGTATTTGGCTCAATGCAATGTATTTGTTTTGCCCTCTTATCGGGAAGGCACCCCGAAATCAGTACTGGAGGCCATGTCGTGCGGTAAAGCGATTATTACAACGGATGCCCCCGGATGCCGGGAAACAGTCATTGAAGGGAAAAATGGTTTTCTTGTTCCAGTTAAAGATGTTAATGCGCTTGTAGAGAAAATGCTGTTCCTGTTTCAAAAACCGGAGATCTGTGAAGAAATGGGGACTGCAAGCCGCGGAATTGCGGAACAGAGATTTGATGTCCGGCTCGTCAATCAGATCATTCTGGAAACGATGAGGATAGGAAACGAAGTTTCCATTGTGTGAAAAGCTGTGCCTCTCCAAAAAAACGAGTCCGGCAGGAACATCGTTTTGAGCTCATCTGCCTGGAAGCACACGAAGACTTTTTTACAATTCCGATGCCGTTTTTTGAGGCGAAATTCTCTAAAGATCCATAAAAGAGCCGTTTTCACAAAGATTTCATGCCTTTGTGGATGAGAAAACAGACAGATTGCACCTCAATGAGACGATTCGGGACTATGATTCGGCACTTATGGATAGCCTCTTGGAATGAATCCCCTTTCCGGACATGCGAATCCCCTATCCTTCGAGCTCGGCGTTGAGCTCAGAAGTTTTAGGGGATTTTTAGGTGATTTATGTCACGAAAGCAGGAAAAACCTGGTTTTGTCGATTCCTGTTAAATCGACTCATTTCCGCCCCGAATGAAGACAAAAAAATGGTCGGGATGATGAGAGTTGAACTCACGACCTTTTGACCCATAGTCAAACGTGCGCAAGTTCAGAAATAAGCAAAAATCACATATTTTCCACGATTTTTCCACGATTCGCGTTTGAAAAACGTCCGAAAGTGTCGTATAGTATCGCCATGATTCAAACCGTATCACATCAAGGAGACGACCATGGTAAGACAGAAACGGCAAGGTGGGACGTGGTACTATCAGTTCATCAAAGATGGTACGAGGTACACGGGGCGCTGTGAAGGTGCGAAAACAAAACGAGAGGCGGAAGCATACGAAAAGAAAATCATGGCAACGGTAGAACGAGCCTCCGAACAAAAGACGGTGAAGGCTTTGATCGACAACTTCAGAGATGAACTGACCGGAGGAAAGAAAATCTCCCTCGCGGAAGCATACGATCTGGCTGAGCAGAAGCCTCGGACCCGGATACCGTCAGCAGGGCATGCCGCTACAAAGCGTGCAATATGGGATGATTTCCTGGCATTTATGCACGGCGAGCATCCAGATGTCGAAAACCTGATTGACGTCACGGAGGCTCATGCACAGGAATACATCGCCCTTCTGCAGAAAAACGGACGGTACGAAAAGACTGTCAGCTACAGCCGGGGTACAGGAGAAAACGCTCGGACCGTCACGATGCAGAAGTCCGAGGGAGCGTTATCGGCTCGGACTCTCCACTTCTATCAGATGGTCTGTGCCGAGGTGTTTACGCTGCTCACCAAGGACGCGGGCATCCAGGATAACCCATTCGCGAGCATTCGCCGGGCGAAGCCTGATGCGGAGACACGGGAGGCGTTCACGACCGAAGAACTTAAACTCATTTACGACAATCTGGACGGCTTCACGCGTCCGCTATTCATGATGGCTGTATGGACCGGACTGCGCGAGGGGGATATCTGCACGCTCAAGTGGTCGGAAGTCGATCTTATCCATCGCTTGATTACGCGTAAGACACGCAAGACCGGGACCACCGTTCAGATTCCTATTGCCGATCAGCTTTATACCATGCTTGCGGCAACAGCTCGGACGGAATCCGAGTATGTGTTTCCGAAGCACGCCGAAATGTATCTGGCAAACTCAGACGGCGTTTCCTATCGGGTGAAAAAGTTCCTCGAAGGGCTTGGAATTGAGACCACACGCATACCGGAGGGGCGGACGCGGGCAATCAGCGTAAAGGACCTGCATTCCTGCCGTCACACATTCTGTTACTATGCCGGGCTTGCAGGCATCCCGCTTGCGGTTGTCCAATCCATCGTCGGCCATATGTCTCCTGCCATGACGGCTCACTACTCGGCCCACGCGTCCATCGAAGACAAGCGTCGTGGCATGGAGCGGCTTCCGTTCTTCACGCAGGACGCGCTCCCGGCTGCGGTCGTAGAGCCGGAACGGGCGGAACTGCATGGTCTAATCGACACGCTGTCGATTGAAAAAGTCCGTACCCTGCTTCACACGCTGAAAGCGCAGGATTAAGAGCCGATGAAAGCGAGGACTACGGCTTCAAGGTCGAATAATCCATCTCCCGTTTTTCGTTCCCCCTTCACGAGACAAGATGCCTTTTTGGCGGAATCTGGCGATATGGTATCGAACACCGTAGACCGTCAGGCCGACAAGGTCAGCTAGTTCTTCCACCTTTATATGGGGGGGGGCCGGATTGCGCTTAACAGGTTTTCTTTGATAGTGTCTTTGCTAGTGTCTTGAGGCAGGGAAACCGTTTCTTTGCTAGTTTCTTTGATAGTCCCGTGTGAGGTTGGGGCCGTTTCTTTGGTAGTTTCTTTGGTAGTACCGCTGGCGTTACCGTCTTTGTAGTCGTAGAAGCCCTCCCGGACAAACAGCCGGGCGATGAAGTAGTCGTGTGCCTCGTTCGTCTCGAACTCCGGCAGGGGCGAACCGTTTTGGCGGAGTACTATTACGACAAGGACGGACTCCATTTCAAATAAGGCCATTTGTCCGGAGCTGGTATTTGTCACCGAGTCATGGAATTGGGATCTCGTTCCATGACCGATTCGACATTGACTTCATAGGATATGACTTGCCCCGGACAAAGATGGAGCCGGGTGAATACCCTGTTGTTGGTTCTAATGGGATCATTGGTTATCACAAACAGTATACTACAGAACCTCAAAATAAATCCATCAACCCGGCATTACGGATTCCCCAAAAAAAGCGGAAACAAACTTTTTTTCTACTTTTCCGTAATGTCTCCCTTGAAAAAAGAGGTGCATTACAGTATTGATATGGGATGCCGGAACGGGTGCAGGGTCCAACACCATTTGAGGGCTGTATTGCGTCGGGCATATTTTGTATAGACGGAAAGCAAAACGTTTGTTTCAGCGGGCGGATAGATTTCGCTCTCGAAGCAGTGCGGGCAAAACGACGCG
>JAEEQN010000016.1 GCA_016285345.1 Victivallales bacterium | reverse complement strand
GGGGTCTCGTACACGCCGCGGGACTTCATGCCCACGAAACGGTTCTCGACGATGTCGACGCGGCCGACCGCGTGCTTGGAGCCGAGCTCGTTCAGCTTGCGCATGATGTTCGCGGGGGAAAGCGCTTCGCCGTTGACCTTCACCGGGACGCCCTTTTCGAACTCGATGATCACGTCTTCCGGCTCGTTGGCGGCCTGGGAGAGCGGCTTCGTCATCACGGAGATGTCCTCCGGGCATTCCTGCCAAGGATCCTCCAGGATGCCGCCCTCGAACGAGATGTGCAGGAGGTTGCGGTCCATGGAGTAGGGCTTCTTCAGCGTGCTGGAGACGGGGATGTTGTTCTTGTGGGCGTATTCGATCATTTCGGAGCGGGAACGGAAATGCCAGTTCGGATCGCGCCAGGCGGCGATGATCCTGATGGACGGGTCGATGGCGTTCGCGTTGATCTCGAAACGGACCTGGTCGTTGCCTTTGCCGGTCGCACCGTGGCAGATGGCGTCCGCGCCCTCGGCCTTGGCGACCTCGACGAGGCGCTTGGCGATGAGCGGGCGTGCGATGGAGGTGCCGAGGAGGTAGTTGCCTTCGTAGATGGCGTTGGCCTGCATCATCGGGAAGATGAAGTCGCGGGCGAATTCCTCGGTGAGGTCTTCCACGTAGCACTTGGTCGCGCCCGTATTGATGCACTTCTGTTCGACTCCGGAGGTCTCTTCGGCCTGTCCGACGTCGGCGCAGTAACCGATGACTTCGGCGTTGTAGGTCTCCTTGACCCATTTCACGATGACGGAGGTGTCAAGTCCTCCGGAGTAAGCGACTACGACTTTCATGGGATAAACTCCTCAAATGTTGTTGGTTGGTCGGAAAAAAGCTATCCAAACAATATACTCGTTTCCGCCGTATTTTTCAACTGCGTTTTACAAAAATATGGAGGTTCGGACTGAAGCGTGCGTCCTGTTACTTCAGGCGGACGGAGGCCTGGACGGGGAAGAAGGGCTTGTCGGCGATCACGAGGAAGTCGGAGCCGCTGTCCTTCACGTCGATCTGGAACGTGAAGATCCTGCCGGAGACGGAGGACGTGATGGACGAGCCGGGCGTGAGCGGGAGCAGGTTCATGTTCACGGATTCGGGCTCGAGGTTGTCCGGGAAGACGTATTCGAGGACCCACGGGGCCTTGCTGTACACGCGGAAATAATGCACGTAGAGGCCGCCGACGGGGATGGACGCAGTGCGGGAGAAGAGGTCGACGCCGTTGCGGGAAAGCAGCGAGATGTCCGTGAACGGGAAGACGGTGGTCTTCGGGGACATCTGGAACGCGGTGTTGCGGAGCGTTTTCGGGTTGACGCCGAGGGAAACGACGGCGGACGGGGCTTTCTTCGCGGGATCGGAGACGGCGACCTCGGACCGGAAGGTCTTGCGGGAGATGTCCCAGAAGACCGTGGTGGAGGCGGAGAGATTCGCGGCCTTCGCGGCGGTCTCGACGACGGCGGCGAGCGGATCGACGATGTAGCCGGATTCGGCGTCCAGGACGAGTTCGCGCGAGGCGGCGATCCGTGCCGCGAGCGCGGTCTCGGCGGCGGTCCTGAACGTCTCTGGCGTGGCGTCCTTCACCGAGTCGGCGAGATCGACGGCCGCGGCTGCGTCCGCGTCGGAGCGCGGCGTCTGCTCGAACGTCAGGCCGAGCATCTTCACGTCGCGCGCGGAAACGACCTGAAAACTGCGTCCCATTTCGGAGACGGATTCCTCCAGGATGGCGAGCTTTTCCTGCAAATCCTTCTTTTCCGCCTCAAGACGGGTATTGTCCGCGGATGCTTTTTCCGCTTTTGCGGCGGCGTCCGCGCGTTCTTTTTCCAGCGTCTGTTCGGTTGCAGCGTATTTCTTCGTGAGCTCGTCGATCTCCTTCTGCGAGACCTGTTTGGCGCGGGTGAGGTCGAGCGTGATCAGGAAAAGGACGATCAGAAGTATGACGGAAATGAGGTGGAACACAAAATGTTTCATGTTCGGAAGCCTTTCATGGTTGCTGGAAAAGAAGGGACTGGCCGCAGTCGACCGGGAGGACCGCGCCCGTGACGGACCGGGCCGAGGCGAGGAAGACGACCGCGCGCGCGATGTCTTCGGGCGCGACGGGACGTTTGAGCGGGAGCGTGGCGGGGATATGTTTCATGCCGGCGCCGCCGAGTTCGCGCGGAGCGAAGACCGGACCGGGCGCGACGGCGTTGACGCGGACATGAGGGGCGAGCTCGCGGGCGAGCGCAAGCGTGTCGCGGCGGAGGGCGGCTTTCGCGGTTGCGTAAGGCGAGGCCGGAGCTGAGTTCGTGGAAAGCGTCGCGGCATCAAGGATGTTGACGGCGGAGAACTCGTGTTCATCAGGACGGAGCGAGGCGAAACGACGGATGAGTTCGCAGGGTGCGAGGCGGTTCACCGCCTCCTGTCGGTCAAGTTCGATTTGAGGCGCGTCCCCGCGAATCCACATCGCGGCGTTGTTCACGAGGCAATCGACCGGACCGACGGCCTCCGCCATGCGGCGCACGGCGTCGAGGTCGGCGAGGTCGCAGGAAACGGCTTCATGGTGAAACGGAGCAGGGCAGGGGGGCAGAGAGGCGACGAGTTTTTCGGCTTCGTCTTTTGACCGGAAACAGTGCACGATGACGGCGGCTCCGCAATCGGCGAACGCGCGCGCGATGACCGATCCGAGGCGCTGCGCCGCGCCGGTGATCAAAACACGTCTGCCTCCGAGGTCCGGCATGGTTACAGGGACCTCTTCCATTCCTCCGCCTGCTGCTGCGCGGCGAGTTCGTCGAGCAGTTCGCGGATGCGCTGTTTGACCTGTTCGAAGGAGGCGTCGTTCTTCGCGCTGATCGGGATGACCTCAAGGCCGTCCTCGGCGTTCAGGATGAAGTCGTCGATGACGTCCTGGTTCTCCACGAGGTCGGTCTTGTTCGCGAGCACGATCTTCGCGCGGGAGCTCAGGCCCTCCATGTAGGCATCCAGCTCGTTTTTGAGGATGCGGATGTCGTCGTTCGGGTCGCGCCCGTCCACGCCGCCGAGGTCGACGAGGTAGATCAGGAGCTTGGTGCGCTCAATGTGGCGCAGGAAATAGTGCCCGAGACCTTTGTTGAGGTGCGCGCCGTCGATGAGGCCGGGGATGTCCGCGACCGTGACCTTGCGGAAGTCGGGGTACTCCATGACGCCGATGACGGGGTGGAGCGTGGTGAACGGGTAGGCGGCGACTTTCGGGTGCGCGTTGGAAATGCGGCTGAGGAGCGTGGATTTTCCGGCGTTCGGGTAGCCTACGAGCGCGACGTCGGCGATGAGCTTCAGTTCCAGACCGAGTTCGAGCGGCTCGGTCACTTCGCCCGGTTCGTGTTCGCGCGGAGCGCGGTTGGACGGCGTGGCGAAACGCGCGTTGCCGCGTCCGCCGTGTCCGCCTTTTGCGATGACGACCTCGGCTCCGGCCTCGTCGATGTCGGCCAGCACGTCGCCGGTCTCCTTGTTGCGGATGATGGTGCCGAGCGGGACCTTGATGACGAGGTTCTGCCCGCGGCGTCCGTGCATGTCCTTGCTGCGTCCGTCACCGCCGTTCTCCGCGGAGAAATGGCGGTTGAAGACGAAATCGGAAAGCGTGAGTTCGCCGGTGGATGCCACGAAGATGACGTCCCCGCCGTCTCCGCCGTCTCCGCCGTTGGGGCCTCCCTTCGGGACGAACGCCTCGCGGCGGAAGCTGCAGCAGCCGTTGCCGCCGTTTCCGGCCTTGACAGTGATTTCAGCGCGATCGACAAACATAAGATGCGTTACCTGATGTGCGCGCGGTAAGGAAGCGGATCCGCGGTTCCCGCGCCGTTGTTACAAAAATACCCCGGCAAACGACAGCGCATACCGGGGCAGGAGGAACAAAAAGAAGAAGATGGGACGCCGCGGGCATTACGCCTGAGCGGCCTCCGCGGGGATCGTTTCCGCGATGGGGAGGATTTCCACGGATCTCTTCGCGCTTTTGTTGAATTTGACGTGACCGTCGCACAGGGCGAAGATGGTGAAATCGCGGCCGAGGCCGGTGTTCTTGCCCGGATGGATGTGCGTTCCGCACTGTCTGACGATGATGCTGCCCGCGGTGACGAACTGCCCGCCGTAGGCTTTCACTCCGCGCATTTTCGGTTTGCTGTCGCGGCCGTTGCGGCTGCTGGACTGGCCTTTTTTATGTGCCATTTTCGTTCTCCAAATTATATAAGGTTGATATTCAGATACAAGAAACAGGATATTAATATACCGCGTCTGCCGGAAAAGTCAAGCCGGAAACCGGATTTTGTCCGGAAAAATCACGGTTTTCCACTGGTTTTTCACTGGAAAGCAACGGCGATGCGGCATCCATGTTCCCTCCTGAATGTGCAGAAGAATCCGCCGCCTCCGGGGAAACGGAAGCGGCGGAAAAAATCGCGGACAGATGCGTCCGCAGTATTCGCAGAGCGTGTTACGGCTCGCGGATGGATTCGTCAAGGGCCTTGACGAACGGGTTGATGATGTAGTTGATGACGGTGCGGTCGCCGACCTTGATCTCGGCGTTGACGGTCATGCCGGGACGGATCTTCGCGCCCTTTGCCCATCCGCGGAAATCGCCGGGTTCGAGCAGGATGCGCGCCTGATAGGTCGCGCCGCGCGCCATCTTGCTGAGGCGGCCGCCGGCGTCGCTCATCATGCTGTCCTCGGTCATCATCCGTTCGTTGCCGGTGAACGCGTCTTCGGAGATGTAGGTGATCTTGCCGTCGCGCGTGCCGCACTGCTGGAAGGGATAGGTGTCGAACTTGACGCGGCAGGTCTGGCCGACGCGCACCCAGCTGATGTCCTTGGCCGGGATGTTGACTTCGACTTCGATCTGGTCGCTGAGCGGGATCAGGGTGATCAGGGATTCCGCCTCGCGGACCGCGGAGCCTTCCTGGAACGGTGCGATCTCGTGAACGACGGCGTCGCACGGCGCGCGGAGTTCGGTGTACTCGACCATCTGCTTCGTCTGGACCTGCTGCTGTTCCAGGGAGCTGATGTTGCGGTCGACCTCGACGAGGTCCTCGTAGACCTGACGGCGCCAGTCGCTGATGAAAGCGTCGCGTTCCGCTTCGACGGACTTGATCGCCTGTTCGTTTTCGACGATGGAGACCTTTTGCTGGTCGACGGAGATGGCGGTCTCGATGACCTGGACCTGGATGTTCAGGTAGTCGCGGAGACTGACCACGCGGGAGTCCTCGAAGCCCTTCATCATGTCCTCGATCTCGTCGAGCTTGCCCTTGCGCGCCTCGAACTTCTCCATGGAGACATGGAGCTGTTCCAGCGTCTTCTTATAGCGCGCCAGCGTGGCGTCGTAGGAGAGGAGCTTGCCGTTGTAGGAGTTCTTGCGCGCCTCGAAGGCGTTGTGCTGGAGGATTTCGAACGTGTTCGGGGTCGCGGGGAGCGGGAACGGCTTGTCGTAGCCTTCGATCTCCGCCTTGAGGCGGTCGCGGTGCGCCCGGAACGCATTGAGCTGTTCCGTGATGCGTTCCATCTCGGCCTTGTTGTTGGTCTGGTCGAAGCTGAAGAGCAGGTCGCCCTCCTTCACTTCCTGTCCGGTGCGGACGTGCACCTTTTCGATCGTGGCGCGTTCGAAGGGCTTCATGACGATGTTCGGGCGCTCGGTGACGATCTTGCCGGGCGCGACGACGACCTTGTCGACGTGGGCGTAGCATGCCCAGACGATGAAGCCGATGACGAGGGCGATGATGATATACCAGATGATGTGGAGCGGAACCGGAGGCGCGTGGGTCTCCAGCATGATGGCGTCTGGCTGGAAATCCTGCGCGGATTTCATGCTCCTGACGGGCAGATTGGTGTTCGTAGTATTATTGCTCATCTTCGTTAAACCCCATTTGCTGTTTCCAGAAGTCGGCGTAGATGCCGCCCTGTTCGATCAGTTCCTTGTGCGTGCCCTGTTCGATCAGGTCGCCGTGGTCCATGACCACGATCCTGTCGGCGCGGCAGAGGACGGAGAGGCGGTGGGAAATGATGAACACCGTACGGTTTCTGGCGATCATGTTCAGGTTCTTCCGGACCATGGTCTCGCTTTCCGGGTCGAGGGCGCTGGTGGCTTCGTCGAAAATGAGGAAGCGCGGGTTCGGGAGGAGCGCACGCGCGATGGCGAGGCGCTGGCGCTGTCCGCCGGAGAGGTTGGAGGCGTTTTCCTCGAGGAGCGAGTCGTAACCGCGGCTCATCTTCTGGATGAACTCGTCGGCGCCCGCGAGACGCGCGGCGTAGATGATCTCCTCCATGGTGGCGTCCTTCTTCGTGAGGGACAGGTTCTCGCGGACGGTGCCGTAGAAGAAGTAGTTGTCCTGCAGCACGATGCCGATGGCGGAACGGAGCGACGCGCGGTCGATTTCGCGGATGTCGATGCCGTCGTACTTGATGATGCCGGTCTGGAGCGGATACAGGCCCTGGATGAGCTTGGTGAGCGTGGTCTTGCCGGAACCGGAACGTCCGACGAGGCCGATGGTGGAACCGGGCGAGATGTGAAGGTTGAAGTCCTTGATGACCATCGGGGTGTCCGGGGAGTACCGGAAATTCACGTTCTCGATGGAGAGCTCGCCCTGGAGCTGGTGGTGGAGGGAGCCGCCGACCTGTTCCTGCGGGCAGTTCATGACGACGCCGAGCATGCGGACGGAGAGGAGGGTCTGCTGGTATTCGTGGACGAGGCCGACGATGTGGACCAGCGGGCCGGTGACGCGCCCGGAGAGCATCTGGAAGGCGATGAGCTTGCCGACGGTGAGCGTGCCGTCGAAGACCGCGAGCGCGCCGATCCAGATGATGGCGATGAACATGAGCTTTTCGATCAGTCCGGAGAGCGTCTTGGCCGTGATGGAGATCTGTGCCACGCGGAAATAGCGCGTGATCGCGAACGCCGCCGTGTCGTTCCACTTGCGCTGCTGCGTGGGCTCGAGCGCGAGGGATTTCACGGTGCGGATGCCGTGGATGGTCTCCACCAGCATCGCCTGGCGCTTGCCTTCCGCCATGTACAGCTCCTCGAGGCGGTGCTGGAACGGCTTGATGAGGAGCGCGATGACCAGCGCCATCATGAATGTGAAGAGCAGCACGACGCCGGTGAGGACCGGGCTGTAGATGAAGAGGAACGGCAGGAAGACCACGAGGGAGAGGAGCTCCAGCGCGGTGTAGAACAGGCTGCCGGACAGGAACGAACGGATGCGCTCGGTCTGCTGCATGTGCTTGATGAGCACGCCGGACGAGATGCGTTCGTAGAAGTCGACCGGGAGGCTGAGCAGGCGTGCGAACGTCTTCACCGCCAGGCGGATGTCGATGCGGTTCGTGGCGTACAGCAGGAAGTATTTTTCGAGGTACTCCAGAATCGCGTTGATGCAGAGCATGATCGTGACGCCGATGCCGATGGTCATGAGCGTGATCTCGCCTTCGTTCACGAGCACCTTGTCGACGACGATCTGGAAGAACAGCGGGACGACCAGGCCGATGGCGCTGATGGCGAGGATGGCGATGGCGACCTGCACCAGCAGGGTCCTCTGGCGGAAGAATTCCGGGATGAACCAGCGGAGGCCGAATTTCTGGTTTTCGTCGACGAGCGAGTAGTGCTTCTTCACGAGGACGACGCGGTTGGAGTATTTCTCCTCCCACTCTTCCTTGTTGATGAAGACGACGCTCGGACGGTGGCCGTCGGCCACGTAGGGATCCCAGATGGCGGCCTGCTGGACCATCTTCGGCTTATCGTCTGCGGGAGCCTCTTCCTGCTTCGCTTCCTCCGGTTCGGGATCGGCGCCGGGGACGACCTCGGCGGACTGCTTGAGCAGGGCCTCGGTCGTGAGTTTCGGTTTGCTGTCTTCCTCGTTTTTCGGATACGCGACGCTTTCGGGGACCTCGCGCACGCCGCAGAGGACCGCGAAACGGCCGTCCTTCTTGATGGCCATGCAGGGGAACGCCGCGCCGATCTTGTCGAGCTTGTCCCACTTGACGCGGATTTCCTTCGTCTTGTAGTCGAGGTCGTCGGCGATCTTGCCGAGGAGACGGATGGACGGCTCGTCCTCGGAGATCGCGTATTCGTGCATCAGGCGGCCGACGTCGGTGTCGTCGCCGTAATGCTTCACGATGGAGGCGAGGCAGTACAGGGAGGTCTGCTTGCCGTCGACCGAACAGCCGCGCATCTCCATGCGAATGAAGACGGCCTTGCCCGCCCAGGATTTGAGGAGCTGGTCCTTCTGGAGGAACAGCATTTTGCCCTGGACCTTGGTCAGCGGATCGAACACGGCGTAGCGTTCCTGCTGGACGCCGCCCTGCAGGAGCTTGCGGATGCCGAGATAGAGCACCCAGTTGCCGTTGTTGAGCTGAAGGAAGATCGGCGCGCCGAAGAAGGAGGCGAGTTCCTCGATGGTGACGTCGCCGCGGCTTTCGGGCGCGAGCCGTAACTTGTTCGCAAGCTTCAGACAGAGTTCCAGGGGGTCTTCGACGTTTTCGAGCGCGGACAGGAAGGCGTTGAGGTCGCCCGCCTGCGGCATCATCTTGATGATCTCCTGGAAGCACAGCAGAAGTGAGTTTCTGTTGTTGGGATTTTGACTCATGAGATTTCCATATTTGGTTATGAATCGTACAAAAAAATGGCTCCGGATTGCACTAATATAGCACCATTATGCGGGCTTGTCAAGCATACCGGAGTAAAGAATTACTATAATTTATTAAAAGCGCGCCGGGAAGACCGCGAAGCTGGCGCTGTTCGGCCGAGGAGGTTATGAGGCGAAGAAGCTTTTTCAGACGTCGAACGGATTCAGGAGCGTCATGGACAGGTTGTAAAGCCCGTGAACGGCGGTCGCCGCCGCGAACCACGGAAACGCTTCGTAAATCCGGCAGGGGCGCTCTTTTTCGAGGCTTTCCCGCCAGACATGCCGGAGCCCCATGGAGGAGATCACGGTGCAGAGGATGTGCAGCGCCGTGCAGATGGTCCAGCGGAACGCCATGACATTCGCCAGCTTCTCCGGCGGGAGGTTTCTCAGATAGAGGCACTGGTAGATGATGTTCTCCAGCACGCTGAAGACCAGGCCGCCCAGCATGCCGGACAGATAGAATTGCCAGCTGTACCGGATCGAACCGCGCATCTTTTCCAGCTGGAAGACCGCGCCGCTCTGCTTCAGCGTCTCCTCTGCGAACGGACCGAGGACGACGAGGACGAAGCCCCCGGCGCTCAGAATGGATACCGCCGAAAACGCGCCGGCGATTTCGTTCAGGATCACTGCCGGGACGGCGAAAACGCCGCCCGCGATGCCTGCGAGGATAGAGATGAACGGAAGGATGGAGTCAGGATAACGGTCCTGTTCGTGGCGGAGCAATTCACGGTATTCCGTCGAAACACCGTCTCCCACGCCCGGTTCGAAGGCCGTGGAGGAATAATAACACGATTCGGAGTTTGTGATCTCCTCGCGGGGTTCGGGCAAATCCTCCGCATGAGGCCGTTCCCGGTTCTGATCCGGGTGCAGGGCGACCTCGTTTTCCACGGAAAAAAGCTTTTTTTCCCGGTCTTTCATGACCCGGCGGTCCGGAACGCCGTTCCGTAGGCGATCAGCTCCACGCCGCCGGACTTTTTCCTTGCCTCGCCGGAATTGATAGTGGATGTTTCGAAGCGAACGTTGCAGACCGCGTTCGCGCCGAAATGTTCCGCCTCCTGAAGCATGCGGACCAGGGCCAGACGGCGCGCGTCGGAGCACATCCCGGTATAGCCTTTCATCTCGCCGCCGAAGAGGTGCTTGAACCCCGCGATGAACGAGACGAAATAGTTGTCGGCGATCACCGCGGAGCCTGTCACGAGCATCGCGGCCGAGCTTCCGGCGGGGAACTGTTTCAGGTTCGTCATCGGGACCTTTTTCCGGAAATACTCTTCCTGCTCGGACAGCATTTTTCTGCGTGCCCGGAGGATATTGTGCTGGGTGATCCATGTGGTGCCCAGCAGGATCACCGGCAGGACGACGTACATGAACAGGGCGATGAAGCCCTGCACGACGTCTTTCGTATCACCGTCGCCCACGGTCATGCCTCCGCCGGGGTGTCCGGGACCGCGATCACGGCTGTCCCGTAGGCGTAAAGCTCGGCCGCGCCCGCGGTGATGCTGCTGGTGGCGAACCGGACGTTGACGATGGCGTTGGCGTGGAGCTCTTCGGCCTGGGCGATCATGCGCGCCACGGCTTCGCGGCGGGATTCTACCAGAAGCTCCGTGTAGCCGCTGAGCTCGCCGCCCACCAGGTTTTTGAGGGATGCGGCGATGTCCCGGCCCACATGTTTTGCGCGGACGGTGTTGCCCTGGACCAGACCTTTGAGCTCGACGATCCTCATGCCGGGGATGGTTTCGGTATTGACGACGATCATTTGTTATTCTCCTGGAAGATGATTTCGGGGGGATCGAATCCGTTCTTGACGGAATCAGAATTTGACTCTTAAAATATAATCAACCAAAAAATATTATCAAGTCTAAATCACGTGAAAGATGTTTATTTGCTAAATATAGCAGAAACGAGCAGAAAAAAGAGACGAAAAACGCCGCACGGAAAACGTGTCCCGTGCGGCGATGTTCAAGCGGAAAAAGAATGGATTCCGCTGACTCGGATCAGGTGGCTTTCCGGCGGGTCGCGATCTGGTCGGCGGTCACAGCCACGATGATGATGAGGCCGATCACGACGAGCTGGACGTTCGTGGAGATGTCGAGCAGGGTGAGCCCGTTGCGGAGGAAGCTGATAAGCAGCGTGCCGATGACGGTGCCCATCATGGTGCCGCGTCCGCCGGAGGGGGCGCAGCCGCCGATGATGCAGGCGGCGATGATGTCGAGTTCGAGCGAGATGCCGGCTGTCGGCTGGGCCGTGCTGGCGCGGGCGACGGTGATCATGGAGGCGAGGCCGACGAGCGCGCCGGTGAGGGTGTAGATCCAGACGATCGTCTTGTTCACGTTGATGCCGGCGTGGAACGCGGTCTGGACGTTGGAGCCGATGGCGTAGGTGTAGCGTCCGAAGCGGGTGTGCTTCAGCAGGAACCAGAAGGCGACCATGACGATCACGAGCAGGATCACGGAGGAGGGGATGCCCGCGACGCGTCCGGTGTCAAGCCAGCTGTAGTCGGAGACGGCGAAGGGCTTGCCCGCGTTCATGATGTAGGAAATACCGCGGAAGATGCTCATGGTGCCGAGGGTTACGATGAACGGCGCGAGCTTCAGTTTCGTGATCAGCATGCCGTTGGCGAAGCCGCAGACCGCGCCCGCGAGGACGCAGACCAGCGTGCCGGCGATCATCGCGCCGAGCTTCAGGTGAATGTAGCTGCCGGACGAGATGTCCGCCCAGGTCCCGCCTGAGAAATACAGCATGGACGCCGCACCGATCATGCCGCACATGGCGAGCATGGAGCCGACCGAGAGGTCGATGCCGCCGGTGATGATGATGTAGGTCATGCCCGCGGCCATGATGCCGTTGATGGAGGAACGGCAGAGGACGTTGACGAGGTTCCGGGTGGAAAGGAAATTGTCCGGCTCCAGGAACGTGCAGAGGGAAATGATGAAGATGAGGGAGCAGAACGGAAGCAGTTGTTTGGCGAAGCGGTTCATATGGATAATACTCCTGAGTTGAATGTCAGCAGACGGCGAAGTGCATGACTTCTTCCTGTGTGGTTTTTTCTGTTTCGAGCTGTGCGGCGAGGCGCTTCCTGCGGAAAACGAGCAGACGGTCGCAGATGCCGAAGAGTTCGGGCAGCTCGGACGAGATCACGAGGACGCCCTTGCCCGCGGCGGCGAGCTCGTTGATGAGCGTGTAGATCTCCTTTTTCGCGCCGACGTCGATGCCGCGCGTGGGTTCGTCGAAGATGATGAAGTCCGGGTTGGCGAGGAGCCAGCGCGCCACAAGAAGTTTCTGCTGGTTGCCGCCGGAAAGCGAGGACGCCTCATCGTACGGGGACGCCCATTTGAGCTTGACCTTGCCGCCGTATTCGTCCATGAGCTCCTTTTCCTTTCCGAAGTCCAGAAGCCATTTCATGCCGGTTGCCTCGTAGTTCGGGAGCATGATGTTGTCCCGGCAGGGCAGTCCGACGCAGAGGCCGCAGCGCTTGCGGTCCTCGGGGAGATAGGCGATGCGCCCCGCGATGGCGTCGGCGGGCGTCTTGATCTTCAGTTCTTTCCCGTTCAGGAAGAGCTGACCCGCTGTGAGCGGCTGGAGCCCGAAGATCGCGCGGGCGGTCTCGGTGCGGCCCGCGCCGACGAGTCCGGCCATGCCGACGACTTCGCCCCGGCGGACCTGGAACGAGATGTCCTCGATGCCTTCGTCGGAAGCGAGGTTTTTCGCCTCGAAACAGACGTCGCCGATCTCGACGCTGCGCGGCGGATAGTAGTCGGAAAGCTCGCGGCCGACCATCTCGTGGACGATGCGCTGGACGGTGTATTCGGAGAGCGGGCCGGAGGAGACGACCGCGCCGTCGCGCAGGATGCTGACGTCGTCGGCGAGGTCCATGACCTCTTCCAGCCGGTGCGAGATGTAGATGATCGTGAGGCCGCGTTTGCGGAGGTCCTTCACGATGGAGAAGAGCTGGTCGGCCTCCTTTTCGGAGAGCGAGGACGTCGGTTCGTCCATCACGATGATCTTCGCGTTGCGTTCCAGCGCCTTCAGCAGCTCGACGATCTGGCAGTCGCCGGTCGACAGCGTGCTGATGAGCGTGTCCGGGTCGAGGTCGAAGTTGTTTTCCTTGATAATGGCGCGGGCGCGTTCCCGCATTGCCTTGGAGTCCATGCGTCCGAACTTCATGATCTCGCGTCCGAGGAAGATGTTGTCCGCGACGGTGAGGTCGCCCGCCAGGTCGAGTTCCTGGTAGAGCATGGAGATGCCGCGGTCGAGGGAATCCTTCGGGCTCGTGAGTTCGACCTTTTCACCGAAGAGCTCGATATAGCCGGAGTCCGGCGTGTGGATGCCGGAAAGGACCTTCATGAGGGTGGATTTGCCGGCGCCGTTTTCGCCGCAGAGGGCGTGCACGGTGCCCGGGCGCGCCGAGAAGCTGACGCCGGAAAGGGCGGTCACCGGCCCGAACGTCTTGACGATGTCGTGCATCGCCAGAGAGTAGGTTTGAGGAGATTTGTTGTCCATAGGTCAGAGTCCCAAAGCGGCCGGGTTTTCTTTTTTCTGCTCTTCAAGATTGTTCTTGTCGACGATCATGCTGGGGATCGGTTTGAGCTTTTCGACCTTTTTCCCGTCGAGGATGTCGACCGCGGTCTTGACGCCGGTGTAGCCGATCTTGTAGGGATCCTGCACGATGAGGGAGTCGACTTCGCCCTTTTCGATGCCTTCGAGGAGGACCGGATCGGAGTCGAACCCGACGAACTTGACTTTGCCGGTGAGCTTCTGGCTCTGGAGCGCCTTGTACGCGCCGACGGACGTGGGCTGGTTTACGGCGAAGAGCCCGTCGATGTCGTTGTGCTTGGTGAGCATGTCGACGGTCTTCTGGCGGGCGTCTTCGACCGTGCCGAGCGTGTACTGTTCGGCGACGAGTTCGATGCCGGGGAATTCCTTCGAGAGGGTTTCCTTAAAGCCTTTGGCCCGGTCGTCGGTGGAAGCGGAGTTCTGGATGAAGCAGGTGAGGATGACTTTGCCGTGACCGTTCAGGGCCGCGCCCAGGCGGCGTGCGGCGTCCGCTCCGCCCTCGACGTTGTCCGTGGCGGCGAAGGAGTCGTACTTGTCGGTCTCAAGGCTGGAGTCGATGATGACCACGGGGATGCCGGAGGCTTTCGCCTTTTCGACCGGGCGGACAAGCGCCTTCGCGTCGTTCGGTCCGAGCACGAGCGCGACCGCGCCGCGGGTGAGGGAATCCTCGACCGACTGGATCTGCTTTTCCCGGTCGTTTTCCTGTTCGGGGCCGTTCCAGCTGATCTTGTAGCCTTCCTCCTCGCCGGCCTTTTCCGCGCCCTTGCGGACGACTTCCCACCACATGGAGGCGGTGCCTTTCGGGATGACGGCGATGGTTTTGCCGGTCTGCGCCTTATCTTTGGGTTTGCCGGAAGTGAGCCCGAGCGCGGCAGGGAATTTCACTTTCATCTCGTCGAGGTTGGACTTGTCGACGATCATGCTGGGGATGGGCTTGAGCTTTTCGACCTGCTTGCCCTGGAGGATCGCGACGGCGGTCTTCACGCCGGAGTAGCCGATCTCGAACGGGTTCTGGACGATGAGGGAGTCGACCTCGCCCTTTTCGATGCCTTCAAGGAGGACCGGGTCGGAGTCGAAGCCGACGAACTTGACCTTGCCGGTCAGCCCCTGCGTCTGGAGCGCCTTGTACGCGCCGACGGAGACGGGCTGGTTGACCGCGAAAACGCCGTCGGTATCGCTGTGCTTGGTGAGCATGTCGACGGTCTTCTGGCGGGCGTCCTCGACCGTGCCGAGCGTGTACTGTTCGGCGATCAGCTCGATGCCGGGGAATTCCTTCGCGAGCGTTTCCTTGAAGCCCTTCGCCCGGTCGTCGGTGGAGGCGGAGTTCTGGATGAAGCATGTGAGGATGACTTTGCCGTGACCGTTCAGGGCCGCGCCGAGACGGCGTGCGGCTTCGGCTCCGCCCAGGACGTTGTCCGTGGCGGCGAAAGAATCATATTTGTCGGTCTCGATGCTGGAATCGATGATCACGACCGGGATGCCGGTCTCCTTGGCTTTTTCGACCGGGCGGACGAGCGCCTTGGAGTCGTTCGGGCCGAGCACGAGCGCCTTGATGCCGTGCGTGAGGGCGTCTTCGACCGACTGGATCTGCTTCTCGCGGTCGTTTTCCTGCTCGGGACCGTTCCAGCTGATGGTGTAGCCTTCTTCCTTGCCGGCCTGTTCCGCGCCGCTGCGGACGACTTCCCACCACATGGAGGCGGTACCTTTCGGGATGACGGCGATAATGTTTCCGGACTTGCTTGCGCCGGATGTCATATGCTGGATTTTTTTGATGACTCCCAGCGTAAACAGCACCGCCGAGACGGCGAGGATCAGGATGACCGCGATGTTGTTCTTCTTCATGAAGGGTTAAACTCCTGTTGTTGTGTTATGTTTTGGATTAAGTATGTACAAAGGAATATGTCCGCGGCGGTGCGCAAACGGAAAACTATAATCTTTTATTCTAAAAAAATCAAGCAGTCTTTACGGAAAAAACAAAAAATAACGTAAGATTAACGTGAAGATGTCCGTTGATTGGACATGATAAAAGCGATTTCGGAACGTTTTGTTCGGAGCAGAGACCGGAAAAAAGCTTTTTCTTTGCCGGATTATTTTGGATATTAATTGAAAAATCAAAAAAAACATATATATTATATGTTCATATTTTTTCCGCAACCTTTCTTTCACTTTTTCCGATTCATTATGGCATCCAATCAACAGGCATCCGGCGTTTCCCCGAAAAAGACCGGTCCGGCGGCGTTCTTCCGGCGTCTTTTCGGGCTGATCCGAGGCCGGAAGGGCGACAACGAGACCTACACGAAGGGGCCGATCGCGGGCACAATGCTGCGCACGGCGCTCGTGATGCTGCCCGGCACGCTCACGATCAGCGGATACAACCTGGTCGACGCGTACTTCGTGGGACGTCTGGACGGCGATGCGCCGATGGCGGCCATCGGCCTGACCGCGCCGCTCGTGATGATCTGCGGATGCTTCTTCCACGGACTTTCCGCGGGCGTGATGACCACGACTGCGCAGTCGCTCGGCGGGAAACGCCGCTGGCGCGCGGAACAGCTCGTGAGCACGGGACTGTTTCTGATCACGCTCGTCTCCCTGTCGTTCGCCATCATCGGACCGCTCGTCACACGCGCCGTGTACCGAAACGTGATGCACGCTTCGCCCGAGGCGACGCGCCTGGCTACGGCGTACATGGATATCTGGTTCTGGGCCTGCGTGTCGTCCGCGCTCGGCATGAGCGGGAATAACCTCCTGGTGACCGCCAACGACTCCAAAATGGCGAGCGCGACGATGGTGCTGGGGCTGGCCTCCAACGCATTCCTTGACCCCGTGTACATGTTCCAGAAGGAAGTGTGCGGCATCCCGCTCGGATTCGGGCTGGGCGTGGTCGGGGCGGCCTGGGCGACCGTGACGGCGCAGGTGATCGGTACGACCCCGGTCCTGTGCATCCTCTGGAAAAAACACCATCTTATCCGGTTCCGCGCGATCCGGTTCGCGAAACTGGCGAGCCTGTGGAAACGCATCGTCTCGTTCGCGATTCCGGCTTGTCTCGGTTCGCTGATGCTGCCGATCGGGCAGTTCATCATGACCTGGATCACGTCGCATTTCGGAGACGTGGTGATCGGCGCTATCACGGCGGCGCAGCGTGTTCAGGTGATCGCATTCTTCTTCCCGATGTCGCTTGGCGTGTCCCTGATGCCGATGATCGGGCAGAACTACGGCGCGCGCCTGTACAGCCGCATCAACGGCTGCCGCCGTTTCGCCATGCGCTTCGCGTTCTTCTACCTGATGACGATGTCGGTGATCTTCTTCCTCTTCGCTCCGCAAATCGCCGACAAGTTCCTGGCCGATCCCGACAAGGTCGAAATGCGTGCCGTGATGACGTTTGCGCTCCGGATCCTGCCGTGGGGGTTCGCGTTCCTGGAGGTCCACCGTTATTCCGGGTTCTTCTTTACCGGCTGCGGGCGTCCGCTGGCCGCGGCGATGCTGAACGTGATGCGCATCCTCGGATTCCTGGTGCCGCTTTCCCTGCTGGTCCTGCTGTTCTTCCGGCTGACCGGAAACGAGGATACGGCACTGACGCTGCTTCTCTCCACGCAAATGGGGTCCGACGTGCTGGCCGGTACGATCGCTATGATCCTGGCGCGCCGCCTCACAAGGCGTTTCCCCGCCGACGGCTTGTCCGAGACGTTCTCCGGCAAGCGCAGGATGTTCGACTGATCCGATCGGTTCCAGCCTCGTTCCCACCTCGTTTTTCTCCGCTTCTCCCGCCTTGAATCTGTCCTCCTGCCGCATTGTGTGGCCATAGGTGGGCAAAAAGACCTTGTTTTTTTGCAAAAATGATTTGAAAGTCCGGGGAAAAGGCATTAGATTATTGTGATAAAGATTTTGTTCACGATGCGAGGCTTCCTCATGAAACGATTCCAGACGATACTGATCCTGCTGGCCCTGACGGCCGGCATTTTTGCACAGGCGGACGATACGGTCCCCATGCCCGCGCAGAATCCGCGGCAGCCGCTCCCCGAGATCCGGCTGGACGATGACGCGTGCAAGGAAATGATCACGTTCCTGTACGGGCTCTCTCTGCTCCGGTCGCACTATGTGGACGGGAGCAAGACGAACTACCGCGACATGTTCCGTTCGGCTCTGCGCGGCGTGATGCAGGACCTCGACCGGTTCAGCAACTTCGAGACGCCGCAGTCGTTCGAGGAGACGCAGAAGGATTTTTCCGCGCAGTTCGGCGGCGTCGGCGTCACGCTGTCCACCCGCAACGGCATGCTTGAGATCGTGAGCGTGACGGAGGACGGCCCCGCCGAGAAGGCCGGGATCAAGGCCGGCGACGTGATCGTGAAGATCAACGGACAGGACCTGAACAAGCTCAAGCTCTCCGACTGCATCGGCATGCTCCGCGGCGAGGTCGGCACCACGGTCGAACTCGGCGTGCGGCGCGCGGGCGTGAAGGACGAACTCTCCATGCACGTGGTCCGCGGCACGGTCGAAGTGCCGAGCGTGGTCGGCGTGCACATCCTTCCGGACAGCGGCGGCATCGGTTATCTTCGCATCCTCCAGTTCTCGCGCGACACGCCGGGCCGCCTCGATACTGCGCTTGCCAAGCTCTCCGCGGAAGGCATGAGCTCGCTGGTCATCGATCTGCGGAACAACCCCGGCGGCATCGTGGACAGCGCGGTCGAGGTGTGCAGCCGGTTCGTGAAGGAGGACCAGACACTCGTCACGCTCGAATGGCGCGACCCGTCCAAGAACCAGACCTACAAGACCGTGAACTGCACGAAATACTATAATCTGCCGGTGATCCTGCTCGTGAACGGCAATTCCGCCAGCGCCGCCGAACTCTCCGCGTCCGCCCTGCGCGACATGAAGCGCGTGGTCGTGCTCGGGGAAAGGACGTTCGGCAAAGGCTCCGCGCAGAACATCATGCCCATCGGCGACCTCGGCGCGCTCCGCATCACCGTGGCGCACTACTTCACCCCGTCGCACACGCCCATTCACAACGTCGGGCTCCAGCCCGACATCACGGTCGAAATCCCGCCCCAGAGACAGCAGGCGTTCTATGCTCAGCTGAACGACTATCCGGGCGTGATCGATCCGGGACTGGCCGACGGCGTCCGCGACGTCCAGCTGGAACGCGCCGTCGAGATTCTCCGCAGCGCCTCGGTCCTGGAGTCCGTGAAGGAATCCTCTCCCGCATCCGAAACCAATTCCACAACAAGGAAATAACATCATGAGACTTCGCCATTGCCTTTCCCTTTTCCTGTTCGCCGCCGTGTTCGCGCTCTGCGGCTGCGCCCACGAAATGATCGTTTCCGAGGTGCTGCAAATCCCGGAACAGGCGCCGATCTACACCAGCTACAACCTGTGGTACACCGACCCGATGCGGATGGACACGCTGAACATGCTCAAGGGCGAGATCCTGCCGTTCGGCACGGAGGTCGTCATCACGTCCGCGTCCGACCGCGAGATCTGCTTCACCACGGTGAAGGACAAACGCGATTTCCGCATCAAATACTCCGATGAATATCGCATGATGTCCGCAGAGGACTATGTCCGCCAGCTTTTCTCCACGAAAAACGAATCCGACCTCACGGTCGGCATCCGCGCGCTCACGATCGAAAAACTGAAGGCGGGCATCGTCGAAAAGGGGATGACGCGTCATGAGGTCGAGCTTGCGTTCGGCCCGCCGTGCGCGTTCCGCACGCCGTCGCCCACGCTGGATACCTGGTGCTTCTGGACGGAGTACCTGGTCGGCAAGCGCATCATCTTCACCCGGAACGTCGTTTCGGACATCCTCGTCCTTTAATCTTTTGAGGTTGCACAGCATGAAAAAGACAGTCAGCAAGAATACATCCCGGATCGCGGTCATCGGCGCCGGAAAAATGGCGACCGCGATCACCGTTTCCCTCGTTTCCAAGGGCGTCCCCGCCTCGTCCATCCTCGCATACGATGTGAGCCCAGTGGCGGCGAAGAAGTTCACCGACGCCACGGGCTGCAAAACCGCCGCGACGCTCGCCGCCGCTCTGAAAGACGCCTCGACCGTCCTGCTGGCGGTGAAGCCGCAGGTCGCCCCGGTTGCGCTAAAGGAAGCCGGAGCCGCCCTCCGCGGTAAGCTCCTGATCTCGATCGTCGCCGGGCTCAAGCTCGAATCCCTGGCGGCGCTCGCGTCCACGAACCGCATCGTCCGCGTGATGCCGAACACGCCCGCGCTCGTTCAGCAGGGTATGACGTGTTTCGCCATGTCGCCGAAAGCCACGGCCGCCGACCGCGACTGCGCGCAGGAGATCCTTTCCAGCTTCGGCCTCGTCCGCGAGGTGCCGGAGTCTCTGCTCGACGCCGTAACCGGCCTGAGCGGAAGCGGCCCCGCGTTCGTGATGGAGTTCATCCTCGGCCTTGCCGAGGGCGGCGTCTACTGCGGCCTGCCGCGCGACCTCGCCGTCGAATCCGCCATCCAGACCGTGCTCGGCACCGCCGAGATGTGCAAACGCGACCCGCAGGCGATCTCCGCGCTGCGCAACGCGGTCATCACGCCGAACGGCACGACGGCGCGCGGAATCCACGTGCTCGACGTCGCCGGATTCCGCGGCATCGTGGAGAACTGCGTGATCGCGGCGGCGGAACGTTCCGCCGAGCTCGGCCGCAAGAAATAACGGTTTCCGTTTTTCCGAAAAACAAACCATCCCCTTCCGGGGGAGACAAGGAGGCAAATATGATCGTTCTCGGTACCATCAGCGAATTTGTGAACGGCGGCGGCATGATGTCCGTCTACTGGGGATTCGCCATCGGCGGATCCGCGATCTTCGCCATCACGGCCGTCGCGGCCCTCTTCGGGATGGGCGGGGCCGAATCCGGCGACGTCGACGTGGATATGGACGGCGAGATCGACATCGTCCACCCCGATTCCGGCATCTTCGACTTCAAACTGATCTCCTTCCGCTCCATCCTGGCCTTCATCGCCATGTTCGGCTGGGGCGGCGTGGTGTTCGGCGAACACGGCTGGAAGGGCTTCGGCGTCGCCATCGCCTGCGGCCTCGTGACCATGGTTATCACCGCCTACCTCATCATGTCCATTCTGAAGCTCCAGCAGAGCGGCACGCGCGCGAACGCGTCGCTCGTCGGGCAGAAGGGCACCGTGTACCTCGCCATTCCGGCGGGCGGACGCGGCAAGGTCATCCTCGACCTCGGCGACTCCACGCGCGAGATCGCGGCGTTTTCCGAGGTCGCGCTGGAAAAGGGCGCGCCGGTCGTCACGACCGCGCTGAAGGCCGAAGTCTTCACGGTGAAACCGATCTGATCCTTTTCCCAAAAGAAAGCCAGAAAAGCCGGCGCCCGTTGTTTTGCGGACACCGGCATATTTTTTAGAGGGGAACTCAAATCATTTTTTCAGGCGGATTCGTGCTTGGAAAGCCGTTTTGCCGCAGTCGAACGATGAGGCGAGGTTTCCTTCTTGTGCGGACGTCCGCCCTTCAATCCGTTGCGGCGGCTTGCGGCTGCCTTTCGTGCGGATTTGACCTGACCGAGGATTCGGGCGGCACTGCGGCTTCTTGCCTTGAGCCAGGATTCCACGGAAATCTTTTCGGGGAACTGTTCCGGGTGTTCCAGAGCCTCGATCGGCAGGTCGATTCCGATCGTATTCCAGTATACGCCCCAGCGGTCCGCCGTGACGTCGCGCAGTTCCGTCGCGCCGCAGTATTCGAACCACGGGAAATCCGCATAGCGCAGGAAAAAGTCTTTTCCGTTGACCAGGACCGCCATGCCCTCGTCGGTCGTCCCGAGGAAGCAGGTCTTATTCTCCGATGTATTGATCCCAAGCATCTCGGCAAAGCTGTTCATTTCGTTTGACCTCCTGTTCGCGGTGTATTGGAATAATATAAACCCAACGTTAGATTATTTCAAGTGAAAGACGACAAAAAAGCCGATGCCTGTTCATCACAGACATCGGCGGGGTTAACTTGATGTTGGTTTACTTGTTCGGCAGATAGACCGCGCGGACGGAGACGCCGGGATCGACGGCGCGGATCGTGAACTTGTTTTCGCCTTTCTTGAGGTTCTTCAGCGGGACGACCACGCGGGCGAAATTGTCGAGGATAAGCGTGCTGCGCGGGCCGTTTTCCTCCTTCAGGCTGTCGGAATGCGGCACGGAAACGGTCTGGACCTCTTCGCCGTTCAGCAGGACGGCGACGCGCGCCTGGCTGCCGGGGTAGAGCTCGTAGGACGGCAGGAAGTCGATCAGGGCGTTTGCCTCGGCTTTATCCGTCTTGAACGTGTATTCCAGCGTCTGGTCGGCCTTGTCCATGTCCTTGCGCATTACATCGGTCGAGAACGTGCAGAATCTGTTTTCCGCCTCGTTGGGGGAGACCATGTACGGCTTGCCGGACAGCAGGTCGAGTTCCCCGATGCCGCGGAAGGTCAGCCAGTTGTTCACCTTGTCCGGCGTGGCGAGCGCGAGTCCGGATTCCAGGCCCTTCTTGTGGTCGGTGTTTCCGAAATGCCACCCGCGTCCGTCGTTCCACGGCCACTGCATGTGCGTCCACCATTCGTTGTTGGTTGTGCGGTTGCGGACGGTGTCGGGGAGGAATCCCGCCCACTTGCCGTCGTGGAGCTTGCCGAAGCGCTCGCGGTTTTCGTCGATTGCCTTGATGTACGGCTCGGCGGCGGCGCGGAGGTCCTGATTCTGTTTCGACGCCTCGCGGCAGGCGAGGAAGATGAGCCCGGCGTTGCCGAGGTACTGCGCCTGATATCCGGCAAGCTCGAACCAGGCGTCCTTCATGGCGGCGTCGGGGATCTGCTCCTCGGCCTTCTTCGCGGACCGGATCAGCTCTTCATACAGGTTTTTGAGCACGGGGATGTATGCGTCGGGGAGATCCTTCGCCCACGTGATGGACATTTCCTCGGGCTTGCGGAAGAATCCGAGCGTGAAATAGCGTTCCAGCGTCTTATAGCATTCCTGGATGCCGCTTTCCGGGACGCCGCGGAAGTTCTTTGCGAGGAAATCGGAGAAGAAGCGTTCCTGCTGGAGCGCGGAGTTTTCCTGTCCGCCGGATGAAAGAGTCGGGTCCCATGCGAGGCGGGCGAAGTAGTCGACGCCGATCTCCATGAGTTTGAGGTCGCCGACGTTCAGCACCCACAGGCCGCGCGTGTTGTTGTTATATGCTTTGAGGAGTTCGAGGTACATCAGGCCGGGCGGGGTGGTGTTCAGTTCGCAGTAGGAGTGCGGCCCGCCGTAGTAGGAGATGTGGTAATAAACGCCGGAGCCGCCGGACCGCTTCTGTTCCTCGGGATTGCCGAGGCGGCGGATGTAGCCGTAGTTGTCGTCGACCCAGACGAGCGTGACGTCCTCGGGGACTTCAAGTCCGGCGTCGTAGATGGCGAGGACTTCCTTGTACGGCACGAAGCACTGGGCTATGGGGCCCCATTCCTTGCTCACGCCCGCTTCGAGCATGGCGCGCTGGTTCGCGATCGCCTTGGAGACGAGCGCCTTCTTCTCGTCCATCGTGTTCGCGCCCTGCATGGAGGAATCGTGGATGCCGCGGATGCCGAGCGTCCAGACGGCTTCCTTGTCGCCGCGCTGGTCCACGCTTTCCTTCCAGTAGGAGTCGATCTTCGCCTGGTTCGTGATGTAGTTCCACTCGCCGTCTTCCTTCTTCCAGTGGCAGTTGTTGCGGAGCATGGGCTCGCAGTGGCTCGCGCCCATCACGATGCCGTACCGGTCGGCGAGGACGGGGTTTTCGGGGACCGCGCCGAACTCGACGCTGACGTCGTGCATGGCGGGCCAGAAATAGTTCATGCGGAGGCGGAGCATGAGCTCGAATATCTTTTCATTGGTCTTGGGGCCGATGCGCCCGAATCCGTCCTTTTCGAAGTTGTTCTTCGCCCACTCGTGGAGCGCCCAGTCCTCGTCGTTGATGAAGATGCCGCGGTACTTCACCTTCGGCGCGTCGATGCGTCCGATGCTGACCTCGCCGCGGTCGACCGCGCTCGGCCAGAAGATATAGGACTCGACACGGTTCGGCGGGACGTCCGCCCACCAGTTCCACGGAGACATGCCGCAATCCTCGGAGAGTTTCATGAGGCCGAATGCGGCGGCGCGGCGGTCGCTGCCCGCGATGACGAGGGCGTCTTCGCCGCTGTCGAACGGATTCCTGACGCAGGCGGTCAGGGTGTGTTCCCATTTCCCCTTGATCTGGGAGACGTCGATCTTGCCTTTCTCGATGAGCTGATCGATGAATTTGCTGTGTCCGAGCGTGCCGACGACGACCAGGGCTTCCTTTGTGCTGTATCTGAGTTCGTTCTCGACCTTGGCGGCGTCCTCGCGTCCCGTGATGGCTTTCAGGTCGGAGCTGAACATCTCGGCGGCCTTTTTCACGCAGGTATAGTCCGCGTCGTCGACGAGGATCCGGACACGGGAATCCTTGTTGACGAGGGTGAGGAAAAGCTTATAGTTTCCATTGAATGATGTGTGCTGCACGGTCTGGGCCTGAAGGTCGGCCGACGTCATCTGGATGGCGGCGCAGCAGACGGCTGCCGCCGCGGCGAATTTCCGGAAGGAACGGAACGACATGGGGAGAACTCCTTGAACTTTTCCGGGCGCACGGATGTCTGCCGTACGCCTGAACGAGGGTGAAGATGCGGATACGTTTCCCTTTACTGTAGCACGGCGGGACGGCAAAGTCAAGGCGCGGACGGTGTTTTTTTCCTTCGAATCGGTTCTACCCTTTGTGGCTGCGTCTGGAAAGAATTTTAGAAACATTTCGATTTTACGTTAAAAAACTCTAAAACCCGCTTGAAATATGTGCATGCGAATATTATATTACAGCAAACATATTTGCGGATCGTATCATTTTTCCTGCCGAAAGGCGGATTTTGAGGCGAACCGCGGTGTTCCCCGCGCATTCCAATTTTTATTCAATACCAACTTGAAAGGACGGCATCATGAAATCCCGTTACTCCAAACACTTCACGCTGATCGAGCTGCTGATCGTGATCGCGATCATCGCGATCCTGGCCGCAATGCTTCTGCCCGCGCTGCAGGCCGCCAGAAGAACCGCGAAGATGGCGCAGTGCACCTCGAACTGCAAACAGTTCGCGCAGTCGAATCACCTGTACGCGGCTTCCTACAACGCCTTCGTGACCCCGATCGCATGGGGCGACGGCGTCAATATCTGGCCGGCCATTCTCTGGAATCAGATCGGCGGCGCGGCCGAGATGCCGTACAGCAGCTATTCCACCAACAGAGACAAATGGGTTCAGGCGGTGAAGACCACCCACCTCTTCGAGTGCCCCGCCGACGAAGCCACGAAGGGTGTCGGCGAGCTCACTATGCCGAAACTTTCCTACGGCATCAACCGTTCCGCCGTCTATTCCGTGAAGGGCACCAGCAATGCCACGTCCATTCCGAGCGGCCCGGTCCTGAAGACCACGAAGTTCAAAATCCCGTCCCAGATGATCTACGTATGCGACGCTTCCTGGAACAAGGGCGCCACCAACTCCAACGCCCCCGGATATGTCTACAATACGACGTCGCACTACACGTATACTTCGATCAAGGTCGGCAGCCTGTGCCACCACTGGGACCAGAACGGTCTCGGCGGCGAATTCGTCAAGAAGGGTCAGGTCTCCAACGGCGACAAGACTTACTGGGCGGAGCCCTGGCATGTGAGTCTCTCCTGGAACTATTCCTTCATCGACGGGCATGCCTCGAACCTCCGTCCCGAGCAGACCGTCAATACGAAGCTCTCCCAAGTCAGCGCCCGTGAACCCTCCGGCTACTGGACCTGGAACCAGAGAGTCTGGGGCGAAAACGAGAATTAATCCTTCTCCTGAATCAGACATCCGCTCCGGTGTGATCATAACGGTCCGCCGGAGCTTTTTTGTGTCCGTTCAACTCAAAAGAAAAGTCTCCCGGAATACCTGAAGCATGGACTGCCGGTCAAAGCCCAAGTAAACCGGAAGGCGAAACAACGCCAAAAAACAATGCGGACTGTTTGAAGGAGGGGGTGCCGGGAATCAGTCCTGATCGGCGCGGCGTTTGTTCTGCGCGGCGACTTTCTTCTTGAAAATGGACTTCTTCTTCGCGGTTTTCGCCTGCTTCGCGTTGGCGAACTTCTTCTTCGCGTTGCTGGAGCTCCCGGCGTGGTTGACGACCTCGGAAAGGTCGCGGCGGTCGCGTTCCTGCAGGACGATGCGGATGGGGACGCCGACGAGGTTGAAGGCGTTGCGGAAGTAGTTGGAAAGGTACGCCTTGTAGCTGTCGGCGCAGTATTCGCGCTTATTGATGAAGAGGATGAAGTGCGGCGGCGCGGTCTCGGTCATGGTGCCGTAGTAGATCTTGAGCGGCTTAAGGCCGACGACCGGGGGCGCGGTGCGTGTCGTGGCGTCCTGGATCACGCGGTTCAGCATGGCGGTGGAGATGCGCGCGGAAAGCTGGGCGCGGACCTGCGCGATGAGGTCATAGAGTACGGCGAGGTTTTCGCCGGTGAGGGCGGAGACGAAGACGAGCGGCGCATAGCTCATTTTCGGCAGGGATGCGCGGAATTCGCGGATGAGCTCTTCGCGAGGCATTTTTTCGGGGCGGATGTCCCACTTGTTGACGACGAGGATGCAGCCTTTGCCGGATTCCTCGATCATGCGCGCGATGGTCTTGTCCTGCGAGGTGGCTTCGCCCTTGTCCGCCTCGACCACGAAGAGCACGATGTCGCAGGTGTCGAGCGAATGCTGTGCGCGCATCATGCTGTACTGCTCGACAGCGCCGTCGACCTTGGATTTCTTGCGGAGTCCGGCGGTATCGACGAGCACGGCGCGGACGGTCTCGCTGTCGGAGCATTTCAGCTCGAATTCGACGTCGATGGAGTCGCGCGTGGTTCCCGCGACGTCGCTGACGATCACGCGGTCCTTGCCGATGAGGCGGTTCACGAGGGAGGACTTGCCGACGTTCGGGCGGCCGAGGACGGCGATCTTCAGTACGTGGGCGGCGAGCTCGGCGTCGGAGGGTTCGATGCCGGAGAGCGCGTCCTCCAGGACGTCCTCGATGCCGCGCTTGTGGAGGCAGGAAACGGGGTGGATGTGCTCGAATCCGAGCGTGTGGAAATCGTCCGCGAGGAGGGCGTCCTCGCGGTTGTCCGCTTTGTTCGCAATCAGGTAGACGGGCTTGCCGCAGGCGCGGAGACGGTCGGCGATGCCGTGGTCGAGCGGGAGAAGGCCGGCCTGAACATCCACGACGAACAGAATGGCCGCGGCGTCCTCGATGGCGGCGGCGACCTGTTCGGCGATGAGCTTGTCCCACTTGCCGACGGAGTTCGTCTCGTTCTCGAACATGCCGAGTCCGCCTGTGTCGATGAGGTTGAAACGGCGGCCCTGCCAGACGCCGGACGCGCTCACGCGGTCGCGCGTGACGCCGCAGTCGAAATGCACGATGGCCTGGCGGCGTCCGAGGATGGCGTTGAAGAGGGAGGACTTGCCGACGTTGGGGCGACCCACGATGGCGAGGGAGGGCAGCTCCATGTGCGCGCAGGAGTCGATGAAGGACGCGGACACGGGTTCGGCGTCGTCGCGGCGGGGCTGTCTGCGCGGTCTGGATTTCGGGATGCGTTTGCCTTTCATGGGGATCTCCTTTCAACGGGCGGAAACAAGCTGGAAAGCGGAGGGGAAAATGGTTCGCGGCACCGTGTGGATTCTGATCCCGGGGCGGAATCCGCCGCCGGACGTTCGCGCACGATGCCGCGGTTTTTTAAGTGCGGGCCCCGTTCAATTCAGCAGAAAAAGAGGGCAGGGCGCCGCACGGATGGACGGTTATTTCTTCTTGGCGGCCTTCTTCGCCGGGGCGGCCTTCTTGGCAACAGCCTTGGCCGGGGCAGCGGCTTTCTTGGCCGGGGCGGCCTTCTTCGCGGCCTTGCCGGACATGGCCTGGGCGACCGCGACCGCGACGTCGACGGAAGCGCCGACCATCGGGTTGTTGCCCATGCCGATGAGGCCCATCATCTCGACGTGCGCCGGGACGGAGGAGGAACCCGCGAACTGGGCATCGGAGTGCATGCGGCCCATGGTGTCGGTCATGCCGTAGCTGGCGGGACCGGCGGCCATGTTGTCCGGGTGCAGGGTGCGGCCGGTGCCGCCGCCGGAAGCGACGGAGAAGAACGGCTTGCCAGCGGCGATGCGCTCTTTCTTGTAAGTGCCCATGACGGGGTGCTGGAAGCGGGTCGGGTTGGTGGAGTTGCCGGTGATGGCGATGTCCACGCCTTCCTTCCACATGATGGCGACGCCTTCGCGGACGTCGTCGGCGCCGTAGCAGCGGACGGCGGCGCGCTCGCCTTTGGAGTAGGCTGTCTCGGAGACGATTTTGAGCTTGCCGGTGTAGTAGTCGAACTTCGTCTCGACGCTGGTGAAGCCGTTGATGCGGGAGATGATCTGGGCGGCGTCCTTGCCGAGGCCGTTCAGGATGACGCGGAGCGGGTTCTTGCGGACCTTGTTCGCGGACTTGGCGAGGCCGATCGCGCCTTCGGCGGCGGCGAAGGATTCGTGGCCGGCGCAGAACGCGAAGCACTGGGTCTCCTCCTGGAGGAGCATGCTGGCGAGGTTGCCGTGACCGAGGCCGACCTTGCGGTCGTCGGCGACGGAGCCGGGGATGCAGAAGCTCTGGAGGCCTTCGCCGAGGGTCTTGGCGATCTCGCTGGCGACGGTCTGGCCGCGCTTGATGGCGACGGCGGCGCCGACGAGGTAGGCCCAGCAGGCGTTTTCGAAGCAGATGGGCTGGATGTCGCGGACGCGCTGGATGATGTCGAGGCCTTTGGCCTTCGTGATCTTTTCGGCTTCTTCGATGGAGGAAATTCCGTTTTCTTTCAGGAATTTATTGATCTGCGCGATTCTGCGCTCGTAGCTTTCAAAAAGTGCCATGATGAACGCTCCTTATGCCTTGCGGGGGTTGATGACTTTGACGGCGTCGCCAAAGCGGCCGTAGGATTTCTGGAACTTGGAAATGAATTCCTTGACGGACATTTTTTCGAGGTCCTTCGTGGAGGACTTGTTGACGAATTCCATCATCTTGCCGAGGTTGACGAACTGGTAGCCGATGACCTTGTTTTCCTCGTCGAGAGCGAGGCCGGTCACATAGCCTTCGGCCATTTCGAGGTAGCGGACGCCCTTTTCGGCGGTGCTGTACATGGTGCCGGTGATGGAGCGGAGCTGCTTGAGGTCTTCGAGGCCGGCGCCGATCGGGAGACCGTCTTCGGAGAACGCGGTCTGGGTGCGGCCGTAGACGATCTGGAGAAAGAGTTCGCGCATGGCGGTGTTGATGGCGTCGCAGACGAGGTCGGTGTTGAGGGCTTCGAGGAGCGTTTTGCCGGGGAGGATCTCGGCGGCCATGGCGGCGGAGTGGGTCATGCCGGAGCAGCCGATCGTTTCCACGAGGGCTTCCTGGATGATGCCGTTCTTGACGTTCAGCGTGAGCTTGCAGGCGCCCTGCTGGGGCGCGCACCAGCCGACGCCGTGCGTCAGACCGCAGATGTCCTTGATCTCTTTGGCTTTCGTCCACTTACCTTCCTGGGGGATCGGCGCGGGACCGTGTTTCGGACCCTTGGCGACGCACACCATCTGGTCCACTTCGTGCGTAAACTTCATTGTGTTTCTCCAGTTGTTGGGACGGCGTCCGTTGTGAATGAAATGGGCGCCGCCGGTTCGGGTTAAACAAGTGCAGTCATATAATATACCACGCGGGAAGCCTTTTTTCAATCCCGACAGGAAAGAAAAGATGATGAAGTGGAAAGAAAAAGCCGGAATGACGCTTGATTTTTCTTTGTACCAGCGCTATCTTATAAAAACCTCAAAAAATGTTTCCCGGTTGCTTTTCGTGCCGAAGGAAAGTCCAACTGGCAAGATCGCTTTTTAGAGATACCCTTATCGTGTTTTACTGCGGAGGAATCCATGTTTGAACAGTTTTTACGGAATACCAAGAGAAAATGGCTGTATATCCTGATCGCGCTGATTGTTCTGGCGGTCTGCATACTCCCGCTCGGCGGGCGTCCCATGCTGACGCCGGACGAGACCCGTTATGCGGAGATTCCGCGGGAAATGATGCTCAATGGAAATTATGTGTCCCCGCGTCTGAACGGAGTGCGCTATTTTGAAAAACCGACGTTCAGCTACTGGGCGTTTGTCGTGTCGTTCAAAGTCTTCGGCATGAACCGTTTCGCGCTCCGCCTGCCGTGTATGCTGGCAATGCTGGCGACCGCATGGATCGTCTATCTGCTGATGGGACATTTTTATCGCGATCCGCGTTCCAGGCTGCTCGGAGCGCTGATTTTCGCAACCATGCCGCTTGTGTATGTGCTGGCGACGGTCGCCGTCACGGACATGTTTCTGACGCTGTTCGTAACAGGCGCTTCCGTCTCCTTTTTTCTGGCGGCGCAGGATGACACGGGACGGGGAAGACGCATCCTGCTGCTTCTGCTCTGCGGCCTCTGCTGCGGATTCGCGTTCCTGACCAAGGGGTTCCTGGCATTTGCCGTCCCCGCGGTGACACTGGTCCCGTATCTGATCTGGGACCGGAAATGGAAAAAGCTCTTTACGATGCCGTGGATTCCGCTGGTCGTGCTGCTGCTGGTCGCGGCGCCGTGGTGTCTGGCGATCCACCGGCAGGAACCGGACTTCTGGCGCTATTTCTTCTTTGAGGAACACATCAACCGGTTCTTCGGACAGGAAAAGGCGCAGCACTCCAGAAATTTCTTTTACTTCTTCCCGTTCATGGCGGCCGCGCTTGCGATCTGGCTGCTGATGATCCCGAATCTCAGCCGCGCCTGGCGTGTTCAGGTGAAGGCTTCGCCGCTGCTGAAATTCTGCATTTGCGGAGTCGTTCTGCCGTTTCTGATGCTTTCCTGTTCGAGCGGGAAACTGCCGACTTACATCCTGCCGTGTCTGCCGCCGGCGGCGGTCCTGATCGCGGCGGGTCTGGAGAAGTTTTTCGTGGAGGAACGGCGCGACAAGGCATTTCATCTGACGCTGCTGGTTCTGGCGGTGCTTCTGCCGCTCACTCTGCTGCTGGTCACGATCAATCTGCTGACGGGTTTTCCGGATGTCCTTTTCATGAAAGAGGACAAGGCACAGGTCCTTCTGATCGCCATTGTTTCGGCAATGAGCCTGGCATGCTTGTTCCTGTCTTGGAAGGAGGTCGACCGTTACGCGAAGCTGTACCTGCTTCTGATCGCGCTGTTGCCGCCGCTGGTCGCGTCCAATTTCGTGTTTCCCGTCAGGATGAGGGAATGGCAGGCGCCGAACCTGTTCCTGGCGGAAGTCGCAAAGGAACTGCCGAAGGAAAACACCATCCTCGTGACCTACCGCCGCCCGTTCCAGGATGTCTGCTGGGTTTTCCGGAACACGGATGTTCGGATGTTGGTAAAACAGAACGAAATCTCCTACGGCATAAGTTATCCTGAGGAGAAATACCGGTTTATCCCGGATTTTCCGGCATTGCAGGAACTCTGCCGGGAGCAGAAAGCGAAAAATGGACACGTCGCAGTGATCACCCCGTTGTCGAGAATAGACAGTTTTGAGGAAACCATGCCGCGTCCGGAACGAATCTGGAAAAGCTGTCCGGGACTGAAAACCGGTTATGCGGTCCTGCTGTATTGACGCAGGCGCTTTCAGGTCTGCCGCCCCCATTGCGTGCCGCAAAGAAAGGGAGGCGACTATTTATTTAGACTTGACAAACCGGCGGAACGGATGTATATTAATATCTTAACCTTTTTGTTGCACATGCGTTTTCTGTTTTGCCCGGGCATGTGCATCCGATTGATTGTGAACCCTACGGAGTCTGCCCCACATGAAATTGAAATTCAATATTCCGGCCGCCCTTCTGATTTTTATCGTTCTTTATATGCTCCTGATCGGCGTGCGTCCGCTCTTCTCGCCGGACGAAGTACGTTACATCGAAATCCCGCGCGAAATGCTTGCCGACCATGATTTCGTGACGCCGCATCTGAATGGTGCACGTTATTTCGAAAAACCGATTATGGGCTACTGGCTGATCACCGGGGCGATCCATGTGTTCGGGGAAAACGCGTTCGCGGGACGTTTCATGCCCGCGATGTCGACTGGACTTGCGGCTCTGATCGTACTGCTTCTGGCCGCGAAGATGACCGGAAAGAGCGAAATCGGGTTGTATGCGGCGGGCGTTTTC
This sequence comes from Victivallales bacterium, assembly GCA_016285345.1. GTDB lineage: Bacteria > Verrucomicrobiota > Lentisphaeria > Victivallales > UBA1829 > UBA1732. Next base: position 26,738 of record JAEEQN010000016.1, on the reverse strand, counting down.
CTGTTGATGCCGCTTGTGTTCATCATCGGCACGACGTGTACGCTGGACGCGATATTTTCTCTGTTTGTGACCGCGACCATTGCTTCGTTTTATTGCGCCGTGGAGGGATACCAGACGAAGAAACGCCTGAAATGCGTGTTGTGGCTGATGGCGACCGGAGCTGCCGCCGGATGTGCGTTTCTTACAAAAGGTTTTCTTGCATTCGCCCTGCCGGTCACGGCCGTTCTGCCGTGGTTTGTCTGGAATTTTGCAGATGCGGCCCTTGATCTGCGCCGCACAAAATCTTCTCCCGATTCCAACGGGACGGCGGAACGAAAGAAAGGTGTAGTTTCTGAGCTCAAAAAGTGCTTAAAGGCGATCTTCTCGCTGCCGTGGCTCCCGTTTGTCGTTGCTCTGCTCGTAATCGCGCCGTGGGCGATCCTGATCCACCGGGCGCAGCCGGACTTCTGGCGGTATTTTGTCGTGGATGAGCATTTCAACCGTTTCGGTTTCATGGGCGAGGCCAAGGTCGAACATCCGCACGGGCCTTTCTATTTCGTGCTGACACTGATCTGGGGTGCGGCGGAATGGTTCCTGTTGTCGCCTGCGATTGGATATGGGTTCAAAAAGATCGGCATCCGGAGTGAAAAGAACTCCTGGTTCCGGTTCCTGATCTGCTGGTTCGCCGGTCCATTCCTTTTCCTGTCCGCGTCGAGCGGGAAGCTCCCGACTTACATTCTGCCGTGCTTTCCTGCGATTTCGATCATGATTGCCGCCGGACTGTTCCGGTATTTCGAGGAGCGTCCGGACGGAAAGGGCAAGCTGTTCAACGTGCCTCTTATCATATTCGCCGCGGCAGGTGTGGTTGCCGGCCCTGTTGCGCTGATCGTGCTCTACTATGTCCTGCCGAATTGTTTTGACTTTGCATTCTACAGCAAGGGCGAGACTTGGAAGTTATTCATTCTGTTCAATGCTCTGGTCCTGACCCTGTTCGGCACGTTTGCGGCGTTTACGGAGAAAAAGACCTCGCGCAAGCTTTCCTATTTCATATCCGCTGTCATTCCGGCTTTTGTCGCGTCCTTTTTTGTCGTTCCGGAGTTTGTCTATAATGCCCGCAGCCTGGATGAATTCCTTGAGGAATGCCGGGATGAGATCACGCCCGACACGATCATCATCGCGCATGGTTCGAACATGCATGCCGTTTGCCTCGCTTATCACAGAAACGACCTGTACGTGCTTTCCCCCGGGGAAATCGAGTATGGTCTGACCTGCAAGGAGGCGGAGGAAAAGGACAAAAAGCGTAATTTGGGATACGGTCGGGTGAAAAAGTTCGTGAGCGCGAATCCGGATAAAAAGATCGTGATGTTCCTGCCCGCGAACCGTTATTACGACCATGTCACGAAGAATTTGTATCCGCCTCCTGTTTCCCTGAAGAAATCCATCCCGGACGACCCGGAGGACAGGAACGCCGACGGAGTGGTCATGGCGCGGTTCCGGTGAGGCGGACAGTCTTTTGAATGCCGCATGGGGTCATTCTGGCCGCGTTCTCTAAACGAAATCCCCGTGTTTTTCGGGAAACGGACTGGAAAAACGCCAAAAGAATGCTATATTATTCTTTTACAATAAATTTGTCGACCTGTTGAAATAACCCAGGAAGGAACAGTCATGAGCTGCACAATCCTCGTTTTTGTGAAGCAAGTCCCGGACACGAAGAATGTCACGGGCGACGCCATGAAGCCCGACGGAACCATCAACCGTCAGGCGCTTCCCGCGATTTTTAACCCCGAAGACCTGAACGCCCTTGAGCTGGCACTCCAGCTGAAGGACCGTTACGGCGCAAAAGTCATCGTCGCGACGATGGGACTCCCCGCCGCCGCCGGCATCCTCCGCGACTCCCTGTTCCGCGGCGCCGACGAGACCGTGCTTCTGACCGACCGCGCGCTCGGCGGATCCGATACGCTGGCCACCAGCTTCGCGCTGAGCCGCCTGGCGAAGAAGATCGGAAACTTCGACCTCGTCCTCTGCGGCCGTCAGGCCATCGACGGCGACACCGCCCAGGTCGGTCCGCAGATTGCCGAAAAGCTCGGCATTCCGCAGATTTCCTACGTGCAGGAAGTGCAGGAACTCGGCGACGGCAAGATCCGTGCGAAACGCGCCATCGAAGGCGGCTACGAAGTGCTCGAAGCCCCGCTGCCCGCCCTCCTCACCGTGGTCGACGCCAACCAGCCCCGTCCGCAGAACGCCTCCCGCATCATCAAGTACAAGAAAGCAAAGACTCCGTCCGAACTCGCCGCCGCCAAGGGCGCACCCGCCTCGGACGAGGAGATCGCGGCGCTGTCCGAGAAGGGCCTGCTGATCCGGGAATGGAATGCCGCGTACTGCGTGCCGCAGGATGAATTCAACCGCCTCGGCAAGGCCGGTTCCCCGACCAACGTGAAGCACATCCTGAGCGTCGTCCTGACAGCCGGGAACTTCCAGGAAGTCGCGCCGACGCCGGAAGCGGTCGGCAATCTCGTACACGAACTTATCGAAGATCATACTCTGGGGTGAGCGCAATGGAAAATACCGCAATCGGAAACGTCTGGGTTTTCATCGAACAGGAAGGCGGCAAGATCGCTGACGTGAGCCTGGAACTCGTCAGCAAAGGCCGTGAACTCGCCGACCGGCTCGGCGTCAAGGTCGAGGCGCTCCTCCTCGGAGACACGGTCGAACACTGCTGCGCCACGCTCTTCCAGTACGGCTGCGACAACGTCTTCCTCGTGGAAGACCCGCGCCTGGAACCGTTCACCGTCCTGCCGTTCGCCAAGGTCATCGTCGACCTCATCCGCGAGCACCGCCCGAACATCCTCATGTTCGGCGCGACCATGAAGGGCCGCGAGCTGGCGCCGCGCGTGGCCTCCGAAAAGCTTTCCGGCCTCACCGCCGACTGCACCGACCTCCGCATCGACGATTTCGAGGACCAGCGCAACAACATCGTCTACAAGAACAAACTCATGCAGATCCGTCCCGCGTTCGGCGGCAACATCATCGCCACCATCGTGAACACTTGGGAAGATCCGCAGATGGTCACCGTCCGCGAGGGCGTGATGAAGATGGGCGAACCCGATGCGACCCGCACCGGCACGGTCACCCGCGTCACCCCGGCCCTGACCGCGCAGGAGATGGTCGTGAAGGTCATCGAACGCGTCCGCCAGGAGAAGACCGTGAACCTGAAGGGCGCGCAGATCATCGTCGCCGGCGGCTACGGCGTCGGCTCCGCCGCGAACTTCAAGCTCATCCACGAGCTCGCCAGGACGCTCGGCGGACAGGTCGGCGCTTCCCGCGCGGCCGTCGACGCCGGCTGGATCGACCACGACCACCAGATCGGCCAGACGGGCGTGACCGTGCGTCCGAAACTCTACATCGCCTGCGGCATCAGCGGCTCCGTGCAGCACCGCGCCGGCATGGCGGAAAGCAAGAAGATCATCGCGATCAACACGGATCCGGCGGCGCCGATTTTCTCCGTGGCGCATTACGGGATCATCGGCGACCTGAACCAGGTCATCCCGATGATGATCAAAGCGTACAAATCGAAAGCCTGAGGAGACCATCATGTCCAACTTCTTTACAGACAACGCCGATCTGCTCTTTACCCTCGACAACCTCGAGATTCAGGAGGCCATGAGCCTCATCGAGAAGGATTACACCGAAGCTCAGAAATACGACACCGCGCCGGAAAGCTTCGAGGACGCCCTCGACAGCTTCCACCGCATCCTCGACGTCATCGGCGACGTCGCGGGCGAACGCATCGCACCGCGCGCCCGCCAGGTCGACGAGGAAGGCCCGAAGTTCGAAAACGGCGTCGTGACCTACCACCCGCTCACGGTCCAGAACCTGAACGACCTGAAGGCGGCGGGCGTCATGGGCGTGATCCTGCCCCGCCAGTACGGCGGCCTCAACTTCCCGCTCTCCGTCTACACGATGATGACCGAAATGGTCTCCCGCGCCGACGCCAGTCTCCAGAACCTCTTCGGCCTCCAGGACATCGCCGACACCATCTGCGAGTTCGGCTCCGAGGAACAGCGCCAGAAATATATCCCGCGCTTCGTTACCGGCGAAGCCGATGGCTCCATGGACCTCACCGAGCCGGATTCCGGTTCCGACCTCCAGTCCGTGCGCCTGAAAGCCACGCAGGACGCCGACGGCAAGTGGTACCTCGACGGCATGAAGCGCTTCATCACGAACGGCTGCTCCCAGATCCACCTGGTGCTCGCCCGTTCCGAGGAAGGCACCACCGACGGCCGCGGCCTTTCCATGTTCATCTGCGAGAAGTGCCCGCAGCTGGTCGTCCGCCGCATCGAGCATAAGATGGGCATCCACGGCGTCGCCACCTGCGAACTCCAGTTCAACCACGTCCCGGCGGAACTCTGCGGCATGCGCAAGCGCGGCCTCATCAAGTACGTCATGTCCCTCATGAACGGCGCACGCGTCTCCATCAGCGCGCAGGCCGTCGGCATCGCCGAGGCCGCCTACCGCGAGGCCCGCAAGTACGCCTCCGAGCGCGAACAGTTCAAGCAGAGCATCGACAAGTTCCCCGCGATCTACGACATGCTCGCACGCATGAAGACCCAGCTCGCCGCCTCCCGCGCCCTGCTGTATGAAACGACCCGCTGCGTGGACCTCCGCCAGGCGTACACCCACCTCGCGGAAGGCGCGGAGAAGCCCGATCCGGCTGTCCGCGAGAAGGCGAAGCTCTACGTCGCGCTGTGCGACGTGCTGACCCCGATGTCCAAGGCGCTCTCCACCGAGTCCGCCAACAAGATCGCCTACGACTGCATCCAGATCCACGGCGGCACCGGCTACATGCACGACTTCGACGCCGAGCGCCTCTACCGCGACGCCCGCATCACGAACATCTACGAAGGCACCACCCAGCTCCAGGTCGTGGCCGCCATCGGCGGCGTCATGAGCCGCACGCTCGACGGACGCATCGCCGAGATGATGGCAGGCATCCCGGACGAAGGCCTCTCCGGCGAACTCAAGAAGATCGTCGCGGGCATGCTCGAACAGCACCGCGCTTCGATCGAGTTCGTGGCGGGCATGAAGGCCACCGCGCCCGACTACCGCAACCTCCGCGCACGCGCCCTCGTCGAGAACGAGACGTTCATCTTCGTCGGCATGCTCCTCCTCCGCGACGCGCAGAAGGACGCCTCCCGCGAGGCCGTCGCCGAACGCTACATCCGCGACGCGAAGTTCGACTTCCTCCGCAACTACGAGCTCATCATGAGCGGCGACTGCACCACCATCGCCCGTCATGAAGAGGTTATCGCCTACTGATCAACTTTTCGAAAGGTTTTGTCATGAACAACGAGTATCTTCTCCGTGCAAGACAGGTCGTCCCGGACGCGAAAGTCCTGATCGTCCTCGCCTCCAAACGCGCCGCCATGCTGGCCTCCGGCAAGTCCCGTCCCATGGTCCGCTGCAAAGACGACAACTTCCTCGACATCGCCCTTCTTGAGATCGCCGAAGGCAAACTTGAGGCGGAATTCGCCAAGGAAGGCGAAAACGACATCCTGAACGAACTCGAAGCCCTGAAGAGAAAAGCCCAGGACGAACTCGAACCCATGAAGAAGACGCCCGGCGAATAAGCCGCGCCGCGTCAGCTTCGACGGAGTTTTCATCATGTCTCTCGTCACCATCGTCATGGGGAGCAGGAGCGATCTCGCTTCCCTGCAGGGCGCTTTCGATACGCTCAGACAGTTCGGCGTACCCTTCCGCGCCAGGATTCTTTCCGCCCACCGCACTCCGGACGAGGCGGCGGACCTCGCGAAAAACGCGGCTGCCGAAGGCACGAAAGTCTTCATCTGCGCCGCCGGCATGGCCGCCCACCTCGCGGGCGTGATCGCCGCGCACACCACGCTTCCCGTCATCGGCATCCCGATGGCCTCCGCGCCGTTCAACGGGCTGGATTCCCTGCTCGCCATGGTGCAGATGCCCCCCGGAATCCCCGTCGCGACCGTCACCGCCGGTTCCGCGGGCGGAAAGAACGCCGCTCTGCTCGCTGTCGAGATGCTCGCGCTGTCCGACGCCGCGCTCGCCGCGAAGCTGAAGGACTTCCGCAAGGCGCAGGCCGACAAAGTCCTCGCGGACGACGCCGCGCTTCAGGCGGAGGTGCAGCAGTAAGCCGCGCTTCGGAAAAACACCGAAAAATGCCCGGACCCCTCAAACCGAGGTGCCCGGGTTTCTTTTTGCCGATATGATTGTTTCTTTTGTCGAAAGAGACGGAGGCGGAGCGGATTACTTCTTGAGCCTGAGTATGAGGACTTTCGAGGCGAGGGTGCGGCTGTCGTGCCCGAAGAAGATTTCGACGTCGTCGGACGGCATGAACCAGCGTCCCTGAGCATCGACGAGTTGGAACGCTTCGGCGGGGACGTCGATGGAAACGCGCCGCGATTCGCCCGGTTCGAGGCGGATGCGCCGGAATCCCTTCAGCTCGACGAGCGGGGCTTCCACGCCGGGCTTCGTGTGGCTGATGTACAGCTGGACGACCTCGTCGCCCGCGCAATCGCCGACGTTCGCGACGTTTGTGGAGACTGTCACGCGTCCCTTCTTTGCAAGGGCATCCGTGAGGCGGGCGTTGGAATATTCGAACTCGGTGTAGCTGAGGCCGAATCCGAACGGGAACAGGATGTTGTCCTTCGCGTAACGGTAGGTGCGGTCCTTCATGCTGTAGTCGTGGAAATCGGGGAGCTTGTCGGGATCGACGGGGAACGTGAACGGGATGCGTCCGGACGGGCAGTTTTTGCCGAAGAGGATCTCGCCGATGGCGGCGCCGCCCGCTTCGCCGGGGTAGGGGGCGTAGACGATCGCGGCGGCCTTCTTCACGTCTTTGCGGAGGTCGACCGGAGAGCCCGCCATGACCACGAGGACGACTTGGAAGCCTTCCTTGTAGAACCAGTCGAGCATGGAGCGCTGGGAGGCGGGCAGGGCGATGGAGCCGCGTTCCGTGCTGTCGCTCTCCTCGCCCTCGATGGACTCGTCGAAACCGACGACCGCGATGACCGGGAATTTCTTGTCATAGAGCCAGCTCCGGGTCGAGAGATCGACCGCGGGGCCGTTCAGGGGCACGCTGCTGCGCGGCTCGAAGCTGGTGCCGGGGTCGGCGTTGGCGGCGATACCCTCCAGGACGGTGACCATGTGGTCGGAGAATCCGTTGTAGTTGCCCCAGAGGGCGGGGAGGCTGGTGAGGTTCGGGCCGGTGAGGTTGAGTTTCGCGGTCGGCTTGAGCGGGAGGATGCCGTCGTTTTTGAGCAGGATGACGGATTTGCGCGCGGCCTCCAGCGCGATTGCGCGGTGTTCGGCGCAGTGGACTTTCGAGATCGGCGTCTTCGCGAGGGGGACGAGCTCATCGCGGTCGAAGCAGCCGAGTTTCATGCGCGTCATGAAGACGTGGCGCAGGGCCTCGTCGAGGTCGGCTTCCGTGATCATCTTCTTTTCGTAGGCGTCGAGGAGCTTTTCGAAGGAGCAGCCGCAGTTGAGGTTGCAGCCGTTCTTCAGCGCGTAGGCGGCGGAGGCGGTCTGGTCGGGCGTGACCTTGTGGTGCTGGTGGAAGTCCATGATCGCCCAGCAGTCGGAGACGAAATGCCCCCGGAAGCCCCATTTTTTGCGGAGGAGCTCCCTGATGTACTTCGCGCTGCCGCAGCACACCTGGCCGTTCGTGCGGTTGTATGCGCCCATGACGGATTCGACTTTCGCCTCGGTCACGAGCTTTTTGAACGCGGGCAGATAGGTCTGCGTCGCGTCGCGTTTGCTGATCTTCGCGTCGAACTGGTGGCGTTCCGCCTCGGGGCCGCTGTGCCCCCAGAAATGCTTCGCGCAGGCCGCCAGCTTCAGGTACTTCGGATCGTCGCCCTGGAGCGCGCGGACCATCGCCGCGCCGAACTCGCCGGTGAGGTACGGATCCTCGCCGAACGTCTCCTGGCCGCGTCCCCAGCGCGGATCGCGGAAGATGTTGATGTTCGGGGTCCAGAAGGTGAGGCCGCGGTAGATCGGCGTGCTGCCGTCGCCGGAGAGCCTGCGGGCGGCGGCATGCTTCGCGCGCGCCTCGACCGCGACCGCGCAGCCCATGCGGTACTCCAGGTCGGTGTCGAACGTGGCGGCCATGGCGATGGCTTGCGGGAACACGGTTGCCATGCCGGCGCGCGCCACGCCGTGCAGACATTCGCTCCAGTAGTTGTAGGCGGGGATGCCGAGGCGTTCGACCGCGGGCGCATCGTGCAGCAGCTGGCTGACCTTTTCCTTCACGGTCATGGCTTTGATGATCGCTTCCACGCGCTCCTCGAACGGGAGGCTGTCGTCGTACCACACGAATTTGCCGCGTTTTGCCTGAAGTTTGCTCATGGATCGCTCCTGTGACAGTTGGGACGGGAGATGTTTTTCTGTTCCGTCCGGTTAGGGTATTGCTGAAATAGTTCAGGATAATATAAGCCCGCAAGCGCGAGTTGCAACCCGAATCCGCGGAAAAGACGCGCTTTTTATCTAAAAAATATTGATGCGCACTTGACAAAAACAATTCATGAGTGTAAATTGTTAGAAAGAACGTATTGAATATAACTTTTCCAGCGTGTTGCGGAGCAAGATGCAAAAGCGTGTCCGGCGCGCGGAAATGAACTTGTTTTGCAAGGAGGTATCCATGAAGCTTTCTCTGAAACGCATCGCGGCGGTCCTTTTGACCGTGTGCCTGCTCGGCGCCGCGGCGGGAACCGTCTATGCCGGCGGCCGCGGTCCGGCTCCTCAGCCCAAGCCTCAGCCCCAACCTCAACCGAAACCGCAGCCTCAGCCTCAGCCGAAACCGGCCCAGCAGAAGACGTCGTCACCCGTCATCGGTTCGCTGAGTTCGGGCAGTACGATCGGTTCGCTGAGCAATGGCAGCACGATCGGTTCTTTGAGTTCAGGCAGCACGATCGGTTCATTGAGCAACGGCAGCATGATCGGTTCCCTGCTTCCGACCAATCCGCAGTCCAAGCCCACCCCTCAGCCCAAACCGAGAAACACGGAACCCGAACGGGGTGGTGGTCGTCGTCCGCAGAACAATCCGCCGTCCGCGAAGGTGCGTCCGCAGAACAATCCGCCGCCGCAGAGCCGTCCGGCGGAACAGCCGAAAACCGCCGAGCCGGGTCCGCAGGTCGTACAGGAAGCTCCTCGGAAACAGGCTCCGGAACAGCCGAAGCAGGCTCAGGCGCAGGATCCGATCATCATCACGCCGCGTTCCGTGCAGGCCGGCAACGCTTCCAACGGCGGCTCCAGCCGCAACCTTCCGGGCTATTCCGGCGGCGACGGCACGGGCCCGCTGATCTACAATCCGTAAATCCGGTTCAAAAAAGAATAACACGCCAATTCCGGCGGCGGATGCTCTTCAAACTTGAGCTTCGCCGCCGTTTTTCTGTCTGGATTCGGAAAAAGTCCGCCAGACTTGCGGATATTTCCGCATGGCGCGTTCGAGCCGGGACACGCTCGCTCCGCAGAGCGCGGCGGTTTGCGCGAGATCGAAACCAGTCGTCGCCAGACGGTCGAACAGCGCGGCGATCCACGGGATGAGGCGGGCGTGATTCGCGGGCGAAGGGGAGGGGAGCAGCTCGAACTCCGTGCCGGACGGGTCAGCGTGTACACGCAGCGCGATCTCGTACCGGAGTTTCCGCAGGGCGATGTGACGGTTTTTTGCCTGACTGCGTTCCTCGTTCGCGGAGACGGCGAGCCCGGTCGGACGGTGCCGCAGGCGCACGGCGGACGACGTCTTGTTGATCTTCTGACCGCCGTTTCCCGTGCCTTTCTGCATGATGAACTCGCAGTCGCGCAGGAGAACGGCGTCCTCCGCGGAGAGCATGGCGTTGCGTTCGGAGGCGGTCATAGGGGGAATAAAAGTGTGTCAAAAATGAGGCGGAATCCGCCTCACTGGCGGCGTTTTTTCGAGATGTGGATGACCGGATCGCCGTTCAGTTCCTTCGAAACGACGATGTCGAATCCGTCGTCGTTCGGGCCTGCGACGACCAGACAGTAGTCGGAACCGTTTTTGACGATGGCCTCCGAGATCAGCGAACGGAGCACGCGGTCGGCGTAGATGGAGTTCTGCGGACTGTACATGCCGGTCCCGGTCAGACCTTTCTTCGTGAGCGCGAGGATCAGCGACTGCGTGGCGGAGCTGACGAGCTGGTCGTTCGTGAGTTCAACAGACGAAGCCGGTTCGGGGTCCTGCGGAGGCGGATCGAACGCGGGCGTGTCCGGCGGCGGATTGTCCTGGTTGTGATAGTCGAACCAGAAATCGGCGCAGGAGCAGAGGAAAACGGGTACAAGAAGCGCGAGCGAAAGGGAAACGGCGTGTAGAGTTTTCATGCGCGGGGCTCCTTCTGTGCGTTTAAAACAAATGGAGCGGGCGAAGGGAGTCGGACCCTCGACAATCACGTTGGCAACGTGACGCTCTACCACTGAGCTACGCCCGCATCATACACCAGCCGCTCTAAAAAAAAGAATGGAGCGGGCGAAGGGAGTCGGACCCTCGACAATCACGTTGGCAACGTGACGCTCTACCACTGAGCTACGCCCGCATCTGGCATGCTATTTAATCTAGCACTCATTTCCGAAAAAGCAAGCTCGAAACGCACATTTTTCTCAAAAAAGTTTGTTTCAGGGAGAATTGAGGTGAGGATCGGGGCTTTTTGTACTCTTCGTGTGAAAGCGTTAGCCGCACACTGCTCGACACACTCCGTGAGTGCCCGAGCGGAGCTGGGCACAACCGCAGTCGAGGCATCCGCCTCGTGCGCGAGCGCAGCCGCGCACTACTCGGCCCACTTCGTGGGTGTGGCAACCCTGTCAGGACTCGAACCTGAACTAAGTGGACCAAAACCACTTGTGCTGCCATTACACCACAGGGTTACGAAAAAAACACTTTTTACTTTAGCACGTTTTCCCGAAAATTCCAGTTGAAAGCCCGAAAAAGAATGATTTTTACAGGCTGTGCTCATCGCAAAGAAAGGACTTTCGCGGCGACGACTTCCGCGATGGCTTCGGACGTGAAGCCGTGCTCCTCGCGGATCTTCGCGGTGGAACCGTGCGGGATGATCTCGTCGGCGTCCCAGCCGCAGGAGATCAGGGCGGGACAGCCGGTGCCCGCGGCGAGCTCGGCGGCGATGGACGCCAGGCCGCCCTGTTTCACGTGGTCTTCGAGCGTGATGACAGGCTTGTCGAGATATTGCTTGAACAGCGCGGCGTCGAACGGCTTCAGGAAGCGCACGTTCACGACGGCGGCGCGGAGGCCGTGCTTCTTTTCGAGGATGTCCGCGGCGGCCAACGCCGTGTAGATTTCGCGTCCGGCGCACCAGAACGAGAGGTCGGAGCCCTCGCGGACGACGGCGGCCTTGCCCCATTCGATGGGCGCGGGCGCGGGATCGCCGTCGGGGCGTCCGGAATTGCCCTTCGGGTAACGTATGACGGCGGGGCACGGGTGCTTCAGCACGGCCTCCATCATCATGGGGAGTTCGTCCTCGTTCGCGGGCATCAGGATGGACATGTTCGGGATGGCGCGCAGGAACGACACGTCGTAGATGCCGTGGTGCGTGGGGCCGTCCTCGACGAGTCCGGCGCGGTCTTCGCAGAGGAGGACCGGGAGGTTCTGGAGCCCGACATCGTGGAAGAGGCAGTCGAGCGCGCGCTGGGAGAACGTGGCGTAGATGGCGGCGACCGGGTGGCAGCCGTTGGCGGCGAGCCCGGCGGCAAACGCGATGGCGTGTTCCTCGGCGATGCCCACGTCGAAGAAGCGTTCGCGGTATTTGCGGATGAATTCGTGCGGGATGCCGCATCCGAACGCCATGGCGGCGGCGACGGTGACGAGCTTCGGGTCCTGCGCGGCGAGTTTTTCGAGCGACTTGCCGAAGACGGCGGAGAACGTCGGTTTCGCGCCGGCGCTGCGGATGAGCTCGCCTGTCTCCGGGTTGAACTTGCCGATGCCGTGGAACAGCTCGGGGTCCTCGTTCGCGAACTTGCACCCGCGTCCCTTCTCCGTGATGACATGGACGATCACCGGCAGGTCGTTGTCCTTCACGCGGCGGAGCGTGCGGATCAGGTCGACGAGGTTGTGTCCGTTCACAGGGCCGATGTAGCGGATGCCCATTTCCTCGAAGAACACGCCCGGCACGAGCAGACTTTTCAGCGAGTTTTCGAGTCCCTGGATGCCGCCGATCATGTTCTCTCCGTGCGGGAAAATGCGGAGGAAATATTTCAGCGCCGATTTCGTACGGTTGTACAGCTTGGCCGTGATGATGCGGTTCAGGATGCGCGAGATCGCGCCGGTGCTGCGGGCGATCGACATCTTGTTGTCGTTCACGATCAGGATCAGGCCGCGGCAGGTCGAACGCAGGTTGTTCAGCGCCTCGAACGTGATGCCGTTGGTGAGCGCGCCGTCGCCGACGACCGCGACCACACGATCCTCCTTCTTCAGCAAATGGTCCGCGACCTCGAATCCCATGGCGGCGGAGAGCGCGGTGCCGGAGTGGCCGGAACCGAAGCAGTCGTAGGGGGATTCGTCCATCTTGGTGAACCCGCTGATGCCGCCCTTCTGGCGGAGCGAGTCGAATCTGTCTTCGCGGCCGGTCAGGAGCTTGTGCGTGTACGCCTGGTGGCTGACGTCCCACAGGATCTTGTCCTCGGGGGCGTGGAACACCATGTGGAGTGCGATCGTGAGTTCGACCGTGCCGAGGTTCGGCGCGAGGTGGCCGCCGTTCCTGGAAACCACGTCGATGATCCGTTTGCGAATCTCCTCGGGCAGGGCGGTGAGCTCCTTTCCCGTGAGCTTCCGGAGGTCTTCCGGAGAATGAATGCGCTGAAGGATTTTATCCATGAATCCGAGGCCGGTTTCCAAGAATGTGCGTGAAAAAGTATAATTTATTAATATACACCGGAAGCGGGCCTTTTTCAAGCTGAACAACGCGATTTTGGCGGAGAATCGAGCCATGCCGAAGCGTTTCATGTTGCAGGGGGCGGAAGAAATCGAAGAAAAACTTTTTTCCCTGCTTGATTTCCGCGCGCGATGAAGTTATAGTAAATATATACTCTACTGGTTTCATATATTTTAATCAGGGGGAAGACATGACGCCTGCCGGGACATGCAACAAGCTTCTGATACCGACGTGTTTTGACACGGCGGGGATGTGTGTTGTAGAGAATCAGCCAGGCGAGCAAACAAGTTTTTTTCGTCAAGTTTCGCTTCCAGCCAGGCGAAGCGTTCCCCGGCATCCCCTCCTCTATGCATCTTTCATTTTTTATAACCAGCCGTAACCATCCGGCAAAACAAAGGAGAAACCATGGTAGTCAAGTTCACTTATCTCGTAAGCCCGGATTTCAATCCGGATGTCGTCCCCGAAGAATACACATGGGACGTTGATGCGTTTCAGGAACTCGTCAAAGCGACCGACAAGGCCACAGCGGCCGAAACCATCTACACCTACGGCGGCCCCCAGGGCGGCGCCGATGTCGATTATCTAAACGCCGCCGATCTCACGATCAGTGACCTGAAATACGACGGCGACGGAGAGGTCGTCGGCACGACCGTTACCGCCAACGCGTTCAACAACACCGGCACGGTCACGACGGACGGCGCGATCGTCTTCTCTGTTAAGAGTTTCACCAACTTCGGCGAGTTCGATCTGGACAAAAACGGGGTTCTGACCGCCACCAGCGCGGTCATGAACATGGAGGGCGGCACGATCAACCTCAATGCGGGCACCACCCTGCAGGGCTCCACGGTCGTCAACGCCGGCACGATCACCGTCGTAAGCGATCATGCCACCATCAATGGCGCAATCACCAACCACGGCACCATCGATGCCACGAAGAGAAAACTGATCGTCGTCGGCGACCTCCAGAACGCCAACGAGGACGACACGGCGGAGGCGCGTGACAACACCGTGATCACCGCCAGGGAGTTCGAGGTCACCGGAAACGTCGTGAACTATGGTATACTCGGCACGGAAATGCAGCCGGATCACCAGATCGATATTTCCGGCGAGCTCCGCAACTACCGCCAAATCGAGGTCGGCATCCTGACCGCGGGTTCCATCTACAGTGACGGCTATTATCCTGAAATCGAGGAAAAATGCACACGGGGTTATATCATCGCCGGAGAGGTCAACGCAGGATCGATCGATAACGTTTCCGGCGAAATTCAAACCGCCGCGCCCAAAGAAACCGGTGTAGGCATCAATGTCACCGGAACGATCAACAACGGAAATGCCGACGGTATTATCGCCAAGCTCAATGCCGGTATCAACGGCTGGATCCAGGCCGCTACTCTGAACAACCTCGGAAACGACATCGAAAATGAAAACGGCTTAATCATCGCCGGCAGGCTCACTGTGGGCGACATCACGAACAATGGCGGAATCTCCACCAGAATCGTCGAGTCCACCGGCACCATCACGAACAACGCCACCGGTCTCTTCTCTGTCTCCTACATTGATGATTCTGCCGTAACCGGGTTGGTTGAAGGCGCATCCATCAACGCCGGGACAATCATCAACGGCGGCACCTTTACGATCTACAGCGAGGCTGCGCTGCCCACCGCGGTCAATGTCGCGTCGATCGAGAACAGCGGCCTGTTCGAATTCACCGGCGAAGGCTTTACTCTGACGGGCGATATCTTCAACAAAACCGAAGGTCAGCTCGATATCGCCGGGACCGTGACCGGAACAGGCTCGGTTACGAACGCCGGTACGATCACGATTGACGGATCCCTGACCACCGGCGCGATCACCGGCGGCGGTACGATCCAAATCACTGTTGAGCCTGCGGATCCCATCGCGGTCACGGCTGACGTCTTCGGCAGCGTCATTGACCTGGAGGTCACCCTTTCCGGACTTACGGAAAACTCCTATCAGTTCGTCAGCGGCACGATCGGCGAAGACGTCGTGTTCCAGGTCAACGGCACCGTCTACGAAGAAGGCGTCGTGATCGACGGCACCGACTACGTCCTCTCCACGATGGGCGGCACCGGCCTCTGGATGGTCCAGCAGACTTCGGCGAAACCCGCGAAGAGCGACATCGACGGCAGCGGCATCAGCGATGTCCTGTTCCAATGGACAGGCGGAGACTATCAGACCGGATTCTGGATGAACGGACAGGCGCAATGGCAGAGCCAGGGACGCGGCAGATCGCCGGAATGGAATATCCTCGGAGCCCATGACATGAACGGCGACGGCAAGGCGGATACCGTGATGATGGGCGAAGCGACGATCATCGACATGAAAGGCACGTATGTCGGATATTATTCGGAGGGCGTGGATGTGGATGCAAACTGGCATACCATCGGATTCCTGATCGATTCCGGAAGCGGCGTCGCCTGGCGGAACAAGGTCGGCAACCTGACCGGAAACGCATCCGGCGCGAATTCCATCGTCTGGTATGCCCCGGAAATCTATGCTCTCGGCGCATGGATCGACGGCACAGAGGAATGGGTCGGTCTCAGCACCGACTTCGGCGGAAGCGCATGGACTCTGGCCGGTTGCGGCGATTTCGACGGCGACGGCAGGGATTCCGTGCTGATGAGCTACAACGGCGGCCAGCTGTTCTACTCCGTCGGCATCGACGGCGTGTCGACGCTTCTCGGCACCGGTGTCAACAACTGGTCCGGCTGGGAACTCCGTGCGATCGGCGACTTCGCCGGCGACGGCAGGGACGACATCGTGCTGTTCCATGAGAATTCCGGTTCGATGGTCATGCTCGCGGACGGCAACCCCGACGATTGGGCTTCGATCGGCCAGCTCGATCCCGGCGACTGGTTCATTGCCGGCTGCGGCGATTACAACGGCGACCAGCAGGATGACCTCCTGGTCCGTCAGTATTCCACCGGCATGCTCGGCTACTACACCAACGCCATCCAGGACAACTGGAATATCCTGGGATACGGCGTCGGCACGGAATGGACTGTCATCGCATAGCATGGCATGTTCCCCGTGCCGTTGCGAAGCAAGGCAAGGCACAACCGAAGTGGAGGGCTTGCTCTCCCGCTTGAGCACACCGTAAGCAGTGCTGATACTGTGCCGGACTTGACGGTCCGGCACATTTTTTTCTCGTTTTTTCTTGATTTTTGCGGAAAACGCAGTATAATAACTGGATGAAATCACAGCCGCGAAGAAGGAAAACACGGACTTGCGGCGCTTCAACTTCTCAAATAAAGGATTCCGCTATGGACAGCAACAAACGCCCGGACGATATGGTCCGCATCACCACGAAAGAACTCGCAGACAAGTTTATCGAAGAACAGATCGCCCTCATACGGCAGCAGGTCGGCTCCCGCAAGGTGCTCCTGGCGCTTTCAGGCGGCGTGGACAGTTCCGTGGTGGCCGCGCTCCTGATCCGCGCGATCGGCCAGCAGCTCGTGTGCGTGCATGTGAACCACGGCCTGATGCGCAAAGGCGAAAGCGAACAGGTCGTCGAGGTGTTCCGCAGCCAGCTCGGCGCGAACCTGATCTACATCGACGCGACCGACCGTTTCCTCGACAAGCTCGCCGGCGTCGCCGATCCCGAACAGAAGCGCAAGATCATCGGCGGCGAGTTCATCCGCGTGTTCGAGGAAGAGGCGCGCAAGCTCACGGACGTCGATTTCCTCGCGCAGGGTACCATCTATCCCGACATCGTCGAGAGCGTCGGCGTGAAGGCGCATCACAACGTCGGCGGTCTCCCGCCCGATCTGCATTTCGAGCTCGTCGAGCCCGTGAAGCTCCTCTTCAAGGACGAAGTGCGCGTAATCGGCGCAGCCCTCGGTCTCCCCGACTCCATGGTCAACCGCCAGCCGTTCCCGGGCCCCGGTCTCGGCGTCCGCTGCACCGGCGCGATCACCCGCGACCGTCTCGCCGCGCTCCGAGAATCCGACGCCATCCTCCGCGAGGAGTTCGACCGCGCCGGTCTCACGAAATCTGTCTGGCAGTTCTTCACCGTCGTGCCGGATTACCGTTCCACGGGCGTGCGTGACTCCAAACGCGTGTTCGACTGGCCGGTGATCATCCGTGCGGTGAATACCCGCGACGCCATGACCGCGGTCGTGCCGGAGATCGACTGGGCCGTCCTGAAGAAGATCACCGACCGCATCCTCGCCGAAGTCCCCGGCGTCTGCCGTGTGCTCTACGACCTCAGCCCGAAGGGACCGGCCACCATCGAATGGGAGTGACCGCCTCCTGCGGCCTGAAACAGCTTCTTCTGAATCAAACGGGCTGAGTCGAACAAACTCGGCCCGTTTTATGCCTGGATGCTTATCCGCAGCGGGGCGCAATAGACGCAAAAGTGTGGATGTTTCTCCCATTTGTTCGCCGGATTCTGTACAGAGGAACACGGGCCGGAAACTTTTTTCGGCTTTTTTTCGGCTTCGAGCTTGATTTTCCGCGAAACGATGGTATATTAGATTCCGTCAATCGAACATGGGGTATTAGCTCAGTTGGCTAGAGCGCCTCGCTGGCAGCGAGGAGGTCATGAGTTCAAGTCTCATATACTCCACCATAGATTTTTCCGCGCTCCCTCTCCGAGCGCTTTTTTTATGTCCGCAACCATGTCATCAACCCACTGTGTTTGAGCGCGTTGCGGAACCATTCTTTTCCCGGGTGGCGGTCATGGGAAAAGACGATTTTCCCAAAAAATGGCCAAAATGGGCCCCATTTTTCTCCGTTTTCTCTGTTTTTTGGCGGTCTGAGGAGGACCGAGTCCTCCCCCGCGCTGATATGCGTAGCCTTTCGCATAAACGCACTAAAAACATGACTCACTCGACACTCCCTCGAGACGGTCATGGAGAAAACAAGCTCAAAAAAATCGCGCATGTGCATACGAGACGCGAGACAAAGTCCTCTTCATTTGGAGGTCATGGGTTTTGAGTGAATAATGCGCCCTTATGCTTCTTTTTAGCGCATAGATAAAAAACACTCTAACTGAGGTAAAATGAGCGTATAAAGGCTATCTCGCGAAAGGCCGACGGAGAAAAAAACAAAACCGACATTAAACGTACCAGACTGGAATCTGCAGCACATTTTCCCGTAGTCGCCCCGGCTGAGGACAGTTGCAGATAATTGCTCCGGAACCGCGCTTTGAGGATTTGATTTTGTCCAAAATCTGGAATGCCGCCGCTTCCGATGCTTTCACTTTTGTGCCTTGTTTGATTTCAATCGGGTACAGGACGCCGTTTTCCTCAATGATCAGGTCGATTTCGGATTCCTTGTCTTCCGAGCTGCCGTGTCCCCGGTAGAACGATACGAAATGCCTGTAGTCCAGTCCGGCGTTCGCAAACGATTTCAGAATTTCGGAAACTGCGAATGTCTCGTAGATGTGTCCGCTCATCGCGCCATAGGCAAGCGTTTCCGGGGTCAGCCAGCGGGTTAGGTAACAGACAAGCCCCGTGTCGCGGAAGTAAAGCTTCGGGGTCTTGATCGTCCGTTTGAGAATGCTGTTTGCGAAGGGTTCCAGAAGATAAACAAGGCCGGACGCTTCAAGGATGGAAATCCAGCGTTTGACCGTGACGGAATCCCGTCCGATCTCATCGGCGATGTTGGAGTAGTTCAAAAGTTGTCCGGTCCTTGCGGCGGCGGCGACCAGGAACCGCCTGAAACAGTCCAAATCCTGAACGGCGGAAAGATCGCGGACGTCCCGTTCCAGGTAGGTCTTGACATAATCGGCGTAGTACGCGGACCATTCGATCGCCTTGTCCTGAACGGCCGGGTAGCCGCCGCGATGAATGATCTCCCAGATGTTCTGCGGCGCGGAAGCCGTTTTGCTCCGTGCGGCGATGTATTCCATCGTCGGAAGAAAACGCTCGTTGAACGTGTCATGCTGGATTTCACGCAGGGAAAGCCCGTTCAATTCGACGATGTGAATCCGCCCGGAAAGCGTTTCGGAAACCTTCTTCATCAGGTGAAACGGCTGGGAGCCGGAAAGGAAAAACAGTCCCTTTGCGTCGGCTTCATCACAGCGGATTTTGATATAGCGGAAGAGCTCGGGCGCATGTTGGACCTCGTCCACGATGACCGGAGGCGGATTGAGGGTCAGGAACATGTTTCCGTCGGTTTTCGCCTGCTCTTCTAGGAACGGGTCGTCGAGCGAGATGCACTTGTATTCTTTTTGGAACAGGTGTTTCAGGAGCGTTGACTTCCCGACCTGTCTTGCTCCGGTGAGTAGAACGGCCTTGTATGTTCTTGCTGACTGTCGGAGATTAGATTCCAAAGCCCGTTTGATGTATTTCATGGTTTTCTCCTCAAAATGCGAAATCTTGAATCTGATTCAGAATTTCTCAAATATACCATCGAATCCACATTTTTTCAAGCCATTCACTCGTTTTTTTACAAAAAAAAGTCGCTACAGTCATCCAGTATCAAAGATGCCTCAAGCCATGGGGTGTCGGATTCCCGTTCGTCGACGGCGGTATCTTTCGTCAGCTTTCAGAGAGACTCGCTGGGAATTACTTATATCACCAATCGTGCCACAAATCAATAGATCGTTCAGCATCTGTGTTTCTTCCTGAGTATGCCTTTTGTTGAAATAAACAGGAATCACAGTCAGAACTGCATAATACCTTTATTCGAAAAAAGACTTGACTTCTGTTCAAAGTCTGCTATAGTATCCATGAATTAATGAAGCCTATCCTGTCATAAGGGCAATCCCATCCTAAGCAGAGTTGGGTTATAAACTGTTTTTGGAAAGGAAATGTGTTAAACTCATGGAGTTTGTTCTGAAAACAAATGCTCTTTGCAAGACATACCGTTCATTCCACGCCCTGAACGGGGTCACGATGAACGTACCAAAGGGATCGATCTATGGCTTCGTCGGAAAGAACGGTGCAGGTAAAACGACATTGATTCGACTGATCTGTGGTCTGCATTATCCGACAAGTGGTGATTACACACTCTACGGAACAAAAAACTCGGACGGGACAATAGCCAGAACTCGTCGTCGTATGAGTGCTGTCGTAGAAACCCCGTCGTTTTACGGGGATATGAATGCTGTAGATAATATAAAGATGCAGTATACCATTCTTGGGTTGTCCTCCTATGATGACACAGATGACCTTTTGAAACTTGCTCGACTTAACGATACCGGAAAGAAAAAGGCAAAACACTTTTCTCTTGGGATGAAACAACGGCTTGGCATTGCAATGGCACTCTGTGGGAATCCAGATTTTCTAATTCTGGACGAACCGACAAACGGGCTTGACCCTCAGGGTATCGTAGAAATCCGCGAGCTAATACTTCGACTGAATCAGGAACGAAAGATCACAGTGTTAATTTCTTCGCATATCCTTGATGAACTTTCAAAGCTTGCCACTCATTACGGTTTTATTGACAAAGGAAAAATAATCAAGGAGATGAGCTCGGATGAACTTGATTCTGCCTGCCAAAAATGTGTAAGATTGTCCGTGACAGATACGACAGTGCTGTCAGGCGTGCTAGACGATATGAGGCTTGAATATAAAGTGATCGACAATGCCGAATGCGATATATACGCAAAACCGAACATCACAGAACTGGCTCTTGCTCTGGCAAAAGAAAACTGCGAAATACTGTCTGTGCAAGAAAGGAATCAAAGTTTGGAGAGTTTTTTCTTATCTTTGGTGGGAGATGAGGAACGATGATCAATAATCTGAAAGCGGATTTTATGCGACTTCGGAACAGCATTGCTTTCCGCATATCTCTTATCGTGATGCTTTTGTTTTCCGCAGTTTTTATGTTCATTCAGGCCACTGCTATGGATTATACGGTACCGTTAAGCCGTGTCATCTTTCTGCCGATAAGTATGTATGGAGTCACAATGGCCGCATTTGTCAGCGTTTTTGTTGGCACGGATTTCAGTGATGGTTTTATCCGGAATAAGTTATTGGTAACAGATCGTCGTAGCACGTTGGTTCTTTCTCAGATAATAGTAAATAGTGTTGCTTGCGTTACTGTCTATTGTACAGTTACTGCTTTTTCAGCAGGTGTTGGTCGCTTTTTCTTTGAAAACAATGTAAATAATGCAGATTTGATTTTGTATTTCCTATGGGGTATTGGGATGTGTCTGTCCACAGGCTGTATGTTTTCAGTCATCTCAATACTTTGCGGCAATAAAACTCATGCTGTTATAGTATGTATGGGGCTTGCTTTTGGAATGCTCTTTTTATGTATGCATACAAATGCAGTTTTGGTACAACAGGAATACAAAGATGGAGTGCTGAATCCTCATTACACTGGAGGAATAAAAAGGATAATATATGGGATACTCCATGATGCTAATCCGTGTGGACAAGCTGCGCAGCTTTCTGCTTGGGAAGTCTGGCATCCAGTTCGTGGATTCTTTATTAATCTTCTGATGATTTCTGTTTGGTCAGCTTTGGGTTGCATTTTGTTTCGCAAGAAAGACGTAAGGTAGGATGTTGAAAAAACGTAAGGCTCACCCCCCGCACACCACATATCCTGGGGGGCTATCCTACTATAAAACCAAGAAAAAAACATGGTTTCGCTTGAAAATACAAAGAGTCTTTGTTATATTATTGCACACAATTACTTGCCCTGTTTCGCGAACAATGGGGTTGACTGTGCAACTTTTGGCTTTTTGATGGAGACACTATAACATGGCAAAACATTATATTCAAAAAGAGGTGCGTGATCATTTCCCATATTATTCCTCCTTAAAAGACACAGAGAAAACAATTAACTCAACAACTATCCTCTTAGAAGAGAGAGGCAATCATAAAGGACGAGCTATTGGTTTTACCCCATTACATTGTACAACCTCCTCTGCTTTACTTTTAGTCGTAGAAGCAAATGTTAATGTCAAGAATGATTTTCAGTTCAAGATTATAGATGAAAACCTCATGCGTCGTCCTTGTTTTCGATTTGATTCAACTGGATTACCCCATTTCAATTTGCTTGATATACCTCTTCTTGAACGCGTAGTAAAAACGCCCCATTTTCACATCTTTACGAAAGAAGGAATTGAAATTGCCTATAAAACCGATATCTTAAATAAAAATGAACAAATCTTCTTGAACTGTTCTGAACTTGCACTTTCATATTTCTTTCAAGAAGAAAATATATTATTTAAAAAATCCCCGGAGATAGTCGTTTCTGGACAGCTGTTGCCTCCAGAAACAGACGTTGATCCTTTAGAAGGAGAATCTTTCCATGAATAAGCCTATTGATCAAAACCGTGCAGAGTCAGTTTTTTGCGAAATAAGGGATGATTTTTCTTCTCTATGGAGTTATAAACTTCGTGGTGCGACGTTGGAAATTATTACACCTTTTTCGACCATGCTTGGAAATACTATTTCAGTTTATTTAACCAAACGAGATAATCGTTTTATTATTTCTGATGGAATGTGGATTTGCAAACTGATGTCAGAACATGAAATAAAAGAAAACAAAGAGAGTACAATTTACTTGAATGAAATATCTCAACATTACGGCATAAAGACAACAGAAAAAGACCAAGCAGGTTATTGTTTCTTTTTCAAAAGCACAACAGATATTAAATTGTTGTCTGCATACATCTATGATCTCGCTTTTTTTGAAAATGCTGCCTTGAATTCAATTTATGGAGCACAAACTTTTTTTCAAAACGAAGATTCCCAATGGCAACGTTTTTCAACTCGTGTTAACAATGTCCTTAATGATCATATCCTTAACAATTCAAAACAAAACAGAAACTTTTCTTTGGAAAAGAATCGAACATACACTGATTGGCGTTTTGGTGCTGTTTTATGCAACAATTCTTCTTCACATCTTTGGTTCGCTATGTATATTAGCGGTTCAACGGTTGGACATTTCAGTGATCATATTTGCCGAGCTATTGCAGGCTTTAATTATGTAGGAGGTCGGCAGGAACTCAAAGAAATATCTCATTTTTCTATTGTGGTAGATGAAGACTCGAAAGGTTATGATCGTAATAATCAAACCATAAAAGCGACAAGGTCGCAATTAGTTGATTTATTTCATCCTCAAATATATAATCTAGAGCTTTTTAGAAAAATATCAGACCTGAATGACCTATATCAGGAGACATAAAAATGGAAAAAGCAACATCACCTTTTCGTCTTCCACAAATAATTGATTATACAGAAAATGCTATTTCCGATATTACATCTTCTTTTCATGCTCCACGCACCATACTAACGACTAATTGTGAAATAGCTTATGCGTGGGGTGCATTGCCACAAGAAATCGAAAAAATACCTTTATGCCGGCGTAACGAGTTGCTTGCTCGCATGTGTGTTGCAGTTAGTTGTGGTTTGTTTGATAGTGGAATTAATTATGTATGGAATGCAACAATCATTTTTCTGCGACAAAAAATAGAATCATTTGGCCTTCCCTTTATTGCACAAATTCTTGAAAAAGACTTTTCAGAATCCAAGTTAAATGATATGCAAGATTCTGAACTTCTGGATTTAACCTTAAAGTTAAATATCATTTCGGAAGATGCTTTTTTCTTCTTAGACCAATGTCGCAACATTCGTAACAACTTTTCAGCTGCACATCCTCCTATAGGTATAATAAATGGTGTTGAATTTATTGCTTTCCTAAACCGATGCGTAAGGTACGTTTTAGGGTCTGATGCTCAAAATGATCTTCATGGCATAGATATTAACGAATGTATTCATGCGGTAAAAGCTGATATCTTTTCAGAGGAGCAAAAAGCGGAATGGATAAGGCGACTTAAGACAACGTGTGACGCGCAACGCCAGCTTATTTTCCCTATTCTACATGGGATATATTGTGATCCGACATCAAATGAATCAGCCCGGGGCAATGCAATACAGATATGTAAAGATTCTGTTTCCTTTTTTTCAAACAAAGTTATATCAAATCTACTCAACAAACATTCAGAGTATATCGCAAATGGTGATACCAAAAGACACAATGCTTCACGTTCTTTCTTTACACATATTGGTCTATTGCATTTGTTATCAGAAGCAGAAAGACATTCTATAATATCAAATGCCTTGCAGCGTTTGTGGGTAGCACATTTGGAGTTGAATAATTTTTACAATGAAAAACCCTTTGCAGAACAACTAATGCATTTAGTCTTAAATACTGAAGTCCCAAACTCGACAAAGCCTCAATTGGTGGAAACGGTAGTATCTTGCTATCTAGGAAATGGATATGGTGTAGCAAACTCAGCTGAGGGTATATACGAGTCTATTATACGCAATTTCTCTCCACAAGAAATTAAAGAAATGTTTTCAATTTTCAAAAAAAATGGAGAGAGACCAAAAATTGTGGGAGCATTAGCGGAACAACAGTTTTCTAAAGCCGCAAAACTTGTCGTTGCCGATTCTGTACCCGTTTCGGTAAAAAATGATTATGATTATTGGAAAAATAAATAATCAAGGATCTGTATAAAACTTCTGGAGTTTTCACCTTGCGGATGTCATGACTTTGTTCTCCAGCATAGAAGTGGGAGTTAGGAAGGCATTTGTGGTTTTTCTCTTTCTGCTTTCATTCCTTCAGGGTACCTTTCTTTTTTTGGGGGGGGGCTGTCCTATGCTAATGCGTTTCAATGCTTGAGCTACAATTAGAACGGCCTTTCGGTCATTCATCAAACAAAGCTGAAAGCGCTATAAAGGATGGGGAACGGTTCAAACACCAAGACTCAGATGATCTATGAGTTGTCTATCGGTTATCTGAATGAAAATAGTTGACTTGCTATTTCCGGAAAGCTAAACGGGCTGAAACATGGATGCTTTTGGAGGCTTGTTTAGACTTACGCTCAAAAGATAGCAAAATCAACGACTTGGATATGCGATGAAAGAAGCGCTGAAAAAGCGTAACCTTGGATGACGAAAAATGCTTTTCCGCGCGATAACAAAAAAACAGCCGTAAGTCACTTGTTATGAGCCGTTCGATTTCTTAGGTCTCCCTAAATCGGCTTTCGGCAATTATGAGTTCAAAAAGAGAGGTTGCGCTAAGAATTCATCTTAGCCTCCACCATTTTGTTTTAAACGCCTGTGAAGTCCAGCGATTTCGCAGGCTTTTTTGTTTTTCCTGATAACAGATGAAAAAACGGGACCGGAATCCCGTATGGACTCCGGTCCCGGATAATACTATACGAATTGGAAAGGCCGATCACTTCTTGTTGAAGACGATCGGAGCGAATTCGCGGAGGCAGCGGCGCCAGGTCAGCCACTCGTGGGCGGTTCCCTCGGACACGAAGAACGTGGTCTTGATGCCGAATTCGTTGAAGGCATCCGCGACGCGCTTCGCATTCTCGGGACGCTCCTCGGAGCCGAGGCCGATGAAGATGTGGTTGATGTTCTTGGATGCATCTTCCTTCGCGGTCTTGAACGCGCCGTTGAACGCCTGGTCGATCGCGCCGTTCACGGAGAGTCCGCTGAAGCTGCCGATCCAGGAGAACTTGTCGAGGTTGGACGTGACGGTGCTCCAGGTCTGCATGCCGCCGCGGGAAAGACCCGCCATGGCGCGGTTCTCGCGTCCGGGGAGCGTGCGGAAGTTGGCGTCGATGAACGGAAGGAGTTCCTTGACGAAGATGTCATTGACGTTGCCGCCGCGGCCGCCCTGGCCGGGCTTCTTGAAGTAGGAGTTGGTCTTCAGGTCGCCGCAGTCCATGACGATGATCATCGGAACGGCCTTGCCCGCCGCAATCAGGTTGTCCATGATGTAGTTGGTCTTTCCCTGATTGGTCCAGCCGTTTTCGTCTTCTCCCCAGCCGTGCAGGAGGAGGAGGACCGGGTAACGCTTTTCGGGATGGGTCTCATATTCGGCGGGCGTGTAGACGTGGCAGACGCGCGGAACGCCGTTGATCTCGGACCAGTAATCGCAGCGGCGGACCTGGCCGTGCGGGACGTTCTTGTCGAAGTGGTAGTAGGCCGCTTCCTTTTCGTCTTCCGGGATCTCGATGCCGGACTGTTCGAAGTTGCCGCCGAAATACGCTTCCGTGCCCGGATCGAAGAACGTGTTGCCGTCGACGTTGTAGGAATAATAGTGGAAGCCGACGACCAGCGGATCGGTCTTGACGGTCCAGCGTCCGTCGGAGGCCTTTTCCATGTTGTAGACTTTGCCTTCCTGCGTGATCGTGACTTTCTGCGCGCCGGGGGCGTTCACTTTGTAGATGGCCTCGCGCGTCTTCGGATTCACGGCGGGATACTGGGAATTGAAGATGGTCGTTTCGGAGGGGACGAAACCTTCCGGAAGCGGTTCCACACGACTGCCGCCCCCGAAGCCGCCGGCTCCGAACGGGCTGCCGCCGTTGCGCTGACCGCCCTGACGCTGACCGCCCTGGCCCGGACGCTGGCCCTGTCCCATGGCGGGACGCTGACCTTGTCCCTGACCCTGTGCGGGAGCGGGAGCCTGTGCGATCGCAGTGAGAGCGAACGCGAGTGCAACGGAACAACCGAGGAAATAACCGAGTTTCATAGTATGAACTCCTTGCTGTGGTTTTGAGCTTCTTCCGAGGTCACCTAACATTCGGAAGCCAGCCCGTTTGTTGAGAACATCGACTAATATACATTCCCCGGACGGAATTTCAACCGTATTTTCGAGAATATGCGGTAAAATTGACGAAATCTCCGGCATTCAACACGGGCATTTTGCTGTGAGAATGAGAGAAAGAGGCCGTTTTTTTCAAAAAAATCGTTTTTCCATGTAGATTTCCCGGAAAAGGGACGTTCTTAATGGAATGATAGAGGACATCTGTGATGGTGTTCCATACAAAATACCATTCCAACCAACAACAATTTGAAAGGAACGAAACAATGAACAAAATGACAGTTG
>JAEEQN010000050.1 GCA_016285345.1 Victivallales bacterium | reverse complement strand
TTTTTCCGGTGTCCATGGCGGGCTTGTAACTCACGTTCCCATCCCGAACACGATCGATAAGGGGCCCAGCGACGATGGTACTGCATATTTGACTGTGGGAGAGTAGTTCGATGCCGGATTTCTTTTCTAGGAGCTTAACTTAACCGTTACGCTCCTTTTTTTTGATCTATTTTCAATTCACCTATTGCATTTTTCTGGAAAGTATGGTATAATATATATGCCAACAATAGTGTATTTAATATGATCTAATGAATTAATAGAAAATTTGAAGAAAAATTCAAAAAAAGTAATAATGCCTCTTGTTTTTTGCGTGAATCTGATGTATAATATATAGTAACCAGAAATTAACTGGCTTAAAAAGTAATATTTTTTTAATAGGAGATTTGAAATGAAAAAGACTTAGTGTATAGACAATAATTAGTTCTTTAGTATTATTTTTTATATTATTGTATTATTTGAAAAATTGAAGAGGAGTTTTTTATGATTAAGAAGCTTTCTTATTGTTTTGTTGAGCCGCAGTATATTATTGCGGAGAATGCCAAGAATATCCACCTTTTCGAGGGGTATTTCGATCCGTTAACAGGACATTTCGAACTTTCCAAGAATGAAAGTTGTTGCGGGAACTGTCGCTGTAAGCCCCATAGTTATCAGTTCTATGCAGGATGCTCTGACGAGGAAACGCGCGAACATGCTCGTGAAGTTGTAAAATGGTATGAAGACCATGGTAAAACAGTCTGCGGACGCTGTGTAGCAGCTTTATACAGTGACGGGAAATAACATAATATAAAAATTATTAGGGTGCCTTTGTCTGGTCCAGTTGAACACAAAGGTACCCTTTTATACTTGGAATACTCCTTTGGTTGCGCGCGTCTCGCGGCCAATAATGTCGAGCGTAGCGAGCTTACCGAGGCTCGCGAATGCGAGCCCCCAGCGAAGCGGACATAGTATCTCGGGAAACTATTTCTTTTCGGATGGGTGAATCGTGAATATCTCGGGTGTTTCGCTGATGGATTCGACAACGACATCTTTCGTATTAAGATCGGCGGAAATAATCTTGTAAAGCTCTTCGCCGGTCTTTTCGGTGCCGAGCTTGAATTCGGCTCCGACTGAAGTAATGAACGTGCGTTCGACCAGGGCGTTGAGGAATCTCACGCGGGGCGCGGGATCGTAGACGGCCTGTTTGGGACGGCAGGGGATGCGTTCCGTCTTGCCGACGCGCTGGATATAGACGATCGGATCCTGCGTCTTGTCGTCGATTTCGATGTCCACGACGCTGAAGTCGACGTTATTGTTCTTGAACGTGCCGATGCCGATCTGGACGAATTCAGTTCTCTTTCTGTTGTTTCGGGTGACATTGAACGTGATCTGCCAGTCTTTCTTGTCGGGTTTCGTCCTGTCGACGGAAACAAGTTCCAAGCCGGTGAAACGTAGCTGACTGACCGCGTCGACATAGACCTGCGTGATATATTTCGGATGGCTGATCGGATTACTGGGATCGGTCTTCGCGATGCTTTCCTGATGAAGAGAAAAACCGTCTAGGTCTTCGTCTGAATCATTAGCCAAGGAGTCATTCCTAACATTAAGCGCTTTGTTGGTTGCCGAATTTGAATCTTCATACAGTTCGTCTCTTTTCGCTTGTTGTTTTTTTTTTAGCCATTTTACTGCCTCGCTCCAATTCTCTTTTACCCCGATCCCTTCACGATAGCATTCATATAGTTGTTCCATTGCAGAAATATTGCCATTGTCTCCTGCCGCGCGCAATAATGGTATAGCTTTTGAATATTGTCTGTCAGCAAAAAAGTATATTCCAAGAGCACATTGGGCATTGGCGTTTCCTTGATTCACGGCTTTTTCGAGCCATTTCACTCCTTCCGATATATTCTTTTGAAACCCGTTTTGTCCTAAAATGAGATTCATTCCAAGAATCCCCTGTGCTTCGGAATATCCAGAATTAGCTGATTTGCGCAACCATTTTAAGGCTTCATTTTTATTCATTGTAACCCCTTCTTTTCCTTCGTTATATAATCGATACAAAACAAATTGACATTGTGCATCACCTTTGTCAGCGTCTATATAAATAGAACATAATGCCATTTCTTCATTTCTAGAGGAAAGTGCTAGAGATCCAGCCTTTTTGTACCATTCATTGGCTTTTGAAAAGTCTTGGTTAGGACCTTCTTTATAATACAAATCACCAAGTACGACTTGTGCTTCAGGATGCCCTTTCTCTGCCGCTTTGTTGAGCCAATATAATGCTTCATCTTCTCGCATAGCAACTCCCGTACCAGACAAATAACATAAGCCAAGCTTATATTGAGCCTCCATTTTGTTTTGTTCTGCGGCTTTCCGAAACCATTGTACAGCTTCATCATTGTCTTTCTTTACACCTTCTCCATTGTAATAACATGTTCCAAGTAAGAATTGCGCTTCGGAATTTCCTTGGAAAGCAGGATGTTGGAGAAATTTAACCGCATCCTCAAACCGATGCTCATCAATTGCTTTTAGTCCATTTCTCAAATCGGATTGAACTTTTGTGTAATTTATTTTAGTCAAAACTTTTTGTTGTTCATATTTTGCATTTTTATGTCCGTGATTTGCTGCTTTTTGGAAAAACTCGACAGCTTCTTCTAAACGATCTTCTTTCAATGCCTTCAACCCTTTACTGTAATTGATTTCATCTAAGGCTTTTTGTTGTTCAGCCTGCGCATTGGGATGTCCTAGTTCCATAGCTTTTTTATAATATTCAACAGCATCTTCATAATAATCTTCTTTGAAAGCATTATTTCCTTTTATAAAATTGATCTCTGCCAACGCTTTTATCTGCTCATCTTTTGCTCTTTTATGTCCGTGATCTGTTGCTTTCTGGAAAAACTCGACAGCTTCCTCGTAGCGTTGCTCATTATAAGCCTTGAGGCCGTTTTTGTATTCTTTTTCCGGGATGTATCTCACATAGCAAATGACACAGATAGAAACCGAGACGACAACAAGGACGGCACATCCAATAATCACTTTCCGGATGTTGGTTTTAGAGAAAAGTGTTTTTTTCTCCGGGTTGTGTGCTTGATTTGAGGAATATTCTGTTGTTTTTTCTATTTTCGGAATAGAGACTGTTGGCTTTCTGACTGTAAACTGTTTTTTACAAATGGAACACTCGACGTTTTGCCCGATGAGCGAATAATCGACTGAATAATGCTGATTGCACCAGGGACACTCGATCTTGAATTCCATAGTCTGACCTCTTCATTTGTGTTGTTGATTGCCAACGCACGAGGTCGCGGTCGGTTCAGATGGCGGAGGTCAAATCCAATGATTTAACATTTGAGCACAAAAAAAGCCGGACGCTACCCCATACGTGAAATCGTAGGTTCCGCCAAGAACCCGCTCAAGAAACGACAGAGAAACGTCCAGCAAGATACGAAGACACAATGGTCCTTGCTGGAATACTTCGCATTCTTGAGCAAAAGAGCTTTTTTGAAACTTGGCGGATTCACGATTTCTTTTGCTGAAATAACCGATGTAATGAGCTTAGAACCGGATTCCTGAAAGTCAGGAAAGCGATTCCAAAACACAATTTACACGCGATTCAAGAAAAATCAAATAGTTTTTCTGCTTTTTTTAATCTTTTTCAGGGGGGGAGGAGAAAGGAGAAGGACGCGATGCGTCCACGCTTCGCTGGGGGCGGCTGCGCCGCCGTGGTGGCCTTCGCTCTCGCTCGGCGATCTTTTTTTACCGCTGAGACGCGAACGGCGGAGGTTTCAATATTGAGGTTTTGAGGTTCTTTTTATCTCAGAGGCGCGAACGGCGGAGTTTGTTTGTTGAAAGTGAATTGAAACTACTTGCAATGTTTTTGCTGAGGCGTATTGCAGACAGCGCTCAGGCGTCAGTACAGCAATTCGCCGGGTTATTTTTTCAAACATCATTCGGCGGGGTGTGGTGCAAAGTTGCGGAGGGGCTGAGGCGAGGGGGCTTCAACGGGCTCAGGCATCAGTATAACAATACGTCCGGTTCGGGCTTTTCGAACATTTTTTTGATTGTCTGTTCCGGTTTCTGATCCGCCGGATAAAAACGGTCCTGAATGCAGCCGTAGTAGGTCATGCCGTCGAGGATGCCGGTGACATCCTCCGCGGGGACGGTATGGTCGCCCATTCTCATCACGATCTGGTCGTCTTCCCGTATCGGCACGATGGACCACGAGCCGATTTTTTCGTTCGGGATCCGCGCGGCATACAGTCTGTCCTCGAGCGAGTCCACCCTGAACACGCGGCATTCCGGGCCCTGCACATCCACGAGGTAGTCCCATTCCTTGTCGCAGAAAAGCAGGCGTCCGTCTTTCAGCCGGTAGACATTGAAATACGTGCTTCCTCCGGTGTTCGTCAGAAGAAGCTGATAGGTCTGCTCCCCGTCGCGTGAAAAAAGGAGCCGGTAGTTGTATTCCGCCAGAAACGGGTGGATCGGCTGCTCCTGAAACGCGATCGCCGTGTTTCCTTCCTTCGGGAGCCAGGCGGTCCGCCATTCCCCCTTATAATCATCGGCCCCCAGATCACAGACAAAGGACAGAATCCAGGACAAGATGATCACGTGCGGCACAGCGGCAAGGAAGATCAGGATGGATGGGCCCGGATTGTATTTTTTCTCCGTGCCGAACTTCCGCCTGATGAAGAGTCCGCCGGGGATGATGACCAGGAATGCGACTGTCAGCGGCACGACAAGCGAAACCCAGAATGGGATATCGATGTTTCTTTCCAGCCGTTCGCTGAGAACAGATTGAAACTTTGACATGAGCCATCCGGTCCAGCAAATGGCAATGAACCCCAGCGGGACGGTCTTCCACGCGATGAGCCAGTTTCCGTTGTTGCGGCGGGTCTTCGGCACGATCCACAGGATGGCCGGCAGGATCAGCATGAGAATCGTGAAAATGAGGTCTTCAACCATAGTCGTTTCTCCTTATTCGAATTGCAAGGTCACTTCTTTTTCTTCTCCGCGATCGCGCGGGCGTGTTCCTCGCTCAATTCCGGCACGTGCGAGGGAATGCCTTTCGCCTCAAGGATCCGGATGTCCTTTCTTGTGGCGATGCGTGCTTCAATGTTGAAATCCGCAAGCGCGATCGTGCATCTGTCCGCGAGTTCCCTGCCCGAGAAGCCGGAGAAAAAACTGTGGATGTTCTGTTTGCAGACGAGGTAGAGGAACAGCGAACCCAGCGCGACGGAGCGGTCATAGCGGCGCGACACAAGATAGAACTTTTTCACGCCCAGGGACGGGTCGACGAGGGCGTCGGCGATGTCGGCGATGTAATGGTCCGGGATGTCGCTCGTGAGCAGAAGATCGTCCATTGAGAGTTTCGCATTGAACGCGCCGCGCATCCCGTTCGTCGCCTTGTTCGCCAGCACGAGCATCTGTTTCACTTTCGCGAGGTCGCCCTGCCGGAGCCAGTATTTTACGAGTGTGTCGGCGAACTGAAGCGCGAGCATGGAATTGCCGAGGATCATCTGTTCGAGTTTTCCGGCGGCTTCGTCGAGCTCCCGATCATCGTCGGCCCGGTCCATTTGCGCCGAGAGGACCGTCGCCTGCGCGGAAAGGGAATCGGGGAAACGTTCGCGGAGGATGTCGAGGCACGCATTGAAAACATCCATCCGGTCGAGCAAGCGTGCCGGGTGCAGGGCATCCGTGAACGTGTCCGGATCGTCGGACGACATATCCAGAGAGTCGAGTTTTTCGCGCAGCTCTTCGAGGCTCTTTCTGTAGTTCGTCAGGAAGTCGCGCAGACCGCTTTCCTCCAGATACGCGTTGAAATCCCGTTCGAAATCGGGGCAGGCGAGCAGATAGTGTTCCACGGCGTCCGGGGTGCGTTTCAGGCAGGGCAGAAGCGCCTCGATATCGGTCGTGCCGACGCGTTCGCGGAAAGGCGGATGCGGGATGTTGACCGGATTCGCCGATTTAAGCAGATGCCCGAGCTCGCGCCGGATTTTGTCGTCGTCCGGCAGTTCGCGCCGGGACGCGCGGATGATCGCGGCGAGATCGTCGCCCGGCCCGGTCCCGGAGAGTTTCCCGAACAGGACCTCCGCGTCTTCCAGCTGATCCCTGACGACCATCTGTGTGAAAGCCTCTGTGAAATCCCGGTAGGCGAACGTCCTGCGGCAGTATTCATCGGCGGCTTTTTCCTGTTCGATCTCCATCGGGAAGAAGAGGATCGGCAGAGGCGGCATGACCTTCAGGAAAACGAGGAATTTGTACAGAGGAGAAAAGACGCAGATCGACCAGATCCATTCGATGAAATTCCGTGCCATGTCGCCCTCGGGATGGGCGGCGGCGAGATGGCCGAGCTCGTGCGTGATCAGCACGCGCAGCGCCTTCGCGTCCACGGAACAGAACGTCGGGTAGCCGACGATCAGGATGTCCCGCCTCAGAAACGGCAGGAACGGCACATGGGAAACGAGCGCCAGCGACTCCGTCATGCCGAGATAAATCCCGTCGATGCGCCGGGTGCGCAGTTCGCGGCATATTTCCTCGACGTCGTCGTACAGCGTGCGGTATTTTCCCGGCTCCAAATAAAACAGATCTTTCCAAGGTTTGTTGCTGACCATGTCATGCAGCATGCCAAGGGCGCCGCCGATCATGATGACGAAAAAGATCCATTTTTTCGGCCCGGCGGGAACGAACAGGAGCAGGATGAAAACGCCGATGAGGATGAGGAGGAACAGGACCGTGAACAGGAGGAGCAGGGTGATTCTGAGCTTGTAAAGACCGGGATGCTTTTTGTAGAAAATTCTGATCTTTTCGTAGCTCGTCCAGATCGCGAGATTGATGTCGTCCATGACGGGATTTACCTCAAATCAAACAGCATAGAATACAATTGCATAGGTTACTATACTGCAAAACAGGAAAATATCAAGGCGTTCTGAAAAAAACTGTAAACTTGTGAAAAATTGAAGCAACTCCAAAAAAAAAGAGCGTAAAAAACGGGCCCGGAAGCGAGTCCGGACCCGTGAGGAAAGCAAAGACTGAAGGGGGAGATCAGTTGATCTTCGCCTCGGCAGCCGGTTTTTCGTCCTTGACGGCCTGCGCGCCATAGTCCTTGTAAGCGCCGAAGAGCTTGAAGGTCTTTTCCATCGGGTAACGGTTGCCGTACATGGAGACCTTGGTCTCGATCTTGCCGACCTTGTTCATGCCGAGGGCGGCGCGGAGCTGGTTGGCGGGGGAGTTTTCGTCGAAATCGGTGGTCTCGGAGTAGGAGGCGTTGAGGAAGGCGTTGAGGTAAGCCTCGTCGATGGCGCCCTTGAACGCGGCGGGATCCTTGAGGGAGACGTTGTCCTCGACGCTTTCCATGCCGGGGAAGTCGACCATGTCTTCGAATTCGTCGGAATCGACGCGGAGCTTGAGGATGCTGGGGCTCTTCACGACGGTGACGTCGGCCTGCTTGTTGAGGAAGAAGACGTTGTTGTCGATGGAGACTTTCTTGGTCTTGGGATCGCCCATGGCGTTGTCGACGCCGGCGAAGACGCTGAGACCGAAGATGTTGTGGTGGACGTTGGAGTTGACCTTGGCGTTGCAGCGGTAGCCGTAGCCCATGTCGCCGAAGTCGTCGGTGCGGCTCCAGGAGAAGAGGACGGTGTTGTGCGCGAATTCGCAGGTCACGTCGCCGTTCTGGGAGCTGGAGCAGAGGACGTTGCAGGAGATCATGCGGCAGGCGACGAAGAGGTTGTTCTCGACGGTGACTTTACCCTTGTAGAGGTTGATGTTGATGCCGTAGTTGCCGCTGTTGGAGAAGACGCAGTTCTTGATGATGATGTTGCCTTCGAAACGGCCCTGCGTTTCGCTGTAGATGGAGTAGGATTTCGCGGAGGCGAACTGGTCCTTGGAACCCTTGGCCGGGGGTTCGAGCCACATGCCGGTCTCGACGCCTTCGGGTTTGCCCTTGGTGTCGTGATAGCTGTTCATGAAGGACTGGTCGATGACGATGCCGTCGAGGACCATGTCGGGGCCTTTGCCGTTCGGGAGCTTGAGGGAGATCACGCCGAGGCCCTTGGAGTCGTTCTTGTCGTTCGGGGGCTGGATCTTGGTGGTGAACTTGGCGAGGTCGCGGGTGGCGAAGTCGTCGGAGTAGCCGCCCTTGATGGTGACGGGCTTGTCGATGATGATCTCGCTGGCTCCGAGCGCGCCGGAGTAGTTGCCGGCTGCCATGTAGATGGTGTCGCCGGGCTGGGCGGCCTTGACCGCGTCGAGGAGCGCCTTGAAGGGCTCTTCCTTCGTGCCGGGGCCTTTTTTCTTGCCGTTGGCCTGGGAGATGTAGAGGTCGGCGCCGAAGACGGACGCGCCGATCGCGAGGCACATCAGGGACATCAGGATTTTTTTCATGTTGTGTGACCTTTCGATGTTGGTTTTGTGTTGGTATATTGGGTTGAGTTTTGTGTTGCGTTTTTGTATGCGGAAATGCCGTATGTCTGCATACGGATACGCGCATGTTTGTCTAATATAATCCGTTCAGCGGGAAAAGCAAGCCGGAAACGTGAAAGTTCGGCGTTTTTTTGTGTAGTTCCTGAAGTAATGCGCGGGGCAGGGGAGGCGGTGATGTGAGTGCAGGCCGCATGCGGACTTGAGGAGCTATCATTTTCAATTGTTTTTTATCTTTTTTTCGCGCCGGATTTGAATGAACGGCAAAACAGGTGTATATTAATATACTTGACTTGTTTTATTGTCGGAAAGGTCAAACCGAAGATATGGATCCGAAGAACCTCGTGAAAGATTTTGTCGTCGTCAATCCCCTCGGGATTCATGCACGGCCTGCGTCCGTTTTCGTGCAGGCCGCGGCGGATTTCGAGTCCGAAATCTCTGTCACGAATCTTGATTCCGGGCATGTGGCGGACGGGAAAAGCGTCATGTCCATGCTCATGCTCTCCGCCCCGAAGGGCACGCGTCTCCGCGTCGAAATCAACGGCCGCGACGCCGACAAGGCCATGGAAATCCTTTCCGCGCTCATCGAGGGAGGCTTCGACGAATGATCGACCCCGCCTCCGCGGATCCTCTTCCGGCCGCAACCCCGCATCCTGTTGAAAAGAAGGAAGTCCTCTTCCACGGATTCCCCGCGTCCCCGGGTATCTGCCGCGGACGCGTGCTGGTGTTCGGCGCGGCTCATACCGACTTCCATGAGATCGATCCGATCCCGATCGCGGCGTCCGAAGTCGACGCCGAGGTGGCGCGCTTCCAGTCCGCCATCGAAAAGACCAAATCCGAGATCAAGACCATCCAGGACCGGATGCGGAAGACGATCGAAAAACGCGACGCGAAGATATTCGACGCGCATCTGCTGATCGTGGGGGACAAGCTCATTCACAAGGAAGTCATCTCCCGCATCAAAAACGGCCTCTGCAACGCGCAGTCGTCCTTTCTGCTCACCATCCAGAAATACCTCGATGCCATCTCCGGCACGAACGACACCTACCTGAACGAACGCGCCGGCGACATCCGCGACATCGCGAACCGCATCCTCCGCAACCTGAACGGCGACAAGGACGGCGGCCCCTCGCTCGACAATCTCCCGGAAAACACCGTCGTCATCGCGCACGACCTGACCCCGTCCGACACCGCCATGCTCGACCGCAGGAATATCCTCGGATTCGCGATCGAGACCGGCAGCAAGACCTGCCACACCTCCATCCTCGCGCGTTCACTGCGCATCCCGGCGGTCGTCGGCATGCGGAACATCGCGGGCAAGTTCGCCAACGGAGACGAGGTGATCGTGGACGGGTTCCTCGGCATGGTCATCCGCAACCCGAGCCGCGAAACGCTGGCGTTCTACCGCGAGAAGATCAGCCGCAAGGACGAGCTCTACAGCATCCTGCGGAAGGAAAGCTCGCGCGCCGCGGAAACGACCGACGGCTACCGCGTGAAACTCTGCGCGAACATCGAAGGCGCGGACGACCTGGAGGAAGTCTCCCGCTGCGGCGCGGAGGGCATCGGGCTCTTCCGCACCGAATACCTCTTCATGAACACTCCGGTCGCGCCCGATGAGGAAACGCAGTATCAGATTTACGCGAAGCTGCTGCGTGCCATGCGAGGACGCGCCGTGACCATCCGCACCGTCGACCTCGGCGGCGACAAGCTTGATTTCGCCTCGGTGTCCGTCACGCGCGAACCGAACCCGTTCCTCGGGCTCCGCGCGATCCGCCTCTGCCACGAGAAACCCCAGCTCATCCGCACCCAGCTCCGTGCGTTGCTCCGCGCAGGCACGGAAGGCGACCTGCGGATCATGTTCCCGATGGTCTCCTCGCTCTCCGAAATCGAGGAACTGCTTTCCATCCGCGACGAGATCATGGAGGAGCTGAAAAACGAGAATATCCCGTTCGATCCGAAGGTCAAGATCGGCGCCATGATCGAAATCCCGAGCGCATGCCTCATCGCGGACGCGCTCGCCGCGAAGGTCGATTTCTTCAGCATCGGCTCGAACGACCTGGTCCAGTACACGCTCGCGGTCGACCGCCTGAACGAACGCGTCGCGTATCTCTACCGTCCCAGCCATCCGGCCGTGATGGAGCTGATCCGCCTCACGGTCGAGGCCGCGAAGAAACACCGCATCCCGGTCTGCGTCTGCGGTGAGATCGCCGCAGATCCGCGCTTCACGCCCATCCTGTTGGGCCTTGGCGTGCTGGAGTTGAGCATGAGCCCGAACGCCCTCGCGGAAGTCCGCGGCGTCATCCGCAAGACCTCCATGCTCGCCTCGGAACAGCTCGCGAAGATCGCCCTCACGGCCGCCGATCCGGAGGATGTCATGGTCCTCGCGAAGGAGCACATCCAGTCGGTCGCGCCGGACATCGCGTCCATCCTCGGCTGACCGTTGCTTCGGATGAATACAGAAAGCTGAATCCGTTATGCCCGTTTCCCTTCCCGCGTGGCTTCTGCCTGTCCTCGGTTCCGCGTTCGCGCTCGGCTTCTACGACCTCTGCAAGAAACACGCCGTCGACAAGAACTCCGTGATGCATGTGCTCTTCTTCGCCACGCTCTGCGGCTCGGCGTTCTATCTGCTCGCAACCGTGCTTTGGACCGGATCCTTCGCCGACGCGAAGTGCACCGGACGCGATTTCGCCCTGATCGTCCTCAAATCCCTGCTCGTCTCCTCCAGCTGGACCTGCGTCTATTACGCCATGCGAGACCTGCCGATCTCCATCGCCGCGCCCATCCGCGCCAGCAGCCCCGTCTGGACCTTCATCGGCGGACTGCTGCTGTTCCACGAGATACCCACGCTCTGGCAGGGCGTCGCCATGCTCCTGATCTTCACGGGCTACTACCTGTTCTCCGTCTTCGGCAAGCTCGAAGGCATCTCCTTCCGGCGCGCCCGCGAAGTGCACCTGATCCTGCTCGGGACGCTCCTCGGAGCGGCCTCCGCGCTCTACGACAAATATCTCCTGAATACCCTCCATATCCCGCCGCGCACCGTTCAGTTCTGGTTCTCCGTCGACCTGGTTTTCATCCTCGGCGCTGGCTGCCTGGTCCGTGCGAAATGCTTCGGGCAGAAACACAAGTTCATCTGGCGCTGGACGATCCCGCTCACGGGCGTCCTGCTCATCCTCGCCGACTTCCTGTATTTCTACGCGGTCAGCCTGCCGGACATCCAGATATCCATCGTCTCGCTGGTGCGCCGGTGCAGCTGCATCGTCTCGTTCACGGCGGGCGCATGGTATTTCCGCGACGTCCATGTGAAAAAGAAAGCGTGCGCACTGGCGCTGATTCTGCTCGGCGTAGTCATCCTCGCTCTTGCGAAATAATTCGCCGATCATAGCGTTTTATCCGTTTATAACGGATACCTCCTCGTAAAAACCGGCATTTTTCCGTTTTCCTGCTTGACTTTCCAGTAAAAACTGCTACAGTAAAGCGGAATGGTTTATTCTATCATATTGAGGTTGAACGAAACATGAACATCATCAAAACAGATCTTCCCGGCGTACTGATTATCGAACCGAAAGTCTTCGGCGATTCCCGCGGGTATTTCTTTGAGTCCTGGAATCAGGCGGCGTTCGAGGCCGCCGGGATCACGAACAAATGGGTGCAGGACAACGAGTCCAAATCCTGCGCGGGCGTGCTCCGCGGGCTGCATTATCAGGCGGCGCCGTATACGCAGGCGAAAATCGTGCGTGCGATCATCGGTGCTGTATTGGACGTGGCGGTCGACATCCGCAAGGGGTCGCCGACCTACGGCAAACACGTCGCGGTGGAGCTTTCCGCCGAGAACAAGCGTCAGCTGTACATCCCGCGCGGATTCGCGCACGGATTCGCCGTGCTCAGCGATGAGGCGGTTTTTGCTTACAAGTGCGACAATGTCTATATGCCGTCAGCCGAACGTGGCATCATGTTCAATGACCCGGACCTCGCTATCGACTGGCGCGTGAGTCCCGGCGAGTGGAATCTCTCCGAAAAGGACAAAAAGCATCCCGCTTTCGCCAATATCGAACCGTGGGAGGATGTACAATGAAACTCCTTATCACCGGCGGAAAGGGCATGCTCGGACGCACGCTGCAGAACGAGTTCAAGGACTGCGAAATCGTGATCGCCGATCTGCCCGAGGCGGACATCACGGATGCGGCCGGATTCGACCGTTTTCTGGCGGCGAACAAGCCCGACGCCGTGATCCATTGCGCCGCCATGACCGCGGTCGACAAATGCGAAAGCGAGATCGAGTTCTCGTACAAGCTGAACGCGTTCGGCACGGCGAACGTCGCGGCCGCCTGCAATCGGCACGGCGTTCGCCTCATCGCGATCTCCACGGACTATGTGTTCGACGGCGATTCCGACCGTCCGTACAACGAATTCGACCGGGCGACCGGCGGGAACACCGTTTACGGCAAAAGCAAGTTCGCGGGCGAGGAAGCCGTGCGGCGGCATTGTCCGAACCATGTGATCTGCCGCATTTCGTGGCTCTACGGACACGGCGGACCGAGCTTCGTCCACGCGATGATGTCGCTCGCGGACGGCACGCGCCCGATGCTGAAGGTCGTGGCGGACCAGCACGGCAATCCGACCTCGACGACCGCCGTGGCGCGCCAGCTCCGCAACATCCTTGCAAAACCCGAGCTTGTCGGCACGTTCCACCTCACCTGCGAGGGCGAGGCCACGTGGTTCGACTTTGCGCAGGAGATCTTCCGTCTCGCCGGCAAAACGCAGGCGGTTTCCCCATGCACGACCGATGAATTCCCGCGTCCCGCGCCGCGTCCGAAGAACTCCCGCCTCGACAAGATGATGCTCCGCCTTGCCGGGCTTCCCCCGATGCCCGACTGGCACGATGCCCTCGCCGAGTTCATGAAGAACGAATTTTCCATCTCAACTTCCAACTGACTTCCACCATATCCTCCGCAAATGAACATCATCCTTCTTTCAGGCGGATCGGGAAAGCGCCTCTGGCCGCTGTCCAACGATGTCCGGTCGAAACAGTTCATCAAATTTTTTGTTGGTCCGTACGGCGAACCGGAATCCATGGTGCAGCGCGTGTACCGCCAGATCAAGGCGGCGGATTCGGATTCGACCGTGACGGTCGCGACCTCGAAAACGCAGGTCTCCGCTCTCCTCAATCAGCTCGGCGACGGCGTGGGCATCTCCGTCGAGCCGTGCCGCCGCGACACGTTCCCGGCGATCGTGCTGGCGACGGAATACCTGCACACGGTGCAGGGCGTTTCCGAGGACGAGGCCGTGGTCGTCTGCCCGGTCGATCCGTACGTGAACGACGATTATTTCGAGTTCCTGAAGCGTCTCTGGGAACAGGCATCGAAGGGCGAAGCAAACCTGACGCTGATGGGCATCCAGCCGCTTCATCCGAGCGAGAAATACGGCTACATCATCCCGAAGGAGAAGGCGGAACTGAGCCGCGTGAGCGAGTTCAAGGAGAAGCCGGACATGTACACCGCGGAGAAGTATATCGCGCAGGGCGCGCTTTGGAACGGCGGCGTGTTCGCGTACAGGATCGGATATGTGCTGAAGAAGGCGCACGAGATGATCTCCTATACGGACTACCACGACCTTTTCCAGCAGTACGTCACGCTCCCGAAGATCAGTTTCGACTACGCCGTGGTCGAGAAGGAGCCGGACATCCAGGTGATGCGGTTCAGCGGCGAATGGCGCGACATCGGCACATGGAACACGCTCACGGAGGTCATGCCTGCCAATACGCTCGGCAACGCCGTGATCGACGACCAGTGCGGCAACGTGCATATCCTGAACGAGCTGTCCATGCCGGTGCTGGCGATGGGCGTCCACGACGTCGTGATCGCCGCCTCGCCGGAAGGGATTCTGGTGTCGGACAAGGACCGTTCGGCGCGCATCAAGACCATCGTCGACAAGTTCGAGAATCAGATCATGTTCGCCGAGAAATCGTGGGGCACGTTCCAGATCCTGAACGTCGAGGAAGGCAGCCTGACGATCAAGATCGACCTGAAGCCCGGCCAGTCCATGAACTACCACAGCCACGAGAAGCGCGACGAGATATGGACGGTCATCAGCGGCGAAGGACGCACGCTCGTCGACGGCATGGAGCAGAAGGTCCGCGCCGGAGACGTGATCACGATCGAGGCGGGCTGCCGCCACACGGTCTTCGCGGACACCGCGCTGAAGCTGATCGAAGTCCAGGTCGGGCAGGAGATTTCCAAACTCGACAAGAAAAAATACAAACTGCCGTCCCTGTGAGGTCCGATTTGTCCCGGCCCGTTCCATTTCTGTTGCATCCCGCTGCGAAGGATTACCTCTGGGGCGGTACGCGCCTCAACGACGACTTCGCCAAGCATGTCGCGTCCGATGTCGTTGCGGAGACGTGGGAGTGCTCCACGCACCCGGACGGCGTGAGCATCGCCGCGAGCGGGGAATGGATCGGGATGCCGCTGGACGAGCTTCTGCGGGCGCACCCGGAGTATCTGGGGGAGCACGCGCACGGCGGCACGGATTTGCCCGTGCTTGTGAAGTTCATCGACGCCAAACGCGACCTCTCCGTGCAGGTGCATCCGTCCGACGAGTTCGCGCGCGAACATGAAAACGGGCAGAACGGCAAGACCGAGATGTGGTATGTGATGGACGCCGAACCGGACACCCGGATCGCGTACGGTTTACATCACACGATCAGCCGGGAAAACTTTCAGAAAGCCATTGAGGACGGGACTGTGGAAAAATACCTTCAGTTCGTGCCCGCCCGCAAAAACGACCTCTTCTTTATCCCGCCCGGCACGGTCCATGCCATCGGCGCGGGCAGTCTGATCGCCGAGATACAGCAGAGTTCCAACCTCACATACCGTCTGTACGACTACAACCGCACCGACCGCATCGGAAACAAACGCCCGCTTCACCTCGAAAAAGGGCTTGCCGTCGCAAACCTCGAAGCCATGCCCGAACCCCGCCAGCCGATGCGTCTGCTTCGGTATTCCGGTGGAACAGCTTCGGAATTGCTTTGCCGCTGTCAGTATTTCCAGGTGGAACGCGTGCTGGTGAATACGGAACAGCGCCGCGAACTCGCGACGTTCCAGGTTACCCCGGAGTCGTTCCAGATATTTCTTTTCCTCGACGGCTGCGGCTCCATGTTCTGCAATGACTCCATGCTTCAGTTCTTCAAGGGCGACTGCGTGTTTATTCCCGCTGGTGTGAGCGGTATCCAGCTCCACGCCCGCACGTCCTTCCTGCGGATCAGCTGCTGAAGGCTGTTTCTTAATCCTCCATCAAAAAAAGAGCACAAAAAAATCCGGAACCGGTTTTGAAGCCGATTCCGGATTGATCTTTTTTAACCTGAACAGCGGGGATCAGAGGCCGCCGCAGAGGGAGAGCAGGACGCCCGCCGCGACCGCGGATCCGATCACGCCGGAGACGTTCGGGCCCATGGCGTGCATGAGCAGGAAGTTCTGGCTGTCGTATTCGAGGCCGAGCTTGTTGGCGACGCGCGCCGCCATCGGGACGGCGGAGACGCCGGCTGCGCCGATGAGCGGATTGATCTTCTCCTTGGAGAGCAGGTTCATGATCTTGGCGAACATGACGCCCGCGGCCGTGGCGATGCAGAACGCGCAGCAGCCCATGACGAGGATGCCGAGGGTCTGGAGGCTCAGGAACTGTTCGGCGGAGAGCTTGGAGCCGACCGCGATGCCGAGGAAGATCGTCACGATGTTGATGAGGGCGTTCTGGGCGGTATCGGACAGACGGTCGACCACGCCGCATTCGCGCATCAGGTTGCCGAGCATGAGCATGCCGATCAGCGGGGCGGCATCGGGGAGCAGGAACGCGCAGAGGAGCGTGATGAGGACCGGGAAGCAGATCTTCTCGATCTTCGGCACGTTGCGGAGCTGTTTCATGCGGATCTTGCGTTCCGCCTCGGTCGTGCAGAGCTTCATGATCGGGGGCTGGATGATCGGGACCAGCGCCATGTAGGAGTACGCCGCGACGGCGATGGCGCCGAGGAGCGACGGAGACAGGCGGGAGGTCACGCAGATGGAGGTC
>JAEEQN010000049.1 GCA_016285345.1 Victivallales bacterium | reverse complement strand
GGACGCTGGCCCTGACCGCCCTGGCCCTGACCGGCGGGACGCTGGCCGCCGAAACCGCCCTGGCCCATGCCCTGCGGGGGCTGGCCGCCGAAGCCGCCGAAGCCCTGGCCGCCAGCGGCCGCCACGGTGACGACGTCGGAGGAATCAAAGAGAGCCGCGGCCGCCGGAGCGCCCTGGACTTTGAACACGAAATAAAGGTAGTCGAACACACCGTCGACGGCCTTGTCGAGCTTGAAGTTGAGTTCCTTCCATTCGCCGTTGGTGTTCGCGAGCTTCACGGTGCCGAGGAGGTCGCCGTCGGCCGCGCCCTTGCGGATTTCGATGGAGGTGTTGTCGTCCTTGGCGCTGTACTTGAGCGTGCCGCCGGTCGGCTTCCTGGAGAAGTCAACGCCGGAAACGCGGATCCAGCTGTTGTTCTGCATGGAGGCGAGGACGGTCTCCTTGTTCGGGCCCATCGTGCTCTTCAGGCCGGGCATCTGTTCCTGCTGGGCTTCTTCCGCGGTGAGGATCTTGCCGGACTTGTTCATGGTGACGAAGCGGCACTTCTGCATCGGGTCGAAGTTCTTCAGCTGCTTCGGTCCGTGTTCGGTCTCGACGACCTTCTTGATGGTTCCGTCTTCGTTGTAGAACATCTCGTCGAGGTTCACGCAGCGGGAATCGCTCTTGTTGCGGAGGTTGCTGGCGATGGCGAGCTTGCGGTCGTGATAGGCGATGTACCAGTGGCCTTTGTACTCGATGATGGAGGCGTGGTTGTTGTTGCCGAGGTTCTGCTTCGGGTTGTCGAGGATGGTGCCCTTGTACTCGAACGGACCGGTCGGGGAATCGCTGACCAGGTAGTCGATGTTCGCGGTGGGGCTGAACTGCGTGCTGTAGGAGAAGTAGTATTTGCCTTTGTACTTGTGCATGTAGGAGGCTTCGAAGAACTTCGGCACGTTCAGGTGAATGGCTTCCGGATGGAGGCTGATCATATCCTTGTTGAGCTCGATGATACGGGCCTGGTCGTTGCCGTTGCCGCCGTAGTACACGAACGCGCGGCCGTCGTCATCGACGAAACCGGCGGGGTCGAAGAGCCAGCGGGAAGCGTAGTTGGAAACGTTGCCGGCGATGAGGGTCTTTCCGAGCGGATCCTTGTAGGGGCCTTCGGGCTTGTCCGCCACGGCCACGCCGATGGAGGAGCCGCCGTCCGGGAAGTAGAGGTAGACTTTGCCGTCGCGGATCGCGG
This sequence comes from Victivallales bacterium, assembly GCA_016285345.1. Lineage (GTDB taxonomy): Bacteria > Verrucomicrobiota > Lentisphaeria > Victivallales > UBA1829 > UBA1732. The sequence goes on along the minus strand of JAEEQN010000049.1, from coordinate 15,393 downwards.
TGCCGGGAGCGTAGCAGTGTCCGGCCCACGGAGCAACGGTCTGGTCCTCGCCGTACGGACCTTTGCCGCGGCCGTAGCCGAAGTCGTGGTTTCTGCCGACGGAGAACACGAAGCCGTGGTCGGTCCAGTTCTGGAGGTCGTCGGTGGAGACCAGTTCGTAGTCGAAGAGGTCGTAGCCGCGCTGGTTGGCGATGTCATGGCTGCAGATGATGTAGATGCGGTCGTTGAACACGAAGGCGTTCGGGTCGGCCGTGTACACATGGCTGATGACGGGCTGGTCGGCTTTCACGATGCCGGCGGCGCACACGAGCGTGCAGACTGCCGCGAACATCGCTTTCAGAGTTTTGTGGGACATAGTTTGACTCCTTGCAATTTGTTAGCCGGACACAGTTGCGGATATCCGGCGGATGATTGACAAATTCGTATCGGTTTTGAACTCAAAAGAGCGGACGGACCGCTTCTTTTCATGCTACTATACAAGCTGGATTTGTTTTTTCAAGCCCGAAATCCGGTCAATTTTGTTTTTTTTTCGAAAAAATAATATACTTTCTGATGCTTTTTCCCGGAAAGATGATCGGTCATGCTCAAAAACGGCAGCCGGAAAAGTGTCATAATCGTGACACGGACGAATCATGACACACCCGGAAAGCGACCCGAAGGAAACGGATCGGCGGGCTTCCCTGCGGAAAAACACGAACCGGTATCCGCCGGAACAAGATTCGCCGGTTGCATTTTTCTCCGGGCGGTGTATAGTAAACCGGACAATACGACACCGACGTCAACGCCGTTCAAACAAAAGGAGTACGCCATGAAAGAACTTTGGGACATGCTCGTCGACCTGCTGACGAAATACGGAATCCTGCGGATTCTGCTCGCGATCCTGGTCCTCTTCGCGGGCTGGATCGTTGCCCGGATCCTTCGGAAACTCACCGTCAAGTGCATGAAACGGTGCCGCATCGGGGAGCGCCTCTCCATGTGCATCTCGGATGAGGCGGCGGCTCCGGCTGTCCGCGCGGAGAAGATCGCAGGGCAGATCGTCTTCTGGATCGTCTTCCTGCTTGCCGTGGTGCAGTCATTGAACCTGCTGAGCTTGCACGATGCGGCTTCGCCGCTCCGCGACGTACTCGCCGACATCATCGGATTTCTGCCGAACCTCTTCGCTGCGGCGATCCTCGGCCTGATCGCGTGGGGCGTGGCGGCGGCGGTCCGCTACGGTGCGCTGGTCCTGATGCACGCGCTGCGCCTGGACGAGAAGATCGAGGGCGCGGTCGACACGGGCGGACGCGAATGCAACCTGAGCTTCACGATCGCGACGACGCTCTTCTGGCTGATTATTCTGGCGTTCATCCCGGCGATCCTCGGCGCGCTGCGGATCACGGGTCTGGCGCGTCCGTTCGAGGCGATGACCGCTGACGTGCTGCGGTATCTGCCGCGCATCTTCGCCGCCGTGCTGATCGCAGCCGTCGGACTCTTCCTCGCCACCATCCTGCGCAAGCTCGTGGAACGCATCATCCTGGCATCCGGCGGGTTTGGCGACGCCGAGGAGGCGGGCGGGAAACTCTTCTCCCGCGACAGCCTCGCACACATCTGCGGCGTTCTGGTCTTCGTCTGCATCGTGATCCCGGTGTCGGCGGCGGCGCTCTCCGCACTTGGCATCGACTCGCTCACCAATTCCGTCTCGAACCTCTTCACGCGCATGCTGAACTCCGCCGGAAACATCGCGGCGGCCGCCATCGTGCTCTTTGTGGCGTTCGCGGTCGGCGCGCTCGTCGCCCGGCTCGTGTCGCGTCTGCTGGCGGACGCCGGACTGGACCGCCGCATCGGCGAACTCGGCTGGAAAGCGCAGGGCAGCATGAGCCCGTCGAACGCGGTCGGCAAACTGCTGTTCGCAGGCATCCTGATCTTCGCGCTGGTCGCCGCGCTCGAAATCCTCCAGCTGGAGGAATCCGCCAAGCTCGTGCGCTCCTTCCTGCCGTTCGCCGGACGCCTCGTGCTCGGCGCGGCGGTCTTCCTGCTCGGCATGATGCTGGCAAACCTCGCCGCGGACTTCGTGCGCAGCAACGGCGTGGAGTCGCACGTTTTCCTCTTCGCGGTGCGGATCGCCGTGCTGTTCTTCGCGGGCGTGGCGGCCCTGACCACGGCGGGGATCGGCGGATCGGCGGCGCTTCTGGCGTTCGGGATCGTGCTCGGCGCGTTCGCAGCGGCGTTCGCCATCGCGTTCGGTCTCGGCGGACGGAATTTCGCCGAACGCAAGCTGGAGGAATGGGACCGGGAGCATTCCGGCGACAAAAAGGACACGAAATAAGAGACTATGCCGACACCGCACAGTAACGGCGCAAATATACGGGAGAGGACTGCCGGCGCGGTCTTCTCCCGTTTTTTACGTTCATAAAGGCGTTTTTTTTCCGAAACTGTTTTCATTTTTCGCGTGTACGGTGTATATTAATGATTCGCGAAAAATGAAAGCCGCATCCGCAAAGGCCGTCCGCCGTGAACAACACGAATCCTCCGAAAAAGAAAAAATCCAGGCTCGTCATCAATGCCGAGTACGCGCTCTTCGTGGCCGTGACCTCGCTGGTCCGGCTGCTCCCGCTGCATGCGGCATACGCCGTGCTGGATTTCATCGCGTGGTCGGTACGTCATTTCAGCAAACGCCACGGTCCGCGCACGCCGAGGCTGATCCTGCATTCCGGATTCGTGGAGACGAAGGCGGAGGCGAACAAGCTGGCGCTGGAAAGCCTGAAGCATTTCGCCAGGGTGTACGTCGAGGTGGTGAAATTCGACCAGATCGTGAACGAAGACAACTTCAGCGAGCACATCCGCATCGCGGACGATCCGCTGACGCAGGAATATATGAATCCGGCGACCGCGCCGCAGATCATCCTGACGACCGGGCATTTCGGCAACTGGGAGCTCGCGGGCGGCCTGCACAGCTACATCACCAAACAGCGCATGATGAGCATCATGCGTCCGCTGGAGAACCCGAAGATCGGGCGCTACGTCTACGCCCGCCGCTGCCGCTATCTGCACCGGAGCTTTTCGAAGGACCTGGGCGTGCGTCCGCTGATCCAGGCGCACAAGGCGGGGGAAAACGTCACGATCGTGTCCGACCAGCACGCCGTCCCGCCGGAGGGCGTCGAGGTCACGTTCTTCGGCCACCCCGCCATGGCGCAGAAGACGCCCGCCTGGCTGTATCTCCGCACGCACACGCCCATCGCGATGCCGTACCTGATCCGCGACGACGACGATTTCCACTTCACGTTCCACTGCGCGAAGATGCCCGACTATCAGCCCACGGGCAACATGGAGGCCGACATCCGCGCCGTCGCCCAGCTCTACACGAACATGATCGAAGAACAGATACGCCGGTTCCCGACGCAGTGGCTCTGGTCGCACAGACGCTGGCTGGACTGCGAACGCGGTCCGTATCCGCCGCCCGCTCCTCAACAGAAAGAAGCTTCCCATGACGATCAAACACCCGTTAAGTGAGTTCAAGAACAACCGGCTGCTCGTCTCGCCGTCGGTCCTCGCCTGCAATTTCGCCTGCCTCGCCGACGAGCTGAAGGCCGCTGAAGAGGCCGAGGCGGACATGATCCACCTGGACATCATGGACGGCCATTTCGTCCCGAACATCACGTTCGGCCCCCCGGTCGTCGCCTCCATGCGCAAATACACGTCCCTGCCCTTCGACGTCCACCTGATGCTGGTCCATCCGGAGCGGTACGTCGAGCCCTTCGCGAAGGCGGGCGCCGACCACATCACGTTCCACATCGAGAGCGAATGCGACCCCGTCGCGGTCGCACGGCAAATCCATGAGCTCGGGTGTTCCGCCGGGATCACGCTCAAACCCGGCACGCCTGCCTCGGCCATCGAAGCAATCCTGCCGGAAGTCGACATGGTGCTGGTGATGTCGGTGGAACCGGGCTTCGGCGGACAGAAGTTCCAGCCGGAAATGCTGAAGAAGGCCGCGGAGATTTACAAAATGATCCGGAAGATCGGCAGTCACGCCCACATCGAGATCGACGGCGGCATCACGCGCGACAACGTATGCGAAGCCGCCGCGGCGGGCGTGAACGTCATCGTCGCCGGGACCGCCGTCTTCCGCGCGCCGGAGGGCATCAGGGCCGCCGTCGCCGAACTCCACGAAGCGCAGAAGGCCCTGCCGAAAGAAGCCCCCGGCAAGTAATCATTTCATCCGAAAGCAAGGATTTTTCCCTATGGACCGTGAACACAAACTTTTCCCCGCCGACTGGCAGAAGCCGGAATCCGGCGGATTCGTTCGCTGTAATGTCTGCCCCCGCCACTGCCTTATCGCCGAGGGACGCACAGGATTCTGCGGCGTCCGCCTCAATCAGGGCGGCAAACTCTATTCTATGGCATACGGCTACCCCTGCGCTCTCCAGATCGACCCGATCGAAAAGAAACCTCTGCGCCATTTCCGCCCCGGCACGCAGGCGTTCTCCGTCGGCACCTACGGATGCAACCTCAAATGCGTGTTCTGCCAGAACAACCATCTGTCGCGCGAGAAGTTCATGCCGCACGCCGCCTACCGCTACTACACGCCGGAGGACCTGATCGAACTGATCCGCCGTCACGGCAGCGAATGCGTGGCGTTCACGTTCAACGAGCCCGCGGTCTGGGCGGAATACGTGCGCGACTGCGCGATCCTCGCCCGCCGGGAGAAGATCAGCACGATCCTCGTCTCCAACGGGTATTTCTCCGACGAGTGCATGCAGGACGTTTTCCCGCTCTTCGACGCGGCGAACATCGACGTGAAGGGATTCGGCGACTTCTACCCGACCATGTGCTCCGGCGAACTTGAGCCCGTGAAGCATTCCTGCGAGTTCTTCAAGAAAGTCTGCGGCGGCCACCTGGAGCTGACCAACCTCGTGATCCCCGGCAAGAACGACTCACAGCAGCAGATCGACGATTTCCTGGACTGGGTGCGCGACGGACTCGGCATCGACACGCCCGTGCATTTCACCGCGTATCATCCGGCGTACCTGTACCACGACAGCCCGCGCACGCCGCGTTCGGAGCTGGACAGCATTCAGGCGCACGCGAAGAGCCGCGGATTCCCGAACGTGTACCTCGGGAACATCTGCTGAGAAACGCGTTTTTCATGCAAAAGAACCGCCGGACGACTGAACGATCAGCTGTCCGGCGTTTTATTGATTTGTTTTTGGGAAAACTTCAGAATCCGAGGTCGGGCTGAACATCCCACGAATCTTCTTCCCGTTCGGGCGCGGCGGGTTTTTGAGGTTCGACCGGTTTTTCAGCAGGAGCGGGAGCAACAGGCACGGCTTTTTCCGCCGGTTTCTCTACTGGTTTCTCCACGGGCTTCGCCACTACAGGCTTCACTGGAGGAACAGCCTTCGGGGCAGGCGCGGGCTTTTCCACAGGTTTTACTTCCGGCGTTTTCTTTGCCTCAGGTTGAGGCGCAGGTTCGGGAGCCGCCTCTTTTTTCGCACGGCTGCGGCGGACAACGGGTTTCGTTTCCGGTTCGGGCGCGGGCTCCGGTTCAACGGGCGTTTCCTGAACGGGTTCCGGCACGGGAGCCGGAGCCGTTTCAACCGATGCTTCTTCCACAGGCGCGCCGCCGTCGGTTCCGCCATTACCGCCGTTGTTGTCCTCCGGCGGGACCTCGACGAGCTCGGGTTCCGGCTCGGCGTCGGTCTCGTCCAGCAGGCGCACGAAGGTGATCTTCAGGAGCTTGCGCGGGGAGATCAGGATGCCGCCCGCCTTCGGGGAACGTTCCGGCGCGTCCATGAGGGAAATCTGCTGAATCTGCTTGGCGCGGATCGGCGTGTCGACCTTGATCTCGTAGATGGCGTTCGGGCGCGGCGTGATGAGTTCCAGGCGGCAGCCGTCCGGAATGATGCGGTATTCGCGGTCCTTGATGAACGACGCGATACGCGTCCGCTTGAAGTACGCGCGGCCGGTTTTCTTCTCGGAGTAGACGACGCCGAACGCGGTGGTCTTGTCGTAGCGGCGGAACTCGAACAGGCGGTCGATGAAGATCTTGTCGGGGATGTCGATGACCTTGAAGTCGCCGGAGCGCTCCACGCAGAGCAGATGGTCGAATTCGTTGCACAGCACGATGTCGTCGCTCTTCACGGAGGTGCCGATGTAGCAGTTCTTCTTGTCCCAGCCGACGCGGATGTTGGAAAGCGCGGCGACGCTTTTGTCGATCTTCGCGAAGGGTTCGAGGCGGATTTCGGTGCGGCGCGGGAACATGTCGCCGTATTTCGCGAGCAGGCCCTCAATGTACTTGATCGTGTACTGCTTGATGTGCTTCAGGTTCTTTTCCGCCTCGCGGAGGTCCTTCTCCAGCGATGCGATCTCCTCGCGGTTCTTATTGATTTCGAACGCGGCGATCCTGCGGATGGGAATCTCGACGAGGCGTTCGATCTCGGAATCCGGGATCACGCCCTGCGCCAGCTGGGCGATGCGCGCGGCGTCGGCGGGCGCGGGCTCGGCGATGTGCGGACCTTTTTCGATGGCGTCGTGGAGCGCCTGCACGAGCGGGAGCCATTCGTCCTTGAACTGTTCGAGTCCGGCACGAACCGCCTGGAACATGGCTTCCTTGGTCTTGCAGGTCTCGATCTTCTTGTAAATCTTCTCCTCAATGAAAATCTGCGCGAGGGTGCGCGCAAGAATCCTGTCGATGCACTTGGCGGCGACAAGCTGGAGTTCCCAGGTCAGATACTGCACGAGCTTTTCGGTGTTGCGGCGGAGGATGTCGCTGGCGCTCATGCGGACGGGCCGGTTGTCGCGGATGACCATGTACATGCAGGAGATGCTGACCTGGCAGTCGGTGTAGGTGTAGAGGGCGTTGATCGCCTTCTCCGGACTGTAGCCGCGCTGGAGGGAAAGCTCAATGTTGACCTTGTCGTTCGCGGTGTAGTCGTGGAACGAGGAAATCTTGATGCGGGACTTGTTGACGGCGCTTTCGATGGAGTCCATCAGCTTGGACGTGTCGGTGCCCGCGTGTATCTCGCTGATTACGATGTCGTGTTTTTCGGCGGCGATGCGTGCGCGCAGCACGATCTTGCCCATGCCGTCCTGATAATCGGAGACGTCCATGATGCCGCCCTGAAGGAAGTCGGGATAAATCTGGAACGGCTCGCCCTTCAGGATGGAAATCTGCGCCCGCAGGAGCTCGTTGAAGTTGTGCGGGAAGATCATGGTGCGCGTGCCGACGGCGAGGCCGTTGGTGCCCATGAGGAGGAGCGTCGGTATCTTCGAGGGGAGGCAGACCGGTTCCTTGTTGCGGCTGTCGTAGGAATCGACCAGCATGGTGATGTCGTCGTTGAAGAGAACATCGCGGCCGAGCTTGGAGAGACGGCATTCGATGTATCGCGGGGCGGCGGCCGATGTGCCGAGGATGATGTCGCCGAACGATCCCTGCTTGTCGATGAAGCATTCCTTGTTCGCGAGGTTCACGAGGGCGTCGCCGATGGACGCGTCGCCGTGCGGATGGTATTTCATGGTGGCGCCGACTACGTTCGCGACCTTGTGGAACGTGCCGTTGTCCATTTCCTTGTGGAGCGTCCAGAGGATGCGGCGCTGAACGGGTTTCAGCCCGTCGTCGACGTCCGGGATCGCGCGGTCCTTGATGACGTAAGAGGCGTACTCGATGAAGTTGCGGTCCATCATCTCCCGCAGGCGCTGGTTCGGGGAGGAATCGACGGCGTCGGACGCGGATTCGTCGTCGCCCATCTCGTCGGATTCCGGCGGATAGTGCATATCGGGATCGTAGTATTCGGTTTCGGGCGTATCGGACGGGGGATTGGAGGAGGCGTCGCGGTCGGGTCCGGAGGGAGGCGTGAGGTTCTTTTTCGGCATGATGGGTCAGACCAGATTGTTTTGGATATGTTCCCAGCGGGTCTCGTCGTTGCTGCCCATGTAGAACCGCAGCATTTCGTGGATGCCCTTGGTGTTTTCGAGGGTGACTTTTTCGAGGCGGATGTCGGGCCCGATGAACTGCTTGAACTCCTTCGGCGAAATCTCGCCGAGTCCTTTGAAGCGGGTGATCTCGGCGGACTTGCCGAGCTCCTTGGCGCGCTCGTCGCGCTCCTGTTCGGAGTAGCAGTAGAACGTCGTTTCCTTGTTGCGGACGCGGAAGAGCGGCGTTTCGAAGATGTAGAGGTGGCCGGAGATCACGAGCGATTCGAAGTACTGGAGGAAGAATGTGAGCAGGAGATTGCGGATGTGCAGGCCGTCGACGTCGGCGTCGGTCGCGATCACGACCTTCGCGTAGTTCAGGTTCTCCACGTCCTCCTCGATCCCGAGCGTGCGCATGATGTAGAACAGCTCTTCGTTGGAGTAGATCGCGTCGAGCTTCTTTCCGAAGCAGTTGAACGGCTTGCCGCGAAGCGCGAAGACCGCCTGGTAGTTCGGGTCGCGGCTGGTCACGAGCGAGGAACCTGCGGAATCGCCCTCGGTGAGGAAGATCATGGTCTCCTCGGCGAACTTCGAGCGGTCGCCGAAATGGTGGCGGCAGTCCTTGAGCTTGTTGTTCCGCAGGGAAATGCGCTTCGAGATGGCGGCGCCCTTCTTCTGGACCTTCTGTATCTCACGGCGGACCTGCTCGTTTTTCTGGATCTTTTCGAGGAGGAGGCTGGCCTCGTCGGGGTGCTTCAGGAGGCTGTCGATCACGGCCTGCTTCACGGTGCCCTCGATCCAGCCGCGCACGTCGGTGTTGCCGAGCTTGTTCTTGGTCTGGGACTCGAACAGCGGCTCCTGGATCTTCACGGCGATCGTGCCGAGGATGCCGTCGCGGATGTCCTTCGGGTCGAAATTCTTGTTGAAATGCTCGTTGATGGCGCGCGTGATGCCGCCCTTGAACGCGGAAAGGTGCGTGCCGCCGTCGCTCGTGTACTGGCCGTTCACGAACGAGAAATAGCGCTCGCCCGTGTCGGCCGTGTGGCAGAACGCGAATTCGAGCGTGGAATCCTTGTAGTGGATGGGCTGGTAGAGCGACGCACCCTCGTCGAGCTTGGATCGCACCAGGTCCAGCAGGCCGTTCTTCGAATAATACCGCTGTCCGTTCAGGTAAAGCGAAAGCCCGCTGTTCAGGTAAGCGTACATCCACAGGCGGTTTTCCACCTCGGACGGACGAATCTCGTAGTTCGGGAAGAGTTTCGGATCGGGCGTGAACCGGATGCGCGTGCCGGAATGTTCCGTGCCGGGGTCGATGTACTCCTCGTGGTCGAGGATGCCCTCGCGGAAGACCGCGGTGCGGCACTTGCCGTCGCGCCAGGACGTGACCTCGAAGCTTGAGGAAAGCGCGTTCACGGCTTTCGTGCCGACGCCGTTCATGCCGACGGAGAACACGTACCCGTCCTTGTTGAACTTGCCGCCGGTGTTGATTTTGGAAACGCAATCCACGAGCTTGCCGAGCGGGATGCCGCGTCCGTAGTCGCGCACGGTGAAGGAGCCGTGGTCGGAGGCGATGTCGATGCGCCGTCCGAAGCCCATGATGTATTCGTCGACGGCATTGTCCACGACCTCCTTGAACATCACGTAGATGCCGTCGTCGGGGTGCGAACCGTCGCCCATGCGGCCGATGTACATGCCGGGACGCTGCCGGATGTGGGCGAGCGCGTCGAGGGTCTGGATGCTGTCGTCGTTGTATTTTGAACGGGCGGCGTTCGATTCCGCCTGTTTCATCAGGTCGTCCTGTACGATGTCGATGTCATTGTCCTGTGTCATGCTGTGTAGTCCGTTCTCCGCCGCGTTCAGTGCCGTTCCCGCTCAAATCGTCTGCTGCGTTCCATGCCGGAACCGTCTTCCGCGGGCATCTGTGTGCAAGGTGTTCTCCGATACGGCGGTGCTGTGCTGGTTGATTCTTTCTTTTCACCTAATAATATACCCCGGATTTCGATTTCTGCAAGGTCAAATTCCCCGAAAAAAAGCGAAAAAACCGATGCCGCTTTTTCACTTCCGGTCATGGGAATCAGTATCTTTTCCACATCTCCATGAAAACAACGAAAGAAAAAAGGCAATGCGTCCAGGATTGGCGGGCGCATTGCCAAATAGCGTTTTCAGGAAAGCTTGTGATTAAAGAACCGGAGTTGGGGCGGCTCCGGGGTTCTTCGTCGCCTTCGTGTCGACCTTGGCGGGCGTGAAATCATAGATCTTCACGTTGCTTTTGGCGCGTTCCGCCTTGAGCATCGCCTGGATCTCCTCGGAGACGGTCTTGTCGACGAGGAAATCGTGGATCTCGCCTTTGACCTTGTCGAGCGGCATGTAGCCCTTCGGATCCTGCTTCAGGAGCTTGATGATGTGGTAGCCGAACTGCGAGTGAACGGGCTTCGTGAATTCGCCGGGTTTGGCGAGCTTGAACGCCGCGGCGGCGAAATCCGGGTCGAGCATGCCGGACTGGTCCAGCAGCATGCCGTCCTTGTCGAACGGCGGGAGTTTGCCGTTGTCGCGCTTGCCGGAGGGGCAGTTGCTCTTTTCCTGCGCGAGCTTGTCGAAGCTGGCGGGATCCTTCACGAGGGCGGCGTAGATATCGTCGATCTGCTCTTTCGCGAGCTTGTCGGCCTTGGTCTTGATCTCCTTCTCCTCCTTGGAGTCGAGTGCGGAGACGGGTTCACACTGGATCAGGATGTGCGCGACGGTGATGCTCTCCGGAACGGCGAACTTCTGCTGGTTTTCGCGGTAGAACTTCTCGACGGCCTCGTCATTGACGGTCTTTTCGGTCTTCTCAATGAAGTTTTTCTCCTCGAAGGCGGCGATGGCGGCATTGCCCTGGATGTCGGATTCCTTCGCGATCTCGTCGCGGTAGGCTTCGAGCGAAAGACCGCGTTCCTTGAGCTGAGCTTTCACGGCGTCGACCTGTTCGGCGGGGAGCTTCTTGATCGAGGCATCGAAATGCGTCTTCACGAGCTCCTCGGACGGGACGAATCCGGCTTCCTTCGCCTTCTGCTTCAGGATCGCGGTGTCGATCTTCTGGTCGATGTACTGCTGCATGGCGGTGCGCAGGTAGGATTCGGGCGTCAGCGCCAGCACTTGCTGGGAGACCTTCTTCGACAGGAGCAGGTCCACGATGTCCTTCTTCGTGATCTTCGTGCCGTTGACCTCGGCGACCACGTCGGGCAGGAAGGAAAGCGCCTTCGTCACTTCCTCCTCGGACGCGGGCTGGGACAGGAGCGCACGGCGGATGGCGGCTTCGGCGGCCGCGTCGCCGGCTCCGGCGGTCTTCGGCGTCGTCGCGGCGTCCAGGCCAAAGTCAGGAGTACCCCTCAGGGACAGCGTCGACGGGCTGCTCTGCGCGGCGACGGAAAACGATACGGCACATGCCGCGAAAAAGACAAACATGGATTTGCAGTTCATCGTGAGAACCTTTCTGTTGCTGAATGATTATGGATTCGCGGGCCGGGTACGCAGCCAGGCCTCGAACCCGGCGATCTGAGCGGCGTCCGCGTTCATTTCCAGAAGCGCGGTCAAGGTGGCGGCTTCGTTCTTCCGCCCCGCCTCGGCGGCGTCCATGGCGTCCTGCATGAGCGCGACGCAGGCATCGGCGCGCTCCACGGAGGCACGCACCTCGGCTTCCTTGGTCACAGCGGCCGCATACGCCGGAAGCTTCGGGAAGTATTTCGCATTAGTTTTGGCGAACGTGCTCAAATCGGCGGCCGCGGCGCGGATGTCGTCGGAAAATTCCGCCGCGAGCATTTTTTCGTTCAGACGCTGCGCCTCAAGCAGAAGATCGACCTGGGTCTTCGCCTCGGTCACGGAGGTGCTGACGTCGCCGTATTTGAGGCAATAGGCGTCGAGTTCGGCCGAAGCGCCGGCGATGTCGCCCGCGTCGAGCTTGGCCTTCGCCGACGCGATCACGGTGTTCGCCCGGACGATGTGCTCGAAATCGGAAAGAAACATGTTCGTGGGATCGATGCTGCGGTATGTGTCGATGTTTTTGAGCGCGGCATCGTTATTCCCGCGGTCCAGATTTTCGAAGATCTCCAGCAGGGCGCGGGAACGCTCCATGGGGGCGGGCGGAGCGGACTTGGAGCAAGACACAAGGCATGAGAGCGCGATTCCGGCCAAAACGGCCGTGAACAGCGCGTATCGGACAGAATGATGCGCGGAGAACGTTGTTTTCATGTTGGTCTTTCCAATCTGGTTCTATAGACAGCGGGGCGGCAGGGAAAGTTCCTCAAACACCCCATTTAATATACTCGCCATTCCCCGAAAAAGCAAACGCCCGTCTTCCGGCCGGAACCGGAAAACGGGTGAAATCGTTCAGACGAACCGCCTGTGATGCGCAGGAGACGGACTTGCGCCCGTCCGCCGCCGCGGGGTCAGCCTCTGCGGGAACGGAGACGTCCGCGCTGGAGGAAGCCCTCGTAGTTTTTCATCACCAGGAGCGATTCCATCTGGGAGAGCGTGTCAATGGTCACACCGACAATGATCAGCAGGCTGGTGCCGCCGAAGAACGACGCGACGGCGTACGGAATCTTCAGCCACATCGTGAGGAGCATCGGGAAGACGGAGAGGCCGCACAGGAAGATCGCGCCGGCGAACGTGATGACGGTCATCAGGTCGTCGAGGTAATCGCAGGTGGGCTTTCCGGGCCGGATGCCGGGCACGTAGGCGCCTTCCTTCTTCAGGTTGTCGGCGATCTGCACCGGGTTGAACATGTTCGAGACCCAGAAGTAGGAGAACGCGAGGATCAGCGCGCCGTACATCAGCATGTAGGAATAGGATCCGTGGTTGAAGTACTGCTGGAGCGCGGCGATCTTTGCGCTCGGGATGAGACGCAGGAACATCGGCGGGAACATCAGGATCGCGCCGGCGAAGATGATGGGCATGACGCCGGGGAAGTTGACCTTGAGCGGCATGTAGGTGCTGCCGCCCGCGACCTTGTTTCCGACGGTCTTGCGTGCCATCTGGATCGGCACTTTGCGGACGCCCTGGCAGAGGATGATCGTGAGGGCGGTCACGACTGCGAAGATGATGATCAGAAGGAGCACGTGCGGGAGACGGAAGTGACCGCCGCCGGCCGCGCCGCCGCTCTGGTACATGTCGTACAGCTGGGCGATCGCCTTCGGGAGACGGTCGATGATGCCGATCGTGATGATGATCGACACGCCGTTTCCGATGCCTTTGTCCGTGATCTTTTCACCGAGCCACATCAGGATCATCGTGCCGCAGGTCAGGATGATGACCGAGAAGAAGATGAACGCGGAGATGTTGCCGCTGACGAGCGGCTGTCCGGGAAGCGCCGAGGGCAGGCCGAGGCGTTCCGGATGCGTCATCGCGATCGCGGTCATCGCGCCCTGAATAATGCAGATGACGATCGTGAGGTAGCGGGTGTACTGGTTGATCTTGTTCATCCCGGCCTCGCCTTCGCGTTTGAGACGTTCAAGCGCGGGGAGGACGGGCACCAGGAGCTGCATGATGATGGAGGCGGAGATGTAGGGCATGATGCCGAGCGCTCCGACGGCGAACTGCTGGAGAGCGCCGCCGCTGAAGAGGTCGATCATGCCCAGGAAGCCGCCTGCGCCGGCAGTGTCCTGGGAGAGCTTGTCGAAATAAGCCTTGAGGTTGTGCGTGTTGACACCGGGGCACGGGATGTTGGCCGCGATCCGGCAGACGATGATGACCGCTGCGGAAAAAAGGATCTTATTGCGGAGATCCTTGATCTTGAAAGCGTTGATGAATGCTTTGAACATGTTGCCTCAATTTCCGGCGGAGAGCCGCAAGGGTTATTCGATGACTTCGACGGAGCCGCCGGCGGCCTCGATCTTGGCCTTGGCGGAGGCGGAGAACTTCTGCGCCTTGACCTTGAGGGCCTTGCCGACGTCGCCGGTGCCGAGGACCTTCAGCGGAGCCTTGTTCTTGGCGACGAGACCGGCCTTGAGGAGGACTTCCTCGTTGATCTCGGTGTCCGCTTCGAACACTTCGTTGAGGGTGCCGACGTTGACGACGTTGAAGACTTCCTTCACGCCGTGCATCTTGAAGCCGCGCTTCGGGATGCGGCGGAAGCTCGGGGTCTGACCGCCTTCAAAGTGGTGACGGACGGCGGCGCCGCTGCGCGAACGCTGGCCTTTTTCACCGCGGCCGCAGGTTCCGCCCCAGCCGGAGCCGTCGCCGCGGCCGACTCTGTGTCTGTTCTTGCGGGAGCCGGGAGTCGTTTCGAGACTATGCAGATTCATGATGAACTCCTTCTCTTATTTCTTGCCGAGTTTCTCGAGGACCTGGTCCTTGGTCTTCAGCAGGGAGATGGCGCGGAACGTCGCCTTGACGACGTTGGCCGGGTTGCTGGAACCGAGGGACTTGGCGAGGACGTCGACGACGCCGCCGAGGTTGAGGACGGGGCGCATGGCGCCGCCGGCGATCAAACCGGTACCGGGGGAGGCCGGACGCAGGAGAACCTTGGAGCCGCGGAATTTGGCGGTCACGGTGTGGGGGATGGTGTGCCCGGAGAGGGGCATGACGACCATGTTCTTGCGGGCAGCTTCGCCGCCCTTGCGGATGGCGTCGGAGACTTCGTTGGCTTTGCCGTAGCCGAAGCCGACTTTGCCCTTGTGGTCGCCGACGACGACGAGCGCGCCGAAGGAGAAGTTACGGCCGCCTTTGACGACCTTGGAGCAGCGGTTGATGCTGATGACGACTTCTTCAGTGTCGGACTGCTCGCGTTCCTCTTTGGCCGGAGCGTCTTTTCTGGATTTGTCAAAACTCATAGTGTGGATACCTCTTAGAATTGGAGGCCGGCCTTGCGGGCGGCGTCGGCGAGCGCTTTGATTCTGCCGTGATACTGGAATCCGCTGCGGTCGAAGACGACCTTGGAGACGCCTGCGGCGATGGCCTTTTCAGCGGCGAGCTTGCCGAGAGCGGCGGCGGCTTCGACGTTGCGCTTGAGGTTCAGGGCCTTGAACTCGGGAGAGAGCGTGGAGCTGGAGGCAAGCGTGACACCGGCGTCGTCGTCGATGAACTGGCAGTACATGTTGTTCGCAGTGAGACTGACGCAGAAGCGGGGGACGGAGGCCGTCCCGGCGACTTTTTTGCGGAGACGCACATGGCGAAGCTGTCTTCTGACTTGGGAATTGCGAGTCATTCTTTAATTCCTTTCACCCGTTATGCGTTCTTCTTGCCGGGCTTGATCGTGACCTGTTCGTCCGAGTAACGGACACCCTTGCCCTTGTAGGGTTCGGGCTTGCGGAAGGCGCGGATCGTGGAGGCGACGGCGCCGACGAGCTGCTTGTCGTATCCCTCGATGGAGATCTTGTAGCCGTCGGTGACGGTGAGCTTGATGCCTTCGGGCACGATGTAGTTGATGTCGTGGGAGAAGCCGAGCTTGAGCGTGAGCTTGTTGCCGGCGAGGTCGGCACGGAAGCCGACGCCGACGATCTCAAGGCCCTTGGAGTAGCCCTTGGACACGCC
>JAEEQN010000015.1 GCA_016285345.1 Victivallales bacterium | reverse complement strand
TTAGATTTTAACCAATTTTCAAAAAAAAAAAAAATGACATAAGTCCTTGACATGCTGATTTTTCGTGCTATATTGGGTATCGGAATATAAGAAAGATCCCGTATCACAACCTTATTCATTCGCCTCGATTTGAGGTGGGAAAGCGAGACCGAAAATGAGCGAAACCATCGAAGAGAAAAACAAAATTATCAACACCGAAGGGGTTGGAGGGGCATGGTCAAAAAACTATATTGGAGCAATTCCTGAATCCGAGATCATCCCGCCGATGGATGATGGAATCATTACGGTATCGCTGGACTTGGAAGAAGTAATGAACAATAACGGAATGAGGCGTGTTGAACCCGGATCAAAAGAATACAATGATATTCTGCGCGGTCTCCTGTCTTCTTTCGGCGAAGACGAACAATCAGAGATTGTTGAAATGTTGAAAGAGAGTATCACTGACACGGAGGAAAACGGAACTGTCAACACCGAACAGAATGGAGGGGCATGGTCAAAAAACTATATTGGAGCAATTCCTGAATCCGAGATCATCCCGCCGATGGATGATGGAATCATTACGGTATCGCTAAACGGGGAGGAAAGAGTCGTCCTGAAAATCAATCCCGATTTGCTGAAGACACCAGAGTATTTGATAATTTCTAAGGAAGATGTTATCCTGAAGATACCTGAGGAATTGATAGTTCCGATTGAGGACCTTGTCTCCATTCCCCCGTTCGAAGCTGTCCTGGATATTTCCCAGATGACGTACCGGCAGTTCTGTACGCTGTATAATAGTGCGAAAGCAAAGGTTCAGGAGGAAATACCGGAATCGTCCATCTCACAGAATCTCGCGTTTCTCAGGGAAAACTGGCTGGACCTTTCGTGCGAGATCATCGCATATAGACAGACTCGACCCGGCGGCGCCCTCCAGTTGATTCCGAAATCCCAATACCGGGAACCGACCATCGACGACCTGTCCTACGACGAATCTTTCGCGGCATATAAGGAATTCCAGGCACAGGGAGATCACCTGGCCCTGCCGAAGAGCGACATTCAGATTTCCACGCTCTGGAGAAACGCGGAAAGCGGTGTTCAGATGGAATCCATCAGTACCATGGATTCCGGGGGAATTACGAAAAGTATTGAAATCAGTTATCAGGCGGACGGCTGGCGCAAGATCGGCACGCTGATCAACGCGAATGGCATCGACTGGAAGTACAAGGCCGGAAACCTGACGGGTTCGGACGCGCCGTCGGTCGTGTGGCACGCGCAGGAACTCGGCGCGCTGGGCGTCTGGACGGACGGCACGGACAACTGGACCGGGATCGCTGGCTGGTTCGACGCGAACTGGACGATGCTCGGATGCGGCGACTTCGACGGCGACGGCAAGGATTCCGTGCTGATGTCGCTGTACGGCGGCCTCTTCTACTCGGTCGAGCTGGACGGCACGCTGACAGCTCTGGGCAGCCTGAACTGGTCCGGCTGGGAATTCGGCGCGGTCGGCGATTTCGCGGGCGACGGCAAGGACGATGTCGTGCTGTACCATAAGGAACTGGGTTGCGTGGTCCTGCTCGCGGACGGAAACGCAGACGCGTGGACATCGCTCGGCCAGATCGACGGTTCCGACTGGGCGATTGTTGGCGCATTCGACTCCGACGGCGACGGCAAAGACGACCTGCTGGTACGCCAGATCTCGACCGAGATGATGGGCGCCTACTCCGGCGGAGACATATCCCGGTGGTCGGCCGGGGTCAACTACAGTGAAATCGGCATAAACGACCAGAGCATCATTCACGTCCTCGCATAGGACCGCACAAAATAGGGATTCTAAGGCGGATAGGGCGGATTTCCCCTGTCCGCCTCATTTTGTCTTATCAGCCCTATTTGCCTTATCGTGCCGGAGCGTAAGCCCGGCACTACTTCAGTGGAGGCTGCCTCCTGGAATTGTCTTTTATTTCCGTTTTTGATTGGAAAAGGACGAAAAATGGGGTATATTATATAGATATTTTTTTATCCAACCACAATTGCTTTCCGGGTGCCATTGATGAAATACTACCTCGGGATCGATATCGGATCCACGACATTCAAAGCCGTCGTCATCACCGACAAGGGGCGCGTGGTCCATACGACCTACCAGCGCACGAAGCCGGTGGATTCCGGTCAGCTTTCCTGCACGGGCCGCTGCACGTCCTGCGGGCGCTGCAACATGGGCGCGCTGAAGAAGACCCTCGCCACGTTCTTCTCCGAAGCGGGCCTGAACGCCGGAAACATCACATGCGAGACGACCGCCGAGATTGCAAAGGCCGCGGTTGACAGCGGCATCCATGCCGGGGACATCGCCTGCACGGTCGTGACGGGCAGCCAGATCGTCGAGGACACGAAACGCTTCATCCCGTACGATTTCCAGGTCAGCGAAGTCTCCGCGCACGTTGCCGGGGCGAAACGCTACTATCCGAACGTGGACGCGATCATCGACTGCGGCGGCCAGGACAGCAAGTGCATGGTCTTCAACCACAAGATGGGCATGTGGGTGTCCATGATGTCCGGCGTGTGCGCCGCGGGCACCGGAAGCTACCTCGACAGCGTCGCCGCCAAGCTCGGCATCCCGGTCGAGGAAATGGCGGACAAGGTGAACTACGACGCGAAGACCGAGTTCAGCTCCGTCTGCGCCGTGCTCTCCGCCACGTCCATCAACAAGTTCAAGAACCGCATCCCGATGGGCGACCTGCTCGCGGGGGCATGCCGGGCGCAGGCCCGCACGATCCTGAACGGTGTCGGCCAGATGCTCATGCACCACGATCCCTCGCATCCGATCCTGTTCCAGGGCGGCGTGGCCTCGAACCATGCCGTGGCGTACTTCATGAAGGAGATCACCGGGTGCGAGATCATCATCCCGGAATTCCACAACGTCATGGGCGCGCTCGGCGCGGCCGTCCTCGCGCTCGAATACAGCAAGCTTCGCGGCAAGCTCGACTCGGACCCCGTCCAGTACGAGCCGACCCGCCAGAAATCCGTCGCCATGCGCGTGGCAAGCAACAAACGCTCGTTCCTCTTCGGCGACAAGGACAAGCCGACGATCTGGCGCAACCTCTTCTTCCCGACCGAGATCCTGAACGCGTTCGGCGCGCGCATCCTGACGCTGGAAACGTACGCCGCGCTCTTCGGACGCAGCTCGAAACGCGTGAAAGCCGCGCTCGACGTCGCCGCCCGCAAGGGATTCGACCAGCAGACCTGCTCCTTCCTGCGCATGCTCGAGGGCCTGCCGCTGAAGACGCCCGATTTCGCCGTCTCCACCAGCCAGCCGTGCCAGCAGGGCGAACGCATCTTCGCCGACCTCGCGCGCACCTATGGGTTCGAGGACCGGTTCTACTCCCTGCACACGCCGATCAACCTGGCGAACACCAACGCGGTCGGGCAGATCGCCGACGGACTGCGCCAGTCGGTCGAGCAGATGGAGGAGGCGCTCGGATATAAGCTCGATCCGGCGCGTCTGGAGGAGGCTTGCGTGCTCTCCAACCTCGCGGCGGACTATTCGCGCAAGTGCAACGAACTGCGCTGGACCTCGCCGCCTCTGATCCGCGGTTCGGAGGCGGTCTACAACGCCGTCATCTTCAGCCAGCTGTGGGGCACGCAGGAGCTCGTCGACATTCAGAAGACCTACTACGAGGAACTGCTCCAGAAGAAGGAATGGGCGGAGAAGCGCTATTCCATCGAAGACACGCACCGCCTGCTCTGGCTGCATCTGCCGCCGTTCTACGACTCCAAGCACCTCGACTACATCGAGACCGTCTGCAACGCCCCGATCGTGTTCGAGGAGACCAACTACGTCGGCTGGGCTCCGCTCGACCCGAAACACCCGTACGAATCGCTCGCGCGGAAACTCCTCACGACCGGATTCCTGGACCCGAAACTGCGCGTGAAGTACGTGAAGGACCTTTCCGCCAAAGCGAAGTTCACCGGCTGCATCCTGTACACGCACGGATTCGGACGGTGCAGCCTTGCCGACCGCCCGTTCACGAAGCTCCTGCGCGAAGAGCTTGAGGAGATCGGCATGCCGATGCTGGCGCTGGAGGGCGACTGCATGGACGCCTCCATCGACCCGTGCTCCACCACGACCAAGATCGCTTCGTTCGTCGAGTCTCTGAACCTGAAGAAATACGGCAATCTCTTCGGTCGCATGAAGCACGCCTGAACGGACAAAGCGCAATAACGGCGCGTTTCCCTTCCGGTCTTCCCGCCCGGACATCCGGCGCGGCGCACGCTTTTTTTCGAAAAAAAAAGCGCCGTTCAGTTTGTTATTTCCGGTTCATGTAGTATATTGTATTGGCAAAATGTTAAAAAAACATGAACGGATGATCCGCCGATGACAACTCTTTCCAAAGACGATTTATACCCTCTGCTGTTTGCGCCGATGTACCGCCGGACCCCCTGGGGCGGCGGCAAACTTGCGCGCGTTTTGGGCCGCGAACTCCCCGCGGAGGAGGGCCGCTACGGCGAGGCGTGGGACATCTGCGACCGCGAGGGCGTCGAAAGCGTGATCTCGAACGGCCCGCTGGCGGGAAAGACGATCCACGAACTCTGCGCGATGATCGGTCCGTCCTACCTGATCGGCGACATGACCCGCGCCGCGCGTTTCCCGCTGATGGTGAAAATACTCGACACGGGCGAACGTCTCCCTCTCACGGTGAATCCCGACGAGAACGCCGCCCTCCGGCTCGGAAACGGCGCGGAACCGAAGACGAAGATGTGGTATGTGCTGGACGCCGAACCCGGTTCGAAGATCATGGTCGGCATCCGTCCGACCGCCACGCGCCACCGTTTCCTGGAACTGCTGCCGACGTCCGACGTGGAGAGCGTGCTTCAGAGTTTCGACGCGGTGAACGGCGACGCGTATTTCGTCAATGCCGGACGCATCCACTGCATCGACCCCGGAAACCTGGTGCTTGAAATCCAGCAGAACAGCAACAGTGACTTTCTGCTGAACGACTGGGGCATCTCCGATCCCGACCAGGAACTCCATGTCGAGGAGGGGCTCTCCTGCGTCGACTTCATCGACCGCACCCCCGCCCGCATCACGGGCGTCAGCGACAACGCCGCCCGCAACCGCAAATACGCGATCATCAACCGCTGTCCGCAGTTCCATTGCGACGAGCTCCGTCTCGCCGGAGACTGGCCGGACACGACCCGTTCCACGCGCAGTTTCCACCTGCTGACCGCCATCAGCGGCCCGGTGGACGTGGAGGTCCGCGGCACGGTGACGACCATCCCGCGCTGCATGACCGCCCTGCTGCCCGCCGCGCTCGGCGAATACGTCATCCGCGTGAAGCCGTCCGCCCCGGTCACGCTGATCCGCACAACGCATTAATTCAGTTTTTTTCATACCAACCTCTTTCCTGCTTCATGAAAATCCAATGCCTTTCCCGTCTGGCGGATTCCTTCCGCGCCTCGCGTTCCCT
Source organism: Victivallales bacterium (assembly GCA_016285345.1). Classification (GTDB taxonomy): domain Bacteria; phylum Verrucomicrobiota; class Lentisphaeria; order Victivallales; family UBA1829; genus UBA1732. Next base: position 55,834 of record JAEEQN010000015.1, on the reverse strand, counting down.
TGATGCCTCGTTCGATATCCCATGGGAGCCGTGTCCCGCCGGCATGAACGGCGACCTGACCGTGAACTGCTTCCGCCTCGCGAAGGCGCTGAAGAGCGCGCCGGACGCGCTGGCCGCCGAGACCGCCGAACTCCTGATGAAGGACCCGGACGTGGTGTCAGCCGAAAAGATCAAGGCGTTCGTGAACATCACGCTCAAGCCCGCCGCGCTGTTCCGCGATTCCATTTCGGACGTGAAGGCGCTCCTCGCCGACGTCCCGTTCCCGGAAGGCTCCCGCCGCAAGATCCTCATCGAGTTCTCCGCGCCGAACACGAACAAGCCGCAGCACCTCGGCCACGTCCGCAACAACTGCATCGGCATGACGCTCGCCAGCGTGATGGCGCGCGCCGGGCACACGGTCGTGCCTGTCAACCTCATCAACGACCGAGGCATCCACATCTGCAAGTCCATGCTCGCCTACAAGCTGACCGGAAACGGCGTCACGCCGGAACAGGCCGGGATCAAGGGCGACCACTACGTCGGCAATTACTACGTCAAGTTCAACCAGATGCTGTCCGACGAGGTCAAAGAGCTGAAGGCCGCGCATCCCGAACTCGCCGACAAGTCCTCCGACGACCTCTTCCTCGAAACCGAGCTCGGCAGGCAGGCGCAGGAAATGCTCCGCAAGTGGGAAGCCGGCGATCCCGAAGTCCGCGCCCTGTGGACCACCATGAACAAGTGGGTCATCGACGGATTCAACGAGACGTACCGCCGCATGGGCGTGCATTTCGACAAGACCTACCTCGAAAGCCAGACCTACCTGCTCGGCAAGGACGTCATCGCCGACGCCCTCGCGAAGGGCATCTTCGGCAAGCGCGCGGACGGCGCGGTCACGGTCGACCTCGGCAAGCTCGGCGAGAAGGTGCTTCTCCGCAAGGACGGCACCAGCGTCTACATCACGCAGGACATCGGCACCACGATCCTCAAGCACGAGGAACACAACCCGGACTCCATGATCTGGGTCGTCGGCGACGAACAGAACCTGCATTTCCGCATGCTCTTCACCATCCTCGGCCGCCTCGGGTACGCCTGGGCCGACAGCCTCTACCACCTCTCCTACGGCATGGTCAACCTGCCGTCCGGCCGCATGAAGAGCCGCGAAGGAACCGTGGTCGACGCGGACGACCTCTTCGACGAGATGCACTCTCTGGCGAAGGCGGCCGCGATGGAGCGCGTGAAGGAAGGCGAAGAACCGCCCGCCGACCTGGAATCCCGCAGCGAGATCATCGGCATGGGCGCGCTGAAGTTCATGCTGCTGAAATTCAACCCGAAGACCACGATCATGTTCGATCCGCAGGCTTCGCTGAAATTCGAGGGCGACACCGGCCCGTACGTGCAGTACGTCTGCGCCCGCATCAACTCCATCGTGCGGAAATGCAGCGACGCCGGGATCAAGTTCGATCCCGCCTCGGTCGACTGGTCGCTCGCCGATTCGCCGGAGGAAAAGGCGCTCGCCGTGGCCGCGCTGCGGTACGCCGACGCCATCCGGTCCTCGTCCGACAAGATGGACTGCTCCATCCTCGTGAACTACCTGCTCGACCTGGCGAAACTCTTCAACCGGTTCTACCGCGAAAAACAGGTGCTGAACGCCGGCGATCCCGCGGTCCGCACGATGCGCCTGGCGCTCTGCTTCGCCGTGCGCGACATCCTCGCGGACGGCCTCGCCGCGCTGACGATCGGCATCCCCGACGCCATGTAAGCGTTCCCCGCTGCCGCATCCGGGCCTCGGGAAAAAGAAATTTGCTTTAAATATAAGAAACGCGCTTGATAAGCCGTGTGTGGCAGGGTATATTATGGGAGCATCTTTTTCAGGAACCCGAAAGGATTTATCATGATTCATCCCACCGCGATCGTATCTCCCGACGCCCAGATCGGCAAAAACGTCGAAATCGGGCCGTACGCCGTCATCGAAGACAACGTGAAGATCGGCGACAACTGCTATATCGACGCCCACGTCAAGATCTGCCGCTATACCACCATCGGCTCCGACTGCTGCATCTACATGAACGCGCTGGTCGGCGCTGAACCGCAGGACCACCGTTTCTACCGCGGCCTCGTTTCCTACTGCGAGATCGGACACCACACGGTCATCCGCGAGTTCGTCACGATCCACCGCCCGCCGTTCGAACAGCTGAAGACCGTCGTCGGCAACCACGTGCTGCTGATGGCGTTCGTGCATGTGGCGCACGACGTGGTGATCGGCGACCATGCGACCATCGCGAACCACACCTCGCTTTCCGGCCATGTGCAGGTCGGCGACGGCGCCGTCATGAGCGGATTCGTCCTCGTCCACCAGTTCTGCCGCATCGGCGCGCTGGCGATGATCGGACCGACCGCCCTGATCGGTCAGGACATCCCCCCGTTCTGCATGCTCCGCGAAACGAACTTCATCTGCGGGCCGAACACGATCGGCCTGCGCCGTGCGAACATCACCCCGGACGCCCGACTGGCGATCCGCCGCGCGATCAAGACGTTCTTCTTCGAGGGGCTGAACAGCCCGCACGCGCTGGAGCAGATCGAAAAGACCATCCCGAACTGCCCGGAAGTCGAGCTGTTCGTGAACTTCATCAAGCAGTCGAACCGCGGCATCATGCCCGGCAACCCGAAGTACACTGGCGTGAACGACGACGTGCGCGACGCCCTCGAGGCTGGCGCAACGGCCCCCCGCGGTTGATCCGAGCCGGAACCACACAGCCGGTTTCCCCGCCTCATGAATGACAGGCGGGACCGGAGAAAGCGACCGGAACATGAAGAAAACGACACGAATCCTGTTCGCCCTGGCGGCGCTCCTGATCCTCGGCGCATGCTCCGCCGAACCCAGCGCGCAGTACGAATTCGACGAGACGAAGTATTTCCAGAAGATCACTGCTAAAATGTCGCTGGAGCACGGCTATCTGCGCCTCGACTACACGCTCGGCGTCCCGAACCAGACCATGACCTTCCTGCTCAAAAACCAGGACGTCGCGGTCGTCTCCGTGGAAGAATGGTACATGAACGAGACCGACAACATCCGCCTGTACTACGCGTTCTGCGAGCCGGGCAAGTCCGGCGAGATCAGGGAAGACGACTGGCAGCTCGCCTGGCCCGACGTGAAGTCCGGCGAAACGGTCCGGAGATCCCGTCCGCGCCGCTCCGCGCTCGTCCTCCAGCCGAACAACAGCGCCCTGATCGACGTGCCGCTGACGTTCCTGGAGCATGCCGAGCCGCCGAAACGCAAAGCCCGCTACACCGTCGCCCTCTGCGCCCAGATCGCACTGAACACGCTCCAGACGAAATCCGAGGTGTTCGAGATTTCCGTCTTCCCGAAGACGAAGGACGTCGAAATCGAGTGATCGAATGAAAACGCCGCCCGGCGGCGAACGAAAGACGCGATTATGCCTGAACTGACGCAATACCCCGAGACCGGAAAACATCTCCAGCGGTTCTGCGGAGACACCATCGAATTCGAACTCACCAGCTCCGAACCCGTCACCGGACGCGCGTTCCTCTGCACCAACGTCGGAAACGCCGCCATCCACCGCGACGAGATCATCCGCCGCACCGAACAAAGACTGAACCAGATCGGGCAGGACTGGAACAACATCCCGATGCAGCGGACCGACGAATACTCGTTCCGCGTCCGCCTGGCGCTGTCCGAAGTCGGACATTTCGAGTGCAAATGCGGCATCGTGGAGGAGGACGGCAACACGGCCTGGGTCAAGGGCGACAACCTGCATCTGAACGTGATCTCCGCCGACTACTGCGCCTCGAACACCGTCTACTGCGCGTTCGTCCGCCAGTTCGGCGCGAACAAAACGCGTTCCGGCTCGGCCCTGCCGGACGGCGTGACGCAGGAAAGCATCACCAGACTCGACGAGTCCGGATACTCCGTGATCCCCGCCGGAGGGACGTTCCGCGGCCTCATCCGCGAGCTTGACCACATCGTCGACCGCCTGAAATGCCGCATCATCCATCTGCTCCCGATCAATCCGGTCCCCACGACATACGCCCGCATGGGGCGTTTCGGCAGTCCGTACGCCTCGCAGGACTTCACCGCGGTCGATCCCGCACTGGCGGAGTTCGACACGAAAGCGTCGCCGCTGGAACAGTTCTTCGAGCTGGTCGACGCGGTCCACCGGAAAAACGCCTGCATCTTCCTCGACATCGCCATCAACCACACAGGCTGGGCGTCGAAGCTCCAGGAGGAGCATCCCGACTGGTTCGTGCGCAAGGACGACGGCACATACGTCTCGCCCGGCGCGTGGGGCGTCACCTGGGGCGACCTGATCGAACTCGACCACAAGAATCCGCCCCTGTGGAGCTATCTGGCGAACGTCTTCCTGACCTGGTGCCGCCGCGGCGTCGACGGATTCCGCTGCGACGCCGGGTACATGATCCCCGAAGCCGCGTGGGAATACATTATCGCCATGGTACGCCGCGAATTTCCGGACACGGTTTTCCTGCTTGAGGGACTCGGCGGCGCGCCGGAAGTCACGCAGGCGCTGCTCGACCGCGCGAATATGGACTGGGCTTATTCCGAGCTGTTCCAGAACTATTCCCGCGACCAGATCGAAGGCTACCTGAACTACGCGTGGAACGAATCCTACTCGAACGGCATCATGATCCACTACGCCGAGACACACGACAACAACCGTCTGGCCGCGTCCGGCGAACGCTACGCAAGGCTCCGCACGGCACTGAGCGCACTGGCGTCCTCCTGCGGCGCATTCGGATTCACCAACGGCGTCGAGTGGTTCGCGAAGGAAAAGGTCGACGTGCATCAGGACAGCGCGCTGAACTGGGGCGCGGAGACGAACCAGATCGACTTCATCGCCCGCCTCAACACCATCCTCGCTCTGCATCCGGCGTTCTTCAACGGCGCGTTCATCCGGTGCATCGACTCCGGTTCCCCGGACGCCGTGGTGATCATCCGCACCAACCGTGAAGCGCAACATTTCGTCGTCATCGCCATGAACCTGAACTGCGACCGCACCGTGACCGCCGAATGGGACGCCAGCTATGCCACATTCACGCGGGAAAAAATGTACGACCTCATTTCCGGACGCCGTCTGGACATCCTCTCCGTGCGCGGCCACAAATGGAGCCTGCCGCTTTCGCCCGGCCGGGTCGTCTGCCTGAGCCCGGAACAGCAATGGATTCCGAAGATCGAAGAGGCCGCCGCCGGAGGCCGTCTGGAATACGACCATCTGGAAGACCAGCAGGCCGCCGCGCTCGTGCTCACGGCGCTGACCGCGAAACGCAAAACTCCGGTCCTGGCCGACGACGACATACCCGCGCTGACCCGCCGTCTCCGCGAATCGCCCGAAGGGTTCCTGCAGGACCTCTTCAGCGACCGTCCTGAGATCCCCTACGTGGTCTGGAACTGGCCTACCGACCTCCGCCGCGAGATCATCGTCGCGCCGGGACGTTCGATCCTCGTGGCTGCGCCCGTCCGCTTCCGCTTTTTCATCGTCCGCAACGAAGACAACCGCGTGATCGCATCGGCGCGTTCGATTCTCTGCAAGGACGGACGGTTCGTCTCCATCGTGCCGCCGCTGCCCGCGCCGGACAAACCGACCGAACTGAGAGTGGCCGTTTTCGTCTCCGAAGGCGACGAGCTCCGCCGCGACACCGCCGTGCTGATGCTCATGCCGCGCGACATCGACAAGGCCGTCGTCTCCCTCACCCGCGACGAATTCTTCATGAAGGGACGGACCTTCCTCCAGGCCAACGGACGCGGCGGCGCGGTGCATGTCTGCATCGAGACCGGACGCCTGCTCAGCCGTTACGACGCGATCATGCTGGCGAACCTTCATCCCGAGATCCCGGTCGACCGCCATATCATGTGGCGGCGCTTCCGCATGTGGATGATCTACCGTGCCAGACGCCAGCAGATCACCAGCGAAATGATCGACCGGTTCCACATCGCGTCCGACGGCGGCGCCGTGCGGGGCTTCAAGGTCCCCGTCGGGAACGCCCGCGTGGTCGGCCTCATGCTCAAACTCTCCATGATCCCGGAAAAGAACGCCGTCCGGGCGTCGTTCCTCCGGTACGCCTACACGGGGGCCGGCGAAACGATCGACGACAGCGAGCCGGTGCAGCTGCTCATCAGCCCCGACCTCGAGGACCGCAATTTCCACTGCCTGACCAAGGCGTCCGAGGGGCCGCAGTACACGTTCCCCGCCGCCGTGACCGAATCCGCGCGCGGATTCGTGTTCAGGCCCGCCTCCGACCGCATCTTCCGCATGACGGCCTCATCGGGCACGTTCCGCCGTGCTGACGAGTGGTCGTACATGAACTACCAGGAGAACGAAGCCGAACGCGGCCTCGATCCGAACTGCGACCTGTACAGCCCCGGTTACTTCAAATGCTCCCTGAACGGCAACGAAACGCTGCACCTGATCGGCCAGATCATGACAAGCGAGGACGAACCGAAGATTTCGCCCGTGCCGGAGGAAAAGCCGTGCTATGACCGAATGACCGACGACCTGCAGACCGTCATGCTGAACAGCCTGAAAGCGTTCATCGTCAAGCGCGGCGACCTGAAGACCGTGATCGCCGGATATCCGTGGTTCCTCGACTGGGGCCGCGACACGCTCATCTTCGTCCGCGGCCTCATCACAGAACCGATGTTCCATGAGGACGTCAAACAGATCCTGGTCCAGTTCGCCTCTCTCGTGAAGGACGGGACCATCTGCAACATGATCTCCGGGACCGACACCGGCAACCGCGACACGTCCGACGCTCCCCTGTGGCTCTTCATCGGCGTGCGCGACATGTGCGCCGCGCTCGGCAATAAGGATTTCCTGAAGACGAAGGTCAAGGACCGCGGAACGCTGCTCGATCTGCTCGTCGAACTTGCCGAAGGACTCGTCAAGGGCACGCCGAACGGCATCGCCTGCGATGCGGAAAGCGGCCTCATATTCAGTCCGGCGCATTTCACCTGGATGGACACGAACTACCCCGCCGGAACGCCCCGCGAGGGCTATCCGGTCGAGATCCAGGCGCTCTGGTACGCCTCTCTGCGGTTCCTGGCGGATTCGCTCCCCGAGAATAAGGCGGCCCGCTGGTCCGAACTCGCCGCCCGCGTCAAAGAATCGTTCCTGAAATACTTCCCGCTGAAGGAGGAGGGATTCCTCTCAGACTGCCTCCACTGCAAGCCGGGCACTCCGGCTTCGAAGGCCGAACCGGACGACCATCTCCGCCCGAACCAGCTGCTCGCGATCACGCTCGGACTGGTCGAGGACAAGAAACTGCGCCGCATCATCCTCCTCAACACCTCCGAACTCCTCGTGCCCGGCGGCATCCGCAGCCTGGCGGACCGCCCGGTCAAATATCCGCTCCCGATTTACGGCGCGGACGGCAAGCTGCTGAACGATCCGAATCACCCGTACCAGGGGCATTATTGCGGCGACGAGGACACTCGCCGCAAGGTCGCGTACCACAACGGCACCGCCTGGACTTGGCAGATGCCGCTCTTCCCGGAGGCATACTTTATCACGCACGGACGTTTCGGACGCGCCACCGCGATCAGCCTGCTCTCCTCCATGGCGGTCCAGCTGGACAACGGCTGCATCATGCACATGCCGGAGATCCTCGACGGCGATTATCCCCACAAGCCGCGCGGCTGCGACGCCCAGGCATGGGGCCTCTCCGAATACTACCGCGTCTGGAAACTCCTTCACCCCGCTTCAAAATCCACCGGAAAAGACCATGAATGACCTGACCCGCATCCGCAATTTCTCCATCATCGCGCATATCGACCACGGGAAGTCGACGCTCGCCGACCGCATGCTCGAAATCACCCACACGGTCGAAAAGCGCGACCTCGTCCACGCCCAGCTCCTGGACGCCATGGACCTGGAACAGGAACGCGGGATCACCATCAAATCACACCCCGTGCGCATGCTCTTCACCGCCTCCGACGGAAACGAATACGAACTGAACCTTATCGACACTCCCGGCCACGTGGATTTCTCCTATGAGGTCAGCCGTTCGCTCGCCGCCTGCGAGGGCGCGATCCTCGTGCTCGACGCCACGCAGGGCGTGCAGGCGCAGACCGTGGCGAACGTGAACCTCGCCATGCGCCACAACCTTTTCATCATCCCGATCATCAACAAGATCGACCTCGCCGCCGCCGACCTCCCGCTGTGCTACAACCAGCTCGAGGAGATCCTGGCGATCCCGCGCGAGGAGGTCCTGCTGGTCTCAGCGAAGGACGGGACCGGCGTGCCGGAACTGCTCGAGGCCATCGTGCAGCGCGTGCCGCCGCCGAAGAAGCCAGCCGAGAACGGCACCGCCGCCCTGATTTTCGACTCCATCTACGACGCCTACCGCGGCGTGGTGACGTACGTCCGCATGTTCAACGGCAGTCTGGCACGCGGAAACCGCCTCAAAATGTTCAGCACCGGCCTCGAAAGCGAGATCAAGGAAGTCGGCGTCTTCACGCCCGAGATGAAGCCCATGCCCGAGCTTGAGGCCGGAGACGTCGGTTACATCATCCCGAACCTCAAATCGCCTGCCGACGCGAAGATGGGCGACACGATCACCGACGCCGCCGCGCCCTGCGCCGAGCCTCTGCCCGGTTTCCAGGACGTGAAGCCGATGGTCTTCAGCGGCATCTACCCCATCGACACCGCCGACTACGAACAGCTCAAATTCAGCATGGCGAAACTCCAGCTCAACGACCCGGCGTTCCACTACCAGTCCGAAACGTCCGCCGCCCTCGGGTTCGGGTTCCGCTGCGGATTCCTCGGTCTCCTCCACATGGAGATCGTGCAGGAACGCCTCCGCCGCGAGTACAACATGGACATCATCGCCACCTATCCGAGCGTGATTTACCACGTGTACCTCCGCAACGGCGACATGCTGAAGATCGACAACCCGGTGCACCTGCCCGATCCGTCCGAGATCGACCACATCGAGGAGCCGCTCATCAACGCCCACATCATGTCCCCCACCGAATACATCGGCGACATCATGAACCTGGTGATGAACAAGCGCGGCATCTGCACGAACACGGAAAGCATCGACGCCAACCACGTGATGATCACCGCCTGCATCCCCATGCACGAGATCCTGATCGACTTCCACGACCGCCTCAAATCCATCACGCGCGGCTACGGCAGCCTCGACTACGAACCCGCCGGCTGGCAGACCGAAAAGCTCGTGAAGCTCGACATCCTCGTGAACGGCGAACCGGTCGACGCCTTCGCCAGCATCGTCCACTCCGACCACGCCTACGCACGCGGCCGCGAGATCGCCGAACGCCTCGCCGAGGTCATCCCGCCGCAGATGTTCCAGATCGCCATCCAGGCCGCCGTCGGCGGCAAGGTCATCGCCCGCGAGACCGTCCGCCAGCTGCGGAAAAACGTGCTGGCGAAGTGCTACGGCGGCGACATCACGCGAAAGCGCAAACTGCTGGAAAAACAGAAGGAAGGCAAGAAGCGCATGAAGCAGATCGGGCGCGTCAACATCCCGCAGGAGGCGTTCATCGCCGTCCTGAAGAACAACGAACAGTGAGACCGCCCGTGAACTTCCTCCAGACACTCTGGCTGAAACGCTCCAACCGCAAGCTCCACCGCGACATCGTTTCGTCCGTGCGCCACACGCTGGCGGAGGACGACGATATCCTGTCGGACGAGGAGAAGGCGCGGCTCGCGGAGTTCGAAAAGGCCGCCGACGAGGCGAACGCAAATCCCGACCCCGAAGCCTGCGCCGAGGCGCTGAAGGCCGTCTCCGGGGAGTACGCCGAATACTCCGGCAGGTCCTCGTTCAGGGCGTGGATGTGCTCCGTGCTGGACGTGCTCGCCGTGGCGTTCGGCGTGGCGTTCGGACTGCGCGCGCTGTTCGTCCAGCCATTCCAGATCCCGACCAGCAGCATGCAGCCCACCCTGTTCGGCATTCACTACATCGACCGCAAGGCGTCCGAACCGCACCGGAGCAAGCTCGTGAAATTCTTCACCCCGCTCGGCGCGTCCAACGCGAAGATCGTTTCGCCGCGCGACTTCGCCACGGTCGAGTCCGACCCCGTCCCGGTCGTCCGCCCGTGGCTCTCGCTCATCCCGTCGCTTCTGCATCCCGGCGACTTCTACCGCACCGGCTCCGTCCTGCGCTTCGGCGGACAGGATTTCCTGCTGCCCGGCGACGAGCCGCGCGACAACATCTTCCGCTATCTGCCGGAGGATCCGCGGTCCCGCATGTACCGGGAAGGCGAGACCGTATTCGACGGCTGGCTGTCGTCCGGCGACCATCTCTTCGTCGACCGCCTCTCCATCCACTTCAAGCCGCTCAAACGCGGCGAGGTGTTCGTGTTCAACACCGAGGGGCTGTACTCCTCGCACGGGACCCCGCTGACCGGCTACTACTACATCAAACGCCTCGCCGGACTGCCCGGCGACACGCTCCGCATTCAGGACGGGCACCTCTACATCCGCCCGAAAAACGAAAACACGTTCCGCCCGGCGGAATGGTTCAACCCGGCGTTCTGCAAGATCTATTCCGGGCTGGGCGGCTACCAGGGGCACCACGGCATGGGCCGTCTGGAGGAGAACGTGGAGTTCACCGTGCCCGACGACTGCTGTTTCGCGCTCGGCGACAACACCGCGAACAGTCTGGACAGCCGCGACTGGGGCCCGCTCCCCGTCAAAAACATCATCGGGCGCGCCTGCTTCGTCTTCTGGCCGATCTCGCGCCGCGTCGGCGGCATCGACCGTCAGGACCCGCTCCAGGTCCCGACCGAGTATCCGGCGACCTCCACGCAGCCCACGGCGATGAACCTGCAGTAAGTTCGCGGCACATCGCGGGTCGCGTATCCGCGGCAAAAACTCTACGGCTTATGTGTTGATTTCCTCGCGCCGGAGCTTGTTTTTCGCGCCTTCAAGGTGTATATTATTAGAAATATTTTTAACCCCGACCCGAGGAGGTGCCGACTATGCTGCCGTTCATTGACCTGAAGTATCAATACAGCCTGATCCGAGACGAAATCCACGCGGGAATCGACCGCGTGCTGGAGAGCGGACACTACATCCTCGGCGCCGAGATCGCGGAGCTCGAAAAACAGCTCGCCGAATATGCCGGAGTGAAGCACGCGCTGGCGTGTTCCAGCGGCACGGATGCCCTGCTGATGGCGCTGATGGCGCTCGGCATCGGGCCCGGCGACGCCGTCTTCACCACCCCGTTCACGTTCTTCGCCACGGTCGAGACGATCGCGCTCGTCGGCGCGACCCCGGTCTTCGCCGACATCGACGAAGCCACGTACAACATCGACCCCGCGAAGCTCGAGGAAGCCATCCTGAAGGTCGAACGCGAAGGCAAGCTCAAACCGAAGGCCGTCATCCCCGTCGACCTCTTCGGCCTCACCGCCGACTACAAGGCGATCAAGCCGCTCGCCGACACGCACGGACTCGCCATCATCGAGGACGCCTGCCAGGCGTTCGGCGCGGTCGACCCCAGCGGCAAACGCGCCCCCTCGCTCGGCACCATCGGCTGCACGAGCTTCTTCCCCGCCAAGCCGCTCGGCTGCTACGGCGACGGCGGCGCGGTCTTCACGGACGACGACGACCTCTTCGACAAGATGTACTCCATCCTCGTCCACGGCCGCAGCGCCGAGGACCGTTACAACAACGTCCGCCTGGGCCTGAACGCCCGCTGCGACACGATCCAGGCCGCCGTCCTCCTCGCCAAGCTCAAACTCTTCCCCGGCGAAGTCGAAATGCGCCAGGTCGTGGCCGACCGCTACCGCGCCGGGCTGAAGGGCCTCGTCTCCGTCCAGACCATCCCCGAAGGCTGCGTCTCCGTCTACGCGCAGTTCTGCCCGCGTTCCCCGAAGTTCGCCGAGATCCAGGCCGCCCTGAAGGCCGCCGACGTCCCGACTGCGCGTTACTACCCGATCCCGATGCACCTGCTCGGCGCGACCGAATACCTCGGCTACAAAAAAGGCGACATGCCCGTCTCCGAGGCGTGCGCCGCCGACATCTTCGCCCTGCCGATGCACCCCTACCTGAAGGCCGAGGACATCGACCGCATCTGCGGCGTCATCGCCGACACGGTGAAGGCGTAAGCCGGGATGAAAAAAGTCCGCATCACGGTGAAGAAGATCGTCCGTCACGATGACCTGATCGCCCGGTACGAAAACCCGATCGAGCACGCCTGCGGCATGAAGCTGGGCCAGGTCTTCGTCTGCAACGGCTGGGCGCGCCCCGAAGGCTTCTGCGACAGCGCCTGGGACACCGTTTCTCCGTTCGTCCTCGCGCTCGCGCACGGCGGCGAGAATTTCTACGACGGCTGGATGAAAAACCCGAAATCCGCCATGATCTCCTGCAACGACGGATTCCGCCCCGTCAGCTTCCTCCTCGAAGCCCTGGACGAAGACACTGCATATTAAATATAGCAACCTCGTTTTACTGTCATGGTCCGGCGTCGCCTCCCGCGGTTTTAACGTAAAAATAACGTTGAAAAGGCGTTTTATCCTGTTGAAAAACCGTCATTTTGTGCTATGTTTAGAGTGAAACGGAATCTTTGTCCTGACTTTTAACCTTCATCCATAGGAAACCAGACCATGAAGTTCTCTCTCTCCATGAAAGCGGCTCTCTCCTGCGCCGCGGTCTTCATCGCCGCCGGGCTCTGCTCCGCCGCCGATCCCTTTCTGACCTCGCCGGACGCGGACAAGACGATCCGCGTGTACCTCGACGAAGGCAACGTGCTGCGCGTGGAACGCAACGCGTCGGAAGTCTTCCAGGTCCGCCTCGGCCTGAAGTCGAACAAGGCTGAGTACGATTTCTCGCAGCTGAAGCTCGCGGGGCAGGTGCCGTCCGGCAGCAGCGTCGCGCTCGTGACCGAGAAGTACACGGCGGTGAACGGCAAGCGCTCCGAACGCACTGTCCGGATGAACGAAAAGACGCTCGTCTTCGGCGAAGGCGAAAAGCAGATCGGCGTGATCGTGCGCGCGGGCAGCGATTCCTTCGCGTTCCGCTACAGCGTCGGTGGCTCCGGCGACGTCGAATTCCAGGGCGAATCCACGTCGTTCGTGTTCCCGCTGACCGACGGATTCCGCATGCAGCGCCGCGTGACCAGCTATGAAGACCGTTACATCGCCTACACGGCGGACCAGCTCCGCGGCGGTCCGCAGGGCCAGGGCGGTCAGCGTGGTCCCGGAGGTCCGGGCGGCGGTCGCGGCGGTCGCGGCGGCGCGAACCGGAACTGGAACTATCCTCTGCTCTTCAACTCCGCCGACAAGTCCACGTGGGGCCTCCTCTCCGAGACGTGGTTCGACGGCACCTACTGCGGCACCTACCTGGTGTCCTCCGTCGACGACAAGGGCGTGAGCTTCACCACGCATTATCCGGATCCCGGCGAAGGCGCGAACCAGGGCGCGGTCAACCCGACGACCACGCTCCCGTGGAAATCCCCGTGGCGCTGCGTCGTGATCGGCACGCTCGCCGACATCGTGGAATCCACGCTCGTCGACGACCTCGCGCCCGAATGCGCGGTGCAGGACGTCTCCTGGATCACCCCCGGCGTGGCGTCCTGGGTCTACTGGGCGTACAACCACGGCAGCAAGGACTACCAGATCGTGAAGGACTACATCCTGCTCGCCTCCGAAATGAAGTGGCCGAACGTCCTGATTGACTGGGAATGGGACGTGATGGGCAACGGCGGCAACATCGACGACGCGCTCAAACTCGCCAAGGAGAAAGGCGTCGGCGTGTGGCTGTGGTACAACTCCGGCGGAAAGCACAACTACGTCGGCGGCGGCCCGCGCGACCGTTTCAACACCCATGAGTCCCGCGAAAAGGAATTCGCCTGGCTCACCGAAAAGACCGTCAAGGGCGTGAAGATCGACTTCTTCGAGAGCGACAAGCAGAGCATGATGCAGTACTACGTCGACATCCTGAAGGACGCCGCGCCGCACAAGATTATGGTCAACTTCCACGGCTCCACGCTCCCGCGCGGCTGGTCGCGCACCTACCCCAACCTCATGTCCATGGAGTGCGTCTGGGGCGCGGAACAGTACAACAACCACCCGATGATGACCGAACCGGCCGCCGAACACAACACCACGCTGCCCTTCACGCGCAACGTGGTCGGCCCGATGGACTACACCCCCACCGCGTTCACCAACTCCCAGCACAAGCACCTCACCTCCCACGCGCATGAACTCGCGCTCCCGGTCGTCTTCGAATCCGCCTGCCAGCACATGGCCGACCGCCCGTCCGCGTTCCGCGCGCTGCCCGAAAAGGTGAAGGACTTCATCGCCGGGCTCCCGACCACCTGGGATGACACCAAGTACCTCGGCGGCGAACCGGGCGACTTCGTGATCCTCGGCCGCCGCAAAGGCGACACCTGGTACGTCGGCGGCATCAACGGCAGGAACGAGACGCGCGAAGTCAAGTTCACCGTCCCCGGCAAGGCGGGCGACACCTATTCCTTCCGCAAGATCGCGGACGGCAAGGACGTCGATTCCAGCTACTTCGTCAACGGCGACGTGAAGCCCGACGATCCGCGCGCCTGGGACATCGCTGAAGGCACCGCCAAAGCCGGCGACGTCATCACCGTCCGCATGATCGGCCGCGGCGGCTTCTCCTTCCGCTTCATCAAGAAGTAAGGACAAGATGAAAGTCGGCTGAAACAAACAAGCTGATCTCCAAAAAACAGTTCGTCCGCTTCCACGGTACACCCCGTTCGGAAGCGGACTTTTTTTATTTCCGGTTTTCAGCCGCCTCACGGGAGGCGAGCTGAGACAGTTCAGGAGTTCTGACCGGCGGAACCGTTTTGCGGCGGGATCGAGATGTACAGTTTATCCGCCGGGCGTGAACTATATTTTTCAGTGAACCTGAAATAAAGCCGGAAGAAGAGTTCGGCATACCATCTCAGAGCCGGACATCTGACGAACATGCGCACATGGAATGCGGCCATTCGTTGCGGGCGCGAGCCGTATTTCATCATGCGGTTGTAGGCCTCGAAGCCGTCTTCAAAAATGAACTTCAGCCATTCCACCCGTTTTTCGCGTGGAATCTCCTTGACCCTTTCCGGGAGGAACCACAGGAAATTCATCCTTTTTTCCGAAAACCACTGACGAATCCAACAGGGAACAACACGTGTATCGAACCCGTCTTCCCTGGAAACTCTGTCGTAGAACGCAAGCAGGGATTTCGTGATGATGGCCCAGTCCTTCATAAAATAGGCCGCGCCTTTTGCTTTTGTCTGAACGGAATTCGGACGGATGCGGTAAAGATAGAATGGCTCATGAAGCGGAGCGACACGTTTCGCCAGATAGAGAGCACGGGGAGAAAACTCGGCATCCTGATGCCGCAGTCCGACGATGCATTTGAGATCGTGTTCCACGAGAAACCCCCGCCGATGGACCGTCAGCTGAAGCATCGGACAAATACCCCCGCGGAAACGGCGGTTCAAATAAAGCGTCGCCTCAACACCGGTCATTTCCTTCGTCGTGTCGTCCCGGTAGTTGTCCCGGAATTCTTTGTCTCCGGTGCTCTCGTTGTATGCGATGATTACGCATGGATAGAGATCGGCTCCCGGATTTGCACAGATCTTTTCATGGAGCCGTTCGAGACAGCCTTCCGCGATCGTGTCGTCTCCATCAAGGAAGATGATATACTCTC
Source organism: Victivallales bacterium (assembly GCA_016285345.1). Taxonomy (GTDB): domain Bacteria; phylum Verrucomicrobiota; class Lentisphaeria; order Victivallales; family UBA1829; genus UBA1732. Next base: position 40,193 of record JAEEQN010000015.1, on the reverse strand, counting down.
CCCGCGCCATGTCGATCCCGGTGTTTCTGGATGCGGAGCACGACCCGGTGAGCGGGCCATAAAAAACCCGAAACCGTTCATCGCCGGAAGTGATCTCAAGGATCGTTTCCTCGGTTTTGTCGGAGGAAGGCTCAATGCCGATCAAACACTCCCAGTTCTGAAACGACTGATCTGTGATGGATGCCAGACATTCCCGGACATAAGGTTCGACATTACAGCACGGAATGATGAAAGAAAAGAAAGGATTCATGTTTCACGCAGAAGTTATCAGGTTATTCAATAGTCCCCAAAAAAGAGCATGGGGTTCGACTCAAACAAGAAGAGCGGCAATAAGCAATCCTTTTTTTCATGGTTCCGTCCGGACAACACCTTCATTTCTCGAACGATGATTTGTCCGGGAGCAGTTTGTCTAACGTACGGGTTATTTCATCCATGCATCGTCCTAAATCAGGGGCGTTTCCTTTGTCGCACAGACAAATCTGCGGATGCAGGCCATTCTCTATGATCTCACATATAAGAGGGAGTGTGCCGGTATTGATCCCGACAAAAACGCCTTTTCGCTTTTCATTTACAGGATAAAACCGTCCTGAAACCATGTTCCAGGCACACGCAAGCCAGTGATTCACGCAGTCGTTGTTGCGGAATCGGTAGCGTGAAACCTTATCCATGACATCCGGCTGCGTTCGCCATATTTCATCCAGCGTAGATTTCAGGTGCGACTGAGGCAGATGTCCGAAAGAACCGGGAATGATTGTCTTGTTGATGGCAAAGGACAGGAAGTTCTTTGCCGTACATTTGAATCCAAGTGCTCGTACATCAATATATTTCCCAATATTCTTCCAGAGCAGATGTTTCACATTGATGCTCCTCTTCAAAACTCCGCAGTTGTTGATCACAGTGTGGCTGATCTGGTTGTCACTGAGCCAGTAGGGGATTCCGAGATCACACGGAATAACGGGAAGTCCGTTTTTGAAAAAGAACTCAGGCTTTAGAGGACGCAATAGAAACATGTCATCATTGAACAGCACAAACCGTTCGGAAAGATCGGCAATGCGGTGCAGATTGAGTTCAATAGGGTTGGATTGAAATGTCGGAAGATAATCGGCGGGGATGTAATCCTTATGATCGACAAGGCAGAGTTTCGGGTTGGATTCGTCAAGCCACTCCGGTTTTTGTCCGCAAGTGACGAAGAATACCCGGTTGACCCAGGGAGTGAAACGTTCCACGGAACGGAACCAATATTTCAGCCAGCCGTTGTCACGATACCTCCACTCAGCATTGGCATCGTTTTCGACTTCGCGAAACGTATTCTGCTCCGTTCTTTCATAACTGCTTTTCAAGGCGTTCCACGACTTGTCGTTTCCATCTACCCACGGCAAGACAAAATCTATTCTATCCATGACGAACTCCTTGTGTCACAGCCTGGTTATATTCATTGAAAAGCGCCTTGACAGAACAGGACAAAGACGCAAAATAACTTCAGGGAACTCAAAAAATATATTATACATTAGCCTTTTTTTCGGTTTTGTCAAGTCGTTCTTCCGAAAAAAGTCTGTTTCCGAAAAAAACAAGTAAAAAACCGCAACCTTTCTTTGAAATGTAATGTATAGCATAAGGCATTGACGGGAAAAATGATCTCAAGAGATTATTACAAGATTCCGTCACTTTTTTTGCCTTTGTTCGATCAAGGGATAATACATTTTTCGGAAAAACACTTTTGCAGGGAGCTGAATCCCTTTTGCGGCGAGAAGGAGAAGCGGGCGGGCAAGACGTTTCGGACGGGATGCACGCGAAAGAAGTTTTAGAAATTGTGATTTGCCTTCTCCGGAAAAAAGTATGTCCAGCGCCTGTTTCCGATCGGAGTCGGAAATTTTCCTGGATGTGACGGGGTGGAACATGAACCAGTACAGGACAGAGATCCACTGATTGCTCCAGATCGTGAGGATGTCGTCCGGGATGGGTTCCGAGGCGGCAAATGCCAGCAGCGAACGGATGTGTCCTGTCAGGTCATAGATAATGCGCGAGGATGCCTCCGTAGTCAGAGAATTCGCTCTGCGCCGGTAAAAGTAGAACACTTTGTCCAGATAGGCCATTTTTTCAGCATGAAACCAGACGCGCGGAGTCCATTCGAAATCTTCCATGACACAGTGTTGCTGGTAAAGCCGGTGTTCCCGCAGGAATGCGGTCCGATAAATACTCAAAACGGTATAGGCATGAAACCGTCCGCCGTTCCGGCCTGCTTTTCTGATGGCGTCCTGACCGGAAAACACTCCATCCTGATCCCCGGGCGAGAAGTTTGTGAGCTTTTGAACGGATGCCGGATCGACGTCTTCCGTTTCCGTGCTGACGGCGGCAAACGACAAGACATCGACAATACCGGTTTGTCGAAGCTTGTCCGCAAGCTTTTCCAGCATGTCTTCCGCCAGCCAGTCATCACCGTCCAGAACAACGAGATATTGACCGGATGCATGATCGATCCCGTAATTCCGCGTAGCACCTACGCCGCCGCTTTTTTTCCCGGTCGCCGCCTTAAAACGGGAATCACGTTCCGACATGGCACGGCATATCTCCAGTGAGCGGTCGGTCGATTCTTCCACATAGCAGATCGCCTCGAAATCGCGATACGTCTGATTTGCGACGGAGTCCAGCGCTTTCTGCAAGTATGGCTCCGTCTGGTATCCGGCCAAAATGATTGTAAAGAGTGGCGTGTTGTTCATAAAACGGAAGGGGAGGTTGTTATGATGTCATTATCATTGCCCGGTTGAGGTGGAACATGCCGGGATTGAAGAAGCATCGGAAGAAATGGATCGTCCCGGCTTCTCCTTGAATCCGCTTTTGATCTCCGACAGGAAAAAAAACATCCGGAACATGAGTTCAGAAAACCAGGCACAGCTTGACGGATGCCGGACAGCCAGGAGAAGCACCCGGCTCATCAGCTTTTTCATAAACGGTGCGGATTGTACCAGCAGCAAATAATCGTCCGTTCCGTTCGCGAGCATGAAGCGAAGCGTGCCGATCCGCATTCTCCGCGGCGTATGGTCAACAACCCATGGATAGAACCACCTCCCGAAAATCTTGGAAAGCCACAGGTTCGCCCAGTATTTCGAGATTCGGGAATCAAAACCCGGCTTTTTCGACATTTCCGCATGAAATGCCATAAGACTCCTTTTCACCCTGGCGATGTGCTTCAGTTCATATCCGGGAGATTGTTTCGAGTTTGTAATGGAGTTCGGCACAATGCGGTAACAGTAAAAGGGTTCGTGAAGCGGTACTACTCGTTCCGCAAGCAACAATGCGCGTGGGGAAAACTCGTTGTCTTCGTGCTTGAGTCCGTATACGAAACGCAGTCCTTTTTCATTCAGGAAACTCCTCCTGCAAACAGTCAGCTGCGCCATGGGGCATGGATCCGGATGATGCTGCAGATAACTTACAATTGCTTTCTGCCCTGTCATTTCCAGCGTGGTATTATCCGGGTAGTTGTCCCAAACGGTTTCTTTCCCGTTCTTGCTGTCTGAAACAACAATGGCGCACGGGTATAAGTCCGCTCCCGGATGAGCCTCAATCTTTTCAGCGATTCGAGCCAGGGAATTCTCCTGGATGAAATCGTCCCCGTCGATGAATATAACATACTTCCCCAAAGCATGGTCAAGCCCTGTATTCCGGGGCGCCGACGGAGAACCGCTTCGCGGTTGCGTAAAAACCCGGATGCGTCTGTCCTTTTCTGCGAAGTCCCGTACGATCTGTTCCGTTTGGTCCCGGGATGTTTCCACGACCGCCAGGCATTCCCAGTCCTGAAACGGCTGGTCCAAAATGGATCGGAGACATTGATCAATATAAGGCGCCACATTGCAGCACGGGATGATGATGGAAAAAAAAGGAGTCATACCGGCCTTTCCATGATGCGGTCCAGGATCCTGTTCTGGTGTTTCATGTATTGCCCGAATGAGAATTCCTTTGCACGCTCTTTGCAATGATCGGCCTGTTCCTTCCGGAACGATCCGTCAATGAGCAGGCGGGCCAATATCCGCGCCGCATCCTCATCTGTGCGGTAGGTCAAAGAGGGGGCATCAACCACTTCCTTTGAGCCGCCTTCATCCGGCACGATGGGGATAATCCCGGCTTTCAGATATTCGGCAATGGATATTCCGAACTCTTCGTCACGCCTGGCATGGACGGCATATGTCCCGCCGAGCAGAAACGCGGCTTTATCGTTTCCATAGACCGGACCCAAGAGCCGGATCCACGGCTTTTCGGAGACGGTCCGCCTGATTGTGTCCGCATACTCCCCGGGCGCAAGCGGACCCGCGATATGGAGCTGGATATCCTGCCCGGAAACGGCACGGGCTCGCTCCACAATACCGATGATCTCAGAGATCCCCTTCTCCTTTTGAACACGCCCTAAATAAACCACACGAAGCGGGGCGCGTTCAATCGCCATTGGCGGAATCTCGAATGTGGTGGGCGGGTAAAAGACCGTACAGTTGAAATCCCCGTAAAAAGCCCGCATGGTATTCGCGACATATCGGGACGGAACGTAAATATGTTCACGATGATCGGCGAGGATCGTCCGGGTCGAGCGCATTCCGAGAAGAGGACGCAAAACCGTTTCAGCCAGGAATGTCCGGAGTTTCCGCTTGAAAAGAGAAAGTCCGGAAAGAGGTTTCCTGTGCATGAAAAAATCACAGAAAGCATTGTCTCCGAAAAGCCGCATGAGGAAAACCACATGATGAGCCGGTTTTCCGAAATCGAACATATTGGCGCAGGAGATGCAGACATCGGCATGTTTCGCAAGCTTTTTCAGTTGCCGGGTCCTGTAAAACGGCAAAACAGCATCGAGTCGGCGAAGGACACTGTTTTCCGGCTTGACGAGTACGACATTGACTGCCTGAAGATCGATTTTTACATCGTAGTGTTTTGCGGCATGTTCAATATCGGATTTCCAGTCCAATGCCAGCGTAACGGAGTTCCCGCGGCGTTGCAGTTCCTCAATGAAAAGCAACGGCAGATAATCGCTGCCGCCCAGAGTTTCCCCGAACATGTAGTAATAGATCAGAATTTTTTTTCCGGCCGGCATGAGCGTATCAACGAATCAGTTTTTGATCTTCGGGACAAAATGATAATCCAACACTTTGGTTTTCCCGAACATGGGATCGATGACCATGACTTTGGAAAGGACTTCCGTGCAGCGTCCGCAGTGCGTGCAGCTGGTCGCGCATTTGCCGCCGATGCCGCTCTCAACCCAGTCCGCGGGGAACCGTTTGTTGTCGAGGATATACGGCCGGAAGAAGAACGTGTAGACCGGATCGAGCAGGCCGAGCAGATTGCCGTCGTAGCTTCGTTCGCAGTAGGCGCGGATGATGCGCTCCGGATCGGGAACCGCCCGTGTCGAAAGTTTGACCACGTCGACCTCGTCCTCGTAATAATGCAGGTCCTCCGGACGGATCCAGGACGAACGCAGTATCTCCTCGTACTGCTTCTTCATATACATGTTGATGCAGCGCGACGGCTGGATGCCCGTGCGTTTCGTTTCCGGCACGGTCCGGCTCAGTCCGTGCGAATTGATCGTCTCGTGGAAAAAATGGAACGGGCAGTTCCGCAGGCAGCTTCCGTTCACGAGCATGCACAGTTTTTTGCCATGGTCGCGGGTCCATTTGCGGAAAGCCCGGAGCGTGGGCAGATCGCGCTGGAGATCGCGGCTGATGTAGTAGGAATCGAACATCGGCGCCATGTATTCCATGGAAATGATGCTGTCAACGCGCGCATTCACGGACGCCCGGATGTCGATCTTCGGGAAGTCTCGCTTGATGATCTGCGCCAGATACGGCGAGATGACCGTGACGGTCTCCGGCAGGATGCCCCGGCGGTCCATGTCGGCCAGCGCGCCGGTCACGCGGGCATGCTGCTCCGCCGTGAACGCCTCTTCACCGTAGCACATGGCGTTGATGAGCAGGTCGAGCGAAAGTCCTTTGGAACGCGCCCACAGCATATCGGCGGCGATCATTTCCTTCAGCGTATCGGGATTGCCTCTCATTCCGCGGGCGTTCTTCAGCTCCGGCCAGGAAAAAAAGATTTCGTGGATGTGATCCAGATAGCGTCCGGTCACATCCTGGAACACGCATTTGTCGTTGCCGCAGAAGTGACCGACTGCGAATTTCTTTTTTACGGGTTTGGACTGTTCATTCATGGAAGATGATCTCCGGATTTGCGGGAATATTCAGCAGCCGGGCATTCTGAGCGGTTTGGGGGTCGGGAAAGAGTATTTGGAATAGTCAGGCAGATCGGGATCGCGCTTGTAGACAAGCTTCAGGACCTCGGTGCATTTTCCGCAGTGCGTACAGTCAATGGCGCATTTGCCCGCGATCTTCCCCTCGCTCCATTCTTTCGGGAACGCCTTGTTGTCGAAGATGTCCGGGCGGACGAAGAACGAAAAGTCAGGATCCAGTATCTTAAGCAGATCGCCGTCATAGGAACCGGTGGTATATGCCCTCAGGATCAGGTCGGGCCAGGGAGCTTCGCGCGTGGAGAGCTTGTAGACGGAAACATACGGATCGTACCGATGCAGATCCTCCGGACGGATCCAGGACGCGCGGAGAATTTCCTCGAACTGTTTGGACTGGGCAAGCCCGACGCACAGGGTCGTCGGGAGATTGAGTTTCCTCGCTTCGTCGAAAATATGCTGGAAATTGTGCGCAAGCAGAGTTTCATGGAACGTCTGCCACGGGCAATAGCGCAGGCAGCCGCTGTTCGCCAGCATGCATATCTTCTTTCCGTTCTTTTTGCCCCATTCGGCGAACATTTTCACGGTCGGCAGATCGCGCTGAAGATCGCGGCAGAGATAGAACGAATCGAACTCGTCGGACACGTATTCCATGGCGAGCGTGGAATTCAGGCGCATGTTTACGGACGCCCGGCGGTCGATAGACGCGTTGAACCGTTTCGTGATGGTCGCGATGTAAGGCGACGTCGTGGTGATGATTTCCGGCAGGATGCCGGCCTTGTCCATTTCCGCCAGATTCGCGAGATAGTCCTCCCGCTGCAGCTTCGTAACGGCATTGTCGCCGTAGCAGGTCGCGTTGATGAGGAGATCCAGTTTCATCCCCTTGGAACGGCAGAACCGCATGTCGTCAATGAGCTGTTTCCTGAGAGGAACGGGATCCCCCTCAATTTCGCGTGCGGAAAGCAGTCCGGGCCACGGGAAGTAGACTTCCTGCAGGAACGGCGCGTATTGTTCGGCCAGACCGCGGAAGGTGATACCGGACCGTTTTTCGAAGAAATAACCGAATGCGAACCTGCGCTTGTTTTCTGGAACCATTCCCCCGATCCGGAGTGTCCGGGAATACCGGACCGGGAAGGTATTTTCCTTAAACTGATAAGATGGCCTTTTCATATTCAATTCCCTTTCCCTTCCGGAGGCAGACTCAAAGACGAATTGTTATTCTTTTTCGGCGCCAGCAGATCGAACGTGTGCACCAGAGAAAAACCGTCGAGGCGCGCATTCGGGTCGACGTCGTATTTCAGGACCTGTTCCAGAATCTGTTCGCATTTCCCGCAGTGCGTACAGTTGTCCGCGCATTTCGCGGCGATGCCGCTGGTCACCCAGTCCGCCGGAAACGATTTGTTGTCGACCCGGTTCGGACGGAATGCGAGCCCGTCGTACGGATCCATCAGGCGCAGCAGGTTGCCGTCGTAGGAAGCGTTGACGTATGCCTCGACGATCTCCATCGGATACTTTGCTTCGCGGGTCGAGAGCTTGATCGTCTCAAGTTCCGGTTCGAACACATGAATGTCTTCCGGGCGGATCCAGCTGCAGCGGAGGAAATTCGCCAGCGTTTTCTTTTGAAGGAAAATGTTATTGCAGAGCAATTCAATTTTCTGCGGCCCCATTTCCTCACAGGCTTTTATGAAGTTGTGCGAGAGCAGCGTTTCATGGAAGACCTGCCAGGGGCAGTTCCGGACACAGCCGCTGTTCGCCAGCATGCAGAGTTTCTTGTCGTGGTCTTTGCACCAGGCGGCCATCTTCCGGAACGTCGGCAGATCGCGCTGGACGTCGCGGCAGATGTAGTAGGAATCGTAAAGGGGCGCAAGATATTCCAGCGCAAGCGTGTTCCGCAGGCGCATGTTCACGGACGCCCGGACCTCGATGTCCGGGAAATTCAGTTTGAAGACCTTCGCGATGTAGGGCGACGTGGTCGTGACGATCTCCGGATAAAGCCCCAGTTCGTCCAGATGCCTGATGATCCCGACGATCTGGAGCCGCTGCTCCTCCGTGAACGATTTCTCGCCGTAGCAGGTCGCGTTCGCCAGGATATCCAGCTTCATGCCGTGCTCACGGCAGTATTTCAGGTCGGCCACGATGCGTTCTTCATCGTCCGGCTTGTCATAGACCTTGGCGCGCGCGTTCGAGAGGCCGGGCCACGGAAAATAGACCTCCCGAAGCCTGGGCGCAAACCGTTTCGCCAGTTCGGCGAACGATTTCGGATCGTCCGGTTTTTCCGTCAGGTAGTGACCGACCGCGAATTTTGTTCTTGCTGTTTTTTTTGAGCTCATATCTGTAGATTGGTCCGCACAAAACGAGGTGTACGATTGATGTATCGTTCTAATTCTTTTCATAATGTAACTCCGCCGCGTCATTTGTCAAGCTGATTTCCCCGAAAAAAACATGAAAAAAGGTTGTTTTTTGAAAGTATCGTCCCTGTTTTTTCGCTGAAATTGATTTTTTTTCATGAAAACAGATGTTTCCTGCTTGCAATCCCTTTATTTCTATGCTATAGTTTATTGATATGGTTACGCATTATCCTACTTCAGAAAGGATTTCATCCAAATGAAATACATGTTCCTTGCTGTGTTTTCCGCGCTCCTTCTGGCACTCACCTCCGGCTGCTCCTTCTTTGCCCGCGGCGAGCAGATCGTCTCCGTCACGGTCACACCGAGCGACGCCGCCGTCATCGCGAACGGTGCGGAATACCACATGCTTTCGCCCATGTACATTGAGGTGCCCACCAGAGACGCGCTTCTCATCACGGCGTACAAACCGGGCTACCGCACCGCCTACTACGCGGTGGACAGTGAACTCAGCTCCACCGGCAAACTGGACGCGCTTGGCAGCATCTTCATCCTGCCCGCCGCCGGACTTCTTACCAACGGCGCGTGGCGTTTCACCGAGAGCAACATCGTAATCAATCTCCAGCCACTCCCGGATCCCGAAGAATCCGCCATCGAACAGGAAGCCACCCAGCGCAAACGTCAGGAAGTCGCGCGTGACCTCAACAACCAGGTGATCAATCAGCCGGCGATCCCCGTTACGGACGCCAATGCGAGGACTTCCGATATCCGTTCCGTAGACAAAAACGGCGCATCCGTGGTCAGCCAGGAACCGCTTGACAAACCGGCTCCCGCCGATCCGGACGAAATTTCGATTGAGTCGAAAGACTGATTTCGCGTCGCGTTCCTTTCCGAAGAACGTATTCTCTTCCGCCGGAGGCTTGCGGAGCTTCCGGCGTTTTGTTTTTACCGGCGGACGGCCGCGTCCGGCTTAACTCCCCGCGGGGTTTGACATAACGAAATACTGAATCCAACGGAGGCTCATGATGCTCACCATACAGGAAATCCGATCTCTCGCCGCTCAAAAAATACTCGTCCTGGACGGCGCCATGGGCACGATGCTTCAGGCCGGACACCCGACCTCGGCGGACTTCAACGGCGGCGAATTCGCGTCGCATCCGGTCCCGCTGACCGGAGACAACGACGTGCTGAACATCACGCGTCCCGACCTGGTGAAATCCGTGCACCGCGCCTATCTTGAGGCCGGAGCGGACATCATCGAGACCAATACGTTCAACTCGAACTGGTTCTCCCAGCTCGACTACGGATTGCAGGACCGCGTGTACGACCTGGCCTTCGCCGGAACGCGCAACGCCCGCGAGGTCGCCGACGAGTTCACCGCCCGCGATCCGTCCAAACCGCGCCTCGTCGCCGGAAGCGTCGGCCCCACCGGGCGCACTGCGGGCATGTCGTCCGACGTGGAGGATCCCGCCGCCCGCGACGTCACGTTCGACGAACTCGCCGCGACCTACCGCACATGCATGGAGGCCATGCTCGACGCGGGCGCGGACATCATCCTGATCGAAACCGTATTCGACACGCTGAACTGCAAGGCCGCGCTTTTCGCCGCCGAGGAGGCCATGGCGTCCCGCGGACGCGACGTCCCGGTCATGGTCTCCGCCACGCTCAGCGACGCCAGCGGACGCCTGCTCTCCGGCCAGTGCGCCGAAGCCTTCCTGATCTCCGTCTCCCACGCCCGCTGTCTCTTCTCCGTCGGATTCAACTGCGCGCTCGGTGCGGAGGAACTCCGTCCGCACATCGCCGAAATGGCGGCGAAATCTCCCTTCCTGGTCAGCGCGCACCCCAACGCCGGACTGCCGGACGTCGAGGGAAAATACACGCAGACGCCCGACCAGATGGCCGCCGTGATCCGTTCGCTGGCGGACGCCGGACAGCTCAACATCGCGGGCGGCTGCTGCGGCACGACGCCCGCCCACATCGCGGCCATCGCGAAGGCGCTCGACGGCGTGAAGCCGCGCATCCCGCAACCTCAGCCGCGCCTCCTGCGGCTCTCCGGACTCAACGCCTTCACCGCCTCCCGCGACAAGAATTTCATCAACATCGGCGAGCGCACCAACGTGGCCGGATCCCGCAAGTTCCTGAACATCGTCAAGGCGGACGACATGCCCGGCGCCATGGCGATCGCGCGCCACCAGATCGAAAACGGCGCGGCCATCATCGACATCAACATGGACGACGCCCTGCTCGACGCGCCCGCCGCCATGAAACGTTTCCTGCTGTACGCCGCGGGCGAACCCGACATCGCCGCCGTCCCTTTCATGATCGACTCCTCGAACTGGGAAGTCGTCCGCACCGCGCTCCGCTGCGTGCAGGGACGCGCCATCGTGAACTCGATCTCCCTCAAGGAAGGCGAAGAGCCGTTCCTCGCGAAAGCCCGCGAGATACGCCGCCTCGGCGCGGCCGTCCTCGTGATGGCGTTCGACGAGAAAGGCCAGGCCGACCGCTACGAACGCCGCATCGAAACGCTTTCCCGCTCCGTGAAGCTCCTGACCGAACAGGCGGGATTCGCCGAAGAGGACATCGTGCTGGACCCGAACGTGTTCGCCGTGGCGACCGGCATCGCCGGGCACGACAACTACGCCGCCGACTTCATCCGGTCCGTCGCCGAACTCCACCGGCGCTTCCCGCTCTGCGGCATCAGCGGCGGCATCAGCAACGTCTCGTTCTCGTTCCGCGGCAACGACCTCATCCGCGGCGCAATCCATACCGTCTTCCTCAAGCACGCCATCGACGCCGGCCTGACCATGGGCATCGTGAACGCCGCCCAGCTCGGCAACTACGACATGCTCCCCGCCGACCTCCGCGACGCCGTCGAAGCGGTCGTGCTCAACACATCGCCCGGCGCGGGGGAACGCCTCCTCGAACTCGCCGCATCCATGAAGAGCGCGGGCGCAACCTCGAAACCCGACGCGGAGACCGCCCCGGAATGGCGGTCGCTCCCGCTCGCGGAACGCATCGCCGCCTCGCTCGTGCGCGGGGACGATTCCTTCGTCGACGCCGACATGGCGGAAGCGCTCGCGGCGTACCCGGATCCGATGGCGATCGTCGAGGGGCCGCTCATGGACGGCATGCGGAAGACCGGCGAGCTCTTCGGCGCGGGCAAGATGTTCCTGCCGCAGGTCGTGAAGACCGCCCGCGTAATGAAGCGCGCGGTCGCCGTCCTGATGCCCGTGATCGAAGCCTCGAAATCCGCCTCGTCCGGCGCGAAATGCCCGGTCGGCGTGTTCGCCACGGTGAAGGGCGATGTCCACGACATAGGCAAGAACATCGTGTCGGTCGTGCTCCAGTGCAACAACTGCGCGATCCACGACCTCGGCGTGATGGTCCCCGCCAACGAGATCGCCGACGCCGCCGAACGCGAACACGCCGATTTCGTCGGTCTCAGCGGGCTCATCACGCCCTCGCTCGACGAGATGGCGCGCACGGTCGCCGAGTTCGAACGGCGCGGCCTGAAGACCCCGATCCTCGTCGGCGGAGCCGCCACCTCGGCGCTGCACACCGCGCTGAAGCTCCAGCCGCTCTACTCCGGCCCGGTCATCCACACCACGGACGCCTCGGATTCCGCGGTCGTGGTGAACACGCTCATGAACCCGGACAAACGCGGCGCTTACCTCGAATCGTTACGCTCTTTCTATGACGAACTGACCGGGAAGGCCGCGAAACGCGCCGTCCCCGAGCTCATCCCCTACGCGGAAGCCTGCGCGAAAGCATCCCGCAAAAAACCGTTCTGCCCCGTCCCGCGGTATAAGCGGGAAGAAGATACTGATGCTCCCGAGGTCGAGAGCGGGCGCTATTTTAACGTATCCGAACTTGCCGGCAAGCTCGACTGGGACGCGTTCGCACGCGCCTGGAAAACGCCGTCCGATGCAGCCGGAAACCTTATTGCGGACGCGAAAAAGCGCCTCGCCGAGGCAAAGTTCTCCATCGAGTCCCGGGAGGGCATTTTCCCTGTGGAACGCCTCGAAGGCGACTCGTTCAAAGTGTTCACCAGCCATCACCGGACGCTGCGCGAAGACGGCGTCGGCGACTCCGCGGTCATCACCTTCCCGCGCGCCCAGACCGGCGACTGCCGTTCCCTCGCGGACTTCATCGGCGACTGGCTCGGCATGTTCGTGCTGTCCGTGAGAGTCCCGGAGACGCCCGGCGACGACTACGTTTCCCTGCTCGACCGCACACTCGCGAATTTCCTGGCGGACGCCGCCGCGTCGGAGCTTTTCGAATGGATTTCCACTTGTGACTGGGGCTGGAGGAAAGAGTCCGATCCGCCGTCCGGCATCGCGCCCGCGCCCGGCTATCCGGTCCTGCCCGACCACAGCCTCAAACGCGAGATATTCCATCTGCTCGACCTGTTCGACATTCAGGACGAATTCGTGGAACTCACCTCGAATTTCATGATGTCGCCGCCCTCCTCGGTCTGCGCCTTCGTGATTCCCGAACCGAGGGCGGATTACCGCGCGCTCGGCCCCATCGGCGACGACCAGATCGCCGCGCTCGCCGCCGCCCGCGGATTCTCCGTCGAGCGCATGAAAGTCCTGCTGTCGCAGTCGACTTTCCCCGCCAAATGACTTGAAAAATAGAAAAAAGACGGCATATTAATAAGCTGAAATAAACGCTAACACCAATCAAACCAGCGGAACCACCCCATGTCACAGACTCTTCAGCAGGCCCTGCACGACCGCATCGTGATCTTCGACGGCGCGATGGGCACCGAAATATACCGGCGGAATTTCTTCGTCAACATCTCGTTCGAAAACCTCTGCCTCGCCCGGCCCGACGTGATCCGCGCCATCCACACGGCGTACCTCGACGCCGGAGCCGAAGTCCTCACGACCAATTCCTACGGCGCGAACCGCGCCAAGCTCATGAAGTTCGGCCTCGCCGAACAGACCGCCGCGATCAACGAAGCCGCCGTCAAGCTTGCGCGCGAGGTGGCGGGCGACGACGCCATGGTCGCCGCGTCCGTCGGTCCCGTCGGCGAACTCCCGTCGTACCTCAATCCGCTCGACATCCTCTCCGAACAGGTCTCCGTGCTCGCGAAGGCCGCGCCCGATTTCCTGATGTTCGAGACGCTCGCCAGCCTCGCCGACCTCGACCTCGCGCTGAAGGCCGCCGCGTCATCCGCGGACGGCGTGCCGTTCGTGCTCAGTTTCGCGCTGGACGAAAAGGCACAGACGGCCAAGGGCGAACCCTTCTCCGCCATCCTGAAACGCATCGCCGCGTCCCCGGTCAAGCCGGTCGCGGTCGGCCTCAACTGCTGCAGCGGCCCCGGCTCAATGCTCCGTGCGCTCGAAACCGTCCTGCCGCTGATCGACAAAAATTACCCCGTGATCGCCCAGCCCAACGCCGGAACTCCGCGCAGCGTGGACAACCGCATGCTCTACATGTGCAGTCCGGAGTATTTCACCACCTACGCCATGCGCTTCGCCCAGCTCGGCGTGCGCGGTATCGGCGGCTGCTGCGGCACCTCGCCCGAGCACATCGCCGACATGGCGCGCAGCGTGAGCCCGCTCGCGAAACACGCCAACGTGGTCGAAATCGCGCCGTCCGAACCGTCCGTTCCGCTCCTGGACCCCGTTCCCGCCGCAGAAAAAAGCTCCTTCGCCGCGAAGCTCGCCTCCGGCAAGTGGGTGAACGCGGTCGAGATCGTCCCGCCGCAGGGCTACCTGCTCGACACGACCATCGCCAAGGCGAAAGTCTGCGCCGAGGCCGGTTTCGACGTCATCAACATCCCGGACGGCCCGCGCGCGAGTTCCCGCGTTTCCACCATCGTGACCGCGATCAAGATCCAGCAGGAAGTCGGCATCGAGACCGTCCTGCACTGCTGCTGCCGCGACAAGAACGTGATCGGCATTCAGGCCGACCTGCTCGGCTGCGCCGCCATGGGCATCCGCAACATCCTGTTCATCACCGGCGATCCGCCGAAGCTCGGTGACTATCCGTTCGCGTCCGGCGTGTTCGACCTCGACTCCATCGCCGCCGTGAAGGTACAGGCCGCGCTGAACCGCGGCGTCGATTTCGGCGGCAAGTCCATCGGCAAGCAGACCGCCGCGTTCTGCCTCGTCGGCGCGGACCCGAACGCCATCGACATGGAGCGCGAACTCCGCCGCATCCGCGAGAAGATCGACGCCGGAGCCGAGGCGGTCGTGACCCAGCCGGTCTTCGACACCGCCCCGCTTCTGCGCTTCATCGAAGCCGTCCCCGCGCTCGCCGACGGCTCCGTCCCGGTGATCGCCGGCATCTGGCCGCTCGCCAGCCTCCGCAACGCCGAGTTCATGAAGAACGAGGTACCGGGCGTGGTCGTCCCAGATTCCGTGATGGCACGCATGGCGCGCCCCGAAACGCGCGAGGAACAGCGTCTGGAGGGCATCGCCATCGCACGCGAGGCAGTCGACGCCATCCGGTCCGTTGTGAGGGGCATCCACGTGAGTGCGCCGTTCGGCAACGTCCAGACGGCGATCGCCGTGATGAAGCCGTAATCCGATTCGAAACGCGAGGAGGGTCAGCCATGCGCCGTCTGTTCAACTTGGTCTTGTTTCTGGCTGTGCTCTGCCTCGCCGCGTGTTCGGACGAATCCAAATCCGCGCCGGACGGCGTGGTCTCGCTGTCGCCCGCGCTGACCGAGCTGATTTGTCATTTGGGACAGGAAGACCGCCTGATCGCTCGGAGCACGGCGTGCGACTGGCCGGAAAGCGTGAAGTCGCTTCCAACGGCGGGGAATTTCGCCGAACCCGAACTCGAACGCATCCTCGCCATGAAGCCCGCGCTGGTCGTCTCCAACGAGTTCGTGAACCCGAAGGACGCGGACGCGTTGCGTCAGGCCGGGATCGCCGTCGAACTTCATCCGTGCGACGGGTTCAACGACTACCGCGAATGGGTTTCCCTCATGGGAAAGCTTCTGGACTGCCCGAACGAGGCGGAAACCGAGTTGAAACGCACCAATGACCATATCGCGGGATTCGAATCCGAACTCAAAACATCTCAAAAGAAGCCGCTCCGCGCGCTCTATGTGATCTGGGACAGTCCGCTCCTCACCGCGGGCGCGGATTCCCTTCCGGACGCCGTCGGGCGTCTCGCCGGGCTGGAAAACATCGTGAAAACGGAGAAGGGCTACCCGTCCATCTCGCTCGAATTCGTGCTGAAGGAGGACCCGGACGTGATCGTCTGGTTCGCGCACGGCAAGGACTGGAAATCGAATCCGTCCTGGAGCGGCATCCGCGCGATCCGCGAGGGGCGCGTCCTGGTCCCGCGCGACGATTCCGCGCTGCTTCGCCCCGGGCCGCGCATCTTCGACGGCATCGCGGACCTGAAATCCGACCTTGAAACGATGTTCGCGGGCAAAGAATCTTCTGAGGATGCGCAGCCATGAAGACAGCGCGCATCATCCTGATCTATCTCGCCGCCGCATTGGCCGCCGCCGTGTGCGGCGTGCTGTTCGGCGCCGCCCGCATCCCGTTGTCCGAATTCGTACAGGACGGCGCGCTGAATCCCATCGTGGAACTCCGCATCGTCCGCACCGCCGCGGCTGCGGTCGTCGGCGCTTCGCTGGCGGTCTCCGGGCTGATCTTCCAGGCGGTGCTCCGCAATTCGCTGGCGGAACCCTATCTGCTTGGCGTGTCCGGGGGCGCTGGGCTCGGCGCGGCGGGCGCGATCCTGCTCGGATTCAGTGCGTGGGGATTCATGTCCGTGCCGCTCTTCGCCCTGCTGGGCGCTGTGACGGCGAATGTGCTGGTCTTCGCGGCGGTCCGCAGGCGCACGGCGGAGGAACTTCTGCTCGGCGGCGTGATGATCGGCACGCTCGCCTCAAGCCTGCTCATGGTCCTCATCACGTTTTCGCATTCGCGCGACATGGCGGGCGTGGTGTGGTGGATGCTCGGCAGCGTCCAGAACGTCGATCCCGCGCGTCAGCTCGCGCCCGCCGCCGTCCTGCTCGCCGCCGCCACGGTCTTTCTGCTGTTCCGCGCGGGCGACGTCGACCTGCTCACGTTCGGCCCGGAATACGCCTGGAACCACGGCGTGAACGCCCGACTGATGACGGTCGTCCTGCTCGCGCTCGCCTCGCTTCTGGCGGCGGTCACGGTGTCCATGGCCGGGATCATCGGCTTCTGCGGGCTCGTGGTGCCGCACATCGTGCGCCGTCTGCACGGCGGTTCCCACCGGAAGATCCTGATCCCCGCCGCGCTCGCAGGAGCGGTGTTCCTGATGCTCGCGGACATCCTCGGACGCGTGGTTTCGCCGGTCCGCGAACTCCCGGTCGGCATGGTCACGGCGGCGGTCGGCTGTCCGGTCTTCCTCTGGCTTTTGAACAGGAGCCGCGCCGGATCATGAAATTGACCGCGGAACAACTCGTTTACACGCATCCCGGGGCGCGCAAACCGCTCCTGAACGGCGTTTCCCTCGAAATCGCGCCGGGCAGGATCACCGCTCTGCTCGGACGCAACGGCTCCGGCAAGTCGACGCTCGTGCGCCTGCTCTCCGGCTATCTGAATCCCGATTCCGGCTCCGTCACGCTCGACGGACGTCCCGTTTCCGAATGGTCCCCTGCGGAACGCGTCCGCCGTCTGGCGGTCGTCCAGCAGCACGTCGCCGTGCCGCTCACCGACTACACCGTCCGGGAGACCGTCGCGATGGGCCTGACCGGCGTGTCGCGTCTCTCCGGCGCGCTCTCGCCGGAACAGTCCGACCGCCTCGATCATACGCTCGAACTGCTGGATCTGACCGAACTGAGCGGGCGCTTGTGCGGCACGTTGTCGGGCGGGGAACGCCAGCGCGTTTTTACTGCGGCGGCGCTGGTGCGGTCGCCGGGCCTGCTTCTGCTCGACGAACCGACGTCCGCCGCCGATCCCGCCGTCACGCGGAAGATCGTGGCGCTGCTCCGCCGCCTCGCGCCCGAGGTCGGCATTCTGGTCGTCACGCACGACCTCCAGCTTGCGCTGGACTGCGCCGGATACGCGATGCTTCTGCATGAGGGCCGCATCACGGCGGAAGGCAACCCCTCTGACATCCTCACCCCCGAAACCCTCCTGCCCGTCTACGGCTGCCCGTTCCGCCGCTTCGATTGCGGAGGGCGTCCGGTGATTCTGCCGGAATAATGCCCGGAAAACGCCGGAATCGGATTGCAGAAAGACGGAATCCGTGCTATATTAGATAGATATATCCATTTTGGAAAGGAACAACTATGGAACAGAACGCTTTCGATGTGCTGCGGGAACGCGGCTTTATTTATCAGTGCACCGCCGAAGACGAGGTGCGCGAACTTCTCGGCAAGGAAAAAGTCCGTTTCTACGTCGGATTCGACCCGACCGGCAGCAGCCTCCACGTGGGGCACCTGCTCCCCGTCATGGCGATGCGCATCATGCAGAAATGCGGCCATACTCCGATCGTGCTCGTCGGCGGCGCGACCGCCCTGGTCGGCGACCCGTCCGGCAAGTCCACGGCGCGTCCGATCCTGTCGAAGGAGGAAGTGGCGCACAACGTGGAGTGCCTGAAGTCCCAGCTCCAGCGGTTCATCTCCGTGGACAACGCGATCTTCACGAACAACGCCGACTGGTTCGCGGGCATGCTGTACCTCGACTTTCTGCGCGACATCGGGTCCAAGTTCAGCGTGAACCGCATGCTCCAGGCCGAATCCGTGCAGATGCGCCTCAATTCCGAGGTCGGCGTCTCGTTCCTCGAGTTCAACTACATGATCCTGCAGGGCTACGACTTCCTGCATCTCTACCGCACCCACGGCTGCCGCCTCCAGCTCGGCGGACAGGACCAGTGGGGCAACATCACCTGCGGCACCGAACTTGTCCGCCGCCTCGAACAGAATGCCGTCTACGGCCTCACCATGCCGCTCCTCATGGACAAGGACGGCAACAAGTTCGGCAAGTCCAACGGCCATGCCGTCTGGCTCGACGCCGAGCGCTACAGCACGTTCGACTACTACCAGTTCTGGCGCAACACCGACGATTCGCAGGTCGAAAAGCTCATGCTCGGATTCACCGCGCTCCCGGTCGACGAGATCAAACGCCTCTGCGCCCCCGGCGGCAACATCAACCGCGCCAAGGAGATCCTCGCCTACGAGGCAACCGCGCTCGCGCACGGCAAGGCCGAGGCCGAAAAGGTCTTCTGCGCCGCCGGCACCAAGTTCGGATTCGCCGACGAAGCGGGCGCGATCCCGACCTCCAGCGAAATTGCGAAGATCGACCTCGCCGCCGTCCGCCGCGTCGCCGCCGCCGACCTCCCGACGTTCAATCTCGAACTCCCCGCCGAGGGCATCAACATCATCACGCTCCTCGTGCAGGCGGGCCTCTGCAAGACGAACAGCGAGGCGCGCCGTCTGATCCAGGGCGGCGGAGCCTACTGCGGCGACGAACGCATCGCCGGAATCGACCGCGTGGTCACGGCCGCAGACTTCACCGACGGCGCCCTGATCCTGAAGGCCGGCAAGAAAAACCTCAAGCGGGTGGTCATCGGGTAATCCCCAAATCTCATCCGCTTTCCCAGAAGAAAGGACCGCTTCATGGCCGTGTTCAGACATCCGGCGACGGACGTGCGGAACGCCGTATGCGGTCCTCTCTTTTTGCCTGCGATCCGCCTTGTTTCAGCTCAAACGGAGGCGACGGCATGAAGGATAGCAGCTGTCTCCTGCGGTTTGACGAGGGCACCATCGTACTGGAGGGCTCCCCCGAAGCGGCGGCGCTCGTCATCGACCTCATGACCGACGACCCGCGCATCGGCGCATGGCGCGCGGAAGCCTGCCGCTACGAAGCGATCATGCGGCGGCTGTACGCGGGCGGGATCCGGCCCGACGACCGCGCCCGCGACTACACCGTATTCGGCGCGCCGCTCCGTACGAAGTTCAAGCCGATGCCCCATCAGAGCGCCGCACTGTCCGCGTGGCTTGCCGCCAAATGCCGCGGCATCGTGGCCATGCCGACGGGTTCGGGCAAGACCTTCCTCGCGTTTCTGGCGATCGCCGCCGTCCGCCGGTCCACGCTGGTCGTTGTCCCGACGATCGACCTGCTGCACCAGTGGGCGTCCCAGCTCGAACGCGCCTTCGAGGTGCCGGTCGGCATGCTCGGCGGCGGCAGCAGCGACATCCGGCAGATCACGGTCAGCACCTACGATTCCGCCGTACTCCGCATGCCCCAGATCGGGAACAAGTTCGGGCTGGCGATCTACGACGAATGCCACCATCTGCCCGGCGAGGTGAACCGCCTTTCCGCCTCGCTCTGCCTCGCGCCGTACCGCCTGGGGCTGTCCGCCACGCCGGACACCGGGGATACGTTCCACGTCATGTGCGACCTGATCGGCCAGCCGGTGTACCGGACCGAGATCAACGAGCTCGAAGGCGGCGTGCTGTCGCCCTACCGCACCGTGCGGCTCCGCCTCGGCCTCACCCCGGAGGAGACCGCCGAATACAACGCCGCGCACACCAAGTACGTCGCGTTCCTGCGCGCCAACAATATCCGGTTCCAGGACAATTCCGGCTGGAGCGACTTCATCGCGCTGTGCGCCCGGCGGCCCGGCGGACGCGAGGCGTACCAGGCGTATCTGCGTCAGCGCGCCATCGCCCGCTGCGGCTCGGCGAAACTCCGCGAAGTCTGGCGCATCATCCGCGAAAACCCGTCCGCGCGTACCATCGTGTTCACGGCGGACAACGACACCGCGTACCGAATCGGCGAAACGCTCTGCCTGCCCGTGCTGACCCACAAGACAAAGGCGGCGGAACGCAAGGACTTCCTCGAGCGGTTCCGTCAGGGCGAATACCCGGTGCTCGTCACGAGCAAAGTACTGAACGAGGGCGTGGACGTCCCCGAGGCCAACATCGGCATCGTGGTCTCCGGAAGCGGCTGTACGCGCGAACACGTCCAGCGCCTCGGACGCATCCTGCGCCGCGCCGAGGGCAAGGAGGCCGTGCTCTACGAACTCGTGAGCGACGGCACCAGCGAGATGAACGTGAGCGACCGCCGCCGCCAGAACAGCGCGTATTCCCGGAGGCGCTACTGATGCTCACGAAGGACCTCATCCGCGCCCGCCTCTCCGGCGACACCGTGAAACCGCAGTTCGTCCGCACGGACGATCCGGAGATCCTGCGCTACGCCGAGGCGCTGATCCTGCTCTACGGCGAAGGTGTCGGAACGACCGCCGCCCTGCTCGACGAATCCGCCGCCGCGCTCGCCGCCGCGTTCCGCGACAAGAAGCTTGCCGAGGGCTTGCACAAGACCGTCCGCGATCGCGCCGAATTCTCCCTGCCCGCCGACTGCGATTACCCCGCCGCCCGCGTCGAACTCTTCCGCGGAACCGCCGCCCTGCTGCGTTCAGGTCGCGCGCCCGAATCGCTCGACGACGTCCGTACCGCCGTGTTCGCCTCGGTCCCGTCCGCCGCCGAAACGTTCGCGCAGGGGATCTACTGCGACCTGCCGGAGTGCGAACGCCTCCTGCCGATGAAGAAGATGCTGGTGCGCGAGGTGCCGGAACGCTACAACGTCTCCCTCGTGCAGTCGCTCCTGCTCTTCGCCTCGAAGTTGACCGTGACGATCCCGGCGAAATCGGAACCTGCCTTCCTGCGCCGCCTCTTCCGCTACATGAAGTTCTTCCGGCTGCTCTTCACCGCCGAAATGACCGGCAAGGACGCGATCCGCCTCACGTTCGACGGCCCTGCGAGCGTACTGGAGCACAGCGCGAAATACGGCCTCCAGATCGCGTCGTTCTTCCCCGCCGTCTGCCAGCTCCCCCAATGGAGCATCGCCGCCGAGGTCATGTGGAAGGAACACTACCGCAAGCTCAAGCTCGACGAATCCAGCGGCCTCGTGAGCCATTACGCCAACTTCGTCGCCTACCAGCCGGAGGAGATCCGCATGTTCTCCGACTATTTCCGCACCTCGCAGACCGGATGGACGCTCGACGACATGCCCGGCTGGATCCCGCTCGGCGGACAGGCGCTGCTCTTCCCCGATTTCGTGTTCCGCGACGGCTCCGGCCGCGAATACCCCATGGAGCTGTTCCACCTCTGGCACGCGGCCCAGCTCGAACAGCGTCTCGCCTGGTGCGAGGCGCACCCCGAACGCAACCTTCTGCTCGGCGTGGACCGCGCCCTGCTGAAAAAGGACGGCGTACTGAAGGAACGCCTTGAGGAAAGCCGTTATTTCCAGACGCACGGATTCCTGTTCCGGGATTTCCCCGGCGTGGAAAAAGTCTCGAAGCTGCTGGACGCCCTCGCCTGAATCCCCTCCTCCGGATAGTCCGAACGGAAAGCCGGAAAAATATCCGACAAAATGACTTTTCCGGCTTGAATCCCCGCCGTTTCCGGATTACATTACTATTCAATCCGGCGAAATGCTTTTTTCTTTCTGCCGCCTCGCCCCAAACGTCATATCACCCCACATTGACCGGATAATACAGCCCTATGACCCCTGAAGTCATCGTATTTATTCTTTATCTCCTCTGCATGCTCGGAATCGGAGTTTACTTTTTTATCAAGGACCGCAAAGGCGGCGAAAAGACGTTCTTCCTCGGTGACCGCAAGATGGGCGCGTGGGTCGGGGCGCTGTCCGCGGGCGCGTCGGACATGAGCGCGTGGGTGCTGATGGGGCTTCCGACTTCGGTCTATGCGTTCGGGCTCGGCAAGATCTGGATTCCGGTCGGGCTTGTGGCGGGCTACACGGCGAGCTGGCTGATCGAAGCGCCGCGTCTGCGCCGGTTCTCCATCGTGTCCGGCGACGCGATCACGATCCCGCAATACCTCTCGAACCGGTTCCTGGCGAAATCGAAGGCGCTGCAGGTGATCTGCGCCGTGGTGTTCCTGCTGGCGTACACGGTCTACGCGGCGTCCAGCATCAAGGCGTGCGGCACGCTGTTCCACAAGGTCATCGGCATGGACCCGATGGTGGCGATGTACCTCGCCGTGTTCATCATCGTGGGGTACACGTTCATGGGGGGGTTCTCCGCCGTGTGCTGGACCGACTTCTTCCAGGGCTTGCTCATTCTCGGCGCGATGCTCCTCGCGCCGGTGTTCGCTTTCCTCATGATGGACTTCCTCGGCGAGGCGATCGAATCGTCCGACCCCTACTGGAATCCCGCCGCGGACTGGCACGACATCGTGTCCGGGCTGGCGTGGGGGCTCGGCTACTTCGGGATGCCGCACATCATCATCCGGTTCATGTCGATCAAGTCGCAGAAGACGCTGAAGATATCCGCGTGGATCGGCATCGCGTGGACGGTCCTGATCCTGATCTTCGCGGCGTTGATCGGCATCGTCGGGCGCCTGAACTTCGGCATGGATGCCGACATGGAGAAAAACGAGCTGGTCTTCATCGAGATGGTCCGCACTCTCTTCCCCGCCTTGATCTCCGGCGTCCTGCTTTCCGCCGTGCTCGCGGCATCCATGAGCACCGCCGACAGCCAGCTGCTCTCCGCTTCCTCCTCGCTCGCCAGCGACGTCTACAAGCCGGTCGTCCGCAAGAACAAGGCGTCCGACCGCGAACTGATGTGGGTCGGGCGGTTCGTCGTGCTCGCGGTGGCCATCGTCGCGCTCGTGATCGCGGCCAATCCGAACTCCGGCTCCATCATGGGCCTGGTGGAAAACGCCTGGGGACTCTTCGGCGCGGCGTTCGGTCCGGCGATCCTCCTGTCGCTCTTCTGGCGCAAGTTCAACTTCGCAGGCGCGGTGACGGGCATCGTGGTCGGCGCGGCCGTCGACATCTGCTGGCTGGTCTTCCTGAAGCAGACCGGCATCTACGAGATCCTGCCCGGATTCGCCGCCGGTGCAGTCGCCGCGTTCGTCGCCGCCAAGCTCGCCGGAACCCCGTCCGAGGAGGTCCTGAAGCTGTACGACGACGCCGTCGCCTACGTCGACATCTACGCATACGAAGACTGACAGCTTTTTTCCGCAATCAAAAAACTCCCGCCGGGATCGTTCGTCCGGGCGGGAGCGTGTGTTTTAGAATCAGAACGGGAATCTCAGCTTATTTCTTTCTCTGGGCGAAGAGCCAGTCGAGCGTAGTGTAGTCGTTGTAGCAGACGTCCCAGGCGTTGTGCGCGATCAGCGGATATTCGCGGTAGCTGCACTGCGTGTTGCCGGCCTCCTGCAGGAACTTGAAGAAGTCGCGCGTGAGCTCGGTACGGACCGTCTCGTCATAGTCGCCCTGATACAGCGCGATCGGCATGTCCTTCAGGCGTTCAGCCTCCTCGCGCGTACCGCCGCAGCAGATCGCCACGCAGCCGGCGAACAGGTCGGGATTGCGGCCAGCGAGCTCGACCGTGCCGTGTCCGCCCATGGAGAACCCGGTCACGTAAATGCGCGCGGGATCGGCGTCGAATTCCTTCATCTTCGCGCGGACCAGCTTCGGCAGGTTGGCGAACACGCTTTCCGGACGGATGATGCCGTCGCCGCCGCGCTGGACGTTGTTGCCCCAGCCCTCGCTCGCGGGGCACTGCGGCGCGAGCAGGACGACCTTGGTGTCCTTGTGGGCGAGGATGTAGGAGACGATCTCCGCGAATCCGTAGCGGAGCTGGGATTTGTTGTCGCTGCCGCGTTCGCCCACGCCGTGCAGGAAGACCAGCACGGTCGGCTTGCCGGGGGCGTCCATGTTGTACGTGCCCTCGCAGTAGTTGATCTTGATGCCGTCGGCGTCGAACGTCTTCGCGGTCACGCGGGTGTTCTTGAAGATGGCGTCGTCCTTCTGCTGCTGCGACGCGCCGTTCGGGAGCAACGGGAAGAGGGGCTGTTCCTGACCGGGCGCGAAGGTATTGACGGGCTTGTTGTATTGGTCCGCGCAGGCGCCGCCGTCGCCGCAGCAGCACGAGGCGAGCATGGCGGAGGCGGAGAGGCAGACGGCGGAACCGATGAGTTTGAACGGATGACGCATGGAAAACTCCTTGACAAAAAGTGGTTGATGTATGAAACGAAATGATTTTCGACTAATATACCGCGTCTCCGGGGCTTTGTCAAATCCGCCCGCCTCAATTCGAATGGAAAAAACAACCGGCGGCGGGACATCGTTCGTCCGGGAGGGAAAAACATGGAAGAAAATCTGTTATTTTGCGTGAAACGGGCTTGCTTTTCCCTGAAAACATTGTATCTTATATAGATAAATCCGAGGCGGAGCAGAGCGTTCGATCCTGTTCCGTCCGTACTCATGTTTTCTGACCAAACTTTTCGAACAAGAAAGGATAACTTACAATGAAACAATTCATGCTCTTTGTCGGCGTCCTGGCCGTGGTCGTGCTCTTCGGCGGCTGCTACATCGTCGGACAGCGCAACGCCCTGATCGCCCTCGACGAAAACGTGAACGAGGCATGGTCGAACATCGACGCGGACCTTCAGCGCCGCAACGACCTGATCCCGAACCTGGTCTCCACCGTGAAGGGCTACGCCACGCACGAGGAAGACGTCTTCACCAAAATCGCCGACGCCCGCGGCAAGCTCGCCGGAGCCACGACCATGCAGGAGAAGGCCGAAGCCGACGCCACCCTGACCGCCGGACTCGGTCGCCTGCTCGCCATCGCGGAAAATTATCCCGAACTGAAAGCGAACGAAGGCTTCCTCCGTCTCCAGGACGAACTCGCCGGCACCGAAAACCGCATCAAGGTCACCCGGAAACGCTACAACCAGGATGTCAAGACCTTCAACCGGTCGATCCGCCAGTTCCCCGGCTCCCTCTTCGCCGGAAATCTTCCGTTCATCGGCCTGAATCTCGAGCCGCGCGAGTACTTCGAGCCCCCCGCGGGACACGACGCCGTGGTCAACGCTCCGAAAGTGAGTTTTGACTGAGTTCATTTCTCCCGGACAGACACACAACCGTCTGCCCGGGTTTTTCTTAAGCAAACGGGATGAATCGGGCGGGCTTCCGCGGCATGAAAGCAGATCAAGATGAAAAAAAGTAAGGGCAGGCATTTCGGATTCTGGGAATCGACGTTCCCGAACCAGCTGGGAAATCTGTGTTTCATCATCTTCCTGATCGGTCTTGCGCTGTTCGTCCTGCATGCCGCGTTCGACCTGAACGTCTTCGATCCGGACGACTTCAAGTCCACGGACGAACGCATCCCGGCGCTCGGCACGCGGCGCGTGGTCGACGAGGCCGGAGTTCTGACGCAAACAGAAATCGACTCCCTGACCGCGCAGATCGACGCCTATGAGGCGGCCTCGAAAGGCCAGATGGCCGTCTTTATCATTCAGTCGCTCCACGGCGACGCGATCGAGGATTTCTCCCTCGCCGTCGCCGAAAAATGGCAGATCGGCTGGCGCGGCGAGGACAACGGCGTCCTGCTGCTCCTCGCCATGGACGACCATGAAAGCCGTCTGGAGATCGGCTACGGCCTGGAAGGCATCATCAACGACGCCCGTGCAGGCGACATCCTGCGCGATATGGCGCCCTTCATGCGGAAGGCGCAGTATGAAAAAGCTATCTCCTTCGTCATCGCAAGCGTGGCGGCGTTCGTCCTGAACGAGAACGGACCGGAAAAACCCGGCGAGACGGATGAAGACGGGGAGGGCGGCGTGTATACATCCACGGGAAACGATGCCGAGGGTGTTTTGTTCTGCGTCATCGCCATTCTCATTGTCCTCGAGATTATCGGAACGATCATTGCCCGCCTCATGATCCACCCGGACGTCAAAAAATCCGTCGGGCTGATCGCCATGATCATCGTCCTGCGAATCCTGCTGGAAGTCCTGAAAGGAATGGCGCGCGGCGGCGGTCGCAGCGGTCGCAGCGGCGGAGGAAGCAGCCGGAGCGGCGGCGGGGGCGGCAGTTTCGGCGGTGGCGGCGCATCCGGAAGATGGTAAAACCGAAAAACGTTTTTTTGGCGGCTTTGCCGCAAAAAAAACAACAACATAGGAATCATGTTAGCGAATCGCACAGAATGACTTGGAAGAAAGGAACAAAAACGGCAAAAATCTAATTGTTTCGGCGTTTTTTCAGAAAAAGCACTGGCATTTTAGAAAAAACGTGCTATGTTAAGGCTTGAAATGTTTCGAGTGTGAAACGATTTCAGTATCATCCCGTATTATCTGAACAGAACAAAAATTGGAAAGGACTAGCCAGCCATGGACGCGAAAAATGACTCCAAACTGATCCGGATCGGCGTCTTTTACGATGGAAATTATTTCTATCACGTCAGCAACTATTATTATCACGGACACCCGAGAAAAAGCCGTATCAGCGTCCCCGGTCTGCACAGCCTCATCCGCACCATGGTGGCGGAACGCGAACATGTCAGCGAAAATCTCTGCCGCATCGTCGACAGCCATTATTTCCGCGGCCGCCTGACCGCGGCCGAAGCCAATCTGCGGCATTTGCTTTTCTCCGAACGCAATTTCGACGACGTCCTGACGCGCGAAGGCGTCGTGGCGCATTTCCTGCCCGTCAGCCACGGCTCCGAAAAAGGCGCGAACATCTCGCTCGCCCTCGAAGCCTACGAGCAGATGGTCCATACCGGATTCGACGTCGTGGTCCTGGTGGCCTGCGACGGCGATTATGTCCCGCTCGTCCGCAAGCTCAATTCCCTCGGCGCGCGCGTGATGGTGATCGGCTGGGAATACGCCTACGAGGACGACAACGGCGGACGCCGCCAGACCATGACCTCCGGTCGCCTCATGGCGGAAGCCACCTACGGCATCTGGATGCAGGACATCATCGAAAAACAGCTCTATCCGCAGGACAAGATCGATGCGCTGTTCGTCTCCGGCAACACCGGCAATTATCCCGCCTCCGAAGGAAACGAGCCGGAGGACGAGGGCTACGATGAAGAGGACGACTACGACGAGAGCTTCCCCGCCGAACGCCGCCGCGGCACCGTGGTCCAGCTGAAGAGCGGATACGGATTCATCACGCCGGAACGGGGCGACCACGATTTCTTCTTCCTGTGGGAAGACCTCGACAACTGCGAGTTCGACGATCTCAGGATCGGCGAAAAGGTCGAGTTCGAAGTCGGCACGAACGACCGCGGCGAATGCGCCCGCAAGGTCCTCTGGCTGGATCCCGACGGAATCCCGTACGCGGCCCCTTCAGCACCGGAAAATGAAGAAAAACAGGACGACGGGAACGGCCAGTCTTTCTAACCCGGGATCACCTCCTTTCTAAAACTCGCCGGGCACGGCAGATTTTTACGGACGTCCCGACTTCCATCAAACAAGTGAAGAATTCATGAAGAATCCGGCGGACAGCTTCATTCATCAGTGCGGAGACATGGTAATCCAGCTCAAAGATGAGCTCGTATCCATGATCGCGTTTCTGGGCGACGTCACCGCCGCCGTTTGGGAAGGCATCCGCCACCCGAAACGCCTCCGCTGGAAGGATTTCCTGTTCTACATGAACACCTGCGGTCCGGACGGCGTACCGATCACGATCATGATCAGCGCGCTGATGGGCGTGGTGCTGGCGTATCAGGCCGAAGTGCAGTCGCACAAATACGGCGCGGACAATTTCCTGCCCATGGTCATCGGCTGCACGATCCTGCGCGAGCTCGGCCCCCTGATGGTCGCCATCGTCGCGACCGGCCGCAGCGGATCCGCGTTCGCCGCCGAGATCGGCACCATGAAGATCTCGGAGGAACTGGACGCCCTCCGCACCATGGGCATCCGCCCAACACGGTTCCTGGTGGTCCCGAAGATGTGGGCGATGCTGCTTATGCTGCCGCTCCTGACCGTCATCGGCGATTTCGTCGGCTGCGCGGGCGGCTACATGGTGATGCGGTCCGAGATCGGCATGCCGCTGGACGTTTTCCTTCGGCTGACCCAGCAGGGCGTCGCGGTCAAGTATTTCATCGAAGGCGTCCTGAAGAGCGTCGTCTTCGCCTACATCATCACGATGACGGGCTGCTGGCGCGGGTTCCGCACCGGAAGCGACGCCATCGCGGTCGGACGTTCCACGACCTCGGCGGTCGTGACCAGCATCCTCTTCATCGTGCTGGCGGACGCCTTCCTCGCGAAACTTTTCACCGTGTTCTACGGATGGGGAGGCTGAGCCATGCCGGACAACATTACATCCCCCGCCCCCGCCGAGAATCAAAGCGCCACGCCCGCCATCGAGGTGCGCGACCTCTCCATCGGCTACGGTTCGCGCATCGTGCTCGAAAACCTGAATTTCCGCATCGAACCCGGGCAGATCGTGACCATCCTCGGCGGCTCCGGCTGCGGCAAAAGCACCCTGCTCAAGCACATCATCGGCCTCTACAAGCCGCTCCGCGGCGACATCCTCATCAACGGACGCAGCATCGTGACCGCGAACGAACAGGAAAAACGCTCCATCATGTCCGAGTTCGGCGTGGCATACCAGGGCGGCGCGCTCTTCCGTTCGCTGAACCTCGCCGAAAACATCGCCCTTCCCATGGAGGAGCTGACGACCTGGAAGCGCGACGAGATCAGAAAACGCGCCTCCGAAAAGCTCGCGCTCGTCCATCTGGACGGCTTTGAGAACTACATGCCCTCGGACCTCTCCGGCGGCATGATCAAACGCGCAGCTTTCGCGCGCGCCCTCGCTCTCGACCCGAAACTCCTCTTCTTCGACGAACCGTCCGCCGGTCTCGACCCGCTGACCTCCGACATGCTCGACAACGTGATCCTGGAGATCCGCGAGAAGACCCGCGCCACGATCATGATGGTCACGCACGAGCTCCCCAGCATCTTCCGCGTCTCCGACCGCGTGATCATGCTCTCCGCGGAGAAGAAGGGCATCGTGGACGACGGAACGCCCGCGTATCTCCGCGACCACAGCCCCGACGAATACGTCCGCACGTTCCTTTCGCGCGGCGGCACATACAAAAGCAACAGCACGGAGCCGGATCATGCCTGACGAACCGGCCGTTTCCATGACATTTTCAGGAAGGAATCCCGCATCATGAACGACAACAGCAAATTCAAACTCGGACTGTTCATCATCCTTGCCACCGTCGTCTTCTTCGCCGCGCTCTTCATCCTCGGCACGATGGACCGTTTCAAGGAAAAAGCCCACATTTCCACGCTCGTTTCGGAATCGGTGCAGGGGCTCTCGGTCGGGTCCTCCGTGAAGTATCAGGGCGTGCCCATCGGCAGCGTGTGCGAGATCATGATCTATCCCATCGACAATGTCATCCGCATCGACATGGAGATCAACATCTCCAAGTTCAAAGTCCAGCAGTCCGGCCATGCTCCGGTCACCATCCAGATCGAGGATTTCAATTCGCACGTCGCCGACGCGGTGAAAAAAGGCCTCTGCTGCCGCATGGAACTCGAAGGCATCACCGGCGGCAAATACATCGAACTCCAGATGGAAAAGGACGCCACCCCGCCGAAATACGACACAGAGGAGTTCGGTCTCGAATACACCTACGTCCCCAGCCAGCCGTCGCTCATCAGCGACCTCCGCGGCAGCGTGACCACGATCCTCGCCAAGCTCGAAAGCATCGACTACAAGGGCATCAGCGACCGCACGAACGCCGTGCTGGACTCCATCAACGAACGCGTCAACTCGCCGAAATTCGACGAGACGATCGACAACGTGAACGCCATGGTCAACGAGGCGCGCAAGAGCATCGAAAACCTCGAAAACCTCACGAACTCCGACATCCGCGACAAGATCGACACCATCTCGAAGAACGTCAATACCGCCGTGACCGCGGTCGAATCCCTCACGAAGTCCGTCGAGGTGGAAATCAAGGCCATCGAATTCGGCAAGATCGCCGAAAACTTCCGGTCCTTCCTCTCCACCGCCATCCGCACCAGCAAGACGCTCGACGAAACGCTCTTCAACGTCGACAACGGCGTCGATGCGCTGATCGAGTTCATTCAGTACATCGACAGCGATCCGGCCTCCCTGATCCAGGGCAAGAAAAAGCCGAAGTCCGACGACGACGAAAAAGACGGCAAAAAACGCTGACCGCCAACCACCTCTCTGCTTTCGCACCTTTCCTTTTTCACAGATCATATACCCCGGAAGAACCACCATGAACGTCCTGATCCTGAACGGAAGCCCCCGCAAGAACGGCAACACGTCCCACGCCCTGCGTGCCATCGAAGACGGCCTGAAAACGCGCCACACGGTCGAATCGCTGAACGTCTATGACTTCACGTTCCGTCCCTGCCGCAACTGCGACGCCTGCAAGCGAAACGGCGGCAACTGCATCCAGGCCGACGACACGGTCCCCATCATCGGCAAAGTCGCCGCAGCCGACCTCGTGATCTTCGGATCGCCCGTCTACTGGTGGGGCATCTCCGCCCAGCTGAAGGACGTTGTCGACAAGTTCTATTCCCGCGACGACGCCTCCGCGAAGCCCACGCTCCGCACGAAAAAGAAGATCGGCATCGTGGCCTGCGGCGCGGATTCCCTCGGCAACCCCGAATACAAGCTCATTTCCGACCAGTTCCGCTGCATCGCGGAATTCCTCGGATGGGAAGTCGTTCTGGACGAATCCGTCTGCGCCGCCGCGGCCGACGACCTGGCGAAGGACACCGCCCGGCTCGCCGAGCTCAAGGCAACAGCGGAAAAGCTCTGATTCCAGCTCATTTTTCCTGTTTTCAACCGCCGGATATCCTCGCGATTCCGGCTTTTTTTGCGTTTTGGCTGCCGAAACAGGATTATCAACGACAAACGTTTTCAAAAGAACTTGAAAAGGAATCAGAATTTCCGTTTTTCCACTTGAAATCGTTTTGCGGATGGATATATTATTCGTTAAACTAAATCCCATCAGGTCCGGTAACCTCAAACCAATGGCGATACCCCCCGCCAAATAAGGATCATCAGCATGAACGTCCGCTCTTGTTCCCTGTTCGTCGCGGCCGCTCTGGCCGCATTCCTCCTCGTTTTTGCCCATGCCCAGACTCCGGCCGCCGGTCAGCAGCAGCCCCGTCAGAATCAAGGCCAGCGTCAGCGCCAGCCCCGGCAGGGGCAAAGCCAGCGCCAGGCGCAACAGCAACTGCCCGCGCGTCCCGCAGGCCGGGAAAAGGAACTCCTCCTGAACGACAAGGGGTATTTCGAACGGCCGGGCGTGAATGTCCTCGTGTTCAGCAACGCGTTCACCGGCGGGTTCAACGACGAGAAGAACTCCGGCATCGAGATCATCCATCACGGCGTGCGGACCGTTCAGGGCGGCGCGGTGCGCCTGGGCAAGACCCCGGAACAGTGGGATCTGGTCCCCGCGTCCCCGTCGCGCCGGGTGAACCCGGAGAACAACTCCATCGAGGTCACGATGCGCTACAACGACTACCGGTTCGATTCCCGCGTGGTGGTGACCGGAAAAGGCAGCGCCGTGGAGATTTCCGTCTATCTGGACCAGCCGATCCCCGAGGCCCTGGTCGGCCAGGCCGGTTTCAACCTCGAATTCCTGCCGTCCCAGTACTGGAACAAGACCTACATCATGGACGGACGTTTCAGAAGATTCCCCCGTTACGCCGCCAGCGATACAGAAGCGGTCCCGAACGAAAAGAAGCCCATGCAGTACCGGGGATTCCGCACCTACGACGACCGCGATACCGGCAAGTTCGTCGACCCGCTGCCGCTCGACAAGGGCAACTCCATCGTCATCGCGCCCGACGCGCCCGAACGCATGATCAAAATCACCTCGGACGAGGCCACGCTGGAACTGTACGACGGACGCATCCTCGCGCAGAACGGCTGGTATGTGCTCCGCAGTCCCCTGCCCGCCAACAAGACCGGCAAGGTCATCACCTGGACCGTCGAGCCGCACGCCGTCCCCGGCTGGATCCGCGAACCGAACATCGGGTTCTCCCAGGTCGGATACGTCCCCGACCAGCCGAAAGTCGCCGTGATCGAGCTTGACAAGAGTGACCGGGTGATCGCGAACGCGGCGATCTTCCGGATCGGCGAGGACGGCACGGAGAAGCTCGCCTATCAGGGCAAGACCTCCCTCTGGGGCGAATATTACAAGTACAAATACGTGAAGTTCGACTTCAGCGAGGTGAAGAAGCCCGGCATCTACTACATCCGCTACGGCGACCACAAGACCGGAAACTTCATCATCGACGATTCCGTCTATAACTGGATCACCAACGCCACCAGCGACGTGTGGATTCCCATTCACATGAACCACATGACCGTGAACGAGGCGTACCGCGTCTGGCACGGTGAACCGTTCAAGGAAGGCTACCTTCAGGCCCCGCCGAGCAACCACTTCGACAACCATTTCCAGGGGACGAACACCGGCATCAAACCCGACGGCACCCACTACGAGCCCTACGAGCTGATCCCCGGTCTGAACGTCGGCGGTTACTTCGACGCGGGCGACTTCGACATCGAGACCGGCGCGAACATCAACGTGGTCTCGACCCTGATCTCCGCCTGGGAACTCTTCCGCAACAAGCGCGACGAGACGTTCGTGAGCGAGGAACAGCGCTATGTCGACCTGCACCGTCCGGACGGCAAGCCCGACATGCTCCAGTACATCGAGCACGGCGTGCTGAACTTGGTCGCGCAGGCGGAGAACATCGGGTTCATGTCCTCGACGCTCTCCAACTCGGTCCTCGACAACTACCATCATCTGGGCGACGCCGCCGCCATCACGGACGGCCTGCACTATGACCCCTCGCTGAAAAAATACGAGGTCTCCGAGGACGGCAAGCGCAGCGGCACCCCGGACGACATGTGGGCGTTCACCAACCGCAATCCCGGCCCCGATCCCGGCACGGCCGCCATGTTCGCCGCCGCCGCCCGCGTGCTGAAGGGGTACAACGACGAGCTGGCGGAACGCTGTCTGAAGCAGTCTCAGAAACTCATGGGCACGAATCCGCGCGGCAACATGAACCTCCTCCTCCAGCTGTACCGCACGACCGGCGAAAAGGAGTACCGCGACATGTTCGAGCAGCTGATCTGGCAATCCATGGGCCGCAACGCGAACGGCGGCATCCGGACCGCGCTCGACGCGATCCCGTACATGGACGCCGACTACAAGAAGAGACTCGAGCCCTACGTGAAGCAGTTCAAGGAGTACATGGACAACTTCGACCGGCTCAACCCGTACGGCGTGCCCATCGGCGAAGGCAACTGGGCGGGCAGCGGCTCCGTGGTCAGCTTCGGCGCCACGGCGTGCCTCGCCAACATCTACTTCCCCGACATCATCGACAAGAGCTACGCCTACAAGGCCGCGTCGTTCATGTTCGGCTGCCATCCGTACCACAATTACTCGCTCGTGGCGGCGGTCGGCGCGGCGCGCCCGAAGGAAGTCTTCTACGGCAACAACCGCGCGGACTTCTCGTTCATCCCCGGCAACGTCGCGCCCGGCGTGCTGTTCCGCCGGCCCGACCACTTCGAGAACTTCGATGACTGGCCGTTCCTGTGGGGCCAGAACGAAGGCACGATCGCGGGCAACTGCGGTTATCTGATCTTCGGCGAAGCCCTCAAGACGATGGCGAAGAAAAAGTAAAACGGAATGAAAAGTTAAAGCCTCGGAACCTGCGAAAGGTCCGGGGCTTTTTGCTGGAATTGTCCGAGTGGATCAGTTCAGATCAGGGAGGCGAGGTCCGTGAACTCGTAGCCGTGCGCGGCCGCCACGTTTTTGTTCGTGAGCCTGCCGAGGTAGCAGTTCACGCCGGACGCGATGACCTTGCTCTCCTTGCAGGCTTCCTCCAGGCCGCCCTTCGCGATCCGGAGCCCGTAGCGCAGCGTGGCGTTCGTGAGGGCGATTGTGCTCGTGCGCGGCACCGCGCCGGGCATGTTGCCCACGCAGTAATGCACCACGCCTTCCTCGATGAACACCGGATCGTCGTGCGTGGTCACGTGCGAGGATTCGCCGCAGCCGCCCTGGTCGATCGCCACGTCCACGAACACCGCGCCGTCCTTCATCTCGGGCAGATAGCGCCGCTTGAAGAGTTTGGGCGTGGAGCCGCCGGGGATCAGCACGGACCCGATCACCAAGTCGGCGTCCTTCAGCACGCGTTCGATGTTGCTGTCCGAGCTGACCAGCGTCTGGATGTGCGCGCCGAACATGTTGTCGAGCTCTTCGAGGCGCTTCAGGTTGATGTCGAGGATCGTCACGTTCGCGCCCATGCCGACCGCGATCTTGCACGCGTTCATGCCGACCGTGCCGCCGCCGAGGATCACCACGTTCGCCTTCGGTGTGCCGGGGACGCCAGCCAGCAGGATGCCTTCGCCGCCGTACTTCTTCTCCAGGTACTTCGCGCCCTCCTGGATGGAGAGACGGCCCGCGATCTGCGACATCGGGGCGAGGCACGGCAGGGAGCGGTCGGATTCCTGGATCGTCTCGTACGCGACCGCCTTGACCTTGCCCTTCAGCAGGGCGTCGGTCTGCTCCCTGTCGGCGGCGAGGTGCAGATAGGTGTAGAGGATCAGGCCCTCGTGGAAGAGCCCGTATTCGCTTTCGAGCGGCTCCTTCACCTTCACCATCATGTCGACCAGATGCCACACGTCCGCCGCGTTGTCGATGATGCTCGCCCCGGCGTCCACGTATTCGTTGTCGGGGAACCCGGAGCCGATTCCGGCGCCGCGTTCCATGTACACGTGATGCCCGGCGGCGATGTAATCCCGGACGTTGTCCGGCGTGAGTCCGACGCGGAATTCATTGTTCTTGATCTCTTTGACGCATCCGATTTTCATGGTGTTCAGCCTTTCTGTTTGTCGCCCCGAAAACGGGGCGGAAATCTCCGTCGGTCCGTGTTTTCGGCAGACGGGTGTTGGTCTTGTCGTGTGTTATATAAAATAACGGCGGGAACTCATTTTTCAAGCTCCCCGAAAAACAAAATGACCTGTTTTTTCAGAGGACAGACTGGTCGGGCTCCGGTGTGCGTTCAGTCTCTTGCGTCTTTTTTTTCAGATATTCGGAGCCGACAGTACCGTCTCTTCTCAAAAAGAGAAGATGATCGTATCCTTCGAACAAATGCCATTTGACGCGCATCGTGATGAACCTGTCCTCGGGGTCTGTCGAATCCTCGGGAGGAGCATGATATGTCGCGGAATAGAGGTCAAAGAAAAACGTCTTCCGGAAATCGCTCTTCTGGATCCCCAGCGTCTCCAGCAGGGAACGCATGTCCTGCTGAGGCGGATAACTCCCGTGTTCCGTCCTATAGGCTTCCAGTCGTAATGATACGCGTATCATGTTCTCTGTCGTGAGCGCGTTATCCGATTTCAACACAGCTTCTCCGAGAGCGTTGATGATATTTGCGGTGATAAAGATGAAAAGGGCGCCAAGAAGCAGCAGGAGGACCAGTTTCGCGGCATTTCCCGCCGTCTGTCGACGAGACTGGTCCGGCGGAGCCTTTTCTTCCTCTTTTTTCGCTTTGGATTGAAAACGCGTTTCCGCCGCGATGATCGCGATTGCGGCAACGAGCCCCAGCAGCGGGAAAACAGTCGCCGCAACGATGAACACCAGCGGATAGATCAAATACCTGATCCGAAGCTTCGATAAAAACGTTGAAAACGAGTTTTTCATTCCGTCTCCTCCGGGATGGACGCGGATGGAACGTCCGCCGGTTTCGATTCGGCGGCCGCGGCCTGCGGCGCATGGCGCGGTTCTCCGATTTTTCCGTCATGGTATCCGACCGAGCCGTCCCGTCTCAGAACAAGCAGTTTGTCGGATTTGCCGAACAGCGTCTCTCTGATGCGCACAGATAAAACCGGATCCATGTAATGATCGTTCGGCCCCTCGATATCCTCCGGCGCATGATACTCCGCGGAGCCGACGTCGTAGAAAAAGCCTTTTCCGTTGAGATCACGCTGTTTGATGTCCAGCGTCTTCAGCAGGGATTTCAGGTCCTGCTGCGGAGGATAATTCCCGTGTTCCATTTGATATGCTTTCATGCGCCTGTATATGAGAACCATGTTCGAAAGGGTATCGTTGTAATCCTGCTTCAGATGAAGTTCGCCGCACATCGGGAAAACGAACACCAGGAAAAGAATGTCCAGCGCGATCAGGCAGAAGACGGACAGCTTCAGGTCGTCCTCCCGGGCCATGCGCACCGCCTCTGCAACCGAGCAAACGACCAGGGAAACCGTAAGCAGGGCCGCTATGACATACGGGGAATGATGCACCTTCGAAAAGCTTGCGATCAAATCCAGCACGGTGAGCCAGCCAGGGAGGTAGAGCAGCAGGAGGATGCCGAAACAATGGTCCTTCAGAAAATGCAGAATATGCGTGAGTATGTTCTTCATTTTGTCTCCTTGGAAACCGGTGTGGACTGGTCGGCTTCAGTTTTCTGTTCGGACGTCGGAGTTTTGTTTTTCAGATATTCGTAATCTTGGCCGACGGAACCGTCCCTTCTCAAAAAGAGAAGAGTGTCAAAGCCGCTGAACAAATCCCTTCTGATGGGCAGAGTCAAAACCTTCTCCTCCCAATCCTGAGGAGAAAGAACTGTATGTTCCGTATGATCAGACAATAACTGGAAAGCCGCTCCATCCAGCGCATGATATTCCGCGGACTCGATGGAATAGAAAAGCGTTTTTCGGAAATCGCTCTTTTGGATATCCAGTGTTTTCAGCAGAGACTCGAAATCCTGTTGAGGCGGGAAACTGCCATGATCCATGATGTAATCTTCCAGACGATTGCGCACCTTTGCCATGTTTTCCACAGTATAGATGCGATCGACTTTGAATTGAAGGGCTGTGAGCGCATTGGAAATCGGAAATACCAGAAAAGCATCCACCACAAGCAGAACGAAGAGTGCCGGTTTCTGCGTTGGGTCGTCCGTTTTCGCCCGGATCAGCCGCACCAGCGCAACAAGCGCACAGACGACGAAGGAGCCCGCGAACATGCACGCGATGACGAACGGGGGAAAGTCTTTCCACAAAGCCATGAGCGCAAACCCGACGCCAACCCAGACGGGGACGAAAAGCCCCAGGATAAGGTTGAGCAGCCACAGGGAGAAGCTTCTCCGCATCTTCTTCAATGGGATTTGTTTTTCGGGCGGGACTGCCTGATTCGTGTCCGCGGGCGGCGCGGCTTTTTCTTCTTCGTTCGGCATGAGTTCGGAGGCCTGTTTTATCATGAATGTTATATGTCGTTGTCTGTGCCGGGGTTTGGTCGGTCAGTTCGCCTGCATCGTGAATGTGCCGCAGGGAAGCCAGTCGGTGACGGATCCGTCGGAGTAGACGCCCTGGACCGCCCACGTGTGCCTGCCGTTCGAGATGCCGGACAGCGTATAGGTGCTCTGTTCGCCGAGCTCGCAGACCTTGTCGTCCACGCGAAGCCTGTACTTGACGATCCCGGTGTCGGGCGTGGCAGGGGTGAAACTGAACTTCGCGGACTGCGTTCGGCGGTTGATCCCGGCCTTCGGATCGCGCACGCCGCCGATCGTGTACGTCTTCGATTCGGCGGTCCCGTCGGAATCGACGACTTTCCACTGAAGCACGGAGTTTTTCGGGAGTTTGAACTGATGGGAGATCGTCCTGCTTTCCTCGCCCCAGTCCTTGTCGTTGACCTGTTTCCACTCGCCGGATTCGCCGTTCCGGTACAGCAGCCTGTCGACGGAGTTCAGCGTGATCGCTTTCGTGTTGTTATAGTTGGGGACCTTCTGGACAGTGAACGTGCCGGTGAACTCGTAGCTCGAATCGGAAAGTTTCAGCCTGGACGAGAAATCCGTGACCTCGATCGGTGCGTCCAGCACGTCGATGATCCGGTCGCCGTCGGAATCCCTCCAGCCGACCATTTCGAGCGACTGCGGCGAGGTGACGTGCCGTTCGAACGCCGTCGAGATCGAACTGTTCATCAGGCTGGGCACGATGCTGTTCCGGTCCGGGTTGCCGTCCGGGGCGTTGGTGTTCTGCACCCCGTAATACCCGGCGCGGTCCGTATACCTGCCTTGCCCCGGATACTCGTCGGCCGCGCCGAAGATGTGCGCCATTTCGTGCGCGAAGGACTGGGAGGAATACCAGTCGTAGGCTTTGGAGTACGCCACGAGGATATAGGTGTCGGAAACGCCCTCGTGCTGCCGCCCCAGGGTGTAGGACCGGTAATTGTCCGAAAAATAGTGGTCGCGGTCGTTGTCGGCCTTCACGACGAAGATGTTGAACGCGAAATCGGCGTTGTGTTTCTCGATCGTGTCGGCGGTATACCGGTACAGCATCCCGGTTTTGTCGCCGGAATACCCCTGCGCGTTCAGGAATTCGCCGATCCACAGCCGGTCGTCACGATACGCGCCGTGCGTGATCGGTTCGTAGGAAGTCCGGAACGGCGTTTCCGCGTGCTCCACGTCGACCGTGAAATGCAGCTTGCCGATGTAGTTCTTCCGCTTCCACATCTCCTCCCACCACGCGCAGGCTTTTTTGACGTGGCCGATCACCTTCGCGATCTCGTCCTTGCTCCAGGTCTCGGATTTGGCATCGATCCTGCCGTCGCATTCGAACAGAACGAGGTTGACGCGGATCTCGCCCGCCATGAACGCCGAGGTATCGTATTGCCCTGCGCCGAAGGGCCGTTTCAGCTTCGTTTCCGGCTGCACGACCGCCCCTGCTCCGGACGGACGGTTCCATTGTCCGCCGCCGAAGCCTCTGCCTCCGCCGAAGCCGTTGCGGTTTCCGAAGTTTCCGAATCCGCCCCGGTTCCCCTGCGCGAACGCAACCGCGCAGCTGAACAGGATCATGGCGTACAGTATCGTCCGAATTCGTTTCATGGCATCACACCTTCATCGTTGGGAAGTTGTTCGCGGGGGACGGCCGCGCCGTTGGTGAGGTCGCGGACCATGGCGGAAAACGCGGCGAAGTTCGCGGTCGGAAGTTCGCCTGTGAGCGTTACTCCGGCGCTGAATTCCTCGTTTGTAATCGTCACAGCGAATTCCGCGAGACGGCGGCGCACGGTCTCGTACCGGAGATAGGTCAGTGCGAGCGTGAAACGCGTGAGCGGGACAAGTTCGGCGGTAGGCGCGTCGGCGAGCGCCAGCTGGGCGCTCTCGGTGTAGGCGCGGACCAGGCCGCCCGTGCCGAGCAGGGTCCCGCCGAACCAGCGGGTCACGGTGAGCAGCACGTTCGTGATCCCGCTGCCCTTCAGTACCTCCATCACGGGGCGTCCGGCGGTCCCGGAGGGCTCCCCGTCGTCGGAACACCCCATCACGCCGCCCTGAGGCCCGCAGATGAACGCAAACACGACGTGATTCGCGTCGGCGTAGACGCGCTTGCGTTCGCGCTGAAGCTCGCGCGCCGCCTCGGGCGAGGCGACTGGGGTCGCTTCGGCGAGGAAACGC
This sequence comes from Victivallales bacterium, assembly GCA_016285345.1. Lineage (GTDB taxonomy): Bacteria > Verrucomicrobiota > Lentisphaeria > Victivallales > UBA1829 > UBA1732. The sequence goes on along the minus strand of JAEEQN010000015.1, from coordinate 466 downwards.
GATTTCCGCACGATGAGCTCGGCGCGTGTGCCCTGACGCAGGATCAGCATGATTCCGTAAGACCTTTTTCAAATCCGTATTCCGAAAAAACGTTTACAACATACATCCGTCCGAGCAATAATGCAAGCCGGAAACAGGAGAAAACGCTTTCCCGCGGATAAAAAAGAAGCCGATTCACGCATCACGCGAAGATATTTTCCGGGCGGACATGACATGTTTTTGTCTAAAAAAGTCAGAAAAACGTTGTTTTTTTCGATTATTCCTGCAATAAACGGAACGGGAGATTCGTTAAATAAAAAAATACGTCCCTTTTATCCAAACATCTCAACCAAACTTTCCTAACAAAAAACACGACAAAGGAGATTTGTATGACACACAAACTGAACAAGATGCTGGCTTCCGGCTCGATCATCGCCGGATCTCTGCTCCTCGCATCCGTGCTCTCCGCACAGGCTCCGGCCGGCGG
>JAEEQN010000014.1 GCA_016285345.1 Victivallales bacterium | reverse complement strand
GAAGTGCAAGTTAAAGGATGTCACACTGACAATCCTCTATGAACGAGACGTGCGCGGGTTGCCGATGGGACGGATTCGGGAAGTTCATTTCATCTACACATTACATCTCGTGTACTGCCACCGCTGCCACGAACGTTCCATTGAGGATATCCCGTTCATTTCGCATCCGAAAGCTCGCCTCAGCAATGAGTTCGAGCGGACGATCCTTGAGCTCCGAGAACAGATCAGCATCCGGGCTTTGGCGAACTTCTTTCATTTAAGGTGGCATACTGTAAAAGAGATCGAAAAGAGGTATCTTCAGCACAAATTTGCAACAATCGACAAATCGAAAGTCCAGGCTGTCGGGTTCGACGAAATCCACATCGGACACGGTCAGGCAAACAAGCTTACCTCACGATCGTGCGGGATCTGGAGAGTGGCGCGGTCATTCATGTCGGCAATGGCAAAGGTATCTCAGCATTGGAAGGAGCGTTGAGCAAATTAAGAATGTATCCCTAAATAGAAGCAATCTTTCTTAAAATGATAATGCTTGCCGCCAGTTGAAGAAGCGCCAAGTAAGACGAAGTCGTTTTCTCGAACCGGACGAGCAGTTTTCTGAACCGGTTGAACCAGGAATGAGCCACCTCAACAACCCATCTTCGCGCTTTGTATCCTTCCTTGATCGCCTTCTTCTCTTCACCCCGCGGACGAATGTGAGGCGTGTAACGATACTTTTTCATCGTTTTCTCGGATTCTTTCCCCTGATACCCGGCATCAGCGCAAAGGTTCTATATTGCACCCCGTTAAGAGACGTGCTATATTAAGAGAGTCTGTGAAAGGAGGCGACCGATGAGCACGAAGAAGAAAACTTGGACGGGGCAGGAGAAGCTTGCAATCGTCCTGCAGGGGCTGAGAGGCAATTGCCGGATCAGCGAATTGTGCAATGAACACGGCATCACGCAGGGGATGTTCTACAGGTGGCGTGACCAGCTGCTGAACGACGGAGCGAAACTTTTCGCCCACGGCGGCGTCGACCACGAGGTGGAACGTCTTCAGCGGGAGAACCGCAAGCTCAAGGAAACGATCGGCGAGCTGACCATGGAACTTAAAAAAAACGACTGGGACTGAGGCGAAAGCGTATAAATTCCGAAGCAAACAAGAAATTGTTGGAAGACATCCGTGCGCTGAAGTCGGACCATCCGAACTGGGGCTATCCGTCGCGTTTGGGCATACCTTCGCCGACATCAATACAAGGGCGCACGAATCAACCACAAGCGTATTTACCTGGATGGAGGACAACGGTTATCGCGCCATGGGAGCCGCAAACTTCAAACATGCGGTTCGGCGTTTGTATCCTACCATGCGCTACGGACGCAAAAAGGGTATCCGCGGATATTTTGGCGTAAGATTCCTCACGAAAGCAGAAATGGAGGCCATCTAACACAAATCCATTTGTCGGCAGTTCGGGATGGCAGACGGGGATTTATGTTCTCAATCCGTGTAATGGATGGAGAACGATAATACCGATTCCGAATCCAGTGGTCTCAGGGTGGTATCACCGTATCAGATACCACTCTGCTGACTTTTTCCTTCAAATGCAAATATCCGCAATTACACTTTGACTGCTCATCACAAAACGCTTACTTTCCGGTCTCTTTCTGGAAAGAACGCTTACCTTTTTGAAAAAACACTTACATTTCGGTGCTTTGTTTACAAAACGCTTACGTTTCGTGGGGAAACGTGGGGTTGTTGTTTGCAAAATGCTTACATCTGCGTCAGAGGGAGCAGGATGTTTTCCTTGACGATTTTCGTCAGGGCTTCGATTTCCTCATCGGTAAGTTCCTGGAAGAGACTGCGGCGGCTTTTCGGGAATCTACCGTGATTCTGCTGCACAAAAAGAATGAACTGCGTCACCTTCTTGTCCGGCATGTCAACGACATCCCGCATGCTTGAGCGTGCCCGTTCCCAGCGAACCAGATAATCCAGTTCCGGGACAAGCTCGGTCTTGATGGTCTCCTCGACAACGCCAAAGAACATCTCAACAATCTGCGTGAAGTCGATATGCCGGTAGAAATCGACCGTATCATTTTTCACAGTCATTGAACCGTCGATGTGTAAGTCGTAATCCACGGCTGGAAGCAGACGCTTGGAGAAGTTTTCAAGCATAGCATCGTAGAGCTTGGCGTTTTTGTACAGAAGCGCAGAAACGGGAAAGATGATGTTCTCCGGGTTGAATCTCTTCGCGTTCAGGACATGATGAAGCAGATACCGGTGCAGGCGGCCATTGCCGTCTTCAAACGGGTGGATGAACACGAACGCGAAAGAAAGCACAGCGGCGCTGATGATGGCGTCGCAGGATGATTCAACGAGACGACCAGCGGTCTCCAGATACGCGGCCATGAATTGAGAAAGATCGCCGGGCTTCAGTCCAATGAAATGAATCAGCTCGCGTCCGGGGGACAATGTCTGACCGACATACACCTGACTGCTCCGGTAGTCGTCTTCCTTGTAGCGTTCCTCCACGATTGCATTCTGAAGCTGTAAAAGCAGTGCCTTATCCAGCTTGTTCTTCCCTGCGTCGTGCAGCACGTTCATAAAAGCGGCAGTCCGCTTCTGGGATGGCGTCTGCCGTTCGATTGCGTACAAGGATTTCGTTTCTTTGAGGCAGAGGAACGAATTTGCCCGATAGATCAGCTCGGACGGATACCCGGCGATAGCCTCTGTGACCTGGGATGCGAGGTCTTTTTGAATGTATTCCCGGATGTGGGATGTCAACCTGACGACAGGACAGAAGTCCTTGTTGCCCGGAAGATTGCAGACGAGACGCTGGCGTTTGGCTTTCCACGAGTGTTCCTCATCCAGACAGAAATATTCATCGGGTGGCAGGACGTAATCGTAGGAGCCTGTTTTCAACGGGGCGACTTGCAGCTCGCGCCCTGTAAGAAACTCGTAAAGGAACCAGAGGCGGCGCGTATAGACACCATGCGGAGTGGCTGCCACGAGGGACGCCAGTTCCTGAGCATCAATCTTCCGGAACAGAGCATTCAGCACCTCAAGATTCACGCCTTCATGCTTGATGGCGAAAAGCAGATGTTCCTGCCATGAACCATCTGTCCGGAATCGCTCCGGGTAATGGACCTTCAAGCCGTCTGGGGTAAGCTCTTTTGATTTTGTACTTCCGGGGCCAAGATAACTCCGTAGAGGCTGTTCCAGAACATTCAGGGAAAACTGGTCTATCAACTGGCTGTAGCCGATTTTTTCTATCATGATGCACCACCTGGGTTCTTTTTGTTATTTTTGCGCATTTCTCTTTTAAAATACTTACATTTTGGCATTTTTCAAACAAAAACGCTTACGAATTCAGAAAAAAGCCAGAAAACACTTCGTTTCACCTGCTATGGTCTGTATCCGGTGAAGAAGATGCTTACTGTTGAATCCCGATAGCACATCCGTCTGTTGGCAACTGATGAATTCCCGCTGATCCGGTTGCGACAGAAAAAAAAGCGAAAAAGTGCCACTCCAAGCTCAACAATCCGGTCTTTTGACCAACTTGACCATCTGTTGGATTCCCCTGTAGGAAACCCAACTTCAATTCACCCCAATTGACCTCCAGGGTCCCATCACGCGCGTCTATACACGGGGAATAGCAGAAAGATTGCCCATAAATGCAACAATTAGATCACCCGAAGAGACCGAAATAAATCCAGGTTTCCTATATAGGAAGAAATCATCTGGTCAACCTGGTCAATCGGCCAAGTTTTGAGTTCAGTTTTGGAGTAGTCTGCTCGTCAACCGGAAATGAATGAACCCTCACCGCTCGTGTCTGGGAATTGCTGGATATAGGCAAGAAGGGCGGCAAGAAGATTAAAACTCACCTGCGACCAGCTCACTCTCTATCCTGACGATCCTGCTCACACGGATGGATTCGCCGCTAACCACGACCACGAGCTTTGCCTGCGAGATTCTCTCGACCTTGCCCGTCCAGACCCGGTACTCGCCACCGTCCTTGCGGCTGTCCGGTACGAAATATTCCACAGTCACGACCGGGTTGTCGCTCAGATGATCCGCGATGATGGTGATGCGGCGGTCGAGTTCAACTTTCTCGTCTTCGCTAAGTTCGCGCTCTGGGGTCGTCACCCTCTCCATTTCGTGGACTGCGTCTTCGTAGCCGACCAGAGCCGCAAAGGGCGAGAATTGAGCCGCGCGCTGATGCATCGAAAGGCGTAAATTTAAAAAATCCTATTTCTGCGTGAGCGCATCCTTAAAAAAAAAGACGGATTATTCTGAAATAAGCTTGAAAAACGGCAAAACAGGTGATATGGTAATGTTTAGAAATTAAACCGTGCCATTGAAATGCGTTTGATTTGAGCTCAAATCGCGTGATTGCGAAATGGGAACAAAGAATGCGTTGCAAAGGGCGAACTGAACAGAATCATCGTCAGTCCGCAAAGCAAGCGCGACTGTCATCATTCACAAGGAGCAAGACATGATGAACAAGACACTGTTGACTGCCGCACTGGTCGTCGCGGGCGGTGCAGCCCTTTTCGCAGGGGATATCTTCCGTTTCCGCGGCGAGAACTCGCAGGGGATGTATTTGAAGGAAAAAGGTCTGCTGAAGACCTGGCCCCAGGAAGGACTGACCCCGAAATGGACCTACACCGGACTCGGCGAAGGCTGGTCCAGTCCGATTAAGGTCGGAAATCGCCTGTACATCACAGGGACTGGCACGGGACGTCCGAGAAAGGAATCCGTTATCTGCCTCGACCTGGACGGCAAGGAAATCTGGAAGACCGTTACCGGTTCGGCGTGGGAACGTTCGTACCCCGGCGCCCGCAGCACCCCGACCTATGTGCCGGGCGAAAAAGAAGGCGAAGGCCGACTGGTCGTGACGACCGGTTCCGGCGAGCTTTTCTGTCTGAACGCTTCCGACGGGAAGATCCTGTGGCAGAAAAACATCGCAAACGAGTACGGCTCCAAGTTCGGCATGTGGGCCATGGCGGAATGCCCGGTCGTGAAGGACGGCGTAGTCTTCGTGACTGCGGGCGGCAGCAAGGCTCTTGTCGTGGCGCTGAAGGTCGCGGACGGTTCCGTGGTCTGGACAGCAAAATCCAATGATGACACGCTCGCCTATGTGACCCCGGTCATCGTCGGAGACCAGCTGATTGTGATGACCGCCGGAAAAGTGAACGGGATCAACCTTAAGGACGGAACCGTGATGTGGGAAGACAATTACGCGAAGACATCCGGTACGAACGGACGCGGCGGCGTGAACTGCAACTCCCCCACAGTTGAGGATAATCGTTTCTTCGTGTCCGCCGGATACGATCAGGGCGGTGTCCTGTACGAGTTGAAGAAAGACGGCAAGGGCGTAAATGTCATCTGGACGAACAAAAAACTGGACCCGCACCACGACTGCACCGTGCTGGTCGACGGCAAGCTCTACGGCTCGAACTGGACCGGCAACAACAGCGGGAACTGGATGTGCGTGGACTGGGAATCCGGTGAAACCCTCTATGAGGTGCCGTGGAGCAACCTCGGCAAAGGCTGCGTGATCTATGCCGACGGCCTCATCTACATGTACGAGGAGAAACGCGGCACGCTGGCGATTGCGAAACCCGGCGAAAAGCTTGATGTCGTCAGCAGCTTCCAGATCAAGTTTGGCGACAAGGAACACTGGGCGCATCCCGTCATTTGCGACGGCATCCTGTATCTCCGCCACGGAAACGTCCTCGGCGCGTTCGACATCAAGGCGAAATAACCTCGTTGTCCTGAACTGTCTATCCGGCTGGACCGTGAGCTTGTCATGTGTTCAGCCGGAGCAGTGTCTCCCCCGGTGCACTGTATCCTTGAAATCCGGCTATCCTGTCCGGACTGAAACACCCTGTATTCGAAGGAAACTTCAACCTGAATTTGAACCCATGCGCGCGCGAGCGCGGGAAGCAAGATAGCCATGAACCGGAAACAAACGATTAGAATGTTCTTCGCGAAGGAAGCGGGGGAGCGGCCATGAAGAAACTCGTGATCTGCACCTGCAGGAGATACAAAAAGATCCCGCAGGTCGTCCTGAACGAAGCGATCAAGGCCGCGACGGAGGCGGGTGTCCCGTGCGAGATCGTGCCAGACCTCTGCCTCGACGGTGCATCGAACAGGAGCTTCGACGCGAATACGCTCGTCCTCGCCTGTCAGACGCGCGCTATCCGGGCGATGTTCGGCGCGGATACCGACTGCACGGACATCCGAGCGGTTGATTTGGCTCAGGTCCGCGATATGGTTCAAGCTCTTGCAGAGCCGATGCCCTGGATCCCGTGGTTCCCCGTGATCGACGGGACTCGCTGCGTCAACTGCGGCAAGTGTGCCGACTTCTGCATGTTCGGCGTGTACGAGAAGGTCGACGGGCATTTCCGCGTCTTGCATCCCGCGGCATGCAAGACGGACTGCCCCGCCTGCGCCCGAATCTGTCCCGCAAACGCGATCATCTTCCCGAAATCGAAGGAAGATCGCCTGAACGGCGCGCTGTCCGAACCGGTCAAGCCGTCTCCCGACGACCAGACGTCGTTCCGGGAGCGCCTGGAGTACCGGAAGAAAGTGCGCCTTTTCCGCGACAAAATGAGGTAACGGACCGATATGAACCCATCCGCCATCACACGCATCCTGACTGGCTGTTCGTGGCGCGCACAGCGGCATCTGCTGCGATTTGCCTGGAACGGACACCGGACCGTGCGTGCGTTCGAACGGCGGATGAAGGAGGGGAAACCATTTTTCCCGGCATTCCTGATGCTGTCGATCACGAATCAGTGCAACCTGAAATGCCGGGGTTGCTGGGTGTCGCAGACAACTCCCGCCCATCAGCTCACGCTGGAGCAGATGCAGGGGATCATCGACACCGCCGCAAAATACAAGTCGCGCTTCTTCGGCATCCTCGGCGGCGAACCGCTGTTCCACCCGGACCTCCTGACCTTGTTCCGGCGGAATTCGGGTGCGTATTTCCAGCTGTACACGAATGGGACGATGTTCGACGCGAAGCTGGCGGGGGAACTCGCCAGGCTCGGCAACGTGACGCCGCTCATCAGCATCGAGGGGCTGGAGACGGAATCCCGGCGGAGACGCGGCCGCGACGACGTCTTTGCACGTTCGCTCGCCGGACTGGATGCGTCGGTGAAGGCCGGGCTTTTCACCGGCGTGACGGCGAGCATCAACATGAAGAATTTCGATGAACTCGTGAGCCGGGATTACCTCGATTTTCTTGTCGGAAAAGGAGTTCACTACATCTGGTACTTCATCTACCGTCCGTGCGGTCCCGACCCCGACTGCGCGAACGCGCTGGATCGCGCGCATGTGCTGGAACTCCGGCGGTTTCTGGTGGAACAGCGCCGAACCGCGAAGATTCTGATCCTTGATGCCTACTGGGACGCGGACGGACGCGCGCAGTGTCCCGGCGCGATGGGGCTCTCCCATCATATCGCGCCGAATGGAGCCGTGGAGTTCTGCCCGATCATGCAGGCCGCCGGAGGTTTCTTGGACGAAACGGCGTCCAATCTGGAAGCGATCTTCCAACAGGAAACGGTGTTGGCGAATCTGCGGAAATTCAGCACGACACAGGGCCGCGACTGCATGGTGATCCATTCGCCGCACGAACTGCTCGACACATTGAAATCGAACGGCGCGCAGGATTCGTCCGGGCGCGACGGCTTCTTACGTGAGCTTGCGGAACGCACTCCGATGTGCTGCCATGACATCCCCGGCGGCGAGATACCCGAACAGTCCGCGGCATACCGTTTCGGGAAACGCAACTATTTCTTCGGATTCGGAGCGTACGGATGAGCGAACTTAAACAGACAGTCCCGCAGGACTCCGAGGTCCGCGAAACGATCCGCCGTGCGGCGAAGGACCTGGTGCGCTCGTGCGGCCTGAAACCGCCGCTCAATCTGACGAATTTGAAGCGCCATGCGGCAACGCTGACAGCCTCGCTCGAACTGGATGGACGCGGATTCAACCATTACGCCATGATCGTGCTGAACAACGCGCTCTGGACGCCGTATTTCCCGCATATCGCGCTCAAACAGCGCCTCCTGCTTCTGCCGTTCTGCCTGCGGAAACAGCCCGGCTGCACCGCCGACCACGATGACCTCGGATTGATCTGCAAGGGCTGCGGACAGTGCAATATCCCGGGGCTTTCGGCTGCCGCGGACGCGCTTGACATGCCGGTCCTGGTCGCGGAGTCGAGTTCCGCCGTGGCCGACTGGGTGGAACAGGGCGTGATTCAGGCGGTCGTGGGCGTGTCCTGCCTCGATTCGCTCGAAAAATCGTTCCCATCGATGCTGCGTTCCGCCGTGCCCGGGATCGCGGTACCTTTGCTCCGCGACGGCTGCAAGGATACGGCGTTCGATCCCGCCGACCTCGAACGCGCCATGTCCGTACCGCAGGCGGATGAAGTCCATGCGTTCCCTTACGGCCTGATCCGGGAGACGATCAACGATCTGTTCACGCCGAACGGCGTTTCCGCGTACATCCCGAACAACATGCTCCGGGAGGAGGCCGTCCGCGCCCTGACCGCGCATGGGAAGCATTACCGCCCGAAGATCACCGCCGGATGCTATGCTGCGCTGAATCCGTCGCGGACGGACCTGCCGGACTACCTGAAACCCGTTTCGCTGGCCGTGGAGTGTTTCCACAAGGCATCGCTGATCCATGACGACATCGAGGACGGCGATGCGGAACGATACGGCGAACCGGCATGTCATGTGCGACTGGGACTTGCGCCAGCACTGAACCTGGGCGACTATCTGATTGGTGCCGGGTACAAACTCTTCTGTCACGAATCGGTCCCGCCGGAAATGCGCGCTGCGCTCGCATCCGAAGCCGCTCTGGCTCACTGCGAACTCGCGCTCGGTCAGGCAAAAGAATTTGACGCGTTGCAGAAGAAGGATCTTCAGCCGGAAGACTGCCTGGAGATCCACCGGCTGAAAACGGCTCCGGCATTCCGCGTGGCGCTCTTCGCGGGTGCGATCGCGGCCGGACGCTTCGATGAACTGCACGATTTGTTCCACGACTTCTCCGATTGTCTCGGCGCGGCGTACCAGCTGTACGACGACCTGGAGGACACGGCGGACAATCCGGCGTCGGCGGTCGACGTGCTGATGCGCACGAATGGCTGGGACCGCGAAACGGCACGCGCGGAAACGGTACGTTTGTATCAGGAACAGCGCGACGGGATTTACGATTTGCTTGAAACGGTCGGTAACGTACCGCTGAAGATATTCCTGTACCGTCTCGCCGGAAAGGTGCTGAAAGATGTTTGACCTGGATTTCCTGAAAACATGCACCGCCGGATTCGGACGGATGACCGACGAGGCGCAGGACGTGCTCCGCCAGACGGTCTCGCTGGCGCAGAAGCCGGACGGACTGTTTCCCGACAGGAGCGGCCACGGCGACCTGTACTATACGCTTTTCGGGCTGTGTCTGGCGTACATCTCCGGCGCAACGGTCGACCGCGACGCTTGCGCCCGGACGTTCGAACAGGCCGCGCCCGCCGACCTCGTGCACCGGGTGGCACTGGCGCACAGCCGGAATCTGCTGAAGCTGATGGCTCTGCCTCATATTGCACAAAAACTCCCCTTCTCCGCGCCGAAACTGGATTTCCCCGATCTGCCGGATACCGCGTTTCCGCAGGGTGACCGCTGCTCGCCGTATTCGTGTTTCCTGCGGAACGATACCGCGACCGACCTGAGCGCGTACCATCTGCCAAACGGGCTGTATTCCAACCTGAAAGGCGTTTCGGAATACGGTGTCGCGGCGACAGCGGCGGCGTTGTGTCTGCACCCCGACGAAACGACCGCGGCAGCGCTCGCCGGACTTCAGAATCCGGACGGGACGTTCCCCGGCGGCGACCTGCTTTCGACCGCCGTTTCCCTGTACGCGCTCCATCGGACCGGGCACAAAGCGAACTACGACGTGCGCGATTTCCTGAGCGGATGTTTCCGTCCGACCGGGCTGTTCGCGGCGGTACCAGCCGATCCCTTCGGCGACCTCGAATACACGGTTTACGGGCTTCTAGCCATGGGGGCGACGGCATGACGGACACGCTGAAACAATTCATCCTGTCGCACTGTTGCGAAGACGGCTTTATTGAGGGGCATCTTTCGAGCTCAGCTGTCTCCACCGCGGTCGCGTGCGTGGCGCTGGACCTGTACGGCGGACACGACAACGCGGTCGCGGCGGGCAGACAATGGCTGCTGGAGCACAAAAACGCGGACGGCCTGTACGGCGACTCCCCGGAATCCCCCGCCAACCTGACCGCGACTTTCCTCGCTTACTCTGCCCTGCGGAACACCCATGCGGACGAGGTGCGCGAGGCCGAAGCATACCTGAACAAAACGTTCGGCGGACTGATGTTTGAGGCGGTCAAGGCGGGACTCCTGAAGGAATACGGCAAGGACCTGACGTTCTCCGTGCCCCTGCTGGCGCTCGCCACTGCGTCCGGGTTTTTCCCCGATGCCGCGCACGCCTGGCGCAACATGCCGAATTTCCCGTTCGAGGCCGCGCTTCTGCCCGAATCGTGGTTCAAGTTCCTGAATCTCCCGGTCGTGAGCTATGCGATCCCCGCGTTGATCTGCGTGGGATTGGCTCAGCTCAAGTACCGCCCGAATAAACTCCGTGCGCTCGCAGTGAAAAAGGCATTGCGAGTCCTGACCGAGAAACAGCCGGAGGACGGCGGTTTCCTCGAAGCCGCGCCGCTCACAGGATTCTGCGTGATCTGCCTCTGCGCCGCCGGGCTTCGTGAACATTTCACAACTGGGCTTGCGGTCCGGTTCCTGCTTGAAAGCCAGCGCCCGGACGGATCGTGGCCGATTGACCGCGATTTGCGCCTCTGGACGACCTCGCTCGCGCTGGACGCGCTTGCCCCGTCGCTTTCCGAAGAAGAAAAAGTGTTCTATCGCACCCGGATGCTTTCGGCACAGACAAAAACGGTCCATCCGTTCACACGTTCGGAGCCCGGCGGATGGGCATGGACAACGCATTCGGGCGGCGTACCCGATGCGGACGACACGTCGGCGGCACTCATCGCGCTTCACGGCCTCGGCGAACCCGCCTCGGACACGATCTGTCGCGGCATCACCTGGCTCCTGAACCTTCAGAATTCCGACGGCGGCATCCCGACGTTCTGCAAAGGCTGGGGCAAACTGCCGTTTGATCGCAGTTGTCCGGACATCTCCGCCCACGCATACAAGGCGTTTACACTGTACGAAAACGAACTCCCGTCCGCACTGAAACGCCGCGTGATCCGTGCAAAACAGCGCATCATCCGGTATCTTCAGGATGTTCAGCGGCCGGACGGCTCGTTCATCCCGCTCTGGTTCGGTGACCAGACGAATCCCGCAAAGGAAGCTCCCGCCTACGGCAGCGCGGTCGTGCTGTCGCATCTGAGCGGTGAGAATCTGCCGTTTTTGGAGAAAACGCGTGAATATCTGCGTTCGGCGCGAGGTAAAGACGGATTGTGGGGAACGATCTGCGTTTCCGCCCGCTGTGCGGTGGCGCTGAATATGGACGGCAAATTCTTACAAAGCTATGCGGATCACCCCGAATCGCTCCCGCTTGAACCGATCGGGCTATACTTCGCGCATCTCTGGTACAGCGAAGAGCTGTATGCGCCGGTCTTTCTGGCAAAGGCGGTGAAAGCATGAACGCGCGCGTCCTGAATTTCATCCTGAAAGCGCTTGCTGTCGCCGTTGCCTGCCTCGGCATCTGGCATTACCTGACCTTCACCACGTCGCGCCACGTGGAGTACGCGGAACCCGTCCGCGACAAATCCGAAAACCGCGTCGTGAAGAAGATGACGACGCAGATCGGCGCGGATTTCAAGAAGTTCGAGTCTGAGGCAAAAATCCAGGCATTCGAGGCGGAATGGCCGTGTTTCCGAGGCATAACACGCGACAATCTGGCGGAATACGACGGACACTTGACCAAGACATGGGACGAATCCGGTCCGAAGGTCCTCTGGCGGAAGCCGCTCGGCGAGGGGTATTCCGGCGCGATCATCGCGGGCGGCCGCGTGTATGTGCTGGACTACGTCGAGGAGGATTCGTCCGATGCCCTGCGCTGTTTCGAGCTGTTCAGCGGGGAAGAACTCTGGCGTCGCGGCTACAAGAACCCGATCCGCCGCAACCACGGCAAATCCCGCACGATCCCGGCGTATTCCGACGGCGTGGTCGTCACGCTCGGCCCTGCGGCGCATGTGATGGCGGTCGATGCGGATTCCGGCGATCTGCTCTGGTCGCGCGACCTGGTGGAAGCTTACGGAGCCGAGATCCCGCAGTGGTACGCCGGTCAGTGCCCCCTGATCGAAGACGGCAAAGTGATCCTCGGCGTCGGCGGGGAGAAAGTCCTGATGACCGCGCTCGATTTGAGAACGGGCGAAACGGTCTGGGAGATGCCGAATGACCACGGACTGAAGATGTCGCATTCCTCCGTCGTGTCCGCGACGCTCCTCGGCACGAAACAGTACATCTATGCCGGGATCGGCGGCATCTGCGCCTGCGATCCCGAGGGGAATCAGCTCTGGCTCTGCACGAAATGGAAACCGGCGGTCTGGGCTCCAACGCCGCTCGCCATCGGCGACGGCAGGCTTTTTCTGACCGCAGGCTATGGAGCGGGTTCGGCTACGCTCGCAGTGACAAAGGACGGCGATTCTTTCACCGCCTCGATCGAACAGGAATGGAAGCCGACGCAGGGACCCGCGTCCGAACAGCAGACCCCGATCCTGATCGGCGACACGATGTTCGTAATCCAGCCGAAGGACGCCGGAGCACGCCGCGCCGAGTTCATCGCGGCGGACGTTTCCGCGCTGCCCGCGGTCAAGTCTGAAAGCGGCAAGGACGCCCGGTTCGGGCTCGGTCCCTACCTTTACGCGGACGGCGCATTCTGGATCCTGGACGACGAGGGCGTGCTCTCGGTTTACGAATACAAAGACGACCGGTTCGAACGTCTGGCGACCCACAAGATCCTGCCCGGCGCGGATTCCTGGGGGCCGATCGCGTTCGCCGGAGGACTTATGATCTTACGGGACAGCACCTCGATGGTGTGTCTCGATCTGCGAAATGAGGTGCAGCAATGAAAATGACCCGCAGGGAATTTCTTGTCTGGTTCAGCGGCACGTTCTGCCTCGGCCTGCTCGGCTGGCTGGTCGGCCGCAAGCTTCAGACTCTGCCGGAACCAGTGCCGGTGACTCCGTTCGAGCCGCCGATGTTCGCCGTGCGCCCGAAGCATACTCTGAACGGCGTGAGTTTTCAAGTGGACCGCGCGAAACGCACCGTGCTGGCGAACATGGAGTCCGGCGGCCTCGTGTGGGAATCGCGCGGCGAGGACAAGTTCATCGTGCCGGGTGCGGCGTTCCCGCTCGACCTGTCGCAGGACGGCGAGCTTTGGGTGGCGAACATCGGCCGCAAGCGCTTGGAACAGCTCGACCCCGCCTCGGGACGTTTCATCGCCTCGTGGGAACCCCGCGAAGCGTTCGGCGGCTGCTGCAATCCCGTCCGGTTCGCCGCGCTCCCCGGCGGACGGTTCGTGACCATGGAGAAAGGTGTTCGCCGTGCGTGTGTGTATCTGCCGTCCGGCGAACTTGAACGTGTCATCACGGACCAGCTTTCCGATTCCGAGTTCAACTATTATCTGGGACGCGACGGCGGCAAGGTGCATCTTTACGACACCGGCACGAAACAGCACTGGGAGGTCTCCTGATGACGGATAAGAAACACACCATGACCCGTCGCGAATTCATTGGCTGGAGCGCCCGGTTCCTGCTGCTGGGCGGACTTGCCGCGCTGGTGTTCCGCCGCAGGGAGTCTGCTTCAGGCGAAACGACACAGGATACCTGCACCGATCCGAAAGGGTATTGCCGGACATGTTCCGCACTGAAATACTGCGGCCACCCGACCGCGCGTTCGTTCAAGGCAGCGCAGGCGCAATCGCAGGAGGAACAACGCTCATGACCCGCCGCGACCTGCTCAGACTGGGATTCCTCGCCGTGATCACGGCTCCGTTCGCCGCGCTTTTCCGCAAACGCGAGGAGACGGGGACGGGGTATTTCTGGCAGATCGACCCGGACAAATGCGTGCAGTGCGGCAAGTGTGAGACGGAGTGCATCCTGCCCCAGTCCGCGGTGAAGTGCGTGCACCAGTACGCTTCCTGCGGCTACTGCCTCTTCTGCAGCGGGTACTACCAGGACAAGCGCATCGAGTTCAACACGGCGGGCGAGAACATGCGCTGTCCGACCGACGCAATCATCCGCACCTACGTGGAGGACCCGTATTTCGAGTACAAGATCGACGAGGAACGCTGCATCGGCTGCGGGAAATGCGTGAAGGGCTGCCTGTCGTTCGGCAACGGCTCGCTGTTCCTGCAGGTCCGTCGCGACCTGTGCAAGAACTGCAACGAATGCCGGATCGCGAAATCGTGTCCCGCCGACGCGTTCGTGCGCGTGCCCGCCGACCATCCATACATCTACCGCAAGCCGCCGGAGGTGAAGTCATGATCCCGCGTTTTGACCTTCTGTTCGCGGCTCAGGCGCGATTCCCGGCTCCCGAGTTCGAATCCTACACGCTGCCGAAGATGTCGCTGGAGGAACTCGCCTCCGACTCCGTGCTGTGGCGCGTGCTGATCCTCGCGGTGTTCCTCGCCGCCGGGACCTGGTTTTTCTACAAATTGCGATCCCGCAAGGCGCTCCTTGCGTATTCCGTCGCCGGGCTCGCCGTGTTCGGATTCCTCTTCGCGTCCTGTCCGTGCCCGGTCGGCATGTTCCAGAACGTCGCCGAAGGGCTTGCAAACGGTTCGTACATACAGCCGGGCGTGCTGCTGCTCTTCGCGCTTCCGCTGGCGGTCGCATTGTTCGCCGGACGCGTCTTCTGCGGCGGAGCCTGTCCGCTCGGCGCGATCCAGGAGCTTCTGCACTGGAAGAGCGTGTTCATTCCGCGTCCGCTGGACCGTATCCTGCGCCTGATCCCGGTGCTTCTGCTGCTCATCTTCACGGTTTGCGCGATTTACGGGATCGGGTTCCCGCTGTGCTACCTGGAACCCTACCTGCCGATCTTCCTGCTGGACTTCGCGACACCCTTTGCGATCCTGAGCGCGGTCTTCCTCGCCGCCGGACTCTTCATCTCGCGTCCCTTCTGCCGGTTTGTCTGTCCTTATGGCGTCCTGCTCCGGTTCTTCTCGTACTTCTCCCTGCTCAAACCGCAGATCACGTCGCTTGAATGCGTGAACTGCCGTCTGTGCGAACAGGGCTGTCCGAACGGTGCGATCCTGCCGCCCGAGGGCACGGGGAGCACATCGGAACACCGAAGCGGATTCCGGCGCATCTCCATGCTGACCGCCCTGATCCCGTTCGCACTGTTCGCGGGCGGGCTGTTCGGGTATTTCTGCGCGCCCGTCCTGAGTTCGTTCCACCGCGATGTGCGGCTGGTCCGTGAACTGGACGCCGGAATCAAGAGCGAGGCCGTGGAAGCATTTGAAAGCACAACGACCACGCGCGAAGAACTCCGTGTCCGTGCAATCAAGCTTCAGAATGGCGTCCTGCTCGCCTCGACTGCCGCGGGCGTGCTGTTTGGCGCGGTCGTGATGGCCGAGCTGATCGCGGAGGCGCGCCGCCGCAAGGAGGAAGAAGTTTACACGATCGACCCGTCGCTTTGTTTCTGCTGCGGCCGATGCTACGCCGCATGTCCCCTGGAACGCAAGGAGAAATCCCATGAAAAATGACGAAATACGCCGGACCCTGCGGTTTCTGCAATGGACGGCTTTGACATTCATCCTGACGCTTGGCCTGCTGCTGGCGTACGACATGTACCGGAGCCGCGCGCCGATCAAACAGGCACAGGACCAGCTCGCCGAACTGAAACAGCAGGACCTCGCGGACGCGAAGTTGTCTCAGACCGTGCGCGATCTGGACTACCTGTACCGATCCGCGTATTTCCAGACGAAGGACAAACAGCGTCGTGGCGTGCTCCTGCTCGGGATCGCGTTCTTCGTGCTCTGCGGACTCTTCGGCGCGGAGATGTTTGTCTTTGCCCCGAAACTGAAGGTGCCGCGCGGAACGGGTGCGGTCCCGGAGAAGGAACGCCGCCAGCTGCTGGTGTTCGCGTCCTGCGGGATCGTCGTGCTGGTCGTCGCGCTTGCTGTCCTGCGGATGGTGCTTGTCCCGACAGAGACGAAGCCAGCGGTTCAGCTCGCGGATGCTCAAAACGGCACATCCGGAGAGGAAAACGAATCAAAACCAGCCGTCCCGACCGAAAAAATCGACCTGCTTGCCGCGCTTGAGGCGGAAACGACGCAGTGGCCTCAGTTCCGCGGGTCCATCCTGCCGAACACCAATGCGCTCCCCGCGAAATGGGATTTCCAGGAGAAATGGAACAGCCCCGTGGAGCTTCCCGGCAACAGTTCGCCGGTGATCTGGGACGACCTCGTGTTCCTGTCCGGCGGCGACGGTACCAACCACGCCGTGTTCTGCTACGACGCCAATTCCGGCGAGCTGAAATGGAAAACAGACGCGCCTCCGGCGGCGAAGATGCCAGAGGTGACGGAGGACACCGGATACGCCTCGCCGACCGTGTGTGTCGACTCGAAACGCGTCTACGCGGTCTTCGCCACCGGCGAGGTGCTCTGCCTCGGCCACGACGGCAAAACACTCTGGCACAAACAGCTGCCCGATCCGGTCATCATGTACGGATATGCCTCCTCGCCGCTTCTGCTCGGCGACAAGCTGATCGTGCAATACGACCTGGACGAAAAACAAACGGTGTTCGCCCTGAACGTGTTCACCGGGGAAACGGTCTGGAAGACCGAGCGGGAAGGCGCGGCCTCATGGTCGTCTCCGCGCGGATTCGTGGCGGACGGAAAGGGCATGATCTTCACGGCTGGCAACATGCTCGCCGAAGCGTTCAGCCTTGACGACGGCAAAGTGCTGTGGTCGCAGGAGTGCATGGGCGGGGAAGTCGCGACTTCGGCGACCTCGAACGACGGTATCATTTATTTCTCGAATACCGGTGCGTTCACCGGCGCATTCCGTGCTTCGGACGGCGAGATCCTGTACAACAACGAAGACGTGCCCGCGCCTGATGTGGCGTCGCCGGTTCTCTGCGGCGACCAGTTCCTGCTGTTCGGCAGCGGCGGCACGATCATCGCCATCGACGCGAAGGACGGCCACGAACTCTACGAGGAAGACCTCGACAACGGGTTTTACGCGTCCCCGGTCGCGGTCGGCGGCAAGATCGTGGCGGTCAACCTGGACGGCGATCTGTACGCGTTCGCGCCCGGCGAGGACAAGATCGAGACCGAGGGCAAATACTCTCTCGGAAAGAAAGTCGTCTGCGTTCCGGCATTCCACCGCGGCAACCTGATCCTCCGTACCTCGGAGAATGAACTCATCTGCCTGGAGTCGAAGCCATGACGCCCGCTTCGCCGCACCTCGACCTCATTGATCCGCTTCTGCCGGAACTCATCGCGCTTCAGCGGCGCGACCGCTGCCTGCTGCCGGAAGCGCTCGCCGAACTCGCCGCGCGCCTGCATGTACCGCTGAACCGCGTGTACAGCGTGGCGAGTTTCTACCAGGCGTTTCGCTTCACGCCGTGCGGCAAACATCAGATCAAAGTCTGCGTCGGCGCGGCCTGCTATGTGAAGGGCGCGGAGCACGTCTACGAGGCGTTCCGCAAACATCTGAACATCCCGGAGGACGGCGACACCTCGCCGGACGGCCTGTTCACGGTCAGCAAGGTCGCCTGCCTCGGCTGCTGCATGCTCGCGGTGGCGGTGCAGATCGACAAGCACATCTTCGGACACGTCACGCCGTCAACCGTCGGCCGCGTCGTCCGGGATTTCCTGCTGATGGTCCGCGACGAGGAAGCCGCCGCGCAGGATTCCGCTCAGGCGGACGCGAAGGGAAAACAGCAGCCGGAGATCCGCATCTGCCGGTGTTCCTCCTGCCGTGCGGCCGGGAGCGGACGCATCTTCGACGCTTTTGAAGAGGAACGCCGCGCTGGCAAGTTCGATTACAAGGTCAAGGAAGTCGGTTGTCACGGCATGTCCTACCGAGCGCCGCTCGTGACGGTCATGCTCGAAAACGCGGTGTATCATTACGACAACGTGCAGGAATACGATGTGCGCGGCATCGTGGCACAGCATTTTTCCACGAAGGAACTCGGCTGGAAGAGCCGGGCGTTCCTGGACGCTTTCTACAGCCGCCGTCCGCAGGGCTGCATGAAGCTCGCCGAACTGCCGCCCGAACTCGATAAACTGCGGCTCGTCACGAAAAACAGCGGCATGGACGACCCCGAATCGCTCGACGACTACCGGGCGCACGGCGGATTCGCCGCGTTCGACCGCGCCCTCACCATGACGCCCGCGCAGATTGTGGACGAACTGAAACGCTCCAAGTTGCGCGGACGCGGAGGCGGCGGGTTCCCGACCGGGGAGAAATGGCGCATGGCGCTGGAGGCTCCGGGCGAGAAGAAGGTCGTGATCTGCAACGCCGACGAGGGCGACCCCGGCGCGTTCATGGACCGGATGCTGATGGAGTCGTATCCGTACCGTGTGCTGGAAGGCATCCTGATTGCCGCCCGCACAGTCGGCGCTTCTTTGGCTATTATTTACATCCGCGAGGAGTATTCCCAGGCGGTGTCCGTGCTGGAACGCGTGATCGCAAAGCTCCGCGGATCCGGCATCTTCGGTTCGCTTCCGCCGGGATTCGATCTTGTCCTGTTCCGAGGCGCGGGCGCGTTCGTCTGCGGCGAGGAAACGGCCCTGCTGGAATCCATCGAAGGCAGGCGCGGCATCCCCCGGAAACGCCCGCCGTTCCCCGTGAACAGCGGCCTGCGCGGACTTCCGACGCTGATGAACAACGTGGAAACGTTCGCGTGCGTGCCGATCATCCTGGCGGACGGCGGCGAGGTCTTCAACGCCGTCGGCACGGACGAATCCCACGGTACCAAGGCGTTCGCGCTTGCCGGAAAGGTCCGGCACGGCGGCCTGATCGAGGTGCCGATCGGCATCACCATCGACGAGATCGTCGAGCAGTACGGCGGAGGCGCGGAGAAAAATCACACCGTGAAGGCCGTCATGATCGGCGGTCCCTCCGGCGGGTGCATCCCCCGGGGCCATTTCGACATACGCGTCGACTACCAGACGCTTCAGAAAAACGGCGCCATGATGGGCTCGGGCGGCCTCATCGTGATCGACGAATCCGACTGCATGGTGGATATCGCGCTGTATTTCCTGCGGTTCCTGCGCAGCGAATCCTGCGGGAAGTGCGTGATGTGCCGCGAGGGAGTCCCGCATCTCTGCACGCTCGTCGAATCCCTCACGCGCAAAGGCCCGAAGCCGCCCGGACTGCTGGACCGCATCGAAAACCTCGCGCGCATGATCCAGCAGGGTTCGCTCTGCGC
Organism: Victivallales bacterium; assembly: GCA_016285345.1. Classification (GTDB taxonomy): domain Bacteria; phylum Verrucomicrobiota; class Lentisphaeria; order Victivallales; family UBA1829; genus UBA1732. Next base: position 44,469 of record JAEEQN010000014.1, on the reverse strand, counting down.
CCTCGGCCGCACTGCGCCGAATATGGTGTTGAGCGCGCTCCACGAGTTCCACGGCGAATTCGAAGCGCATCTGGACAATGAATGTCCCGCCGGAAAGTGCATGGAACTGACCGATTTCCAAGTCACCGACGACTGCATCGGCTGTACGAAATGCATTCAGGCGTGCGCCGCGGGCGCGATCGAATGCGAACCGCTGGATTCCGCCCGCATCCTCTCCGAAACGTGTGTCCGATGCGGCGTCTGCCGTTCGGTCTGCCCGGAACACGCCATCGTGAACCCGTGCAAAGAGCGCCCGGAACAGGAAGTGCCGTTCCGCGAGGAGCCGCACGCCGCGCCCGTCGACGGCGACGTGATCGTGATCGACGGCGTGGAACACCCGTTCGTGCCGGGGAAAACCATGCTGGACTATGTGAAACAGCTCCCCACGCTCTGCTATATGGAGTGCGGCGGGACCGGCGCGCACTGCATGGTCTGCGCGGTCTGGGACGCGGTCCTCGGACGCTTCATCCCCGGCTGCGAACAACTGCTTCAGCGGGGCCACATCTACGAAACGAATTCGGACCGGGTCCGGGCGTTCCGCAAGGAAGCGCTGTCGCTTATGCTGGTCCGTCACGATTTCCGCTGCGGGTCCTGTGCCGCGAAGGGCAAATGCAGGTTCTTTGATTATGTCCGCGAATACGGCGCGCGCAAGACGAAAAACGAGCTGACCTATCCTGAGCCGGTCGAAACGCCGCATCTGGTGTTCGACGGCGGCAAGTGCATCCTCTGTCAGCGGTGTGTCGGGGTGTCAGGCGAAAAACTCGCCGTTCACAACCGCGCAGATCACGCGGTCATTTCGCCCGGTCCCGACGGATGGGAGTCGCTGGACGCCACGACAGCAGAAAAAGTCTGTTCGGTCTGCCCGACCGGGGCACTTACGATTAAGCACGGAGATGCCCGGCCATGAACAAAGCTTTCCGGTGGATCGTCCTTCTGTTGTTCTTCCTGCTCGGCGCGGGGTGTTTCGTGCTGTATTTCAGGATGTCGTCCGACGATGCCGGAACCGAGGGAAAACAGGCGGTTACGGGGACGCTTCTGACCGGGACTGTGCCGCTCGGAAAGCTCACTGTGCTGTCCGACGGTTCGCTGGCGGCGGGAAACAGTCGTGGCGAAGTCGTGTTCCTGCGTCCGGGACAGGAGCCGCAGACCGTACACGTCACCCCGACGTCGATCTCCGCGCCCGTGACGGAATCGGACGGCGTGTACTACGTCGGCGACGAGGGCGGCACGTTCGCGACGTTCACACCGGACAAAGGCGTGCTGTGGACGTTCCGCGCGGGTAATCAGATCACCGGAGCCGCGATCCCCGCGGGCGATCTCGTGTGGTTCGGTTCGCACGACAATTCCCTGTACGCGCTTGGCGTCAGCGGGGACGATTCCGGCAAAGTGATTCACGAGGTCGAATGCCGGGGACAGATCAACGGCACGCCGCTGTTTTATGACGGCTTCGTCATTTTCGGCAGCTGCGACGGCAAGCTCCGCAAGACAGACATCAAAACGGGCGAAGTCGTGCAGGAGCTGGACTTCGATTCCTACATCCCGGAGTCCCCGGTGCTGTATGGCGGCGTCCTGTATCTCCTGACCCACGGCGGCGAACTGGCGGCCGTGGCCCCGGATGAATTCAAAGTTATTTACAGCGTCGAGACGGGCTTCCAGTTCTTCAGTTCACCGTTCGTGACGGACGAGTATATTTATTTGACAGATGCCAACGGCAAAATACATATTCACAAGCGCACAGACGGTTCGTTCGTCGCCGATCTACAGTCGGCAAAAACGTGGAATCCGGTTTCTTCCGGCACGAGAAATGGCGTCTACGCGCTCTCCCGGCATGGGAATCTGAGTTTTTTCGAGGCGGGGAGCTGGAAGGAACAAGTCATCGCGGAGTTCCCCTCCGACTTCAGGACGGGCGTGATCGCGGCACACGGATTCCTCGCTGCCGCCGATGAATACGGCAATATCTTTTATGCGGAACGAAAGGATGAGCCATGAACCTGAGCATTTCCGGTCTGACAAAGACCTTCACGAAAGCGGATGAAAGCATCGAGCTGTTTCGCGATTTCAGCCTCGAGCTGAATGCGGGCGAGGCGCTGACCGTGCTGGGTCCGTCCGGCAGCGGCAAGACCACGCTCCTGCGGATGATCGCCGGATTGGAACCGCCTGACAGCGGAAAGATCATGTTCGACGGTCAGGACCTTTTCGGGATGTCTCCCGAGGAACGCCGTACGTTCCGGTTGCACCATATCGGATTCGCGGACCAGTATGCGCGGATGCTGCCGCAGCTGACCGCGCTGGAAAATGTTCAGATCCCGGCGGCAAGTGAAGGTAAGGACTTTTCCGTCCGTGCAAAAGAGCTTCTGACGGAATTCGGCCTTGCAAAACGCCTGGACCATTTCCCGGCGGAACTTTCCGGCGGCGAACTGCAACGGGTCGTTCTGGCGCGCGCACTGATCCTCGAACCGGAGTTTCTGCTGCTCGACGAACCGACGTCCGCGCTCGACTCCGCCCGAAGCGATTCCCTGCTGGAACTCCTGCGCGACGTGAACCGCAAGCACGGAACCGCGATCCTGATGGTCACGCACAATCCGCGCGTACTCGACTTCTTCCCCCGTTCGGTGAGCTTATGACCTCTCTTTCCCGTCTGTTCCTGCGCGATCTCCGGTATCACTGGAAAGGGCTTGCGTCGCTGACTGCGGCGGCATGCCTGATCTGCGCGGTCCTGACGGGTGCGTTCCTGATCGGCGACAGCGTTCGCGGAACCCTGATGGACAACGTGACGGGCAACGCGGCTGTCGCGCGATACCGTCAGAGATTCGCGATCCCCGTGACCAGTCCGGTCCAAAAGAATGGACGTGGCGTACTCCATGTGAAGGGATTCACGAAGGACGGCATCCCGGTCGACGTGTATGCGCTGCCGGACAGCGACATTTCTGGACGTGATGCACGGGGCAGTTCCGCGCTGGCGAAAAAACTGAACCTGAAAGACGGCGAAATGCTTTCTGTCCGCATCCCGGAATTGAGCACGATCCCGGCGGAAAGCGCCATGGGGAAGCCGCCCGGACTCAAACAGACGCCGTTTGTGTGGCGCGGAGAGTGGACCGGACCTGAAAGCGAACTCAATTTCGACGATCCGCAACTGCCGCCGGACAATCTTTTCGTGAGCAGGGAGGCGCTCACGCAGGCGCTCGACCTGCCGGAAAACGCCGTGAACGAGGTCTGGATGCGGGAACCGGAGGTCCTGTCCGCCGATCTCCTGTGGGAACTTTCCGGGTTGACGCTGGACGAATGGGACGGACATCCTGTCCTGAAATGCAAATCCTATTTCCTGCCGAAAGCCGTTTCGGACGCTCTGCCGAAAGAGGCCACGCCGATCCTGACGCTGTTCGTGGAAACGCTGTCCGACGGCAAAACGAGCCTGTCGTACTGCTTCGCGGGAGCGATCCGCGGCGATCCTGTCCCGGTCGAACGCGGCCATGTGCTGGTGTCATCCGGCATGAAGGAACGATTCAGCGGCCCCGTTGAGCTTTCCTATTATACATCCGGTTCTTTCCGTACGATCCAGCGGAAGACGGCGAAAATCGAACACGCCGGAACCATCGACGATTCCAGGATCACGGATGTACTTTCGCCGGAGATACCCGGTCTGACTGATTCCGCGGATTGTTCCGGCTGGGAGGCTGCGATCCCGATCGACTTCGATCGGATCAAGGACGAGGACGAGGCGTACTGGAACGAGTACCGGAGCAAGCCGAAAGTATACCTGAACTTCGAGGAGGCGCAGGAGATGTTCGCGCCCGGACTCTGCACTGCCGCGCTCTTCCCGGCGGACTGGACTGCGGAACGCGTCCGGCAGGAGACGCTGAAAACGCTTCGGACCATGCCGGAATACAGCCGCGTGGATGACCTCATGAATACGACTGCGGACAAAGTGAATCGGGGCGTGCCGTTCGCACCGCTGTTCCTCGGTCTGAGCTTCTTCCTCATTGTCTCCGGATTGCTTGTACTGGCAATGCTCCTGAAACTGCACATTCAGGACCGCGCCGCCGAACTCGCGCTGCTCTGCGACTACATGCCGCTGAAGCGCGTACGGCGTTTCCTGCTTGCGGAGTTCGCCGCCGTCCTGGTCCCCGGAATACTCGCCGGACTCGCAGCCGGAACATTACTCTGCAGGATTCAGATCTTCCTTCTGGAACACTCCTGGAACGGCATCGTCCTGATGGAACACATTCGGTTCCACGGGCGTCCAGTCTCCTATCTTACCGCGTTTATCATTTCGGCGGTATGTGCGTGGGCAGTCGTGATGCTTTCCGTCCGCCGGACAAGTTCGAATCAGACGAAACTCGCCTTGTCTCATTCCTCCTCCGTACGTCCGGTCTGGCGGATCGGGATGCTGTCGTTCGTGCGCCTCTGCCGCCAGTATTCGCTGTGCGCTGTCCTGCTGGTTCTGGGCTATCTCGGCACGCTCGGCGTCGGTGCGTTCGGGATCAAGTCGCGCGGCGAGGACGCGTTCGGATATCAGTTCGTCGCGATGACGCTTCTGCCGGTCGTCCCCGAATACAACGCACCGTTCCCGGCTGGCGGACTCCCGGTGCGTGTCCATGCCGCCGACCGCGCGGACTGTTCCAATCTGCTGCTTGCGACGAACCCGACTGTGTACGGTGCCGATCTCGAAGCGCTGACCGGCGATCCCGGATTCCTGAAGGACGGTTCGGCGGCGGTCGACGAAGGCTCGCTCCTGTGGATCCTTCAGAAAAAACAGCATGATTCTATTGATTACCCGAACGGCTCGCTCACGCTGGACCGCGTGCTGAAAGCCTCGGTCTTCCAGGGCGGCATCCTGACCGGACTCGATACTTTTGAAAAGCTTTTCCCGGAAACGGAGGGCGCGCAGTTCTTCCTTATTCGGAGCGACGCAGATGTCGCCGCTTGGCGCGAATATCTGGAGCCATTCGGCCTCAATCTCTGCTCAACCGATGAATTCATGAACCGCGCAGAACGCTTCCAGAACCGTTATCTGGCGATTTTCCTGCAACTCGGTCTGCTCGGCGCGCTGCTCGGATTCGGCGCGCTGATCCTGCTCATGATGCGGAATCTCCGTGCCCGCGAGGCGGAGACCGTCCTGCTTGCGGAAACCGGCTGGTCCCGCCGGATGCTCGTGATGCTGTATCTGACCGAAAACCTGTGTCTTTTCCTCGGCAGCGCGGGTGTCTCCTTGCTTCTGCTCCTGCTGCTGGCGGCGTTCGCGTCGCTGAATCTCGCCGTGCTGCTGGGCGGATTCGTGTTCCTGACCGCCGCCGGAATCCTGATGATCGCGGGGATGATCGAACTGTATTTCCTGCCATGCAACGGCGTTTACCTGAAACGTTTTTATCTGAAGTCGCTCTGTTACGGAAACACGTGTTTCCGGTATGAACAGCGGAGCATGTCCCATCGCATCCCGCACAAAAAAGCGCGCGATCCTCCGTGCTGACCCGGCACGGAAACTCTATTTTCCCACACACACATCTTCGGAAACGGGCGTATCATGCATGTCTGTTTCCACTCGTTGCCGCGTTTTCCCGCGGCATCCCACCAACATTCCATTACGTTTGAAAACCTATGAAATTACGAGATTTTGTCGGTGAATTTTCGGGGACCTTTCTCCTGGTCCTCTTCGGCTGCGGCACCGTCGCGGTCGATACACTGTTCGGCGCACACATGAGCCTGGCGCTGATCGCCCTGTTCTGGGGCATCGGCGTGACCCTGTCCATTTACCTGACGCGGCATCTGTGCTGCGCCCACCTCAACCCCGCCGTCACGATGGCGATGGCATGCAGCGGCCGCATGGCCTGGAAAAAGGTCCCGACCTACCTGGTCGCGCAGTTCCTCGGTGCGTTCGCCGCAGGCTGGATCATCTATCTGCTGTTCTTCACGTCCATTCAGGACTTCGAGACCACGCACGCCATCGTACGCGGCACGGAAGCATCGGTGAAAACCGGGCGAATGTTCGGCGAATATTACCCGACGGCGACCGTTCCGTTCTGGCTGGCGTGCTTCGCGGAAGGCTTTGGCACGTTCCTGCTGGTCTTCCTGATCTTCGCCCTCACGGAAGGCTGCAACGTCGGACGTCCCTCCAGCGACTCCGCGCCGCTCTGGATCGGCCTTACCGTGTCCTCCGTGATCTGCCTGGTCGCGCCTCTGACGCAGGCCGGACTGAACCCCGCGCGCGACTTCGGTCCCCGCGTGGTCGCCATGATCATGGGCTGGGGCAAGGCCGCGCAGCCCGATTCCTGCGGCGGTGCCTTCTGGGTGTACATCCTGGCGCCTATCATCGGCGGCATCATCGCCTCGATCCTCTTCACGAAACTCTACGAACCCCTGATGAACAGACAAAGCAGCGACTGCTGCTGCGGAAAAAAGAAAGACTGATACCATGAGCAAAACAAAACTGATCCTCGTCGGCGGATTCCTGGCCGCCGGAAAAACCACTATGCTGAACGCTCTCGCCGGACGCTTCACCGGGCGCGGCTTCAAAGTCGGCCTGATCACCAACGACCAGGCCGCCGACCTCGTCGACACCGCGATCCTGACCCACACGGGCGTGGATGTCCGCGAAGTCTCCGGCAGCTGCTTCTGCTGCAACTTCCCCGGATTCATGGCCGCCGTCCAGTCGCTGATCGACGCCGGCGCGAACCTGATCGTGGCGGAACCCGTCGGCAGCTGCACCGACCTCTCCGCCACCATCCTTCAGCCGATCAAAGACAAATTCCCGGACCTCGACCTGGCTCCGCTGACCGTGCTGGTTGATCCCGTCCGCCTGAAAGAAGCACTGGAGCTCGTCCAGACGCTCACGCACCCGGACGCCCTCTACATTGTGAAACGTCAACTCGAAGAAGCCGACCGCATCCTGCTGAACAAGGCAGATACGCTGTCCAACGCGCAGATCCAGGAAGAACTCGCCCTGCTCAAGCAGAACTTCGCCGCGCCCGCCACGGCCGTCTCCGCGCTCAAAGGCGACGGCGTCGACGCCTGGATCGACGAGATCCTCGCGGGAGGAAAGCCCGGCGCACATCTGACCGAGGTGGATTATGACCGCTACGCCCATGGCGAAGCCGTCCTGGGCTGGCTGAACGCCGCGATCGATCTTTCCGGCGCAGCCGACACCGACTGGAACGCGTTTGCGGAATCCCTGCTCGCGAAGCTCAAAGACGCGTTCCTCGCCGACAAGGCGGAGATCGGACACGTCAAGCTCTCGCTCACCAGCGACGGCAAGGTCATTCTCGGCAACGTCGGCTCCATCGGCGGCACCGTGAACATGCGCGGCGATTCCGGCGTGAAGGGCGCGTCCGCCATCATGACGCTCAACGCGCGTGTGCAGATGTCCCCGGACGACCTCCAGAAGACCGTCGAAAAGATTCTCCCGGAAACGGCTGCGTCCTTCAGCGTCTCCGCGTCCATTATCAATCTGAAATGCCTGATGCCCGGTCGCCCGAACCCGACCTACCGTTATCAGACCGTGATCTGATCCGATCGCATCATCCGTTCATAACACTGCCGTGTTCTCTGAGGATCGACCTCGGAGGCACGGCACATTTGTAAAAGAAAAGACCGATGGAACAGGAGTTGAGATCTGGGGCTGTCCCCGCCTGTCCTCCACAGCTAAAAGTGTGGTGATCCAGCGTGTTTCTTCTTCACACCATACCGGGGTTATCAGGGTTGTGACTTTCGCTTGCATTAAGCAACCTGTTCCTGAAGTCGGATGAACAGAAATAAAGAATGTATTATTTAAAACAACTGATAGAATATCAGATCAAATGTCAGTCTCTTTTAAGATTTTCTACCTGAGGTATAATATCTTAACTGGAATGAGATTAAGCTCAAAATCGGGGCAGTACTGGCCGTTTTTAATCGGGTCGCGCTGTTTTTTTTGAGATGAGGGAATAAACGAAAACAAAAATCACAAACAGATGTCGGAATCGAGTTCAAAACGAGTACCGGACGTTGCCTGTACCCAAACGGAGAATGGGCGGCAAAAGGGGGTAGAAGAGAGTCCGATGATGCGTTTTTGGGGATTCTCCGATGCCAAGGGAAAAGCAAAAACAGCCTCTTCGACGGTTTCTGACAAAACTTTTAGGGGTTCTCTCATGATTTTTCGGAGAGATGGTAGCTTTTCAGATTTTGAGTCATTGCCAGCCCCGGCCTTCAGAGAATACAGAGACTGTTTCGAGATGATCTTTTCTCGCAAACAAGGTTTTCTGAACTTGTTTTTCAGAAAACCGCAGTGATTGATCAGACGGGTTCCCGAAGCTGTCACAGGCAAAAACGGAATAAAAAGCCCCGAAAGAGGGCGGCTTTATGCCGGCTTTTGACTTGACAGCACAGGGGTTCCGGCTACCTCGTTTTCATAAGTTATCGTAGAAACGTGTCCTTTTGCTCTATCTCATTGATGCGTCTGAAACATATCCTGTTTTCTTTGTCAGAAACCGTCGAAGAACCCATAAACAGCTTGCGCAACCCACGGATTGAGGGGGAGTCAGCAAGAGAAAGATAAAACAAGAAGGAGTGTAACCCGTTGTCTATAAACAAAAAAATGGTGGCTGCTGCCGGGTTCGAACCAGCGACCTGTGGATTATGATTCCATCGCTCTACCGACTGAGCTAAGCAGCCAACCAAAGGGTGTCAAAATAAAATGGCTCCGGCAGCAGGACTCGAACCTGCGACAGGGTGGTTAACAGCCACCTACTCTACCGACTGAGCTATGCCGGAGCAACTGAATGTATTTAATATACCCCGGTTCCGCTAAAAATCAAGCGTGTTTCGAAGAAAAAAACGAAAAAAACGGGTTTTCGGAGTCCGAGGGTTGAATTGAGGTGAAAAACCGGCGCGCGTACAGGCATCATAAAGCAGGCAATAAGCCGAAAAACGGAGTGCGCCTGTTATTCCCATAGAAATGATTCAAAAACTTTACCTGAACGATACATCGCCGCCGTCAAGGATGCGTTTTTCCTAGCTCACGGCCTGCGTATGGTCACGGACGTGAGTTCCGGGCTTGTTCCTTTCCTTTCGGCGGCCTGTTGAAACGGCGTCCCTTCGAACGCGTCCGGAGCGACTGTCATGCCGGGCGGCAGTTCGACATCCGCGAGGGCGGTACAGTCAGCAAACGCCCGCGGCCCGATCTCCTTCACTTTGGGCGGGATCACGATCTTCTTCAGACCGGTACACTCGGTAAAGGCGCCTTCCCCAATGCTCTCCAGCGATTCCGGCAGGACGATCTCCAGCAGTCCCGATTGACAAAACGCATAGCGCTCGATCGACCGCACTCCGGACGGGATCCGGATATGCTTCAGATTCGAACAGCGGACAAACATACCGCTCCTGATCTCCGTCAGGGATTCCGGCAGTGCGACATCCCTCAGGAACGGGCAATCCGCAAACGCCCGTTCCCCGATTGACGTCACGCTGTCCGCGATCCGGATGCTGCGCAGATGACGCTGGCAAAAACACAGCGCCACTATTTCCGTCGCACCGTCGGGGATCACGTACCGCCGGTAATACAGAAGCGGCCAAAGCCTGTACTTTTCGGATTGAAAGAAATACTCGAAACACGGGGCATAAGGCACGGCCACGGAAAAGTCGACGACTTTCGTCCCCTGCGGGATACGGCAGGTATACGCATAGTCGTATGCGGGCCACAATAACGGCAGGAAAAGCACCGGGATCGAGAACAGCAAAGCACCGATGAAATTGATCCGGCGCTTCCGGCGTTCCCGTTTCGCTTCGCGGACGATCTTATCGGATTCGGCCAGATTTTTGTCTTTGTCGTCAGGGGACATATATGATTCCATCCTCCTTGCGGCCGGGCGCAGCGTTCGCACCCGAACAGATATTGCAACGGTTTTCCTGCGGAATAATATAATGCCCTTTATCCCGAATGCAAGGCGAACAAAAGAAAAAACCATGCCGGGCACGAGGTCCGGCATGGCGAGGATTCAGAGTTTCAGCAGGGAAGGCTTACTTCGTCTTCACCGGAGTGCTGAATTTCGGTCCGAAGTAGGTCTGCGGGAGGTTGCCCTTGGAGATCACGATCTTCTCGACGACGACCGCCGGATCGACCATGTAGATATTGAGGGTGTGCGTGCCGACTTTCTCGACGTCGAGCTGCGTGCGCATCCTGCGGATGTTTTCCTTCACGTTCTGGTCCCAGTTGTTGCCGCCGGACTCGAAGGTCTGGCGATAGGATCCGCGCTGAACGTTTCCGTAGGCGTCGATCGTGTTCGGCTTGGCGTCGTCGATGCCGACCGAGACGCGGAGGCCGCGGTCCGGGACGAAGTTCAGGGTCGGGGACGTGTAGAGCGTGATGTCGTACTTGCCGGGCTCGGAGATGTAGATCGGGTACTCCATGCTCGGAGCCTTGGTGTAGTCGGTGACGCTGTCGGCGGTCACGGGGAAGATGCACATGCCGCCGTCCGCGCGACCGTAGTCCGGGATGAGCTTCCAGGTCACGTCGCCGACGGCGTTGACCTTCGCGGGCTGTCCGGCGGGGATGGAGATCGGACCCGCGAGCGCGCCCCAGACGGTCTTTTCGCCGTTCTTTGCGGCGGGAGCGTCGGCCTTGACGGCGGCGACGCGGATCTTCGCGGTGCCGTTCGGGCCGGTGACTTCGATGTAACCGGCGTTCGTGCCGTTCTGCGCCTTCGCCCAGTCGATCTCGACGTTCACGGGGACGTCGATCACGGAGGCGACGTCTTCCTTCACGTCAACCTTGATCCACGGTTCGGTGGTCTTGACCGTGAACTTGGCTTCCTTCGAGCCGCGGCGGAAGACTTCGAAGACGTGCTTGACGGGGTTCCAGCTGTCGAACGTCGGGAGCATGAGCTCTTCAGCAGCGGGCCATGCCTGGTTGTTGTTCTCGACCGCCACGCCGATCTCGGAGACGTCCGGGACGGTCAGTTCGGTGAGACGCGGCATCTGGTTGCTGTTCGGGGTATCCCAGCCGTTCTGCGAGGTACCGATGTGCGGCTGGTCCATCATGTGGATCCACTTGCCGCCGGCGATTTCCTTGTTGTACACGTCGCCGAGCTTCTTGTCCTCTTCGAAGAGCTGACGGGCGAAATGAGCGAACTCGTTGGCGGAGGCGCGGCCCTGCTGGGCGTAGAGACGGTTCTTTCCGGCATCGACCTGGAGTTCGGCGACCTGCGCGGAGGCCTTCACCGGGTGGTAGACGAGCTGGAAGTAGGCGTCCTGGTATTCCTTCGGCATCTTCGCCTTGAGCGCTTCGGCGCGTGCGACAAGCTTCAGCCAGGCTTCGACGACGCCGTCGGCCTCGCGGTCGTTGACGACGCTGTACGTGTTGGCGTCGAGGATTTCGGGCTTGCGCCAGGCGTTGTACTTCGCGTACTTCGACACGATGTCGGCGATCTCTTCGGCGTACTCGTCGCCGAACTGCTCTTTCGCCCAGTTCACAGTGTATTCGCCGATCTTGTCCTGCGGGATGGCATCCGGATCATACGCGAACTTCAGCACGAAGTCGATCGGGATCTCCATCGGCTTCAGGTCGCCGGTGTTCAGGATCCAGAGCTTGTCCGCGCCCCAGCGGTAGGTCAGGTTCAGCTGTTCCCAGAGTTTCGGGACGGGGCTGACGTTCAGCCAGCGGTAGCTGTGGGGACCGCCGACGTAGTCGACGTGGTAGTACATGCCAGCGCCGCCGGAACGCTTGCGCTCTTCCGGGGTGGGCAGACGGCGGACGTTGCCCCAGTTGTCGTCGCACCAGAGGATGATGACGTCGTCGGGGACGCGCATGCCGCTGTCGTAGTAGTCCTGGACTTCCTTGTAGATCGCCCACATCTGCGGGACCTCGGAGGCGGGCTTGCCGTACGCCTCTTCGATCAGCGTGCGCTGGTCCTTGATGACGTCGGTCAGGATCTTGATGTTGTCTTCCATCCTGGAGCCGCGGCCGCCCATGGGCTCGTCGCCGTCGCCGCGCATGCCGATGGTCACGAGATTGTCGTATTTGGCGTTGCGGGTGATGCCCTCTTTCCAGAAGTTGTAGAGGTTTTCCTTATTGGTGTTGTAGTTCCATGCGCCGAGCTGGCGGTTGCGGTTGCGCTTCGTCCATTCCTCCTGGTTGCGCATCATGGGCTCGTGGTGGCTGGTGCCCATCACGATGCCGTATTCGTCGGCGAGACGCGGGTTCTCCGGGTCGTCCTCGTTGAACGCCTTGCCCCACATCGCCGGCCACAGGTAGTTGCCTTTGAGGCGGAGGATGAGTTCGAACATGTGGACGTACATCTTGGAGTTGATGCCGCCGAACTGGGCGCGCGCCCACGGCCCGAACGCCGGTTCCTCGTCGTTGATGAAGATGCCGCGGTATTTCACTTTCGGCGGCCCCTGCACGAACGCGCCGGGGACGATGAAGAGGGAGTCGTGCTTCTTGGCCGGGACGTCGGCCCACCAGTACCACGGGGAAACGCCGATCTTCTCGGAGATGTCGTAGATGCCGAAGATGGTGCCGCGCTTGTCGCTGCCCGCGACGACCAGGCTGCCGTCGACGGTCTGGATCAGGAACGATTCCCACTGGCCCTTGATCTTCGAGACGTCGATCTTCCTGTCGGCGATGAGGCCGTCGATGAGCTTGCTCCTGCCGATCGTGCCGACCACGACGGAACCGGCTTCGATCTTGTCGGTCGTAACGACTTCCGAAGCCTTGCCGGTGACCTTGCCGACGTCGTCGCCGAGGTCCTTAGCGGCGCGGATCACGCCCGCCCAGTCGTTGGCGTCGACCAGGATTTTGGCGGAAACGCCGTCCTTCGCGAGCTGGAATGCGCCGGGCGCGCTGTCGAACATCACGTAGGGAGTGGCGGCCGCGCCCATCTGCGACGGCTGCTGCGCGGAGACGTCCCGTGCGGCGGCCAGCGCGAGAACGCAACAGGCGGAGAGAATGACTTTTTTCAGCATGTTAAATTTCCTCATGTTGATGTGAAAAATTGACGAAAGGTTGTTTGTTTTATCTCAATCGTCCCTTACTATAATACTTGAATACCGTTTTTTCAAATCGTTTCTACCGACCGACGGGCTTTTTTTCGATATTTCCCGCGTTTTCGTTTCGGCACGGCGCGAACGGAACGTTTCTTTTTTCGCGTTAAGATTACGTTAATGTGCGTTATGGCGTTTGAAAAAGCTTTTCGGACGGATATATTATCGAATGTTTAGTTTCTGAAACACCAACCTCTCACAAAAGGAGTTCAAAACCATGAAAAGCACGCTCAAACCGGCCGCGATCCTCTTCACCGCGGCAGCCGTGTCCGCCCTGCCCTCCTGCGCGACGGAGGAACCGGCCGAACCGCTGTTCGAGCCCACGCTCGAATCCCTCGAAGCGCATTATCAGACCCCGGAATGGTTCAAGGACGCCAAGTTCGGCATTTTCGCGCACTGGGGTCCGCAGTGCGAGCCCGAATCCGGCGACTGGTACGCGCGGAACATGTACATCCCGAACGAATGGCAGTTCAGACGCCATCAGGAGAAGTACGGCGACCAGAAGAAGACCGGATTCAAGGACATCATCCACATGTGGAAGGCGGAGAAATGGGATCCGCAGGACCTCGCGAAGCTCTTCAGCGGCATGGGCGCGAAGTACGTCGTCTCCCTCGCGAACCACCATGATAACTTCGACATGTGGGACAGCAAGTACCAGGAATGGAATTCCGTCCGCCTCGGCCCCAAGCGCGACATTGCGAAGGAATGGAAGAAGGCCGTGACGGGCGCGGGCATGCACTGGGGCGCGAGCATCCACGCCTCGCACGCATGGTGCTGGTACGAACCCTCGCGCAACTACGACGGGTTGCTGAAGAAGGAAGACGGCGCGGGCACTTGGTGGGGGGAAATGGGCCTCGATCCGCAGGAACTCTACGCGCAGAACCACGAGGCGTCCCCGGACAACCGCCACTGGGACTGGGATCCGAACCGCGTCGTGCCGCCCTCGCAGGAATACCGCGACAAGTTCATGAAGCGCCACAAACAGTTCATCGACGACTACGAGCCGGAGATCGTCTACTACGACGACACCGTGATGCCGTTCTATCCCACGTTCAACGACGGCGTCGAGCTGACCGCCTACTACTACAACACCATGCTGAAGAAGCACCATGGCAAACAGGAAGTCGTGGCATGCGGCAAGGTGCTGAACGAGGAACAGCGCAAGGCGATGGTCTGGGACGTCGAACGCGGCGTGCCCGGCCAGATGGTCACTCCCTACTGGCAGACCGACACCTGCATCGGCTCCTGGCACTATGACCGCGGCATCTACGACCGCGGCGACTACAAGTCCGCCACAACCGTCATACAGATGCTCGTCGACATCGTCAGCAAGGGCGGAAACCTGCTCCTCAGCGTGCCCATCCGCGCGGACGGCACCGTCGACGAGAAGGAACGCGTGACCTGCACCGGGATCGGCGACTGGATGAAGATCAACGGCGAGGGCATCTACGGCACGCGCACATGGAAGAAATTCGGGTCCGGTCCGCAGGCCGAGGGCCCCGGCGAACGCCTCAATGCGCAGGGATTCAACGAGGGACGCGGCAAGCCCGCCACCGCCGAAGACCTCCGCTACACCACGAAGGACGGCAAGCTCTACGTCTTCACGCTCGTCGTCCCGAGGCCCGGCGCGAAGATCACCGTCCCGGACCTCGACGCCAAGGTCAAAAAGGTCTCGCTCCTCGGTTCCTCCAAGGATGTGAAGTGGACGAACGACGGCGCCACGCTCACCATCAATGCGCCCGAGGCCGATCCGAACCTGAAGATCGCCCTCTGCTTCAAGGTCGAATTCGAGAAGTGATTCGCGATCGCGGACACTTTTGCGAAACGCAACGGGCCGCCCGGAACAATCCGGACGGCCCGATCTTTTTTTTTAGGAGATAAAATGCGGCTTATTTCTTCACGAGGGGCCAGTCGGACCAGCTGCCGACGGCGCGTCCCTGCCACCCGAGGCCGTCGGAATTGCCGTAGCTCTCGGCAAGCTTGTGGAAACGCGTCGGGATCGTCTGCATCCAGTTGTTCGTCACGACATGGCCGTCGACGTACAGGATTGGCGGCGCGCCTTTGTGACGGGACTTGTCGTCGCGGACGGTGCCGAGTTCGCCGATGCTCGTATCGTTTTCGCGGATACGCAGGTGGTACGCGTTGACCGTTTCGTATTCCTCGCTGTTGTTGGATCTGCCCGGCTGATGGTTCAGGCCCCAGTGGTCCGTGATCAGAATCAGGTCGGACGGACGCTGCGGATCGTTGAGGCGGCTGTCCACGAGCCTCGGATCGGCCAGGGCATCGCCCGCGTTATTGCCGTTGGAGCCGGTTTTATACTTCATCGTGCCGCCCCGGACGGGGTTGTTTCGGCCGTAGCTGGCGGTAGCGCCCGTGGACGAGTCGCTGGGACACTTGAAGACCTTCACCATTGCCTGGCCGGTCGCGGTCAGGCAATTATCGCGTTTTCCCTGGTCGGGTTTCCCCGCCTGGTCACCGGCGAGATAGTCGTTGGAGTTTTCCTGGCCGTCCTTCATGCCGCCGTTCGCATTCAGAAGGTCGCGGTACCAGGTCGACCAGCTGGAGATCACGGTCATCTTCTGGTTGTTGTTCTGCGCGTACTGGGTCACATATACGCCGAGGTTCTTCTGGTTGGCCAGACACTGCGCACGTCTCGCGCTTTCACGGGCGGATCGCAGCGCGGGGAACAGGATACCTGCCAGAATCACGATGACGGCGATCACGACCAGCAGTTCGATCAGGGAATAACAGCGATATCGGGGATGTTGTTTCATGACGGAATCCTTTCTGAGCGGGGGCTTCATCAAAATGGAGTCTCGGATTAGACTATATATTATTTCTTTCACTATACCACACTTTTCGGAAAAATCAAGCATGATATCATGTTTTCCGGGAAAAGCGGACTATTAATGTTTCCAGCCGTTCCGTTCGTAGAAAATATGCGGCCAGCGCAGGACCAGGTGAACGGCAAGCGCACTGCGCAGGAACCAATTGAGCGTGACCAGATCGTCGAACCACACCTCGGCGACGGCAAATGCGATGATATTGAGCACGAGGATGGTGTTGAGCACCCGGTCTTTGGAGATGCAGGGCATCTTCATTTCATCTGTCCCCTTGCGGCCATTCCTCTTCCCGCGGTCGTGCGGGCGGAATGTAGCGCGGGCGGCGGCAGAGCCGCCAGGATCGCGATAATGGCGGTCACGATCAGCAGCTCGATCAGCGTAAAACGATAATGCGCGGACCGCCCCGCATCGGAGAAGACCTCCTGCCTGTGGCGGATTCCGCGCACTGTTACACCCTCCGGAAAAACAACTGTTATTTTTTCTTCAGGATCGGATCGTCGGACCAGCTGCCGTAGGCATGTCCGGTCCAGTTCATGTTGTCCTTGATCTCCTGGACGGTGTAGCCTTTCACGGTGGCCTTGTAGTCGACCGCGGTCACGTGGTTGTCGACGTAGAGGACGGGCGAGGTGCCTTTGTGGCGGGCGCCGTATTTATCGTAGTCCCCGGCTTCGCGGTCGTTACGCAGATTGAACGCGTTCACGGTGTCGAATTCGCCGCCGTTCGGCCAGGCGCCCAGACTGGAGTCGTTCTTGGTCGTCTCGCCGGGTGTGTGGTTGTCGGACCAGCGGTCGGCGATGAGGATGAGGTCGGACGGGGTCTTCACGACGTTGATGCGGCTGGCGACGAGGCGCGCGCTGCTGTCCTTCTTAAGCGTCCAGCCGCCGCTCGGGTCGTTGCGGCCGTAGCTCGCGGTTCCCTTCGTGATGTCGGCCGCGCACTTGAAGACCTTGGCGATGCCCTGCCCCGTCGCATCCAGATTGTCCTTGTTGACGTGGGAGCCGTTTTCGTTTTTGTAAACGCCGCCGTTCGCCAGCACGATCTTCTTGTACCAGTTGTTGTAGCTGTCGAGCAGATTGAGGGTCTGCTTGTTGTTGAGCGCATACTGCTGGACGTAGAGACCGAGGTTCTTTTCATTGTTGATGCAGCCGGCCTTCTTGGCGGTCTCGCGGGCGGAACGAAGCGCGGGCAGCAGCATGGCCGCCAGAATCGCGATGATGGCGATCACGATGAGAAGTTCGATGAGTGTGAAATGACGTTTTATGGAGCGTCTGATTGTCATTTTCCGAGTGTCCTTTATGATAAAAACGAGAGGTTATTTGTTCAAATAATCTATAAATATACTTCATCTATGCCGATTTTTCAAGTTTCTTTCCCATTTAAGGAGGGAAATGACAATGGAACCGGCCTGTTCCGCAGATGAAACAATGCAAAAAAACACGCCCGTGTTATAATCCGGGAACCGCCATCTGTTTCGCCTTCGGCACCCAGAAGGTGTTCTGATACACTCCCAGCGGATACTCCACGACGTTCTGATAGCGCTTGTTGATCACGAAAAGGTCGTAGGGCGACACGAGGAAGAGATACGGTTCCTCCTCGTGGATGAGGCGGTGGAACTGGTGATAAAGCTCCGTGCGTTTGTCGAGGTCGAAGCAGGTGCGGATCTCCATGATCAGGCGGTCGGCCTCCGGATTCGCGAACGAAACGAAGTTGCTGGACGCCTCGATCTTCAGGTTGTCGGAGTGCCAAAGCTGGTACGGGTCGTTGGAGACGGACATGCGCCACGCGAGGCGGACGGCGTCGAACTGGCGCTTGTCGATGCGTTCGAGCATGACGGACCATTCGAGGGAGAGGATTTCGAGTTTGACTCCGGCGCGCGCGAAATCCTCCTTCAGGATCGGCAGGAGTTTCTGGTCGGTCGTGCTGGAGTTCGCGTAGATCACGGTGAAGACGAACGGCTTGCCGTCCTTGTCAAGCACGCCGTCGCCGTCGGTGTCCTTCCAACCGGCGTCCGCGAGCATCTTCTTCGCCTTCTCGACGTCGAATTCATACGGTTCGACCGAGGGATCGTTGGCGCGCGAATCCACGAAGAACGGACCGGAGACCGGACGCACAAGGTCGTAGTAGACGTCCCGGATGATGCGTTTTCGGTCGACCAGATGGCTGAGCGCCACACGGACGTTCCGATCCCGGAACAGCGGGTTCGTGAGGTTCAGGCCGATGTAGGAATAGGACATGCTCGGCAGGCGCATTTTCCGCAGGAAGCCGCCCTCCTGGAACTCCGCCGTTCCGGTGTTGTTCACCCACTGTTCGGTCGTGAGGCTGTCGGCATCGAGCGTCTGGGAACGGAGCGCCTGCAAGCGGGTGTTCGGGTGCTGGATCAGCTCGTAGACGACGGTCTTCAGCGCGGGCATGATGCCGAGGCGCTTGCCGTAGAATTTTTCAAAGCGTTTGAAGACCACGCGCTTGCCCTTCTCCCAGCTGTCGAGCTGGTACGGACCGCATCCGACGATCATACGGTTGCGGACGTGGTCGTCGTTGAACTTCGCGCCGTCGAACGGCCCTTCGTAGGCGTGGTAGAAATGCCGGGGCAGAGGCATGAGCGAGAGCGTGATCTCCTCGGAGAGGATGTACGGACGCTCCCATACGACCTCGAACTCGTAATCATTGATGACGTTGACCTGTTTCAGGTCGGCGAGATAGCTCCGCGTCGGCGCGGCGTTCACTTTTTCGTCTTTGATGACATCCACGTAGAATTTGAAGTCCTCGGCCGTGACCTCGACGTTTTCCCACTTCTTCCCTGTCTCCGGATCGGTGAAATCGTGCCACAGGATGCCCTTGCGGAGCTTGATGCGGTAGGTCAGCTTGTCGTCGGAGAGCGTCCAGGACTCCGCCATGCGCGGCACGAACCGGTCGATGTCCTTGAAATGGCGTTCCGCGAGCGTGTCGCAGGTGAGGCTCCAGAAATCCGACACGGTCGCGTCGTTGTTGATGATCATGTTCATGTTGCCCGTATCCGAGGTGATCGCGCCGATGAAGCGCCCGCCCTGTTCGGCGTTCTTGTCGTAGAACTCGACGTTGCCCGCCGGAGGTTCGCCGGAAATAGCGGAGCCGTTGCCGGACGCGACTGCGATACCGCCCGCGGAAAGCTGGTCGATGCGTTCGGAAAGCTCCGCGACGGCCTTCGTGAGGGCTTCGGTCTGGAATCTCTGGCGGTCGATCGCGGTCACGACGCCCGCGCCGATGATCGCCAGCACGATGAGGCAGAGGAAAAGAAGGATTGGCGTGAGGAATGATCTGTTCTGCATAAACGGAAACCGTGGTTAAGGGTCACTTCTTATGGGTGAACTTCTTGCCGAAGCCGTATTTGGTCTGCGCCTTATTGTATTCCTCGCGGGCGGCGGGCTCGTTTTCCTCCATCGCCTTGATGCGGTCGGAATCGCACGGGTGCGTGGAGAGGATGGATTCGAGCTTGCTGGAACCTTCGGCATTATTTGTGAAACGCTTCCAGAACGTGTAGGACGCGCTCGGGTCGTATCCGGCCCGAGCCATCAGGATGAGGCCGATCATGTCCGCTTCGGATTCGTTGCTCCGGCTGTAGGGCAGCATCACGCCGATCTCTGTGGTCGTGCCGTAGATCGCATCGATCGTCTCGTTGTCGAATGCCGCCGAAACGAGGACCGCGCCGAGGCTCTGGAGAATGGAACGGGACATGCGTTCGCCGCCGTGGCGCGCGATGGCGTGTCCGATCTCGTGGCCGACCACGAACGCCAGCTCGGCTTCATTCTCCATGCCGTCCATGATGCCGCTGTAGACCGCCACCTTGCCGCCGGGCAGACAGAACGCGTTCTGTATCTCGGAATCCAGCACCGTGAACTCCCACTCGAAATCGCTCGCGTCGCCGACTTCGTTCGCGACAGCCTTGATCGCGTTTCCGCAGCGTTCCAGCGCGGCGTTGTACTCGGCGTTCGTGCTCACCGGATATTCCGCCTTGTACTCCTCGTAGGATTCCGCGCCCAGACTGTTCTCGTAAGACTCGGTCGTCAGCAGGAACTGCGAACGCCCCGTGACCGGGACACTCCGGCAGCTGCAGAGGCAGCTTGCGAGGACGATCAGGGACAGGATCAGGCAGGATTGAACAGGGTGGAAAAAGCGCTTGACGGCGGATGTCATGACATTACGCTCCTATGTGAAATGAAAGACTCTTTTTAGCGTGGGAAACGGGCCGACAGCGCACGCGCGGACGGCGTATTTCTAAATATACAACATCCCGCCTCGTCTTTCAAATCGTTTCCGCAAAAAAGTCCGGCGAAAAAGGGCAAGCCGACCATTCAAAGTCAGGTATGCCATCCTTGCACATGTTCGGGCGCAGGGTTGGAGCGCGTCACAGCGGGATCGCGTAGTCGATCTGCGGGATCACACGGAACCAGTTTGCGGGGGCGCGTTCAAGCTTGACGCTCGTTTCGTGGAGCAGATTCCGGCGCATGATCGTGATCGTGACGATGGTGCCGGGGTCAAGCGAGAGGATCCGGTTGCGGAGGTCGTAGGTATCGGTCACATCTTCTCCGTTGAGTTTCACGATCACATCGCCGTCGCGCAGTCCCAGACGGTCCGCCGGGGAATCCTCGATGATCCTGCGGATGACCGCGCCCTTCTGCACCGCCTCGTTTTCATCGCCGGGCGCACGCATCTGCGAGGGCCGCGCGCCCATGATGCCGAGCCACGGACGCACGATCTCGCCGTGCGCGATCAGCGTGTCCGCGACCGTCTTCGCGATCTCGGCGGACACGGCGAACGCGATACCGATGTTGCCGCCGCTCGGCGCGAGGATGCAGTCGTTCACGCCGATCACATCGCCGTCGGTGTTCAGCAGCGGACCGCCGGAATTGCCCGGGTTGATGGAGGCGTCCGTCTGGATGTAGTTCTCGTACAGATTCACGCCGACGCCGGACCGCTGGACGCCGGAAACGATGCCCGCGGTCACGCTGTGCTCCAGGCTGAACGGCGCGCCGATGGCGATCGTCCACTGGCCGAGGCGGATGTTCTTCGGATTGGCGAACGTGAGCGCCATGAACTTCTTTCCCTTCGGCGGCTCGACCTTCAGCACGGCCAGGTCGGACGTCGGATCCGCGCCCACCAGGTCGGCGTGGTATTCGCGCCCCTCGTTGTCCGTGACAAGAAGCGCGTTCGCGCCGCTCGCCACGTGGTAGTTCGTGAGGATATAGCCGTCCTCGCGGATGAAGAAGCCGGACCCCTGCCCCGCGGGCACCTCATAATACTGCGCGGGACGGCCCCAGCCGCGGCGCGACGGGATAATCCGCTGGTTCGAGATGCAGACGACCGCGGGCATGGCGCGTTCGATGGTGCCGGTGAAATCCGGCCAGGCGACAGGCACCCCGGCTGCGGCCGGAGGCGGCGCATATTCGCGCATCTTCGTCTCGCAGTCGGCCTGTTCTTCGACGGGCGGATTCACGTATTTCAGGACCAGGAGCGCTGAGCACGCGCCTGCGAGAACGGCAAAAAGTGTATTGAAAACGGATTTCATGGCACGATCAATCCTTTCTTGTTGCTGCTTGGGGCGGAATCGTTTCGATTCGCCGGATGTTGAGCCGCCGCGCCGACGTCTGCTGAATATCGGCATCCCAAAACGAAATGCCGTCCTTTCTCAGCGTCAGACGACCGCGGCCTGTATGATTGGACAACAGAATACCGTCAATTGTTCCGATGGAAAAAGAAAAAATATCGTCGGAAAGACGATAGGACCTGATGCCGCCCTCGTACGGAAGCGTCGTCACGGACGGACCGTCCGGCATCTTGCTCAGCGCGTTCGATGGGGCGTAAATGTCCAGAACGGGCATTTGCGCGGCGAATGTATCGAGTCCGTCGAACGACGCCTTGCGTCCGCTGGAAACCGCGACGGACCGGCAGACCGTGATGCCGCGTTCATGCAGATAATCCGCCAGTGCGCTCCCCGTCCGGTAATCCGGCACGTTCACCACGTCGGCGCGTCCGAGCGCGGGGTCGGTCACGACGATTGCGGGCTCAAGTTCGCTCCCGCCTCCGTCCACGATCAGTATCTCGGCAGGGAGGAACGCCGCCCGGAAGCACCAGAAAACGAACAGCGCGGCCATCAGCGCAAGCGCGAAAAACGCCCTGCGCCAGCGTTTCGCATGGAGCAGATAGAACATCGCGGCGAGGAACAGCACGACCGTCCAGACCGGAGGGCGCGGAATTACCGTCTCGCAGAGACCGCCGAAGAAGCGCCCCAGCCACCCGATCAGACGGAAGACCTGTTCGAGCACGCCGGAGAAGAAAAGGCCGACCGGCCCCGCCCAGGAAAAGAGCAACGCCATGCCCGCCGCAATGAATGCAAGAACCGCAAGCGGCATCACGAGCAGGTTGGCCGGAATCGCGGAGACAGGGAACAAACCTTGATACAGGATCGACAGCACGCCGCTGCCCAGACTCGCCACGGCGGTCGCGGCAAACGCGGACAACAGAATCCGTATCCATCGCGACACCCGTATGCACCGCACGGAGGTATAGCGTACGGGGAGCGGCTGCGAAAGCTTCCGCGAGAGGAATCCGAGCAGGAGCGAGCCGACGTCGCGCGGCAGGCTCAGCAGGAGTGCCACGGACAGGAACGAATAGTACATGCCGGGCTTCAGCAGGCTCGCCGGGGAGATCACGAGGATCACGTACGCCGCAAGCATCAGGGTGTTGATGTGCGAGGTCGCCAGCAGCAGCGAACGCAGGATCAGGAACGCCGCGATCATCACATAGGCGCGCATCGCCGGCTCGCGCATCCCGGTCGACAACGCATAAAACAGAAGCGGAACGAGCACGAAAACACAGCGTTTGCGGAACGGCACCCAGACCAGCAGAAGCAGGAGCAGCGAGGCGAAGATGCCCACATGCGTGCCGCTGACCGTCAGGATGTGAATCGTGCCGCTGGAGAGGAATCCGGCGCGCGTCTCTTTTTCCAGCGCGATCCGCCGTCCGCCGAGCATCGCGCCCGCCATCCGCGCGTTCTCCATGCTGCGGAATCCGCGGCAGACCGCCGACAGCATGGCGTCACGCAGATCGTAGAGCGTCCGCCGGAAACCACTGCCCTGCGAGACGCGCGCCAGCGATTCGGGACGGAACATCTCGTAGATGCCTTCGTGCTCCATGTAGGCGGCGTAATCGAAGGAACCGGGAAAGAGCGGCGGTTCCGGCGCGGAGAAAACACCTTTTGCAAGCACGACATCGCCGAAACCGAGCGGGATTTCAATCGCATTCTCGCCACGTCTGCAATCCAGCAGCACGCGCGGCAAATTATCCTCAAATTCAATCCACGGGGCATTCGCACCGTAACGGAACCGTTTCACACGGCATTGGAGATTCCGCACACGAAACGCTTCGCCGCTCCGGGCCGAGGCAGACGGGTCATCAACAATCAGTTCGGCTTCTGCGGCGAAATGCGCCCGTCCCGCCTCGTCCGCGATGAGATTCCGTTGTTGCCCTGCCCAGGACAGCACCACGAGCAACGCAGGAAGCATCGGCAGAGCAAACCGGATCAGTGCATCCCGTGTGGGAATCAGTGCCCAAACCAGCAGGACCGATACCGCCGGGATCAGGACATAAGGAAAGCCGTTCCCCCTGGCAGAGAGAACGGCTGTGACTGCCGCAAGCAGAAAGAGCGCGGCGGGGCAGGACTGTTCCAACGCGGTCGCGCCCGTCCGGATTCGGCGGAACAGCGCGCGCGGAGAGACGACTCTGTGTCCCGGCACGGATTCCATGGTGCGGCGTCCGAACGGATCCCGTCACTGGAACAGCGTGCAGAGGATCGCCTTGTGCATGTGGAGGCGGTTTTCGGCCTCGTCGAAGACGATGGAGTGTTCGGACTCCATGACCTCGTCGGTGATCTCCTCGCCGCGGTGCGCGGGCAGACAGTGCATCACCTTCACGTCGGGCCTGGCGTTTCCGAGCATCTTCATGTCGAGGCGGTAGGGATCAAGTATCTTCATGCGTTCGCGGGATTCCTTTTCGAAGCCCATGCTCACCCACACGTCGGTGTAGACGAAATCGGCGTCCTTCATGGCTGCAACGGGATCGGTGGTCCATTCCACCTTGCCGGGACCGAGGTCCTCGTCCATGATCGCCTGACGCGGACGGAATTCCTCCGGGGCGCCGATCGTGAACGTCATGCCGGCGAGCTTGCAGGCCATCATAAGGGAGTTCGCCATGTTGCTTGCTCCGTCGCCGAGGTACGCCATCTTCAGGCCTTCGAGCTTGCCTTTGCGTTCCCAGATCGTGAAAAGGTCGGCGAACGCCTGGCACGGATGATAGTCGTCCGTGAGGGCGTTCACGATCGGGATGGAGCCGTACTGCGCGAGCCCTTCCACGTCGGACTGGCGGAACGTGCGGATCACGATGCCGTGCAGGAACCGGCTGAGCACGCGGGCGGTGTCGGCGATGGTCTCGCCGCGGCCCATCTGTGTCTTGCTTTCGTCGAGGTAGATCGGCTGGCCGCCGAGTTCATGGATCCCGACCTCGAACGAAACGCGCGTACGGGTCGAGGATTTCGCGAAGATCATGCCGATGGACTTGCCTTCGAGCGGGCGGGGCTGGTTCGCCTTGCCGCGTCCGGCCTTCAGCCCGGCTGTCGTTTCAATGAGTTTTTCCAGAGCGGCGCGGTCGAATTCGCGTCCGGTAAGCAGATGTCTGATCATTTCCGGCCTCCTTTCGAAGCTGAATATTCCTTGAATGCCGCGCCGATGATGCGCACGGCCTTGTCGCAGTCCTCCCGCTTCACGATCAGCGGGGGCAGAAGACGAAGCACGACCTCGCCCGCGGACAGGGCCACGAGCCCTTTCTCACGCAGGATCGGGAGGATGTCCTTCGCCGGGAAATCAAGCACGACGCCGAGCATGAGGCCGCGACCGCGGACCTCCTTCACGAAATCGTACTTGCCGATGAATTTTTCGAGTTTGCCGCGCAGATAAGCGCCCATCTCTTTCGCGTTGTCCAGGAGCTTGTCCTTGTAGATCGTCTCGAAGACGGCGAGCGAGGCGGCGGTGGCGAGCGCGTTGCCGCCGAACGTGTTGCCGTGGGTACCCGGAGTCAGTACGCCGGAGAGACGTTCGTTGCACACGAACGCGCCCATCGGGATGCCGTTCGCGATCGCCTTGGCGAACGAGAACGCGTCGGGCTTCACGCCGTATCCCTGCCAGGCGCAGAGCGTGCCGGTACGGCCCATGCCGCATTGCACCTCGTCGAACATCAGCAGGATGTCTTTCTCCTTGCAGAGTTTGTCGAGGCCCTTGACGAATTCTTCGTCGGCGGGCAGGATGCCGCCTTCGCCCTGGACCGCCTCAAGCAGTACGGCGCAGGTCTTCGGGCCGATGGCTTTCTTCACGGACTTCAGGTCGTTGAACTTCGCGAACTTGAAGCCGGGCATGTCGGGGTTGAATCCCTCGCGGTATTTGCCGCGGCCGGTGGCGGCGAGCGTGGCGAGCGTACGTCCGTGGAACGAGTTTTCCATCGCGACGATCTCGTTGCGGCCGGTCGCGTTGCCCCACTTGCGCGCGAGCTTGATGAGGCCTTCGTTCGCCTCGGCTCCGCTGTTGCAGAAGAACACGCGGCCCTTGCCGAACGTCTTCTTCACGATGAGCTCGGCCAGACGCGGACTGTTTTCGTTCAGGAAGAGGTTGGACACATGCACCAGCGTCTGCGCCTGGCGGCAGATCGCCTCGGTGACGGCAGGATGGCAGTGCCCGAGGTTGCACACGGAGATGCCGGAGGAAAAATCCAGATATTTGCGTCGGTTCGCGTCATACAGGTTGATGCCGCCGCCGCGCACGAACAGCACCGCGGGCGTCCCGTAGGTGTTCATGACGTTCTTTTCGTAGAGTTTCTGGAGTTTTTTCGTTGTGTCCTGTTTCATTTTTCCGGAATCCTTTCCTAATAAAGATGGGAAAGAGTTACTATAGCACGTTTTTCAAAGAAAACAATCTTTTTTCAGGCATTTTTCCGTTTTTTGTCATAAAAACGGCGGAAAAACAGAGAAAAGAAAGGCATGCGCCGGAGTTTTTCAGTTGCCGGAGCATGCCGTCAAAGCCGCGCGGCGATCAGTTCAGGACGCCGCGAGAAAGATTAATGATTCAGGATTCCGAGGTCGCCTCGCCGATGGACGGCGTATGCTTGTGGTCCTGCTTCTTGTCGAGATAACGTCTCATCTGTGCGGACGCCTTCGCGACGACCTCGTCGATGGCCTTGTAGACGTTGTCGAACGCCTGGGAAGCGGCCGTGACCGGGTGATCCTTCACGGCCGCGTCGAGGTGCGCCGTGATCGTGTTTCTCTGCATGTCAAGAACGATCTTCACGCTGCTGATGCGCAGACGGAATTCGGAGAAGGCATCTTCCGCCGCTTTCACGGCGTAATCGCGAACCTCGTTGTCAAGTTCAAAGTGACGAACGCTTACGGTAATGTCCATATGAGACCTCCTTGGTTCTGATGGTTCTTTGAGCGGACCGGACCTCCGGCCCTGTTCTCTCTGCCTTCAACTTACATCTGTTTGTTTCAATTGTCAAGCGGATTTTGCGTTTTTTTCCGCTTTTTCCCCTTTTTTTCCGGTTTTGAGCGTGGAGATGTACAATCGGCTCATTCCGTCCGGGAAGTCAGTCTTCCTCTTCTTCCTCATCCTCTTCTTCAAGCAAAGCATTCCGGAAAAAACCGGCAATCCTGCCCAGCTCTTCCATTTTCGACGAGGACATGCCGGAAGCACGTTCGAAACGGTTCTGAAGCACCTCGGGATCGACACCGAGGAAAAGAGCCCGCACAAACAGATATTCGCGGAATTCCCCGGACAGCTTCGCCAGCTGGGGACTGTTGATCAGTGTTACGATGATCCGGTCCTCCCCTTCCTCCCTGCGGAGCTGATTCCAGGTTTTCTTCTGCCTGATGTTGGCCTTTTTGTCCTGGACGCTCAGCTGGAAGGTGGAACCGGAAATATCGACAAGAACACTGTCCGGATAGGAACGGGGGAAGAGCTTCATGCCCTGGAGCGCCTTTTCGTTTTCATCAAGATACGGCAGAAGCGGCGCGTTGTTCAGCACCAGGAATTTCCGGATGCCGAGGCAGTTCCTGCGCGGGATTTCGGCTGTAAAATCCTTGTCGGAAAGGAGTTCTGTCACCAGCCGGAGCGCCTCGGCGCTTTTCGGTTCGTCAAGGATGGTGCCCGGCAGATAGTCCAGCAGGAGCAGATAATTCATGAGCAGCTTGGGATCCATCGCGGATTCCGCGATGTCTTCCTTCTCCGTTTTCGCCGGTTCCTGATCCGTCTGTGCGGACGGCGGCTTGTCATCCGGCCTGCTCGTTTCAGGTTTCGTCCAGCCCGAAACATCGCCGCCCAGAGACAAGGCCAATTGCAGATCGGAAAGCTGTTTCACATAGGCATCGACCGTCTTCTGTTGTTCCGGCAGAAAAACATGTTCGGAAAGCTCGGCGTCGAGCTTCCTCAGTTCATCGCGTTTCGAAAAAGCGGATTGGCACAGCGCATCAATCGCATCGAAATCCAAATCTTTCACATCATCCGGATCGAACGCCGCGGCCAGATCCAGAAGCTCGTTCCGCAAGGCCAGCGCACGGCTTTGCTTCTCGGCGGCACGGAGCTCGGCAAGCGCCTCGACCGCCTCCGCGGGGGCTTTCGTTCCGGCCTCCGCGACAAACTTCTCGATCTGACTCAGCTCCAGACCGGAATCCCTGGATTCTTCCAGAATCATGCGCCACCGGGCCTGATAAAATGCCGCGTCGTGAATGGATGCCGGTTCCGTTTTACTCCCGGACACAGGTTTTCCGGTTACAGACGGCGTGTTGTCGGCGGCGGGCGGGCGGTCTTTGCCCGGCCCGTCCGTTTTTGAATTCATTTTGAACACGATTACGGCAATTGCGGCAATCAGCAGGCCAACCGCGGCCGCGATTGCCCAAACCGGAAAACGTTTCTTTCCCTGTTTTGCGGGGATACGTCCGGCATCGGAATCATCATGTTTTCCGGGAACCGTCGCATTATTGAGTTCCCGCTGGATCTCCTTCAGTTCGTCAACAACATCGCTCCATGACGCGGGCCGGTTCGCCGGATCCTTCTCCATGAGCGCGTCGACCAGATCGGACAGACGTTTCGGGATGTTCGGGTTCAGCTCGCAAAGCGGCGTCTGGACATCGGAAAGCTGCATGGCGCAGACCTTCATGGGGTCGGAATCAATGAACGGCTCATGCCCGATCAGGATATGGTAGGCCGTGGCGCCGAAGGAATACATGTCCGACTTGAATCCGGGAACATCCTTGTCGCCGTTGATGATCTCGGGCGGGGCATAGGCGGGCGTGGCGCGGATGTCCTCTTCGGCCAGTTCGGGGTCTTTCGCGCGGCGGGCAAGCCCGAAGTCGGCGAGCTTGACCTTTCCGTTCAGGCGCATGATGATGTTTTCCGGCTTGATGTCTCCGTGACTGAGCTGATTCCGGGTCCAGGCATAGGACAGAGCGTTTGCAACGGAAATAAAGACGTCCAGCGCCTGCGGGATGTTCAGCGGTCCGACGTTGTTCAGCACCAGTTCCAGGTTTTCCCCGGTGATCTTCTCCATCACGAAATAATAGATGCCGTCCTCGGTCACGCCCGCGTCGTACGCCTGCACCACGTTCGGATGCGACAGGCTCGCCGCCGCACGCGCCTCGCGGAAGAAACGTTCCACGTACACCTCGTCGCTGGCGCTGTCGTCGGACAGGATCTTGATCGCGACCTCGCGGTCAAGGTTGGTCTGCCTAGCCTGGTATACGATCCCCATCGCGCCGCGACCGAGTTCCTCCTCGATTTTGAATCCCGCCACGACTTCGCCCGGCCGCAGGTCGCGGCGCAGCGGGATGGCGCCGCCGCATTTCCCGCAGAGATACGTCACCGTGCCGTCGTCGTGTTTTTGCGGCGAGGTCGGTTCAAGCTGCTGGCATTTCGGACAGTAGAGCATGGATTCTTCTTTTCGTTGCGCCATGACCGCCGGATACGGAAAACGGGAAATCCGGCAGAAGGAAATCATTAGCTGATTATCCATCTAATATAGACCGCGCACGATGAAACTTCAACCTCAAATCCGCTTTTTTCCTCATTTTTGACCGCTTTTCCGGATTCCGGGCTTGTTTTTCGTTTTTGCCGGATTATATTTGTTTTCAGGATCATCAGAAAAAACAAGCCGGACCGCTCCGGACAACTCCTCCCAAAAATCAATATGATTCAATTCGTACCGCCCAAACCGGTCGTCCCGGCGCGTCCTGAATCGCCGGACGCCAAAACCTCCGGCCCAGTCCGTCTGATTCCGGAAAAAACGTATGGTTTCGCCTCCACACACATCGACGCCGGCGGATGCTCCTACTACCGGATTCTCTTCATCTCCCAGCTGCTCTCCCAGATCTATGACCGCGCGATTTTCTGCGATGCGCGGATCCTGTTCAACAACCGGGAACTCTTTCCTCTTCTTTCGTCCTTCCGTCTCCAGGGCGCCTGCTCCACACGCGATCTCAAATGGTTCCGTGACATCCTTCTCCCCGCGAAAGACAAATACCATTTCCCGTTCATCTACGAGATCGACGATATCCTCGTCCATGAGGACATCCCCGTCTATAACTGCTACCGCAACTGTTTCAGAGAGGGCAAGGAAGCGATCCCCGTCTATATGGGCGGGAGTGATGCGATTACGGTCACGTGCGACCCGCTCGCAGACTACTACAGTTCGAAATTCGGACTTCCGCGCACAAAATTCCGCGTGATCCCGAACTATCTGCCACGCTATTTCTTCGACTCCTACGACGAAGCGGTCATCCTCGACCGCATCCGTTCGCAGAAATCGCGGAAGCCGCGCATCTGTTTCTCCTGCGGCATATCGCATTGCGATATGAACCGGACAGGAGCGGGCGACGATTTCTCCGGCATCCTCGACTGGATCGCTGAGAACCGCCGCAAGTACGATTTCGTCTTCCACGGCGGATTTCCCCCTGCCCTTGAGAAATACGCCAATGACTTCACGCGTATTCCGGTCGGTCCGTTTCTGGACTATCCGCGCGTCCGGCGTTCCATCCGCGCCGACCTCTTCATCCAGCCGCTCCGGCACTCCATGTTCAACGAATGCAAGAGTCCGATCAAGCTCCTGGAATCCTGGGCCGAAGGCACGCCCGCCTTCGTGCAGGACCTCGGCAACTACATGAAGATCGCTCCGGATGCGTGTTTCGACACGGCGGACACGCTCGACCGCAAGGTCAGCGGGCTTTTTGCCGATCCGGACGCGCAGTTCCAGTTCATCCGCACCAACTATGTCCGCATGCAGGACTACTGGCTCGACGACCATCTGAGCGAATGGCTCGAAGTCATGCTGTTCCCGAAGGGCCGTTGAACCGCTTCATCCTGAACGGAAAAGGGAAGCTCCGGGAATGCCCGCCTTTCCGGGAAATGACGCACATATCATGCAAAGAAACTTGATTTTTACGCCGCACGATTGTATATTTGTACCGGATCATGCAAACACAAACACCCTCTTTTGGACAGAAGGAAAACAATATGGAACAGAACGGAAATAACGTGGAAACGGCGCCTCAGGAACAGAGCGCAGGCGGTTGCGGATGCGGTTGCGGCGGCGGAAAAGGCTCCAACAAGATCGTGATCGCGATCTGGGTGGTGCTTCTGCTCGGATTCGCCTGCGTTCTGGCTTATACCCGGTCGAACGGACAGAACAGGGCGGACAAGCTCCTTCAGGACGCATACGCGCTGTACGAGAAACAGGATTTCGCCGGGGCGGCGGATCTGCTGCGTCAGTCGGCGGAACTCGGCAACCCGTGGGCGCAGATCTATTACGGAGGCAGCCTCAAGCAGGGCAGCGGCGTGGCGGCGGATCCTGTGACGGCGGTCGAATGGTACCGCAAGGCCGCCGCACAGAATGTTCCCGTGGCGTATTACGAGCTCGCGGTCTGCTATGAATACGGCCAAGGCGTGACGCCGAATCTGGACGAGGCGATCGCGTGGTATCAGAAAGCGCTGGACGGCGGGATCGGGGAAGCTCAGGTCGCGCTTTGGCGCGTATCCGTCGCCAGGGCAAACGATCTTTTCGCACACCAGAGATACAGAGAAGCGGTGGAAATCCTCAAAAAGGCGGCGGAAGAAGGCTATGCCGAAGCACAGGCGTGCTATGCCGCCTGCCTTATGAATGCCTCCGGTGTGAATCCGGATCCTTTTGCGGCGGTCGAATGGTACCGCAAGGCCGCCGCCCAGCAGAACCCGACCGCGATTTATTCGCTCGGCGTATGCTATGAAAACGGCGAAGGCGTGGACCGGAATCTGGACACGGCGCTCGAATGGTACCGCAAGGCGAAAGACGCCGGGCTTGAGGACGCGCAGAGCGCGATCATCCGCGTCGAGAAGCTCAAGGCGCTGAAGGAAGCCGAGAAGTAATATTCGGCAAGGAACGCACACCTCGTATGAGGTAAAAACAGGTCGCATGGGTCGGATGAGACTCATGCGACTTATCTTTTTCCCTCATTGTCTGGGGAAAAAAGTTGCGGCGGCAGTCCCCGGTGAAGAGAACTGCCGCCGCAAATGGTGGGACAATGCCCGCCGGATGGTTTGCTGATCAGAGCTTGTTGCCGTCCTGGTCGGTGTGGCCGCTGTCGACGACGTCGGAACGGTTGCGTCCGGCTGCGTACTCGATCAGGTTGAAGAGGAGTCTTCTGCACACGGGATCGTTGTAGTTGGTGAGCCCGAGCGTAGAGTAGAAGAAGGAGCCGGAACCGGTCTTCGCGCGGCCGATGGCGGTGCCCATGCGGCAGCCGAGGGAATGCCACGCGCCCGAGATCAGCTCCTCGTCGCCTTCCATGATGATGGCGGAGCGAGGATTGGAGACCGCGGCATCGAACGCGTAGTCGAGGACGGCGGGCTTCAGGAAGCCGTTGAAAACGGGGTGGTCCTTGCAGAAATACTGGCCGCCGACCCAGTTGTTGCCGAGACGGAAGCTGCCGAGGTATTTCAGTTTGCCGTTCGCGGCGGCGATGGTCGGAGCCCAGTTTTCCACGTCGTTGAGGACGATGACCTGCGTGCCGGCCTTTGCGAGCTCGACGACCGCGTTCACGTCGACGGAATTGCCGTTCGGCGGGAAGCAGAGGACGTTGAAGCGCTGCGCGGTCTTCTTGGTCATGGAGATGGCGAGCTGCGCGGGGACGCCGCGGTAGAGCGTGACCTTGGCGGTGCCGTCGTTCGCGACCGCGACTTCCTTGCCGTCGACCTTGAAGCTCAGCTGGTCGTCGGCCTTGGTCGGGCCTTCGATCTTGAAGTTGTAGTCGCCGTCGGCGGCCGGCATGTACTGGCCTTCGAAGAGGACCGTGTAACCGGCGGTCATAGGCACGTTCGGATCGGGCGTGCCGCCGTCCGGGAGCGCCAGTTCGAGCTGACGGACGTTGCGTTCGGCGCGCTTTTCGCCGTCGACGAGGAAGGTCAGGCGGAACGCGCCGGCGGTTCCGTCGGGCGTGGCGATGGAGTTCGCCTGGATTCTCTGCGGAACGGGGTAGCGCTGGGTCACGACGAGCACGTCGGGCTTCAGGCCGCTGCCGGGCTGGAAGGTCTGGAAGTTGCCGCCCGCGGCGTTGAGGATGCTGACGAGCGACTGCTGGGGCTGGCCGCCGCGACCGCCACCGAAGCCGCCGCGACCGCCGCCGAAACCGCCCTGGCCGCCGCCCATTCCGGGGAAGCCGCCCTGACCGCCGCCGAAACCGCCCTGCCCCTGAGGCTGCGGATTCTCATAAACGGCATAGGTCTTGCCGGAGGGGAGCTGGATCCTGGAGTTGTCGACGGCCGTGACTTCCATTTCGCCCTCGGCCTTGGTTCCCTTGAGGATCGCCTTGATGACGGAGACGCCGGGCT
The DNA here is from genome assembly GCA_016285345.1 of Victivallales bacterium. GTDB lineage: Bacteria > Verrucomicrobiota > Lentisphaeria > Victivallales > UBA1829 > UBA1732. Next base: position 11,654 of record JAEEQN010000014.1, on the reverse strand, counting down.
TGTCGACCTGGACTTTCACGCCCTCGGCGAGGAGTTCGCCGTAGACGTCGCCGCCGGTGACCTTCACGGTCTGCTCGGACTCGTTGACGACCTTGCCGTCCTGAATGAGCTGCGTTACGAGCGTGTATTCGCCGTTCAGGTTCTCCTCGTTGATGATGTGGATGTCAGCGGTGATGGTGTTCGGAACGGTGAACGACGGGGTCGGGGTGTGGACCGCGAGCTTCAGCGGGGCGTTGTAGGCGCGGAGGATGGCGGGATCGCCCTTCGGGTTGCGGAAGGTGTCGACGACGCCGGAGTTGTTCTCGCGGAGCATGGCTTCCCAGCCGTTGATCGCGTAGCCGTCGGTGATGTTGTTCAGGCGGATGATCTCGATGCGGCGGCCCTGGTGGCGGATGCCGACCTTGCCGAGCTCGCTGGTGAAGGCCTCGACGGTCGGGAAGTCCTTGCGGAGGCCCTTCTCGTCGAGGTACTTGTTCATGCGCTTGTACCAGTTCCTGTAGTCCTCGCCGTCCATGCCGTCCTGGCCGATCTTCTTCAGTTCGTCCATGATGAGCTCGAGGCGCGGCGGAGTGGAGATGGCGCCTTCCTCGCCCCAGAAGACGAGCTCTTCCTTGTTCTCGGTGTAGTTCCAGTAGCGCTTGCTGTTCGTGTAGTAGTTCGCGGGATAGGAGATGTTCGGGCCGGTCGCGTTGTGGTTGTCGCGGAATCCGACCTGGTACACCTTGTCGTCGAACGGCATGCAGTTCATCTTGTTGTAGTCTTCGACGTTGATGCCTTCCTTGCTCCAGCCGCTGGTGAGCACCACGATGCGCGACGGGTCGTTCTGGTGCGTGAAGGAGACCATGCTGGAATACCAGTTCTGGTCATGCTGTTCGCGGCCGAGACCGAGCTCGTTGATGAGGTTGTAGATGACGAGGGACGGGTGGGAACGGAATTTCTTCACCATGCGGCGGACGCGTTCCTTCGCGATCACGCGGCCTTCGGGAGACTGGCTGCCGGAGATGAATCCGCCGGGCTCGGCGTAGTACAGGAGGCCCTGCCTGTCGGCTTCCTGAAGCACGATGTCCTGGCCCATGTGGCGGTGGAAGTTCAGCATGTTCATGCCGAAGTCCTTCGCGGCCTTGATCTGCTTCTCGGCGTATTCGGGGAGCGGGATGGTGCCGGTGACGGGCCACCAGCCCCAGCTGATCGCGGAACGCAGCACGATGCGCTTGCCGTTGAGGCGGAACATGGCGTCCTTGCCGACGCCTTCCGGGCCGAACCAGCGGAACCCGAACGTCTGGACTTCTTCCTCGTCGCCGATCTTCACGCTCATGGTGTACAGATTCGGGTTGTCGAGGTCCCACAGCTCCGCGTTCGCGTGCGTGAACTTGCGGGTGATGAGGTTTTCGCCGGGTTTGAGCTTGACAAACTCACCAGCCATGACCGGGACGTTGTCCTGCACGAGCCGGACGGTGCATTCCTCCTCCACGTCCTTGCCGGTGTCGTTGACCGCGGTGATGCGGACTTCGACAGTCTTCGGATCGGGGGTGTTCATGATGTACACGTCATCGATGTACACGGGATCGGTGATCTCGAGGGAGACATGGCCGGTCACGCCGCCGACGGCGCGTCTGCCGTTCAGCTTGACGCCGTTCCACGTGAACGGGATGTAGTCGGTCCAGTCGTAGTCGCCGCCGGGGTTGGTGATGCGGATGTCGAGCGCGGCGGTGTCGCCTTTCTTGAGCTTGCCGGTGATGTCGAGCACGAACTCGGTGTCGCACGCGGCGTCGCACGCGATGAGCTCATGGTTCAGGAATATCTCGGCCTGGTAGGTGAGCGCGGAGAAGCGGAGGAAAACCTTCTTGCCGGTCAGGTCCCGGTCGACCTTGAACGTGCGGCTCCACCACGAAACGCCCTGCAGCGGCTGCCAGAAGTTCTTCGGGTCGATCGTGTAGTCCTTTTCCAGCGCGGACATGTCGGTGAAATACTGTTCGACCGTGCCGGGGACCGAGACGTCCTTGCGGTCCGCCTTGCTCAGGGCGTCCCAGCCGCCGGTCGGCTGATGCGCGGTGATCTGGTCGAGCGGAGTGCCGGGGACAACGACGTGTTCGGACTGCCACTTTGCGTCGGTGTCGCGCCAGAGTTTCCAGCCGGAGCCGGAGAGACTGACGACTTCGCGCGCATCGGCCTGCCAGAACATTCCGGCGGCGAGCGCGAGGATGAAGATGGATTTTTTCATGGGGTCTTTCCTGTTTGTATAGGGGTATTGTGTGATTGTTTTAGAAAATAATTTTTTGATAATATACCCTTCCGAGCGGGATTTTCAAGCTGTTTCCGAAAAAATCAGAGCGTTTTCGGGGGTAGACACGGCCATCCGGCGTTTTTTTGCAGGCGGCGGGACGCGCAAGTCCGCAATAATCCGGCATCATGTCGACGGCCATTTTTCTTTATTGAAAAATGCGCGTACGACACAATTTTATGAGATGGTCCGGCGTTAATAGTGTTATAGTGTATTTGTATGCCGATTCGCGGCAAATACGGAAACAACCTCATTTCCCGTTCAACGCGGGGAGAAAACAGAGCAACATCCATGAAAAACAAATGGTTTCGATATCTTCGGGGCGTGACGCCGGTCCTTCTCCTGTTCACGATCCTCCTCCCGTTTGCCGCCCCGGCACAGGACAAGTCGGCTTCCACTGACGCAAAAGAGATCACGCTCACGCTTGAAGGCGCGATCCGGGGCGGACGGTTTTTCTTCAAGGGAAACGCGATCCAGTTCGATACCCTGAACAAATACGAGTGGCCGACCGGGGACGTCCTCGTCAACGGGAAAAGATGGAGCGAGCTGAACAAGCCGTTCAAACTCGACTTCACGCCGGACTTCGGGAAGGCCGTCATCCTCGAAAAAGAGGGCGGACCCGTCGGGCGCATCTACGTGATGCCGCGGGAAAAAATGTTCGCGCTGATGATCGTCCCGCGCGAGCAGAATCCCGAGGAAACGCCGTTCCGCATCAAGCTCGCCGTAAAAAACCAGGTCCCGCACGACGATCTGCCCCCGGACGAAACGCCGGTCTCGGGCGGGACCACGAAGAGCGCCGCGATCCGTCAGGCGGACCCGAACAAATCGTCCGCCGCGGTCGAGGATCATTTCGCGCTGATCCTGACCGGGGAGATCGACGGGAAAGGAAAATTCCGCCTCCAGTCCGACCGGATCGAATTCGTGCCGGATTCCGCGGCCAAGCCCGCCTGGCCGGACAAAGTCACGGTCAACGGGAAGCCGTGGGAGGACCCGCATGTCCCGTTCGAGCTGGACTTCGTGACGGATTACGCCACGGGGAAGCTCACGGAACGCACCGGGACGGCCGCGATCGGCTGGCGGTGCATCCCGGTCCCGGACGGCGATTCCATCTTCGACCGCTACAAGCTGTCCGTGGGCGAGCTCTCCGTCATCGGCGAAAAAGAGGGCACGGCCTCGACCTTCCGCGCCTCGGTCTCGCTTCGCAAATACCCGCGCGACTACACCGCGCGAATCCTCGCCATGCTGCACGATGCCAGGGAAAAGAGCCGGAAGGGCGAGCTTGACAGCGAGTATATGTCCGACGAGGATCTGCTCTCCCCGGACGAACGCAAAGAAGTGGAGATTTGGCGGGCGGAACGCCAGAGGGACCAGCTCGCGTGGTCGAGCGACCGGAGTTATTCGACCGACGGGAAGGACCTGCCGTACCTCACGCGGACGGCGGTCCCCTCGCCGCGCGATCCCGATCCGGACCAGTTCGACGTCACGGTCGAGGCGGATGTGAACTGCAACGCGGTCTTCGCGTTCCTGGGGGACAAGATCGTCTACAGCGACCAGCAGTATCCCAACGACGGCAAATACCCGGGCCGCGTCAGGATCAACGGAAGCGCATGGCGGAACCTGCATCTGCCGTTTACCCTCGATGGCGAGGTCGATCCCGATTGCGTCGCCGCGATGCAGGTCGAAACGGAATTCTACCGCTATTACCTCACGCAGGAGAAAAACAGGATCGTCCTCGGGATCGTCAACCACGGCCCGCGCGATGAGGAACACGTCAGAATCCGGCTCACTCTGAAGAAAAAGGCCGAACCGGCGAAAACGAAGTAAAAAAAAGAGGCAGAGAAAATGGATACGGGAACAACACGTTTCAAGCATCTTTGGGGCGCGGCGCTGTGCCTCATTCTGCTCGCCGCCGCGATTCCGCTTGCCGTCCTCGCGCTGTCCGTGTCCACCCGGAAAACGGAGACGCTCGTTTCCCCGGAACTGGAAACGGAGGAATTGACCGTTCCGGATAAGACCGCAGAACCGGTCGAACAGGAAAAAAGAATAAAGAGAAAAGGACTCACTCTCGATCCGCCTCCGATATCGCCTGATTTTGTCAATCCCCCGACTGCCGGATTCCCGATGTTCGGATTTCCGCCCGCGACGGCACAAAACAACGGGAACGTCCCTACAGGAGAGAATATAACGGAATCCGAGGATTCCGCCGCTCCCGAGATCACGCTTGTCATGGAGGGAAAAGTATATGACGGCGTGTTTACATTTGAGGGGAACAAGATCACATATTTTCACCGTAACGCATGGGGCCCACTCCTGCCGCAGGACATCATGATCGACGGCAAACCGTGGAAGGACCTGACAAAGCCGTTTGAACTTGACTATACACCGGATTACGCCAAGGCGGTCATTCTGGAAAAGGAGCTCGACGAGGTGCGCGCCGCGCGTTTGTATTCCATTGATGATACAAAAAAGTTTTCTCTTTCCATCGAAGATGCAACGTCATGGGAAGGACGGAAAAAAATGCTCAGTTCTCCAGTCGCCCTGGTCCCGTTCCGGATCAAACTCGCCATGAAAAATCAGCTGCCGCATACGGAAGTCATCTGGAAACGGATGCACTCTTCCACAAGTAAAATGGATCCGTCCGGATACAACGCAACCAACAACCCGATACAACAATCCGAAAACAGATAAGCGGGAAACAATATGAAAACAAACCGGTTCAAAACTCTTTGGGGGATCGCGCTGAGCTTCGTTCTGCTCACGACCGCCCTGCCCTTCCTCGTACAGGCACAGTCCGGAGCGAAATCGAACGGCTCGCAGGAGATCACGCTCACGATCGAGGGAACGGTCCTGGGCGGGCGGTTCTTCTTCAAGGAAAACACGATCCAGTTCGACACGCTGAACAAATACGAGTGGCCGCAGGAAGACTTCAGCGTCAACGGGAAAACGTGGAGCGAACTGAACAAGCCGTTCGAGCTTGATTTCACGCCGGATTTCGCGAAGGCGGTCATCCTGGAGAAGGAAGGCGGCCCCGAAGGGCGCACCTACGTGATACCGCGCGAAAACCTCTTCGCGCTGATGATCGTGCCCGACGACGCGGATTCCAAGCCGGCGCCGTTCCGGGTCAAACTCGCCGTGAAGAACCAGGTCCCGCACGACAACCTCCCCCCGGACGAATCGCGGCAGGCGGGGAAAAACGCGGAAAATGTCAAACCGTCTCAAGCGACTCGAGACAGCGGCGCGTCCGCATATCGGAAGAAGGCTTCCGAGGAGTCTTCCCGTCCTGTTCAGCTCGGTTCCGGAGACGATCGGATCCTCGGGAGGATCTATCCGAGAGAGTACAATTCGAGAATGGAACGGATGAAACAGAACAGCGAGGAAAAGAACCGCAGGAGAACCCTGATGATGAGATATCAGGGGAATCCGAGTTCTTTTGACGACGAGCAGAAAAAAGAGATTCAGAAGTGGGTGAATGAGGGAAACTTTTTGAAAATGATGCAGGAGGAAACAACGGACGGGAAAGAGATCCCGGTCAACGGCGCCGGCGGCGGTCTTGGGGTTCCAAGATTTCAGGATTTGTCCGCGACGCATGTCAGTATTGAGATCGAAGCAGTCATAGATTATGTGGCGGAGTTTTACATTCAGGACAACAAGATTACCTACAACTACCTCTCCACGCATGACACGGGCAAATTTCCCCGTCAGGTGAAGATCAACGGGAAACCGTGGAAGAACCTGTATGTGCCGTTTGATCTTGGGATGTCATTGGATCCGCTGTCGATTCAGGAAACACTGATCGAAACGGAACTCTATCGATACTACATTCTTCCGGAGATCGGAGGAAAGACAAACATTTCCATCGATAATCACGGCTTCCGGGACGAACCCGTTAAGATCAAACTATCCATCAGAAAAAGATAAGAGACAGATTATGAAAACAAACCGGTTCAAAACTCTCTGGGGGATCGCGCTGAGCTTCGTTCTGCTCACAACCGCCCTGCCCTTTCTCGTACAGGCACAGTCTGGGGCGAAAACGAACGGCTCGCAGGAGATCACGCTCACGATCGAGGGAACGGTCCTGGGCGGGCGGTTCTTCTTCAAGGAAAACACGATCCAGTTCGACACGCTGAACAAATACGAGTGGCCGCAGGAGGATTTCAGCGTCAACGGGAAAACGTGGAGCGAACTGAACAAGCCGTTCGAGCTCGATTTCACGCCGGATTTCGCGAAGGCGGTCATCCTGGAGAAGGAAGGCGGCCCCGAGGGGCGCACCTACGTGATACCGCGTGAAAACCTCTTCGCGCTGATGATCGTGCCCGACGACGCGGATTCCAAGCCGGCGCCGTTCCGCGTCAAACTCGCCGTGAAGAACCAGGTCCCGCACGACAACCTCCCCCCGGACGAGACTCCGGCCGGGAAGACCGCGAGGAGCGCCGGAAATTCCCGCCGTCAGCCAAATCAGAACGCCTCCGACGACGGCGAAATCCGTTCGATCACCGTCGTGCAGCCGGGGACGACCGCCGCCGAACGGAAGATCGCCGCGAACCTGAACCGCAAGGGCTTCAACCTCTTCCGCCTGCTCAGCGAAAAGGACGAAAACACAAACGCGTTCGTCTCCCCGTACAGCATCGACAGCGCGTTCGGGCTGGTCTACTGCGGCGCGAAGGACAAGACCGCCGAGGAGATCCGCACGACGCTGGGCCTGCCCGACGATCCCGCGGCCTGCGGCAGGTTCTTCAGCAAGGTCTCGAAGGAATACGCGGTGAACAAACTGGCCGAGGTCCTGGTGTCGAACTCCGTCTGGTACGAACAGAAATTCGAAAAGGACATCCTGCCGCCGTTCGTCTCCATGATCAAAGAGTACTACGGCGGGACGTTCTACAAGGAGGATTTTTCCAAACCGGACGCCCTCGCCGCGAAGGTCAACGGCTACGTCGAGGACCGCACGAAGAACATGATCCGGAACCTCCTTTCGCCCTCCGACATCAAGCCCAATACGTTCATGATCCTGCTGAACACGCTGTATTTCGAGGCGAAATGGGAGACGCCGTTCGAGAAGGAAAACACCCGTCCCATGGTGTTCCACAATTTCGACGGCTGGGAAAAGCGGGTCAAGATGATGCACCGGAGGGGATTCGACATCGGGTACTGCGCCGACCCGAGGGACAATGTCCACGCCGTGGTCCTGCCGTACGAGGATCCGCGTTTCGAGCTCGTCGCCCTCATGCCGATCAACCCCGGCTTCGACCAGGGGAAGGCCGCGATGGCGGACATCGTCTCGAAGATCGGGACCAGGCTTGATTCCTGGCTCACGAACCGCTCGGAATACGAAACGCTCCTCTGGCTCCCCGTGACCGACCTGACCTGCCGATACGACCTCAACGACGCGCTCGGCACGCTCGGCATGAAAACGCCGTTTTCCATGACGCAGGCGGATTTCCACGGCATCGCGGAGCCGACCGAGCTCCTGCAATACATCTGGATCGACAAGGTGATCCACAAGACCGCGCTGAAGATGGACGAGGAATCCACGAAGGCCGCTGCCGCCACCGCGATCACGATGGCTTTCGGAGGCGCCGCCGCTCCGCGGGACCAGCCCCCGGTCAACACCTTCCGCGCCGACCGCCCGTTCCTCGTCCTGATCCGCGACAGCCGGACCGGCCTGATCCTCTTCGCCGGCCGCATCAACGATCCCGGCGTGGAGGCCCAGCAGGACGGCTTCGGAACCTTCGGGCGGCGGTAACACTCGCTCGCCCCGGCTGTACCTCAGGGCAAATAACAATCCAAAACACAATCCTGTTTTTCACGGGCGGTCCGGTTTCGGTCGGGCCGCCCTTTTTTTTCGCGCGATTTTTCGGTGGAAAAAGGCGTTTTTCCTTTGGAACGGATTTGAAAAAAGGGCGATTGTGTGGTATATTATAAGATTTAGAATTTATCGAAAAACACGACCGTTCAACATAACTACCCAAACCCCAAACAGGAGAACACCTAAATGAACTTAGGCAGTCTGATTTTCGATGGCTTGAAAGCCATGGTCCTCGGAATGCTCTGGGTCTTCTGCTTCCTCTCCATCATGATCGTATGCATGAAGGTGATGTCGAAGGCGCTGGCCCCCTTCTCGAACTTCCTCGAACCTGTCGCACCCGCGCCGAAAAAGAAAAAAGCGTCCGGCGCGAAGGCAGCCCTTTCTCCCGAAGACCGGGTCCGCGCGCTGGCGGCGATCGAAGCCGTCAAGCTGTACCGCGCAGGGAAATGAACCGCAGAAATCAAACAGAATAACATATACAACCATAAAGGCAACCCCTTCTTATGAAAAAAATCAAATTCATGGACTGCTCCTTCCGCGACGGATTCCAGTCCTGCCTCGGCGCCCGTGTCAAAACCGATGACTTCCTGCCCGCCCTCGACGCGGCGGTGAAGGCCGGCATCAACTACATCGAAATCGGCGGCGGCGCCCGTTTCCAGGCGCTCTATTTCTACTGCCAGGAAGACGCGTTCGAGATGATGGACAAGTGGCGCGCCACGGTCGGTCCGGACGTGAACCTGCAGACGCTCTCCCGCGGCGTGAACGTGGTCGGCCTCTCCTCCCAGTCCACCGACATCATCCAGCTCCACGCGAAGATGTTCAAGAAGCACGGCATCACCACGATCCGCAACTTCGACGCCCTGAACGACGTCCGCAACCTCGACGTCTCCGGCCGCGCCATCGCCGCGAACGGCCTGAAGCACCAGATCACCATCACCATGATGGGCCTGGCTCCCGGACTCAACGAGCCCTATGCGCACACCCCGAAATTCTACGAAGACCGCCTGAACGAGATCATCAAGTCCGGCATCCCGTTCGACAGCCTCGCGTTCAAGGACGCCTCCGGCACCTCCACGCCGCAGACCGTGTTCGACACGATCAAGGCCGCCCGCGCCATCCTCGACAAGGAATACGGCGTCGGCGCGAAGGAAATCCAGTTCCACACGCATGACACCGCCGGCATGGCCGTCGCCTGCAACTGGGCCGCCATCACCGCCGGCGCGGACGTGATCGACCTCGCCATGGCCCCGCTCTCCGGCGGCACCTGCGAGACCGACATCCTCACCATGTACCACCGCCTGCGCGGCACCGACTACACGCTCGACATCGACCCGGACAAGATCCTGAAGGTCGAAAAGGTCTTCAAGCAGTGCCTGAGCAAGTACTTCATGCCGCCCGAGTCCATGCAGGTCTCCCCCGAGATCATCTTCAGCCCGATGCCCGGCGGCGCGCTCACGGCCAACACCCAGATGATGCGCGACAACAACTGCCTCGACAAGTACGACGCCTGCATCGAAGAGATGCGCGAGGTCGTCGCCCGCGGCGGTTTCGGCACCTCCGTCACCCCCGTCTCCCAGTTCTACTTCCAGCAGGCGTTCCGCAACGCCGTGATGGGCAAGAACGCCGACGGCTCCTGGAAGCTCGATCCGAACGGCTACGGCAAGATGGTCCTCGGCTACTTCGGCAAGACCCCGGTCGAACCCGATCCGCAGGTCGTGAAGTGGGCGCAGGATCAGCTCCAGCTCGAGCCGACCACCAAGTCCGTCGTCGAGATCAACGACGCCAATCCGAAGCTCGGCGTGAAGTACAACACCGAACTCCTCCAGCAGAACAACCTCCCCGTCACCGATGAGAACATCTTCATCGCGGCCGCCTGCGGCGACAAGGGCATCGCGTTCCTGAAGGGCGACAAGCCCATGGGCATCCGCTACGCCGCCGACGCCGCCCCGAAGGCGAAGAACGACGTCCCGGCCGCCTACACCGTCACGGTCGAAGGCAAGACCTTCAACGTCCAGGTCAAGGAAGGCGGCGTGATCACCGCCGACCTCGCCGGCCAGGTCACCGAAGGCGGCGCCAAGAAGGCCGCCGCTCCGTCCGCCGGTTCCGGCAACACCGTCGACATCAACAGCCCGTTCCCCGGCACCGTGACCAAGATCCTGGTCTCCGAGGGCGACGAATTCGAAGCCGGCGACGTGATCGCCGTGGTCGAAGCCATGAAGATGGAAAACGAGATCAAGCCCGACAAGGCCGGCGTCATCCGCGAGATCTGCGTCGACGTGAAGGCCGTCGTCACCTCCGGTCAGGCCCTCTTCAAAGTCGAGGAGAAGTGATCCATGCGTAATCTCATTCTTGCGATCCTCTTCGCGGTCCTCTGCTCCGCCGGGCTCGTGCTGTCCGCCCAGGACGCCATCGCCGTGCAGCAGGCCGCCGCGCAGCAGGCTCAGGCGGCGGCCGCCGATGCGGCGAAGACCGCCGAACCTGTGAAATCCGCGTTCCCGAAGAAGCTGTCCGAGCTTGAGGCCAGAAATCCCCGCCTCAAACGCAACAGCCAGATGTCCGAACCCGATGAATGCTTCGACTGGTACGAAGACCCCGCCACGGGCCACGTCTACCTCGTTTACGTCTGGGGCAACGCCTCCACGATGGCGAAGTACGAAGCCGATGCCGCGGCCGTCGCGACCGAAAAGCTTCTCGCGGGCGACGAAGCCGGCGCGAAACTGGTCCTTGACAATGCGAAGAGCGTGGTCGAGGCGACCCGCGCCGCCAAGGGCTACGGCCTCGTGTACTCCGTCTCCTTCGCGAAGGGCAAGGACCTTCACGACGGACGCGAAATCCTCATCGTGAAGCCGGTCAACCGCAGCAAAGGCAAAGTGATCCTCGCGCGTTCCATGGCCGTCGAAAACGTGAAGGACGGCCTTCTGGTCGCGTCCTCCCTCGAAACCGGCGACGTCGTGGCCGAGTTCCTGCCCTCGATGCTCTACAACGAATCCGTGCGCGAAGGCAGCCAGGCGAAGTCCCTCCCGGGCTTCGGCACCGCCATCAACAACCTCTGGCACAGCACCGGCATCTACGACATCTACCGCCAGACGACCTCCGACTTCGGCAAGACCTGGATCCTCGGCATCGGACGCCTCCTCATGATGTTCGTCGCACTCATCCTGCTCTACCTCGCCATCGTCAAGGGCTTCGAACCGCTCCTGCTCCTCCCGATCGGCTTCGGCGCGCTCCTCGCCAACATCCCGCTCGCCGGCATCAGCGGCCCGGACGGACTCCAGGGCATGATCTACATGGTCGGCATCGAGTCCGGCGTGTTCCCGTGCCTCATCTTCATGGGCGTCGGCGCGATGACCGACTTCGGCCCGATGCTCGCGAATCCGCGCACGGCCCTCCTCGGCGCGGCCGCGCAGTTCGGCATCTTCGGCGCTCTGCTCGGCGCGCTCGCCCTGAACGTCGTCCCCGGCATCACGTTCAACATCAAGGACGCCGCGTCCATCGGCATCATCGGCGGCGCGGACGGCCCGACCTCCATCTTCGTGACCTCCCGCCTGTCTCCGTCGCTCCTCGGCGCCA
>JAEEQN010000048.1 GCA_016285345.1 Victivallales bacterium | reverse complement strand
TCCTGCCGGTGCTCAGGGCGCTGGCGGCAATCGTCCTGCCGGTGCTCAGGGCGCTGGCGGCAATCGTCCTGCCGGTGCTCAGGGCGCTGGCGGCAACCGTCCCAACCGTCCCGCGGGCGGCGGTGGCGGCGGCTTCGGCGAGACCATCAACTATTCCACGGCTGAAAAGATCACCGGCCCCTGGACCTTCCGCGGTCAGGTGACCGGTTCCGCCGAGAACAGCTTCACGATTCATCCCGGCGTGGTCGATTTCAAGGGCCACACCTATCTCTTCTACCACAACGGCAAACTTGACCGCGACGGCCAGACCGGGCAGAGCCTGCGCCGTTCCGTCTGCGTCGACGAACTCTTCTTCAACGAAGACGGCACGATCAAGGAAGTGGTCCAGACCAAGGCCGGCATCACGGAACCCCTGAAATAAGGAGGACAAGTCCTCCACTGCAGTAGTGCTCTCAGCTTCGCTTGAGCACGAATGACAGGGACAAATCAGCCGTGCATCGCTTAAAACGGTGCACGGCTTTTTCGCGCCCTGACGATATCTTTTCCGCCTCAAGGTTACAGTTTTGCGCGTTAATTAACACGGCAAATATCTTTTCCGCGGAAAAACACGGCATTCCCGAACGAAAACCGCTTGAAAAACGGGGACGGGCGCGTTACATTATCACAAACGGAGTCCCGCCTACGCGTGATTCCCCTCAAAACGATGTTTCCTTACCTTCACTACCCAATAACCAGAGGTGAAACAATGAAAGCAAAACAATTCCTCCTCGCCGGAGCGGTCTCCGCTCTCGCACTCACGATGACTGCCTGCCAGTCCTCCGCCAAGGACGTCCTCTACGACGGCGTCGACCTGGAGCCGAGCGGCAACCCGATCTTCACGGACGCCTGGACGTGCGACCCGGCTCCGCTGGTGGTCGGCGACCGCCTGTACGTCTATACCGGCGAAGACATCTACAAGGACGGCGAGAACATCGGCCTGCCCGGCAACTACAACATCGCCGACTGGCGCGTCTACTCCACGACCGACATGGTCCACTGGCGCAGCCACGGCGTCAAGCTCCGTCCGGAAGACTTCCCGAACGGCAAGAAAGGCATCGCCTGGGCGGCCCAGTGCATCCAGAAGGGCGACAAGTTCTACTGGTACGTGACCTACAACACGCCGGAAGGCGGCCAGTGCGTCGGCGTCGCCATCGGCGATACCCCGGTCGGACCGTTCGTGCCGCATCCGAAGCCGCTGGTCGTCGACAGCGACACCCCCGGCCGCGGCTGGAATGACATCGACCCGACCGTGCTGATCGACGACGACGGCACCGCCTGGCTCGCCTGGGGCCAGAATTCCTACATCGCGAAGCTGAAAGACAATATGACCGAGATCGACGGCGAGATCACCGACCTGAAGCTCCAGCGCTACATCGAAGGTCCGTGGCTCTATAAGCGCAACGGCCTCTACTACAACATCTACGCCGGTTCCGGCGGACGCGGCGGCGAGTGCATCAACTACTCCACCGCCGAAAACCTCCGCGGCCCCTGGACGTTCCGCGGAATGGTGACCGGCGCAGCCGAAAACAGCTTCACCATCCACCCCGGCGTAGTCGATTACAAGGGCCACACCTATCTCTTCTACCACAACGGCAAGCTTGACCGCGACGGCCAGAGAGGCCAGAGCCTCCGCCGCTCCGTCTGCGTAGACGAACTCTTCTTCAACGAAGACGGCACGATCAAGGAAGTCAAGCAGACCAAGGAAGCCATCACGGAACCGCTGAAGTAAGGAGGACAAGTCCTCCACTGCGGTAGTGCCGGGCTTCGCTCCGGCACGGAAGACATTTTAGCCGTGCATCGCCTGAAAACGGTGCACGGTTTTTTTACGCCCGCGAAACGGGGCAGGGGTGTTCGTTTCTCTTTTTTATAAACTCAGCGGGGGAACGGTCCGGCGTTGGCGACGCCGCGCGCGGAGCATTCCCGGCCGTAGTCGAGCAGACCGTCCACGTACAGCTGGCCGTCGGATTCCCGGCGGTGGATGAGGCGTTCGGGAATCTCCTCGACCTGATAATCGCGGTAGAGCGATTCGATGAGCGCGGCGTGATTGCGTGCCATGGCGAGCGAACACGTGAAGATCGAACGGTCGGCGAGCTTCGCGACCACGTCGTCGAACATGGTGCCGTAGCAGTCGGTGTCGGGACCGCCCGCGATCTCGTTGCCGTCCGCGTCGTGCATCGACCAGTCGCCGTTCAGCTCCCAGTCGGCGCGTCCCGCCGTGCACTGCACGATGATGTGCGGCTCGGTGGTGTCCAAGCATGTGTGCGTGAGGAAAGCCGAGACCGGGACGCTGCCCGCGTTGAAGTCGATCGCGCAGGTGTCGAACGTCTCGATGGTGCGTCTGGCGCGGAAGAGGCGGGCGGCGGTGATGACGGGTTCCGCCGTGGCTTCGAGCTTGTCCGCCGCGAGGAAGAGCGCGATGTTCAGGTAGTGCGCGAAAGCGTTGTTCGCGGGGGAGTCGAGGATCAGTGCCCCGGTCGCGGGCGAGGCGATCCTGCCCGCCCAGTTGTTGCGTCCGTAGTAGGCGTCGCCGCGCGGCCAGAACCCGTGGAACCGGATGGACTGGATGCGTCCGAGCCTGCCGGAGAGGATCGTCTCCTTAATGCGGCGGATGTTGCGGTCCGCCATGTGCTGGAATCCGACGGTTACGGAGAGGTCCGGATGCGCGTTCGCGGCGGCGATCATGCGGTCGACGGACGCCGTGGTCGTGGAGACGGGTTTCTCCACCAGCACGTTCACGCCGTGTTCGAGCGCCTCGCAGGTCATGGGCTCATGGAACTCGATGCCGACCGGGAGGCCGATGAGCGCGAGGCCGGGGATGGCGTCGTACATGGACTTTGTGTCCGGGAAGATGCGCACGCCGCGCTGTTTGAGGAGCGCGACTTCCTCCGGGGCCTTGTCCGGGGAACGGACCACGGCGGCGGCCCAGTCGATCCTGCCCGCGTCCTGCAGGCGGATGTAATGGCGGATGTACATGCTGGCGAACCCGCGGGCGCCGACGACTGCGACTTTCGGAAGGGACATGGGAAAGCTCCTTGTATGTGCTATGTTCGATTTGAGTTCAGAAACGGATGATCGTGCCGTCGTCCGCGGCCTGGCGCGTCAGCAGGCACGCGCGGGTCAGGGCGAGCGATTGCCGCGTGTCCACGAGACAGTCCCGGCGGCCCTCCAGCCCGAAGACGAAATCGGAAAAGATCTTCCGGTCGGGCGCATCGGGTTCGATCGTGCGCTGTCCGGCGGCGTCGATGAGGATGATATGCCCGTCGCGTACCTCGATCACGCCGGAGGTCCCCGCGACGCGGACGCGGTCGTCGCCGTGGGACGGCGCGGCGGCGGGGCGGAGGTATTCGATGCTGGCCTCGGCGAGCGCGCCGGATTTCATCGTGAAGATGGCCTGCGCCGCGATCTCCATGGAGCCGTTGCCGAAATTGTCCTCGCTGGTCTGTGTGGCGGCGACGGTCGCGAATCCGCTGTCCGCGAACCACATGATCCAGTCGAGCGCGTGGCTGCCGACCCACGGGATGGTCCCGCCGTAGGTCTCACGTTTTTTATAGAAGTCGGGGCGCGTGCCTAGCCGGTAGGATTTCTGGGCGTAGATGAGCTTGACTTTGCCGATCGCGCCGTCCGAAACGAGGCGGTGTGCGTGGTACATGGCGGGATCGTAGCGGAGCCCGACCATGGAGACGAGCTTGCTTGAGCTTGTTTTGAGCGCGTTTTCGATGGCGTCGAGCGATTCGGGCGTGAGCGCGATCGGCTTTTCGCAGAAGATATGGATGTTCCGGCGGGCGGCCTCCACGCACATCTTCGCGTGCAGGTCGTACTTGCCGTCGATGCAGACGATGTCCGGTTTCTCCTCGTCCAGCATCCTGCGCCAGTCGTCGACGACGCGCGGAGAGAATCCGCATTTCGCGGCGTTTTCGAGCAGGGGCACGGGCGAATCCTCCGGACATCCGGGGGAAACGGCGGCGAGCTCGATCCCGGGTATTTCGTTCAGGCTCTCGAAGACATAGCAGGAATGCCCCCGCATGCCGATCATGCACAATTTCATGGCGTCGCTCCGGTTTTGTGTTTGTTGTATTATTTCTTCAATGTATCACATCGGAGGAAAAAGTCAACCTGTTTTTCCGTCATCCGGAAACATTTTTGCGGAAAAATCGCTTGACAAGCGCGGAATATCATGCTATAGTATTGCCATTATGAAAAAGAACGCGTACATTGACTTCTTCGATTGGCGCTGGTGCTGACGGTGAATCCGCCCGGACCGGGTCATTTGCGTCGTTTTTTTCATAACACAACCGAAGGTCAAGGCGGATCAGACAGAACGTTTGGTCCGTCTTTTTTTAACCAAAGGCAGTCGGAAACAAAGAAAGGGGCTGCCGAATACCAGGAGCAAGAACTATGGAACACGAAATCCCGTACAAAATCTATCTCTCCGAGGATGAACTCCCGAAGGCGTGGTACAACGTCCGGGCCGATATGAAGAACAAGCCGGCGCCGCTGCTGAACCCGGCGACGAAACAGCCCGTGACCGCCGAGGAACTGGGGCATGTGTTCTGCGACGAGCTCGTGAAGCAGGAACTCGACGACACCACGCCGCTGATCCCGATCCCGGATGAAGTGTACGATTTCTACAAGATGTACCGCCCGTCGCCGCTGGTGCGCGCGTACTTCCTGGAAAAGGCTCTGAAAACGCCCGCGAAGATTTACTATAAGTTCGAGGGCAACAACACCTCCGGCAGCCACAAGCTGAACTCCGCCATCGCGCAGGCGTACTACGCGAAGAAGCAGGGACTGAAGGGCGTCACGACCGAGACCGGGGCAGGACAGTGGGGAACCGCGCTCTCCATGGCGTGCGCGTTCTTCGACCTCGACTGCCATGTGTACATGGTGAAATGCTCCTACGAACAGAAACCGTTCCGCCGCGAGGTCATGCGTACCTACGGCGCGGACGTCACGCCGTCGCCCTCGGACACGACCGAGGCCGGACGCCATATCCTGAAGATGTTCCCCGGCACCACGGGCAGCCTCGGCTGCGCGATCTCCGAGGCCGTGGAAGCGGCCGTCACGCACGAGGGCTACCGCTACGTGCTCGGTTCCGTCCTCTCGCAGGTCCTGCTTCACCAGAGCGTCATCGGCCTCGAGACGCAGACCGCGCTCCGCAAGTACGGCATCAGGCCGGACATCATCATCGGCTGCGCGGGCGGCGGCTCCAACCTCGGCGGCCTGATCTCGCCCTTCATGGGCGAAAAGCTCCGCGGCGAGGCGGACTACCGCATCATCGCGGTCGAACCGGCGTCCTGCCCGAGCCTCACGCGCGGCAAATTCGCCTACGATTATTGCGACACCGGACGGATCTGTCCGCTCGCGAAGATGTACACGCTCGGCTGCGGCTTCATTCCGTCCGCCAACCACGCGGGCGGTCTGCGCTACCACGGCATGAGCTCCGTCCTGTCCCAGCTGTATGACGACGGCCTCATGGAAGCCGTTTCCGTGGAGCAGACCTCCGTGTTTGCCGCCGCCGAACAGTTCGCGCGCACCGAAGGCATCCTGCCCGCGCCGGAGAGCAGCCACGCGATCCGCGCCGCCATCGACGAGGCGGAGAAATGCCGCGACACCGGCGAGGAGAAGACCATCGTGTTCGGCCTGACCGGCACCGGGTATTTCGACATGGTCGCGTACCAGAAGTTCAACGACGGCGAGATGGACGACTACATCCCGACCGACTCCGAACTCGAAAAGAGCTTCGCCACGCTGCCGAAAATGTGATCGCCATCGCGGTATAGCAGGCCGTTCCAAAACTGAAAAACATCAAGCCGGATCCGGAATCAAATCCGAACCCGGCTTTTTCTTGTCTTGTAATCCGGTTCCCCGTTAAACGCCGAAGCGTTTCAGCTCGTTCAGGAGCTCTTTGAGTTTCAGCGGCTTCGCGATGTGTCCGTCCATGCCCGCCTGAAGGGACTTTTCCTTGTCCTCCTCGAACGCGTTGGCGGAGAACGCGAGGATCTTCAGCTTGTCTCCGCCGGGGAGCTTGCGGATGATGCCCGTCGCCTCGTATCCGTCCATCACCGGCATCTGGATGTCCATCAGGACGAAATCGTACGCGTCCATGCCGTTCTCCCGGAGCATGTCGACCGCGAGCTGTCCGTTCAGCGCGGTATCGACGGTCGAGCCCTGGTGCTGAAGCTGGAGCACGCCGATCTTGAGGTTGAGTTCGTTGTCGTCGACCAGCAGGATTTTTTTGCCTTTGAGCGAGACGACCTGTTCTTCCTTTTTCTCCTGGGCGGGATCGGGTTTCCCGCAGGATTGGCGGAGCACCCGCCGCAGGTCGGACGGGAAGAGCGGTTTCGAGATGAATCCGGTAACGCCCGCCTCTCTCGCCTCGTCCTCGATGTCGGTCCAGTCGTACGCGGTCAGGATGATGATGGCCGCGTCCTTCCCGATGACCTTGCGGATGCGGCGGACCGTTTCGATCCCGTTCATGTCCGGCATCAGCCAGTCCACGATATAGACTCTGAAATGGTCGCCGTGTCGGAGCGATTCCTCCGTGCGGATGACGGCTTCCTTGCCGGAAACGCACCATTCGCTGCGCATCCCGATCTCCCGGAGCATGTCGGCGATGCTCTGGCAGGCGTTGACGTCGTCGTCCACGACGAGGCTGCGCAATCCCTTCAGTTCGGGGATCACCGGGTCGGAAGTTTTCTTATCGGCGAATTTGAAATCCAGCGTGACGACGAACTCGGTGCCTTCGTCCTTCTTCGAGGCGACGGTGATCTTGCCGCCCATCATGTCCACGATGTTCTTCGTGATCGCCATTCCGAGTCCGGTCCCCTGAATGCGCGAGACCGTGGAGTTCTCTTCCCTCGTGAACGGATCGAAGATCGTTTTGATGAACTCGTCGCTCATGCCGATGCCGTTGTCCTTGATCCGGAACTCGAACGTGCCGTAGCCCGCCTTCGTCGAGGGTTTCTGGATGATCCGCAGGGTGATCGTGCCGCCCGGACGCGTGTACTTGATGGCGTTGGAGATCAGATTGAGCAGCATCTGGTTCAGTCGGAGTTTGTCGCAGAGCACGAGCTCGTTTTTCACGTCCACCGTGTCGATGAAAAAATTGTGC
This sequence comes from Victivallales bacterium, assembly GCA_016285345.1. GTDB lineage: Bacteria > Verrucomicrobiota > Lentisphaeria > Victivallales > UBA1829 > UBA1732. The sequence continues at coordinate 12,195 of JAEEQN010000048.1, read as the reverse complement.
TGTTTCGCCTGGATGTCCGCCTGGACGATGTCCCGGAGCACGTGCAGGATGTCCGACAGGGATTCTTCCTTCTCGTTCAGCGTCACCTTGCCGGATTCGATGCGGCTCATGTCCAGGACGTCGTTGATCAGCGAGAGGAGGTGCTCCGAGGACCGCGCGATGGTCGACAGATAATCCTGCACGCGTTCCTTGTCGTCGATGTGGCTGGCGGCGAGTCCGGTGAATCCGATGATCGCGTTCATCGGCGTGCGGATGTCATGGGACATATTGCTCAGGAACGCCGTTTTGGCGCGGTTCGCGTTCTGCGCCATCTGCAAGGCGTCTTCGAGCTCGTCCTGCTTCTTTTCGAGCTGCTGCCGCTGCTGTTCGATCGTTTCCGTGTGTTCCTGCAGCTGCCGGTTGATCACCGCCAGTTTGTGGTTGCTGATCCGGACGCCGACCAGCCTCGTGGCCAGCGCGGCCAGAACCGCGACCAGGACGATCGCCAGCTTGACATGCTCCCGGAGGAAATCCATCACGGAATACTTGTAAATCTTTCCCGCGTAGGAATACGACGTCTTGTTGATGAAATCGGGATCGAGCATCGTCAGCCCGCGGTTCATCAGCAGCATCAGGCCGATGTTGCCGTTCGCGAACGCCATGCGGAACGTGAAACCGTTCTTCGCGCGCACGGTCCGGAGCGAATGGTATTTGCCGGGCTTCAGAAGAGCCTCGGACCTGAGGCCGTTCAGGAAGGTCCCGTCCGACGTCCCGTTCAGCAGGCCGTCGAGACATCCCCGGATATCATCGTAGAACACGATTTCCGAGTCCGGGAGCGAATCCCTGGAATAATAATACTGCATCATATTGGTCTTGTTGACGCCGATTCGTTTGCCTTTGCCGTCCCCGATGTCGTTCAGAAACGCCAGATCGCTCGTCAGCGTCGCAAGTATCTTCCCGCCCATGATGTGGTAATCCTGTCTGACCGAACTGCTGATGTAGGCGGGGAACATCAGGTCGATATCCCCCGATTCGACCGCCCGGTATCCTTCCTCCTGATCGTCGAAACAGATGAATTCCACATCCAGCAGGTCTTTCAGGTTCAGTCCCTTGATGATCTCTCTTATCGCCTCGATGCCCGCGCCGGACGGTTCGCCTTTTTCGTCCTTCGTGGAGAAAGGAAGATACTTGTCGAAAAAGCCGATGCGCAGCACTTCGTGATCCGCGATCCAGTTCTTTTCCTCGTCCGTCAGGGTATGGCTCAGGACCGTATCGGAAAAGTAGCGTTCCTCCAGCCTTGTGAGATAGTAGATGTCGTTGCCGATCACTTTGTCCAGCGCGGAATTGATGTCTTCAATCAGATCCGGCCTCTCCTTGTTCGCGACCAGATAATAGGCGGACGTCCCGATCTTTTCGATCGCCGAGAGATCGCGCTTCGCCATCAAGCTGACTTCCAGGTCGAGATCGATCTTTCCGGCATACAGGTCGGCCTCTTTCTCCGGGATGGAATCGTATTCGACGATCTTGAAGTCGACATTCTTCTTCTGGCACCACTGTTTCAGGAGCTCGGTCGTGATCGTCCCGCTCGTGGTCCCGACCGTCTTGCCGTTCATGGACGCATGATTGCCGGGCGTGACGGACGTGTTTCCGTTCAGGGCGTACAGATAGTAATACTCGTTCCCCATCGCCTCGTCCGGGTACAGGATCCGTTTGGCGCGTTCCTCCGTGTAGCTGATGTCGTAGAAGAGATCGACTTCTCCCGCGAGAAGCTTTTCCGCGCAGGCGGAAAAACTGTCGCACGGGACAAATTCAATATCCCATCCGGCGTAGGTCCCGACCATCTGGATGTAGTCGAACGCGTAACCGGAGTACGGCCTGTTGTTCTCGTCGACCATCATCAGTCTTTCGAAATGCGTGTAGGGGACCCGGACGACTTTCCGCGTCCCCTGGTCCGCGGCGGAAAGCGTCCCGGACAGCAGGAGAAGCGCCATGCCGATCAGCATGACCGTCAGGTGAAAACGAACTTTGAATGATCCCGGATGATGGTTGTGTGTCATTGTCAGTCTCTTGATTGCTTAAAGCCTGTGGTCGGTCAGGAAATCCCCCCGTTCAGGTGAACAGGCCGGAGAGTTTGTCTATGGTCAGCGGCTTCAGGAGGATCCCCGTGAATCCGTGACTTGCGAATGTCTTCCGTGCCTCGGCGTCGGCGGTGACGGCGTAGACGGGAATATCCTTGAACCGTTCGTCCGCTCGTATCTTCGCGACCAGGTCCCTGCCGTTCATCTTCGGCATCCACATGTCGGTCAGGACCAGGTCGAACGGCTTTTCCGACGCCCGGATCTTTTCCCATGCGTCCTCCCCGTCGACGGCGGTCGCGACGTCGCGCAGACCGATCCGTGTGAGGAGCGCCTTCAGGACGGCGAGGTTCAGCGGGACGTCGTCGACGATCAGCATGCGGCAGCTCCGCATGCGCTGTTTCGCCAGGAGCGCGTTCGCGCAGTTCTTCGCCTTTTCGATATCCTTCCTGACGTCCGCGTCCTTTTTGTCTTCCTCCGGGGCTTTCACGGCGAACTTCACGTTGCGCAGTTCCAGCGTGAACGTGGAACCCTTGCCGAGTTCGGAGACGAACGACAGATCGCCGCCCATCCGGGCCGCGAACTGTTTGCAGATGGCGAGGCCGAGTCCGGTCCCCTTGATCTTCGCATCCGTGCCGACCTGCACGAACGGATTCATCAGTTTGTCCTTGGCCTCGTCCGGGATGCCGCACCCCGTATCCGAGACGGAGAGCACGAACACGCCGCCGTTCTCCCCGCCCAGTTTGTTCCAGAAGGAGGCGCGGACGCGGATTTCGCCGTGTTCCGTGAACTTGACGGCGTTGCCGATGAGGTTGAACAGAATCTGGCGGATGCGCTGCGGGTCGACTTCGAGCAGCGGCATCGGGCCGAATTCCTCCTTCAGCTCCACGTCGCTGTTCCGGGTCGTCACGTCGAAGGAGTGGAGCACGGCGGAAACGATTTCGCGGACATCGGTGAGTTCCGGCCTGATGTCCATCTTGCCGGATTCGAGCTTGGAGAGGTCCAGCACGTCGTTGATGAGCTGGAGCAGAGTCTGGCCGCTGGTGGAGATGGCGGACAGAGCCCTGTTCCGTTCGTCCTGATCGTCGATGCCGTCGAGCAGAAGCTCGGTGTAGCCGATGATGGCGTTGAGCGGCGTACGGATGTCATGGCTGACCGAGGAGAAGAAAAAGCTTTTGGCCTCGTTCATCTCCTCGATCTTCGCTTTTTCCGACGCCAGCCTCAGCTCGCGCTTGCGCAGGATGGTGATCAGACTGTACAGAATCCCCAGCGAGATCAGGAGCAGGGTCATCTCGACGACCGCGCTGCAGAGCATGGAAACGTTGAGCGAACCGAGTTTTTTGATGATCTGTTCCTTTCCGGCGTCATCGTTTCCGGCGATCGCGGTCATGCACTCGTAAATGGTGGACTTGGCGCTTTCGAACGAGGTCTGGCGCACCCACATCAGGGATGCGAAGATGATGGTGACGACGAGGGAATTCCAGACCACCATGGAGCGTCCGAACCGGTGCTGGTGTCCTTCCTTGAAGACTCTATGGTAGAGAAGGAAGCCCAGGATGCACCAGACGGCGAGGAGCAGATAGGACGGCGCCGCCATGACGCTGCCCGTGATGTAGTTCGGGATCACCAGCAGGAGGCAGAAGAAGATCGAGAAGATCACGCCGATCACGCCGGATGCCTTGATGCAGAAATGCCTGTATTTCCCGCTGTTGTCGCGGATCCTGAACGCAGCCGCGGACGTGTAGCCGTATGCGATCGCCGCGCCGATGCTGGAGACGTCCACGGGCCAGCCGATGGCAGTGCGCCCGAAGAACGGGATCACGCAGGAGATGCCGACGATGAAGAGGATGGCGTTTCTGGGGTTCCCGTCGGCGTTGAGCGCTCCCAGCTGCTTCGGCAGGATATTCGATTTGGACATGGCGTGCATGAGGCGGCTGATCGCGACGAGCGACGCAATGATGCCCGTGATCTGGCTTGCGATCATCAGCGTGCTCATCAGCGCGACGCCCCGCCGTCCCAGGAGATGTTCCGCCGAGGCGAACACGGGCACGCTCCTGATGCCGGAAAGGCCCGGCAGTTCCTTGATGTGCTCAATCCAGGACCGGTGGCCGGCGTCCAGCGTGACGACCGGCAGCAGGGCCAGGAAGAGATAGACGAACGTGGAGACGATGATCGCGGCGACCAGCACGGCCGCCGTTCTCTTCAGCGGGAAACGGAATTCCGCCGAAGAGTGCGTGATTGCCTCGAAGCCGACGAAGGCCCACGGCATGAGCGCCAGGATGCGCGAAATCTGCATGACGGGGTTGACGTCGTCCATGAACGCGGGCGCCATGGCCGCCATGCCGCCCTCATGACGCGCGAGCGCGAAGAAAAAGAAGAAGAATACGCCGGCGGCGAGGATCAGGGCGAAGACGATCTGCGTGATGACCGCCAGTTTTTTGCTCAGGAGGCAGATTCCGCCGCAGACGAGGATCGAGATGATGGCGAGCACCGCCTCGCCGAAATACACGTCGAATCCCGCGACGGTGTAATGGAATCCGAACTGGAGGACGTCGCCGAGCGTGAATCGCACGACCAGGATCATGGCGGTGGCGTTCGCCCAGAGGATGGCGATGTAGGTCAGCCAGAGGAACCATCCGACGATGAAGCCGTGGTCTTCGCCGAACACCCTCTGCGCGAAGGTCGCCGCGCCGCCGGGGCCGGAATAGCGGTTCGTCAGGCGATGGTAGTTGACGGCGAATATCCCCATCGCCAGCGCGCCGAAGAGCATGCCGATCACGGTGCCGAGGGGGCCCGCGCCGGGCAGGAAGGTCGTGCCGGGCATCACGAACGCGCCCCAGCCGACCGCGTAACCGAAGGAGAGCGCGAGTGCGCCCACAGTAGACAGATAGCGAGTGAGTCCGCCGGATGATGGGTTCAGGTCTTCCGTTTTCAAATCCATTCCTCCTACAGGTTACGAAAGCTGGTTTGGAGACACCTCGTTCAGTTGAATATCCCGGACAGTTTGTCGACGGTGACCGGCTTCAGCAGGATCCCCGTGAAGCCGTGTTCGACGAAGAGTTTCTGTTCCTCGATGTCGGCGGTGACGGCATAGACGGGCAGGTCCCTGAAGCGTTTGTCCGCGCGTATCTTCGCGACGAACTCCCGGCCGTCCATTTCCGGCATCCAGATGTCGGTCAGGATCAGCTCGACCGGCTTTTCCGACGCCTGGAGCTTGTCCCACGCGTCCTTGCCGTCCACGGCGGTCACGACGTCGCGGATGCCGATCTTCGCGAGGAGCGCCTTCAGGACCGCGAGGTTCAGCGGGACGTCGTCCGCGATCAGTGTGCGGCATTTCCGTTCCGGCATGTTGTTCGTCACGGCGATCGGGGCGCTTTTCTGCTTTTTCTCCGCGGGCGGCGCGGGCTTTTGTTCCTCAGCCGTCTTTTTCTCGGCGGGCGGCAGGGCTTTAGGCTCCTCCGCGGACTTTTTCTCGTTGTCCGCGTCGCGGCGTTTGTTGCGTTCGCGGATGAGTTCCTGTCCGGCGGCGATCTTCTTATTCGTCTCCGGCGAACGCCGTGCGCTCTTCACGTCGCGCAGTTCGAGCGTGAACGTGGAGCCTTTGCCGAGTTCGGAGACGAACGAGAAATGGCCGCCCATGCGTGCCGCGAGCTGCCTGCAGATGGTGAGGCCGAGTCCGGTCCCCTTGGTCTTCGCGTCGGCGCCCGCCTTCGCGAACGGCCTCATGAGTTTTTCCTTCTCCTCGTCCGCGATGCCGCATCCGGTGTCCGAGACGGAGAGCGTGAAGACGCCCTTCTCGTCGCCGATGTCGTTCCGGAACACGGCGCTGACGCGGATTTCCCCGTGCTCCGTGTACTTGACGGAATTGCCGATGAGGTTGAACAGGATCTGGCGGATGCGCTGCGGGTCGACTTCGAGCAGCGGCATGGGACCGAAATCCTCCTTCAGCTCCACATCGGTGTTCATGACGGACACGTCGAACGAGTGCAGCACGGAGGAGGCGAGTTCGCGGACGTCCGTGAGCACGGGCGTGATGACCATCCTGTCGGATTCGAGCTTGGAGAGGTCCAGCACGTCGTTGATGAGCTGGAGCAGGGTCTGTCCGCTGGTGGAGATGGCGGTCAGCGCCTTGGAGCGTTCCTGTTCGTCCGGGATCCCGCCGATGAGCAGTTCGGAGTAGCCGATGATGGCGTTGAGCGGGGTGCGGATGTCGTGGCTGACGGCCGAGAAGAAGAAGCTCTTGGCGCGTTCCGCCTCGATCTCCTTGTCGAGCGCGGCATGCAGGTCGCTGTCGGTGAGCTTGCGGTCCAGCGCGGCCTCAAGCACTTCGCGGCAGCGGATGAAGAAGTCTTTTTCGTGGACGCCGAGGGAACGGTGTGCGGCGTAGGAGATGCCGAGGTTGCCCCAGCTCTTTCCGCGGACTTCCAGCGGGACGAGCACGAGTGTCTCGCACGGCGGGATATGGACGCCGGGGGAACGTTTCTCGTAGGCGCTGACGATGAGGCTGCGGCTGCTGCCGCTGAACTCGCAGACGCCTTCGTCCTGGAGACGGTTGAGGAAGACGGAGAGATCGTCGAGCTTGGCATCGGCGCGTTTTTCGAGGACGCCTCCGTTCCTGAAGAGCGTGTATTCCGGTTCCATGAACGCGACGCCGTTCTGCTGGTCGTACTGCGCGATGTAGACGGCGTCCGCGGAGAGGCGTTTCAGGATGATGCTCAGGACGTGGACCGGGCTGGAAATGACGTTTTCGGACTGGAGCGCGAAGAGCGACTGGGCGATGGCCTCGGCGTTCTCGTGAAGCTCGTGGGTCTCCGTCATGTCGACCGCGCATTCCAGGATGTACTGCGGATCGCCGTTTTCGTCGCGGATCGTCTGCGTCTTGATCGCGAAATGCTGGCCGTCGTGCCGGTGGAGCAGGAACGACTGCGAATTCTGCTCGGGATGGCGCAGCGGGCATTTCTCCGGGGGAGAGTCGTACTGGCAGACGAAGTCGCGGCATTTGCAGCCGACGACGTGCTGGAGGTCGTTGCCGAACGCCTTGAGCGCGGCCGAGTTCGCGGTCACGACCTCCCCGTCCGGCTTGAAGAGCAGAAGCGGGATGGCGGCGCTTTCGAAGATCTCCGAGCGGAGCTTCTCCTCGGCGACGGCCCTGAACATGGTCTCCTGGCGCTTGTTGCGTTCGCGGCAGATCAGGATCACGTCGGCGGCCTCGTGCACGCTTCGGAGGATGCGTTCGGAGAAGCGTTCCTGCGCCTGCCGCACGAAATCGAACCCGATGAAGCCGAAGAGCTCGTTGTTCTCGTCGCGGAGCGGCGTGATGATGAGCGACTGGACCTTCTGCATCTGGAGCCAGGAGCTGGTGACGGGGTTGATCTGCTGCACGTCGGCGGCGAGGTAGTCCTCGCCTTTTTCGAGCGCTTCGCAGACGTCGGGGAACATGTGGATGTCGTACACGCCCTGGAATTTGCGGTCGATGTCCTCGGCGCACCATTCGTAGGCGAGGTTCCAGCGCACATCGCCGTCGTCGTTTTTATAACTGTAATAAATGAAGCAGCGGTCGGCGTCGATGTATTTGCCGACTTCCTCGATGCTCGGGACGATCGCGTCCTGGTCGGGCGGCATGGCGAGGATGGACTTGAGCGATTTGGCGAAGAACGTCTCGGCCTCCTCGGCGTTGACGGCGCGCTGATATTCGCCCTGAAGCTGTTCGTTGATCTGGATCACCTTGTTGGTCTGGAGACGGAGCTCCGTGATGTCTTCCGCCACGCAGAACAGCACCAGTCGGCCGTCCGGCAGGGACATCGGGCCGCGGCGGTAGAGGAACGTGTGCTCCACGCCGTCCGGGAAGACGCAGACGAGCTCCTCGAAGATCATCTTGTTCTCGCGCACGGCTTCCTTGTCGGCCTTGCGGAGGCGCTGCGCGATCTCCGGCGCGAAAAGGTCGGCGCTGTTCATTCCCGCGACTTCCGACTGGTCCTTATGGAACAGTTTTGCGTAAGCGTCGTTGCAGCGGATGCAGCGGTAGTCGTTCTCGACGTCCTTGATGGCGCACGGGATGGGCATGATCTCGAAGATGTTGTTCACGAAATCGAACTCGCGGTTGATCCGGGAGTTCGCCGCACTGAGGTCGCTGTAGGTCTTCTGGCGTTCCAGCGCGTTCTCCAGGATCTTCACGCTCGTCTGGATGAACTCCTTTTCGCTTTCGGAGAGGATGCGTTTCTTCGCATAGCCGATCGCCAGCGACCCGAAGATGTCGTCGTTGCAGACGACCGGCATGGAGTACGTCGTGGTCGGCTGCCATGCGCCGTTCTCCGCGTCCAGCACGGCGTACATGCGGAGGATCTCAAGCGGGGCTCGTGCGTCGATCTCGAACGGTTCCAGGGAGACGACGCGCTTGGTGAAATAGTGGAAATCGTCCAGATCGGCGACGACCCGTTCGCAGGGTGTCGCGGGATCGAGGTGGGCGTGGCAGTCCGGCTCGACAATCGCCTGGCCGGCCGCCTCGTCGACGCGGATCAGGTGGCAGAAGTCCGCGTCGAGGCGTTTGCGGATGACCTCGATCACTTTCTGCGGATGGGAGACCGCCTCGTTGGTCTGAAGAGCGAGCAGAGCTTCGGCCAGCGCCTCGTTGTTGCGCTGTTTCTGCGTGGTGTCGGTCACGTCCTGGGACATGCCGAAAATGCAGGTGTGGCCGTCCAGGTCGGAGATTTTGAGCTTGGTCGTCAGGAAGCTGCACGGCTTCCCCTGCGCGTCGAGCGTGTTCTCGATATACGAATTGGCCGCGTCGACGGAGAGCGTTTTGCTGTCGTCCTCCTCAATCTGCAGCGCGGTGGCTTCGTCGAAGATTTCGGCGTCCCTGTTGCCGACCACTTCCGCGACCGTGTTCCGGCAGGCGAAACGCGAAAACGCGATGTTGCAGTCCACATAGCGCTGAGAGCGCACGTCCTTGATGTAGAAGAGCATCGGGATATTGTCCAGCACCTTGCGGAGAAACGCATTCGCGCGGCCGTGCTGGCGGATCAGGAACGTCACGAGGGCGAGCAGGGACAGGAAGAATCCGGCATATCCGCAAAGCTGATAGAAGAACAGGTACTTGTAGTGGTCCGTGAGGCTCTTGCGGTAGTCGGTCAGGAATTTCTCCGCGTCGTCCAGGCTCTTGTCGATGGAGTCATAGATGTGGTCCTTGTACGTGAGATAGCTCAGGCCGAAGATGATGTTCTCCGCGATCTTCCTCCGCTCTTCGAGCGAGGCGGATTTCTCGTCCTCCGGCAGGATGTAGTCGCGCACCTCGGGCGGGCAGTCGGGCTCGGCCAGTTCCTTGTCGGTGATGACCAGGCGCATGGCGTGGTATTCGAGGCCCATCAGCTCCACGGAATACCGCATGGCATTCTCCAGGTCGCGCCGCACGGTCAGACCGTTCGGCAGGTCCTTCACCTTTTCCAGACCCTTGTCGCGGTTCCGGTCCATATTCGCTTCCTTGAAGAAAAGGTCCCGGAAAACGTAGTTCCCCGTGATGACGTAGCGTTCCACGGCGTTCGTCATGACGTCCGAGCCGTGGCGGATCAGAGCGCCCGCCGCGTGGCAGTCCATGAAATGGTCGTGGGTCCGTTTCGTCTCTTCGGTATTGCGGTTCATCCTGTTGAGGTTGAAAAAGAGAAAACCGAGCAGGGATATTGTCAGAAAACCGAGGATCAGGATCGTGATCTTCGCCTTGTTTGCCGAACTGAACTGTTGATTCAAAGCAGGCTCCTTGAGCTCAAAAAAGGTTTGTGTTGATGCATAATACTAATAATATACGCATGTGCGAAAAAAAATCAAGCGATTTTTTAATATTGTTTTTCCTCATGCGGAAAGAATACCTTGTTTCTCCGAAGCCGGAGAGATTATGCGGTGTATGGGTACAAAAAACGCCCGCGGAAGTTTTCGGCTTTCGCGGGCATTCCGAATTCAGTTGTGTTGTCGGATGATTATTCGTAGCGGAGCGCTTCGATCGGGTCGAGACGGGAGGCTTTCCAGGCGGGGTAGAACCCGAAGAGGATGCCGACCGTGGCGGAGACGATGACGGCCGCGACGATGGCCTGCGGACTGGCTTCGATGGGCCAGCCGAGCACGCCTGCGATCATGAGGGACGCGCCGTGTCCGAGCAGGATGCCCATGATGCCGCCGGAGATGCAGAGCACGACGGATTCGATGAGGAACTGGCGGAGGATGTCGCGGGAGCGCGCGCCGACCGCCATGCGGAGACCGATCTCGCGTGTGCGCTCCGTGACGGACACGAGCATGATGTTCATGATGCCGACGCCGCCGACGACGAGGGAGATGAGCGCGACGCCGAGGAGCAGGTTGGTCATGAGCGTGGAGGTCTGGTTCAGCATGGACATGAATTCGGCGGAGTTGCGGACGGTGAAGTCGTCGTCCTGCTCGATGCCGAGGTTGTGACGCTTGCGGAGGAGGTCGGAGACTTCCCGTACGGCCTGTTCATTCTTCTCGATCGTGGAGGCGGTGACGATGATCTGGTCCAGCTGGGTGAAGCGGCTGTAGAACAGTTTGTCCTTCGTGATGCTGTTGTCCTGGTCGGGATAGAGCGCGCGGCCGCTGATGGCGAAGCGTTCGCCGGGGGAATCGGAGACGGTGCTGGATGTGTTGGAGGCGGTCCCGGTCTTGAGACCGGTGACGCGCATGCGCATGGTGGTCCACGGGGTCAGGACCACGTCGTCCTCGTCCGAGCCCATCATGTTCGCGCCCTTGGATTTGAGCACGCCGATGACGGTGAAGGTGACGTCGCCGATGCGGAGTTCGCAGTCGATGGGGGACATGTCGTTGAAGACTTCCTTCACGATGGTGGTGCCGACGACGCAGACGCGTGCGTTGGTGTCGACTTCCTCGTTCGTGAAGAGGCGGCCTTCCCCGATGGTCCAGTTACGGATTTCGAAGTAGGCGGGGGCGACGCCGAACATGTTGCTGGGCACCCAGTTCACGTTGCCGAAGATGACCTGCACGTTGCCGCCTCGGACGACGGGCGAATAGAGCGCGACGCTGGGGCAGTTTTCGCCGATGGCGTCGGCGTCGGCGGGGACGAGCGAGACGGCCGCGCCCGCGCCCTGACGCGCTCCGCCGGGTCCCATCATGCTGCCGGGCATGACCATGATCGAGTTCGCGCCCATGTTTTCGAGGGAGGTCTGGATGGCGCTCTTGGAGCCGTTGCCGATCTCCATCATGGTGATGACGGCGGCGATGCCGATGATGATGCCGAGGGTGGTGAGGAGCGTGCGCGTGGGGTTGCGGCGCAGGGACTTGAGGGAGGTGAGGATGGTGGAGACGATTCTCATAGTCAGGCCCCCTTTGCTTCCGTGCCATGGCGCGGGTCGTTCACGATCTGGCCGTCCTTCAGCATGATCGTGCGCTTGGCGCAGTCCGCGATCTCGGTGGAGTGCGTCACGAGGATGACCGTGATGCCGGAGGCGTTGAGTTCGGAGAACATGTTCATTACCTCGACGCTGGTCTTCGAGTCGAGGTTGCCGGTAGGTTCGTCGGCGAACAGGACCGGGGGCCGGTTGATGAGTGCGCGCGCGATGGCGACGCGCTGCTGCTGTCCGCCGGAGAGCTGGGACGGGAAGTGATCCATGCGTTCGCCGAGGCCGACCTGCTTCAGTGCCTCGATGCCGCGGCGGCGGCATTCGGCGGCGGAGAGGCCCTGCGCCGTGTAGTTGAGCGGCATGATGACGTTGTCGAGCGCGCTCGTACGGGGCAGCAGGTTGAAGCTCTGGAACACGAACCCGATCTTCTTGTTGCGGATTTTCGCGCGTTTGTCGCCGGAGATGCGCCCGACTTCCTCGCCGTCGAAGAAATAATCGCCTTCGGTCTGGCGGTCCAGACAGCCGAGGATGTTCATGAGGGTGCTTTTCCCGGAACCGGACGCGCCCATGAGGGCTACGTATTCGCCCTTGCCGATCTCCAGCGAAATGCCCTTCAGGACGGGCACGGAGATCTCGCCGAGGAAATACGTCTTGCCGATGTTGACGAGTTTGATGAGTTCTTGTGACATGGACGGGACCTCGCGATCAGTTTCTCGGGGCTCCGGGACGCGCGCCCGCCGGAGGACCGCCCGCGCCGGGACGTCCGCCCGCGCCGGGAGCGGTGA
>JAEEQN010000013.1 GCA_016285345.1 Victivallales bacterium | reverse complement strand
CTGATCCCTCTGGTGATTCTGCACGCTTTGGACGGCAAGGAGCTCCCGGTTTACGGCGAAGGACTCCAGATTCGCGACTGGCTGTACGTCGAGGACCACGCGAGGGCGCTGTACCTCGTGGCCACGCAGGGTGTTCCAGGCGAGACGTACAACATCGGCGGGCACAACGAGAAGAAGAACATCGAGGTCGTGAAGACCTAAACGCACACCTCACCCCGGGGAGGCATCTTCCCGTGGCATTTCTCATAAACATGCCTTGATCGAATTCTTCGTGTCAGACTAAACGCACGTACTCCCTTTGTCAGACTAAACGCACCCTCCCGTTTTTCTCCCCGTGCGTTTAGGCAGGTTTCTTTTTCTAATGGCAAAAACCTCTTTTTTTCGTTTTTTTTCAGAACTTTACTTGAAAAAGCCTGGATGAGGTGTATATTAAATAGCATTCTGTGGCGGGGTAGCTCAGTTGGTAGAGCAACGGATTGAAAATCCGTGTGTCACCAGTTCGATCCTGGTCCTTGCCACCATTTGCTATGTCAGGCCCGATGAATTCCATCGGGCTTTTTTCGTATCTCGTCCTCAAAATTGAGCTCAAAATCTGCTAACCGGTTCGTCCGGCATCCTTCTTTCTACCCCTCTGTCGGCTCCGGAAAGCGCCAATCTGCTAAGCATGTTTCCTGATTTTTTTCGTATGCTCTCTCCTTAGGATGGTAAAAAGCATGGAAACAAATCCTTGTCGCAATGTCCGGGCGGCATCGGCGTTTTTTTTCTGTTTCCGGCTTTCATTTCAGAAAAAACACTGTATATTATATATTCTGTAAAATTTTGGAAACAAACCATAGAGGAGTCCCCGCCATGCTGGAAAATAAAGACGACAAACTGATCCTCGGCCTTCCGAAAGGAAGCCTCGAAGCCGCCACGACCGACCTTTTCGCGAAGGCTGGCTACAATATCAAGATCGATTCGCGTTCGCTGTACCCGACAATCAACGACCCGGAGATTGAGTGCATGCTGCTGCGTGCGCAGGAAATGGCGATGTTCGTGGAGGAAGGCATGCTCGACTGCGGCCTGACCGGATTCGACTGGATCCAGGAGACGGGCGCGCACGTCGTGGAGGTGTGCGAGCTGGTCTACGGCAAAGTCGGGCGCAATCCTCTGCGCTGGGTGCTGGCCGTGCCGGAGAATTCGGACATCAAGTGCGCCGCCGATCTGGAAGGCAAACGCATCGCGACGGAAGCGGTCGGCATGACGAAGCGCTATCTGGCGGCCAACAACGTGAAAAACGTCCGCGTGGACTTCTCCTGGGGCGCGACCGAGGTCAAGCCGCCTCATTTCGCCGACGCCATCGTGGAGATCACGGAGACCGGCAGCAGCCTGCGCGCGAACCACCTGAAAATCATCGACACGCTCTGCACCACGACCACGCGCTTCATCGCGAACGAGAAGGCCATGAGCAATCCCTTCAAGGCCGCGAAGATCCGCCGTATCGCCATGCTGCTGAAAGCGGTCCTGAACGCCGAGGGCAAGGTCGGGCTTATGCTGAACGTGCAGGAAAAGGACCTGGACAACATCTTGAAGAAGCTTCCCGCGCTTCAGCGTCCGACCGTGTCTCCGCTCTCCGAAAAGGGCTGGTTCGCGCTGAACACCATCGTGGACGAAACGGTAGTGCGCGACCTGATCCCGCAGCTGAAGGAACTGAACGCCACGGGCATCGTGGAGTTCCCGCTGAACAAGCTGGTCGACTGAGCGCCGAAACGAGTTTCAGAGCAGGTTAAAACGGCCTGCTCTTTTTTGTGTAAGAGCATATTCCCATTTCATCAGACATGAAATCGATCCCGCAGACCGTCCGCGACATGCCGCCCATGGTGCGGTTCCTGGGTGTTATCGTGCTGTTTCAGCTCGTGCTGTGGACGCTCGTGCCGAGCCTGCTGTACACCGTTTTGCCGCTGGACTCGCTCGAGGCTGTCGCGTGGGGCAGCGGACTCTCGCTCGGCAATGCGAAGCATCCGCCGCTCACGGGATGGATCGCCGGGCTGACGGCGTCCGCCACCGGGCACGCCGACTGGCCGATCTATCTGCTGAGCCAGCTGTGCGTGACGGGCGGGATGGTCTGTATTTATTTCATGGCGCGCGAGTTTTTCGGGCGGGAGGAATCCGCTCTGGCGGCCCTGACGCCGGTGTTCATCTTCTACTACAACATCACGACGCCGGAGTTCAATGTGAACCTGCCGATGCTGTTGCTCTGGCCCGCGGCGGCGCTGTGCTTCGTCCGGGCATACAAACACGACCGGATCCGCGACTGGATCATGCTTGGCGTCTGCTCCGGGCTGTGTTTCCTCTGCAAATACTATTCCACGCTGCTTTTCCTGTCGTTCGCGGTGTTTCTGCTGATTTCGAAGGAGCGCCGCCTTATTCTGAGCGCCGGGCCGTGGATCGCCGCCGTGTGCGCGTTTCTCGTGGTTCTTCCGCACCTGATGTGGGCGTTTACGGGCGGCCTTGCGATGATGGAGGAATACGTGGAGGGCCGTATGGCGTTCAATCCTGATGAAACGTGGTTCCATCGGCATATCGCCGGGGTGCTGGTCATTCTCGGTACCGCGGTCGTGGTCAGCCTGATCCCGCTCGCCGCGTTTCTGCTGGCACGATGGGGCCTTCCGCGCAAACCCGTTGATTCTGTGCGGCGCGAGGCATTGGTTTTCGCTGCCGTGATGATGGGCGTACCCCTGCTTGTTCTGACCGGAATCGGACTCTCCGGCAACGCGATCCGCGCGATGTGGCTGGTCCCGCTGTTCTTCCCGCTCGGCATCCTGTTGACAGCGCTGTTCCCCGCGGAATGGACGCCGAAGCAGACACTGCGGTTCCGCTTGGAAACAGTCGCGTTCTTTATCGCGTGCCTGATCGGGATCACGGTCGCCGGAATGGTGCATTCCACCAACCGGAAAAACTTCCCGGCGAAACGGTTCGCGGCGGATGTGGCGCGGCTGTACGAAGAGAAGACGGGCCGTCCGCTGGAGATCATGATCGGCGACGCCTGGGCGTCCGGCCTGATGCGCCACTATGCGCCCGGACATCCGCAGGGGTGCATCTGGGACAATCGCGGCGAGCTGGAGCGTCTCGGCCCCATGCTGAGACGGCGCGGAGGGCTGGCCGTTTCGGACGATCCGAACGACATCGATTTCGCCGTGGAGCATTTCGGGACGCCGGATTCGCCGCGCATGTCGCTGGAAATCGAATACGGCGCACCGCTCGGGAGAAAACGCACGAAAACGATCAATCTGGCGTTTTTAAACAGTTCGACGGCAAAATAATTGTAAATCCGGGTTGATTCCGGGGCCGGTGTGTGGTATATTATATGGATATACAAACCGGCGCAAGTATTTTATGCGGCCGGGCCCGGGTTCGGAAACTTCAACCATCGCCAATCATTCCGGAGGTCTCCTCCTTTGAATACACTGCTTATTGTTCTGAGCTGTCTTGCGGCGGTCCTGCTTGTGTGGGCCGTCCTGCTGGTCTGTTTCCCGTACGAGATATTCAAGCTCATCATCACGATCCTGCGCCACACGTGTTTCGTAGAGCGGTTTGACGGGGAGGAAAACGTACCGAAAACGGGCCCGGCGGTCTTTGTTGCCAATCATGTTTCGGTCTTCGACTCGTTCATCATGATGGCCATCACGAAGCGGAAGATCCACTTTATGATGCATACGGAGTTCTACCACATGAAGTTCTGGGGGCCGCTCTTCCGCCGGATGGGCGTGATCGAGGTTCCCGGCCCCGGCCCGAAGAAGATGCAGGAGTTCATGCGGAGGACGAAGCGGCTGCTCCAGGACGGTGAACTGATCTGCATGTTCCCCGAGGGCGGCGTATCCGGCAACGGCCTGATCCTGCGGTTCAAGAAGGGGCTTTCGCGGATTCTGCCCGCGGACCGCGACGTGCCGGTCCTGCCGGTCCGCATCGGCATGCTCTGGGGCAGTATGTTCCCGTACTACAAAGGCCGCTTCCACTTCATCATGCCGAGGCAGTTCCCGATCCCGGTGGCCGTGGCGATCGGCAAACGCATCAGCCCGGACATCACGCCGTTCCAGCTCCGCCAGCTCATTTCCGAAATGGGCGCGGACGTGGAGAGCGAGGGCTTCCCGAGCGAGCGCACCATCCACTATGCCTTTGCGCGCCAGGTGCGCCGCCATCCGTTCCACTGCATGTACAAGGACGCGGACAAACAGGGGCCGAAGGACCTCGACACGCTCATCAAGGCGCTGATCTTCTCGCGCGTGATCCGGCAGCTGGACGAAAAGAACGACAGCAAATACATCGGCGTGCTCCTGCCGAACTGCGTGAACGCCGCCATCGTGCTTTACGGCGTGCTGTTCGCCGACCGCATCCCGGCGATCCTGAACTACTCCGTCGGCGAGGCCGTGCGGCAGGCTTCCATTGAGAAGGCCGGCATCAAGCTCATCCTCACGAGCCGGAAATTCCTCGACAAACTGAAACTCCAGCCGACGCCGGAGATGTTCCTGCTGGAGGATATCCGCCCGTACATCACGAAGAGCATCAAGTACACGGCGATTCTTGACGCCATCCTGTTGCCTTCGCGCATGCTGATGTGCCAGTATGCGCCGAAAACGTGGCGAGACAGCCAGAACGACGCCGTCCTGCTCTTCTCCAGCGGGTCGACCGGCATGCCGAAGGGTATCATGCTGACCCACCACAACCTGAACTCGGATTTCTTCAATTTCTGGCGCAACGTGAACTGGACGCCGCACGACACGACCGTCGGCAACCTGCCGCTCTTCCATGCGTTCGGGTTCATGATCGGATTCGTCCTGCCCAGCCTGTGCGGCACGCGCGTGACGTTCCTGCTGAATCCGCTGGATGCACAGGGCGTGTGCAACGCGGTGGAAAAGGACAAGCTCACACTCCTGATCGCCACGCCGACGTTCCTGCAGACCTACATGCGCAAACTGAAGCCGGGCCAGTTCAAGTCGCTCCGCTTCATCATCACCGGCGCGGAGAAGCTCCGCAGCGACATCTCCGAGAAGGTCAAGGAGATGACCGGGCTGACCGTGACCGAGGGATTCGGCTGCACCGAACTTTCGCCCATCGTGGCGATCAACCTTGCGCCGTCCATCTTCACGCTCGGACGCGAATGCGGCCGGCCCGGCAGCATCGGTGCGCCTCTGCCCGGCATCCACGTGAAGATCGTCGATCCCGACACGTTTGAGGAACTGCCGCCGAACACGCCCGGCCTGATGCTCGTGAAGGGCGGCCTCGTGATGAAGGGCTACCTGAACGAGCCTGAGCTTACGGCGAAGGTCATCAAGGACGGATATTACAACACAGGCGACATCGCCACCATGGCCGAGGACGGTTATATCACGATCACCGGCCGCCTGTCGCGCTTCTCCAAGATCGCCGGCGAAATGGTCCCGCACGAGCTCGTCGAGATGTCCGTGAGCGAAATCATCGGCAGCGAATCGCACGACGTGGCCGTAACCGGCGCGCCCGACGCGAAACGCGGCGAACGCCTCGTGGTGTTCTACTCGAATCCGAACCTGGTCCCGGAAAAAGTCATTGAGGAGCTTCAGAAGAAGAACGTGCCTCCGCTGTGGATCCCGAAGATCCCGGATTTCGTCAAGCTCGAACGCATCCCCCTGCTCGGTTCCGGCAAGCTCGACCTCCAGACCATCAACAAGCTCGCCCGCGAACACGGCGACAAGATCTGACGGAGGCCGGACAGGATGAACAACCAGTACGCGCTCGTCGTTTTTTCAGGCGGGATGGACAGCACCACGGCATTGCTGTGGGCGCGCCGCGAATTCTCCGGCGTTTCCGCCGTATCGTTTTCCTACGGCGCCAAGCATAATGCCCGCGAACTTGCCGCGGCGAACGTGATCTGCCGCAAACTCAACATTCCGCGCCTTGAGATCCCGCTCGACTTCATCGGGAAATACTTCCATTCGTCCCTGCTCAAAACGGGCGGAAGCATCCCGGAGGGCGCGTACAACGAGACCAACATGGCGTCAACCGTCGTGCCGTTCCGAAACGGCATCATGCTGGCCGCGGCGGCCGGACTCGCGGAGGATTCCGGGTATTCCGCCGTGATCCTCGGCAACCACACCGGCGACCACGCGATCTACCCCGACTGCCGACCGGAGTTCATCGACGGCATGGCACGCGCGATCGGGACGGGGACCGCGGGCAAGGTGAAGCTCCTGTCGCCGTTCTGCAATATGACGAAGGGGGAAATCGCGGCGCTCGGGGCAAAGCTCGGCGCGGATTTCTCCCTCACCTGGAGCTGCTACAACGGCCGCGAAAAGCACTGCGGCAGATGCGGCACCTGCCGGGAGCGCAAGGAAGCGTTCCGCGAGGCGGGGATCCCCGATCCGACCGTGTACGAGGACTGATGCGTCATGTACAGCTACCGCGTCAACGAGATATTCTATTCCATTCAGGGCGAAGGCAAGTTCGCCGGGACTCCTGCCGTCTTCGTGCGTTTCTCCGGTTGCAACCTCAGCTGCCCGTGGTGCGACACCGACCATTCGCATGGCGAGAAAATGACGAAGGACGAACTGGAAGATGCCGTGCGAAAACTTCTTGCGGACCGCGACGGCGCGATCATCGTGCTGACCGGGGGCGAACCCGCGCTCCAGCTCCACGACGACGAGCCGCTCTTTCAGGGATTCGCCCGCTTCCTCTGCATTGAGACGAACGGAACGCAGCCCGTGCCGGACTGGGTCGACTGGGTCACGGTCTCCCCGAAAAACGCACTCGATCCGGTCGTCCCGCGCCCCAATGAACTGAAATTCGTGTTCGAGCCCGAACACATCCCGTATTATCTCTCCATGCAGGACGCCGGATGCGTCAAGTACATCCAGCCTCTTGCCCGGAAGGACGGCACAAGCAATCTGCCCGAAGCGCTCGATTTCGTGCTCGCCCATCCGCGTTTCAAATTATCCGTGCAGCTGCACAAAATGATAGGAGTTCGTTGATATGCCCAGAAAGGCAGTTACCACGCGTCCGGCGGCGTCCGGGCGCGATCAGCAGATGGAACAGCTCGTGTCGAGCTTCTTCCGGCTCATCGGCGAGGACGGTTCCCGCGAGGGGCTTGTTGAAACACCCGCCCGCGTCCGGCTGGCCGCGGACGAGATATTCTCCGGCTACCGCCAGGACCCGAAAAAGATCCTGAAGACCTTCACCCAGGATGTCTGCAAAGAGATGGTTATCCTGAAGAACTGCGAGTTCTACTCCACGTGCGAACACCACCTGTTCCCGTTCTTCGGACATGTCTCCGTGGCGTACCTGCCGAACCGCCGCATCGTCGGCATCTCGAAGCTCGCGCGCCTCGTGGACTGCTTTGCGCGCCGCCTCCAGATTCAGGAACGCATGACCGCGCAGATCGCCGACGCGATCGTGGACGTGCTGGACGCGCGCGGCGTGTACGTTATGTGCGAGGCCACGCATTTCTGCATGACCAGCCGCGGCATCCGCAAGCAGAACGCCTCCATGGTGACCTCCGCCATCCGCGGCGCGTTCGAGAAGAGCGAATCGCTCCGCCTGGAATTCCTTGCCGCCGTGACCGGAAACATCTCCGTCAAATAACGGTTTCGAGCTGAAAAAAGGGATCGGAAAAAGGAAATCCGGCATTGCCCGGCCCGGCATCGGAGCCGGGCTTGGGATGAGGAGAAAAGGTCTTTTACGGTTCGTCCACCTGAGACGAATCCGGTTTCTTTTTTGAAAAAGAATCCTTGAAGTCCAGCCAGAGGAACTGGCACGCCACCTTGTAGCGTTTCACGCGCTGTTCCAATGTATAATTCTCTCCTCTGAGGCTGACGGTGTCCACGATGATGATACCGACCGCGGCCGCTATGACGAGGGCAAATATGACGAGAATCGTGGTTGCGATCAGGAGAAGGCAGCCTTTCGCCTGACGGGAGCCGTTACCGTCTTTTTCCCGTGCCGAGAAACCTGTGTCGTCTTTTTGCATAATATGAGGTAAGGAGTTGGCGGATTACGGAAAGAGTTTTTTTCCGCAGTGCGGACAGTATTGCGGCGGTTCGAATGCATCCTCCACGGATGCATGCGAACAGGATTCCGCGGCTTTCGAGGTTGTTTCGACGGATGCTTTTTCAGCGGATGCCTTTTCGGCTTCATTCTCGCCGGACGTCTCCTTCTCCAGCATTTCCATGAACCCGGCGCTGAGGATACTGGTCGGGACCGCGACCATGCCGATGCCGAGGATGGCGATGACCGCGCCGAGAAACCGTCCGAGCGGGGTGATCGGGTAGAGGTCGCCGTATCCGACGGTGGTCAGCGTTGCGACGGCCCACCAGAGCCCGGAGAATGCGTTCTCGAACTGGTCGGGCTGGGCGTCGTGTTCGGCATAGTAGATCAGCAGCGAGGCGAGGATGAGGATCATGGAGACGAAGAAGACGGAGGCGACCATCTGCTGGGATTTGCGGCGGAAGACATCGCCGATGGCGGCGAGCGCGTCGGAGTAACGGTTGAGCTTGAAGATGCGGAGCAGACGGACCAGACGGAATACCCGGACGCCGACGAGGTTGTAGGTGTGGAGGACGGGTACGAGGAACGGCAGAATCGAAATGAGGTCGATGATCGCCATGGGCGAGGTGACGTAACGGATGCGGGCGCGGACGGGATTGAGCCCGGGGTACAGCAGGTTCGCCGTCCAGATGCGCAGGGCGTATTCGACCGTGAAGATGATGATGGAGACGAATTCGATGTGGATCAGGATGCGGAAGAGCCAGTCCGGGATCGTGAAGGTGCAGACGAAGACGGAGAGGACGCTGAAGACGATCAGCGTCAGGATCAGGTCGTCGAAAACACTGCTGGCGATACGCCAGCGGCCGGATGTGGCGGCGGACGGCTGGATCACCATGAAAACGCCGCGTTTGATGCGTTGGTAAAGATTCATTTCGGAAAGCTCCTGTCGGGGGAGGATAAACAGAATGCAGGACGAAAGGAAACAAGTGTTTCAATTGCTACAATAGCATAAAAAACCGGCTTTTCAAATGCCGGACAGGCGGAAAAACGGAGCAAAAGCCGGAAAATGAGAAAAAACAGGAAAAAAGACGCGGCAGAATTGATTTTCACAAAATGCGCTGTATATTTTATTGAAAAAATATACCAACACACTGAAAGGACTTACCGCCATGAAAAAACAATTGCTCGTGCTCGGATGCGCCGCCCTCGCCGCCATCGGAGCCGCCTGCTCCTCCGATCCGGCTTTCGAATCGGCCGTCATCTCCCCGATGGAGGAACCCTCCGAACAGATCCAGCAGAGATTCGCCAACGAAATCCGCACGCTGAACGAGCTGGAAATGAAGCAGGAAGTCCTGACGAACTGCAACGGCGAACTGCGTTACTGCCAGGGCGTGTACAACGAAGACGAGCCCGGCAAATTCGCGATCCTGGTCTTCCTGCACGGCTTCGGCGAACGCGGCGAAGAGAACCTCGCGCAGCTCCGTCTCGCCGTACCCGAGATCGTGAAGCAAATGCGCGAAGGCAAGCGCAAAGTCATCGTGCTGGCCCCGGAATGCCCGAGCGACCAGGTCTGGGCTCCGCTTCACCGCGGCGGCGCCATGGGCGACCTCATGGAGGAACCCTATCAGGCGCTCGGCATGATCCCCGTGCTGATCGAAAAGAAGATCAAAGAGTTCGACGCCGACAAGAAACGCGTCTATGTGACCGGTCTCTCCATGGGCGGTTACGGCTGCTGGGACCTCCTGGCCCGTTACGGCACCGACATCTTCGCGGCCGGCATGCCCTGCTGCGGCGGCAGTGATCCGAACCGCGCCGAAAAGATGAAAGACCTGCCCGTCCTGATTTTCCACGGCAGCGACGACACGACCGTCCCGCCCCAGCTCGCCCGCTGGATGTTCATCACCATGAGGGCGGCCGGTAACACGAACGTCTATCTGCGCGAATTCTTCGGTGTCGGCCATAACTGCTGGGACAGAGCGTATTCCAATCCGAAGACGTGGGAGTGGCTCTTCTCCCAGCGCCGCGGCGAGCAGTCCAAGATTCGCCCCGGCATCCAGCCCGTCGGACCCGTTACCGCCGGCCAGTATGAGAAGGGCTTCGGCTTCAACGGCGGTCCGCGTCCGAAAGGCTCCAAGCCCGGCGACGGCTTCATCTCCGCGTTCCCGAACGCCGAGGAGCAGGCGAAGCAGCGCGAATGGCAGGCGCTCGAATCCGTCGAGCCCGTTGAGCCCGCTGAAGGCGAAGAGAAAACCGCCGAGTAATCATCCGGCGGACGGCAATCCGGGGAGGCCCGCCCTGTTTCATGGGAATCCCCGGTCGCTTCAGTACCGTTTCAGAGCGGAAGCCGCGGCAAGCTCCCGCTCTTTTCGTTCTTTTTCACGGCGGTTCCGACTGAAAAATGGTCTGTCCGCTGACAAATTTCCAAAAAAAACCGGAAAAAAAGAGAAAAGGCGCTAAGAAAACGGGTGTCCCGCCCGTCTAATTCATATCAATGCAATTTTAGAACAGATACACAATACTCCAGATTTAGCCGAATATGAGAATCCGAAAAAAAGACGATGACGACGTCACGCTCGAAATGTCGCCGCTCATCGACTGCGTCTTCCTCCTCCTCATCTTCTTCCTCATCACCACCATGATGAAGAAGCTAGAAAAACAGATCCCCATCGAAGTCCCGGACCCCGACGTGACCATCTCCGAACGCATGGACGCGCGCCGCGTGATCCTCGCGATCGGCAAGGACGGCCGCTATTATTCGGCGGAACGCCGCCTTCAGGACGGGCGTCCGGATTTCCGGGTCGTCGGCGACGTGGACAAGTTCGTGGAGAACCTGGGACGCATGACGCGGAGCGCCGGGGAGGAAATCAACGTGCGGCTGTACGCCGATCCCGACGTGGAGTTCCAGACCGTGATCGACATGCTCGACAAGCTCCAGATCAACCACCTGAACAAGGTCGACGTCCGCATGCGCGACTACCGCGAATCCCGGTTCTACGTCCCCGGCTCATCGGATTAAACGCGAGGCACTGATATGAACAGCAAACGGAAAATGCAGTCCGGCCGCAACACGGCCATCATCTGGGCCCTCACGCTCCTCTGTTACCTCGGCGCGATCGTCGCCGCCTGGCAGCTCGATTTCATCCGCTACAGCCGGTATTCGCTGGAGGAGGCGCTGAAGCAGAAACAGGAGAACGAGGCGAAGCGCGAGGCCCATAAGAACGACCCGGAGAAGGTCAAGAAGGAAGCCCCGCCCGCCGAGCTCAAGAAAATCCGCGACCGCGTCCAGAAACGCAAGGAAAAGGAAATCCGCAAGAAACTGGAGGAGGTCGAAGAGACGCTTGAGAAAATGGAGGAGCGCAAGGAGGAATTGAAGGAGATCTATTCCGAACTGCGTGACCCGATGGAGGAGGCGTACGAAAGGCTGTTCGACATCGCCGAAAACCTGTCCAACGAATTTGATTATGTCTTACCGTTCACGGAGAACGCCCGTATCGCCGAAGACATCCGCCATCAGCTGGAGAATTCCCCGACGTCCGACCAGATTCCGGTCTTCCGCGGTCAGCTGGAGACCATGAAGGCCAACAGCGAAAAGTTCCGCGCGAATCCGTCCAGTTACCTCGACTACGGCGTCGATCCCGCCACCGCCGAATGGCAGTCGCTCGAACTCGAACGCATGATCGACTCCATTCTCAACGGCGATATGTCCGGCGTGTACGACATCGGCATCATGAACACGCCGCCCGAAATGCCGCCCGTCGACGCCACGCTCCAGCAGCTGAAGGACTTCATGGCGGCGAAGGAGGAACAGCTCGATACGAAGTACGCCGAGCTGAACGCCTACCAGAACGCCATCCGTTCCATGGACTCGCTCAATAAAAACATGGACCAGACCTCCATGGAGCATTTCTCCCGTGACCTGGCGCAGAACGACGGCGCCGCCGAGGACCCGCAGAAAATCCTCGACGCAGCCGAAGAGGTGCTCCGCCTCACGCGGGAAATGTACGAGCAGACGAAGAAAACCGCGGCGGAAAGCCGTGAACGCATCGAAAAGGAAGAGGCGGAACGGCTGAGCCGTCCCCGCCGCGGTTCCACACTCCTCAGACCAGGCCGCGTCGGACTGGCGGTCGTCCGGGATGATGATTATGATTACGGCTACGATGTACCGTCCTTCGAAATCTACCTTGTGAACGAGGTCGACGAGAACGCGAAACATACGATGGAGCAGGCGCAGCACGCCTATGAGGCGATCAAAAAGGCGCTTGAGGCCAACGACCCCGACACCGCGCGGCAGGACCTTTCGTTTCTCCAGACCGCCTCCCGCGACATGCAGGGATTCGACCGTCAGCTCAAGGATACGAACACAACCGTCCAGCGCAAGCTCCCGGACCTGGCGAACACCGCCTACATGGCCGCGATGAACCACCGCAGCGAGATCAATTCGAAGCTGTCCGAGTGGCTCTACAACGTCGACCCGGAATTTGCCGACATTCAGGAAGCCGCCAAGGCCATGGATGCCGACGCTGAAAGCTTCCTCCTGAAAGCCCTGGACAATCGTTACCGCGACGAATTCGCCACGGTCGAAGCCGAGCAGTACCTCCGCAAGCTCCTCGAAGCGCTCAGGAACGATCCGCAGAACAGCGAGTCCCAGAGCGCGGGCCAGCAGGGCGGCCAGATGGGCCAGAACGGCGAACAGGGCGGTCAGCAGGGCGGCGGCCAGGGCGGCGGAGGCCAGTTCATGACCAAGGAACAGCTCCTCCGCGCGCTCGAACAGATGACCGCGCTGCAGGACGCCGCCGACTCGCTTTCGTCCCGCGCGAACAGCCTTGCGCGTATGGCGGGCATCAACCTCCCGCTCTCCGCCGAACGTCTCTTCTCCGCCATTCAGCAGCGCGCCATGCGCAATCAGCAGGGCGGCATGCGCGGCGGACAGCAGGGACAGGGCCAGGGCAGTCTCGCCGACATGATGCGTCAGCTCGCCCGGATGGGCCGTGAAGGCGTGGAACGCGCCGGTCAGCAGGGGCAAGGGCAGGGACAAGGCCAGAGCCAGGGGCAGGGACAGGGCAACGGCAACGGTTCCAGCTTCGGCAACAACCGCAATGCCTACGGCGGAGGCGGCATCGCGTTCCGCGGAGACTTTGACTTCGAGTTCGGCGGCACGATCTACAGTCCGGTCGGCAATTCCGACAGCAAGCGCGTCGCCTCCGAACCAGCCGACTACGCCATCATCGCGGAATCCGTTCCCGGCCGCCGCGTCAGCAAGGACGCCGCCCGCCACGGCTTCGTCTTCATCGACTCCTGGTACGTGATCGGCCCGTGGGAAGGCAAATACGACGGCAGCAGATTCACGCATATCGCGGACCGCGTGAAACGGGAGCCCGAGACCAGGATCGACCTCGACGCCGAGTACGACGGCAAGATCGACCCGGTCACGCAGAAGCCCATCCGCCTCCGCTGGCGCTACGTCCAGACCGACACGACGTGCATCCGCACGCCGGACAAGATGGACAACGCGATCTACTACGCCTACACGGACGTTCATTTCGAAGAGGACACCGACGTCCTCGCCATGATCGGTTCCGATGACGCCAGCGTCCTCTGGATCAACGGCGAACAGGTCTGGTTCGACGACGAGCTCAGCACCTGGGGGCTCCACGAAAACATCATTCCCATCCATTTCCGCAAGGGCTGGAACACCATTCTCTTCTGCGTGGAAAACGGTCCCGATGAATGCCAGTTCTCGTTCGTCATGGTCCGCGAAGATACCAAGGCCGCCGCGGATGCCGCGAAACGCGCCGCCGAACAGCGCCGCAACGCCCAGCAGACGCAGGCCACGCGTCCCGGCGCGACCTCAGGCCCGAACACTACGTCTCCGATTACGCGTCCTGTCACGCGCCCCAGACTCCCCTGACGATTATCACGAAATATGAATCTTATAAAACACTACGAAAGGTTCTCCATGAAACTTCCCATCCGTGCTTCGATCCTCTCCGCTGCGGCGCTCTTCTGCCTCCCCGGATTCCTTGCCGCCCAGAACGCCGCCGAAACCGCCGCTGAGACCGCAGACGCGCCCGCCGAAGAACTGACGATCGACTGGATTCAGGAGATCATCAACGGCGGCATGACCTCCGCCGTGCTCCTTCTCCTCAGCGCCGCCGCCATCGGATTCCTCGTCGAACGCCTCATCCGCATGCGCAAAAAATACCTTGCGCCCGCTTACTACGCCGATTTCTTCGCCGATGCCATCGCGAAAAATGATGCTGACGCAATCCGCAAGGAAGCCGAAGCGAAGCCCAGCATCCTCGCCGATGCCGGAGCCTGCATCGTGGATCACCCCGGCATGGACGAAGCCCGCCTGCAGATGGCTGTCGCGGACGCCGCCGCCCGTGCGATCGAGCGCCACAGACAACGCAGCTATCCGCTGGCGATCATCGCCACGATGGCCCCGATGCTCGGTCTGCTCGGCACCGTGATCGGCATGATCGAAGCGTTCTCGAAGGTCGCCATCCTCGGCGACACCGGCGACGCCGCGCTTCTCGCCGACTCCATCAGCAAGGCGCTCATCACCACCGACATGGGCCTCGTGCTCGCCATTCCGGCGCTCGGCGCGTACCATTACCTGAAGCAGAAACTCTCCATCGCCGAACTCGCCATCGAGGAAAACCTCGAAACCATGTTCGCCGCGCTCGATGCGCAGAAGAAGTAACGCGGAACCACGGGACAGCCCCACATGCGCATCAGACGTTCATCGGAGGATAAGCTCGAGATCGGCATGTCGTCGCTGATCGACTGCGTGTTCCTCCTCCTCATTTTCTTCCTGATCACCACGGTCGCCAAGAAGGAAAACCGCGACATCGACATCGACCTGCCCGTCTCCACGTCCTCGCTCGACGTGCCGCCGGACAACGATACCATGGTCATCGGCGTCAACAAGGAGAAAATGCTGTTCTACAACGGCCGTCCGGTCACGATCTCCGAGCTGCACCAGATCCTGCTGGAGCTCTCCGAGGAGAATCAGGACCGCCGCATCCGCGTGGACTGCGACAAGGCCGTCGCGTTCAGCCGCGTGGTCGAGATACTCGACCTCTGCTCGTTCCGCGGCCTCCACAACGTCGCCGTCCGCACCTACGACGAACAATACAACACCCGCTGAGTCCGGGGACAGATGTCGAGGAAATCAATCGTTCCTCCTGCCTGTTCAACTGAGCAGGCAGAGGCTGTTTTCTTTTCTTTTTTTCCGGTTTCCCGCTTGAAAAAATCCGATATGATGCTATAGTAAATGATACATCAATTGTGGTGGGTGTAGCTCAGTTGGTGGAGCGTCTGACTGTGGCTCAGAATGTCGCGGGTTCGAGTCCCGTCTCCCACCCCATTTCTGAAACGTCGGAACCGTAAGAGATTATGAAACTCCTGCGGTTCTTTTTTTTCTCGAAATAAAGTCTTCCGTCTTTTCATTCCTGTCCTGTTGTTTTTCCGGCTGGTAATTTGATTTTTTCTAAAAGGGTGCTATAGTATATAGATAAAACTCGGACAGGGCGCCGTTTTTCCTGGCGTCTCCTCGTAAAAAAACACAAACAGAATTAGGAATTTATAGCGTATGGACATCATCGTCATGCCGACCGCCGCGGAAGCGGAATTCCTCACCGCCCGCATCATCGCCGACGCGATCAACGCCAAACCGTTCTACAAACTGGGGCTCGCCACCGGCCGCACCATGGAAAATGTGTACGCCAATCTGGTGAAGATGTACAAGGCCGGCAAAGTCGATTTCTCCCGCGTGATCTCGTTCAACCTCGATGAATACGTCGGTCTGAAGGGCAAGGCCGAGACGAACAAGGATTCCTACCGCTACTTCATGAACTACCACCTCTTCAACCATGTGAACATCGACAAGCGCAACACGCACGTGCCGGACGGCTTTGCCCCCGCGGACGAGCTTGAGGCCGCTGCCGCCGCTTATGAAGAGGAAATGGAAGACGCAGGCGGCGTGGACATGCAGCTCCTCGGCATCGGCCGCAGCGGACACATCGGATTCAACGAGCCGATGTCCTCCTTCTCCAGCCGAACCCGCGTGGTGACCCTCACCAAGACCACCTACGAGCAGAACTCCCCGCTCTTCAAGAAGCCGGAAGATATGCCGATGCGCGCCATGACCATGGGCGTCGGCACCTGCCTCGACGCGAAGCGCCTCCTGCTCCTCGCCACCCACAAGGAAAAAGCCAACATCGTGGCGGCCGCCCTCGAAGGCCCGGTCACCAGCATGATCTCCGCCACCGCGCTTCAGCTCCATGAGAACGCGGTCGTGGTCCTGGACGCCGATGCCGCATCCAAGCTCAAATACAAGGACGAATACGCGTTCCAGTTCGCCAACGATCCGAAGTGGGCCGCCTACCAGCCCGCCAGGCGCGAATCCTCCCGCGCCAAGGCGAAAAAGTAAGACACAGGGAAAACGACTATGAAAATCCTCGTCATCAACGGGCCGAACATGCAGCTGCTCGGACGGCGCAAAGCCGAGTTCTACGGGACCAAAACGCTCCCGGAGATCGAGGCCGACCTCCGTGCGGTCGCCGATTCGCTTGGCGTGACGGTCGAGTTTTTCCAGAGCAATCACGAAGGCGCGCTCTGCGACAGGATCGCGGACGCGATTGCGGGCGGGGTCGACGGCATCGTCATCAACCCCGCCGCCTATACCCACACCAGCATCGCCATCCACGATGCGCTGGAAGCCGCCGCGATCCCCGCTGTCGAGGTGCACATGAGCAACATCCAGGCGCGGGACGATTTCCGCCGGACATCGCTCACCGCCCCCGCCTGCGTCGCGCAGATCGCCGGCCTGGGCGCGGACGGTTACGAGTTTGCTCTCCGGGCGCTCGTCCGACGTCTTTCCGCCGCTTCCGGTCAAACCCGTTAACCTACAACCCAATCAACGCTAACCCCGGGTGCTTTATGAAAATTGATGAAATCAAAACGATCGTAAAACTCATGTCGGACAACGATCTGACCGAGTTCAAAATCGAGTCGGACGAAATGACGCTCTGTCTCCGCAGAGCCGCGCGTCAGCAGTCCGCGCCCGCACCTGTATTTGTTCCGGCCGCCGTTCCCGCGGCAGCCGCTCCCGCCGTCGCCATTTCCCCGGCCGCCGTTCCCGCGGTCCAGGAACCCGCCAAGGCCGCGCCCGCCGCATCCGCCGGACACGCTTCGCCGGATCCCGCCAAAGTCATCGAATCCCCCACGGTCGGCACGTTCTACCGTTCGAGTGCCCCGGGCGCAGAGCCGTTCGTGAAGGTCGGCAGCCATGTGGAAGCCGATACGACCGTTGCCGTGGTCGAGGCGATGAAGGTCATGAACGAGATCAAGGCCGAAAAGAGCGGCGTGATCAAGGAGATCCTTCTGGAGAACGGCCAGCCCGTGGAATACGGCCAGCCGCTTTTCGTGCTTGAGTAATCACCGCCGGAGACAGGTTTCCCATGTTCAATAAAATCCTGATCGCCAACCGCGGCGAAATCGCCGTGCGCATCATCCGCACCTGCCGCGAGATGGGCATCAAAACCGTAGTCGTTTACTCCCAGGCCGACGAGGACAGCCTCCCCGTCCGTCTGGCCGACGAGGCCGTCTGCATCGGGCCCGCGCCCGCCACGCAGAGTTACCTCATGATCGAGCGCATCATCAGCGTGGCCGAGATCGGCGACGTCGACGCGATCCACCCCGGCTACGGCTTCCTTTCCGAAAATCCGCAGTTCGCGCAGATTTGCAAGGACTGCAAGATCGAGTTCATCGGCCCGACCGCCGAACAGATGAGCGCCATGGGCGACAAGGCGTCCGCCCGCGAGACCATGCGCAAGGCCGGCGTGCCCGTCACGCCCGGCAGCAACAACGTCGTCCTTTCCGAAGACGCGGCGCTCGAAGAGGCGCACAAGCTCGGCTACCCGGTCATCATCAAGGCGACCGCGGGCGGCGGCGGACGCGGCATGCGCGTGGCGCACAACGACGCCAGCCTGATCCAGGGATTCCACGCCGCCATGACCGAGGCGGAACGCGCCTTCGGCAACGGTGACGTGTACATCGAAAAATTCATCGAAAATCCGAAGCATATCGAGGTGCAGATCATTGCCGACAAGTTCGGCAACGTGGTCTGCCTCGGCGAACGCGACTGCTCGCTCCAGCGCCGCCACCAGAAGCTCATCGAGGAATCTCCTTCCCCGTCGATCTCCCCCGCGCTCCGCAAGAAGCTCTACGAGGCCGCGATCAAGGCAGCCAAGGCCGTCGGCTACACCAGCGCGGGCACGATCGAATTTCTGGTTTCCGGCAACAATTTCTACTTCATGGAGATGAATACCCGCGTCCAGGTCGAGCACACCGTGACCGAGATGGTCAGCGGTCTCGACATCATCCGGGAACAGATCAGGATCGCCGCGGGCGAGCGCCTCAGCGTCCAGCAGAAGCAGATCGCCCTCCGCGGATGCGCCATCGAATGCCGCATTAATGCCGAGAACCCGTACTGCAACTTCGCGCCGTCGCCGGGCACGCTGACGTTCTACTCCGCTCCGGGCGGGCCCGGCGTCCGCGTGGACTCGCACGTCTACGCAGGATACCGCATCCCGCCGCACTACGACAGCATGATCTCGAAACTGATCGTGTACGCCGCCACCCGTGAGGAGGCGGTCGCGCGGTGCAGACGCGCGCTCGACGAATATCTGATCGAGGGCGTTCCGACCACGATCCCGTTCGAACATTTCCTGATCGAGACGCCCGAGTTCATGTCGGGCAACTACGATACCACCCTGATCGAACGCCTGATGAAGGGCGGCTATTTCGAGCAGCAAACCGCGATCCGCAAGGAACTCGCGAAATAACCATAACAACCCAAGGAGGCATGGACAATGAGCAACACGCAGCAGGCCGAGTCCGTTTCCACTGTCCCCGGCGCCTACGAGGTCAAGGGCGTCGCCGTCGGTACGATCCGGATCCTCGACGGAGCCATTTCCACCATCGTCAAACGCACCGTGCTCGGGATCGAAGGCGTGGCGCGCCTTTCCGGCAGCTCGCTGATCGACGACTTCGCCGATCTCGTCCGGAGCAAACGCATGCAGGACCGTTCCATCCAGATCGAGCACAAGGACGAGTCGATCGCGATCACGGTCGCGATCAACCCCTATTTCGGCTACAAATTCCCCGCCCTGATCGCGGAAATCCAGAAAAAGGTTTCCAAGGCAGTCCTCGACATGACCGGCATCAAGGTCGCTTCCGTCAGCGTGGACATCAAGGGCATCGAGGAGCGTCCGGCGGAGAAGGAAGCCGGCGACGCGGACACCGGGAAAGAAACGGAATAAAGGAGAAGCATCATGGCCAAAGACACCAGCAAAAAGACCGAGACAGCGGCTGATCCCGCGTCCTTCACGGTTCACGAAAGCGTCATCATCTCCCTCGCCCGGAAGGCCGTCGAAGGCATTCCCGGCTTCATCCGGTTCTCCGGCTCCTCCATCGTGTCCGACCTGGCGGACCTTGTCGGCAGCAAGCGCCGTTTCGACAAGTCCATCGTCGTGACCGAAGCCAACGGCGAAGTCAGCCTGGAGATCCTCATCGTCGCGGCCTACGGCTTCAAGTTCGGCGAAGTCGCCGCCGCGGTCCAGAAGGCGGTCTACGACCAGATCGTCGACTTCACCGGTATGAAGGTGAAGAGCATCGACGTGGTGATCACCGAGACCGAGGACGCCCCGGAAGAACCCCAGGACGACGAGGACGTCGTCGAGGGCGAAGTCATTCAATAACACATCGTTTGGGAGGGCGTTTCCTCCCGGAAAGGCGGATGCGGCATGTTCCAGTCGGTTCGACAGCTCGCGGAAAGAATCAGTTCCATGATCGCGGAGAGACCTTTCTCCTGGGGAGTCCTGACCGGACTTGCCGCCGCGCTCGCCCTTCTTTTATTTTTCCTTCTGCTCGCGTTCATCTTCCGTTCCCGCAAACTCCGCTGCATCGTGATCCCGTCCGAGGGTGGCGACCTTCGCATTGACTCCAAGGCGGTGCAGGGGGCGGTCCGTTCGGTCGCGCAGAACTTTTCCGCGTTCTACGTCCGGCGCGTCGGCCTGTTCGGAAAGCAGGACGCGGTCAGGCTGGAAGTCGCGATGGATTTCAACGGCGGAGACGCGAATGTCTCCGTTGCGGATTTGTCCGCGCAGTTCCGCGCTGCGGTCGCCCGGATGATGACCGAGACGTTCGGCATGGAGAAACCCGCCCGGATCGAAATTGAGATCCTGCGTTCCGGCGCGGAGATTCCGGCTGCCGGCGTGGATACCGAGGCGACCGAAGCGATCGCCGCGGAGATTTCGTCCGAATCCGAACTCGGGAAGTCATGCTGAAATTCCTGCGCGAGATACGGCAGACTCTGCCGCCCGCCTACAAGTACGCGGCGGCCGGGCTTGCGGCGATGATGGTCGTATCGGCGCTGCTGGAGTTGGCCGCGCTCGCACTGGTAATGCCCGTGGCGTCCGCGCTGGCCGCGCCGGAGCTGCTGGAGTCCAACCGCCGGCTCCATGCTTTTTATGAATTTGCCGCGCCGTCGTCGCGCGAAACGTTCCTGCTGCAATCCGTCGCGGTCCTCACGCTTTTCTTCGTCGTCAAGAACGTCTTCGGATTCGTGCTGACGAAATGCCAGAACCGTTTCTGCCGCGACCTCTCCGTGAACCTGGCGGGGCGCCTCTACCGCACCTACATGCGCGCGGACTATACGTTTCATCTGGAACACGGCGCGTCGGAGCTGATCGGTCGCATCATGCAGATGCGCGAGGTGGCGGAGATCCTGCTGATGCCGTCCCTCGTGGCGCTCTCCGAATCGGTTGTCTTTCTGTCGATCCTGACCGTAATCTTCGTGCTCGTGCCGAAGATCGCGCTGGTGTCGTCCCTGATCTGCGGCGCGGTCGTACTGGTCTTCCACAAGCTCTTCAGGCGCGTGCTGGACGCCGCATCGAAGAAGCTTTTTGCGGCGAACGGCGAATCGACGCGGACCATGAACCAGAGTTTCGCCGCGATCCGCGAGGTGAAGCTGACCGGGACGGAGGCGTATTTCGGCAAGCGGCTGGAGCAGGCGCAGTTCAACATCGTGAACGCGGTCAAGATCCGCCACGACCTGGGGCAGCTCCCGCGTTTTTCCCTTGAGGTCTTCGTCGTCGCGGCCGCGGGCGGACTGGTCGCCGTCCTGACCTGGATGGGCATGCCGTCCTCCCGCCTGATCCTGTACGCCGCGTTTTTCCTCGCGGCGATGTTCCGCCTGATCCCGTCGGTCTCGCGCATGCAGTACAACCTGATTCTGGTGCGCGGCATGCTGTACGTGTTCGAACGCCTCAGCGGCGATCTGAATACGATTCCGGCGGAAAAGGTCCTGCCCGCGCCGGATGCCCCGGAGGTGCATTTCGAGCGTGAACTTAACATGGAACACGTGACGTTCCGCTATGCTCCGGACCGTCCGGCTGTGTTCGAGGATTTCAGTATGTCCGTGAAACGCCTCGAATGCGTGGCGGTCGTCGGACCGACCGGCAGCGGCAAGTCCACTCTGATTGACCTCATTATGGGATTCCTGAAGCCGGAATCCGGGCGCGTGACGGCGGATGGCGCCGACATCCGCGCGAATCTGCGTTCATGGCGCGGCCGCATCGGCTACGTTCCGCAGAGCATTTGCCTCTTCGACGACACGATCCGCGCGAACGTGGCGTTCGGCGTGGAGCCGGACCGGATCGACGACGCCCGCGTGAAAAAGGCGCTGGAACTGGCGCAGATCGCGGATTTCGTCGAATCCCTCCCCGACAAACTGAACACGCGTCTGGGCGAATTCGGCGCGCGTATCTCCGGCGGACAGAAACAGCGCATCGCGATCGCCCGCGCACTGTATTCCGGGCCGGAGCTCCTGATCCTTGACGAGGCGACGAGCGCGCTCGACGACGACACGGAGACGGCTCTGATCGACGCTCTCAATTCGTTGAAGGGCAAACTCACGATTCTGATGATCGCGCACCGCGCGGGAAGCATCCGGCACTGCGACCGCCGGATTGAACTGAATTAAGCTCGGCGGTCATCGTTTTTCCAGAATATCCGCGAACACGCGGGCGCGCGAACAGAAATCCTGCGTCGCCGCATACGCGATCGTCTGTTTTTTCAGTTCGTCCAGACGCGGGATCATATCCTCCAGCATCCGCACCGTCGCTTCCTGGCTGTACGGTCCGTCGAGCACGGTCCCGGTGGCGTCGCGTACATAGGTGGAGAATCCGCATGCGTCCGTAGTGAGGACCGGAAGTCCGGCGGCGATCGCTTCGATCAGGGTCGTCCCGGTGGCTTCGTTGCGGGCGGGGTGAAGGAACAGGTCCGCGCCGAACATGAACTCGCTCACGCCGTCGGCCTGTCCCAGAATGCGCGTCTGTGCGGAAAGTCCCGCCGCTTCGATCGCGGGCAGCAGTTCTTTTTCCCCGAGCTTGCCGACGATCCAGAGACGGACGGACCGCTTCAGATTGTCGGGGAGAGCCCCGAGCGCGGCAATCGTCCGGTCGGTTCCCTTGTTGAAGACGCTGTTTGATACGTGCAGGACTGCCACGTCGCCGGGCGCGGCGCCGAGCTGTTCCCGGATCCGGGCACGGATGGCTTCCGCTTCAGGTTCGGGGGGACGCATACATGCCGGATTCATGCCGGGCGGCAGGAGGAACATCCTGTCCCGCGGCGTACCGTACGCCTCCGCGTAATCCCGGAGCTGTCCCGGAACGATGCACGCGATCCTGGTTTTTGACGGCGGGGCGGCGACGCCGTGTTCCAGCCGGAGATATGCGACGTAACGCGGATTGAACTTCAGCACGAACGGGGAGTGTATCTTCGACCAGTAAAGTTTCATGCAGACGTCGGCGGCGAAATAGAAATCCGCGCCGGGGATGCGGCTCATCGCCACGGAAACATCGAAATCCTTCCGTTCCAGACGCCGGCGGAACGCTTCGGCGAATTTCACCATGCGAGTGTGGTTTGCCGCGAACCGGCGGACCGGCGTATGCTCCAGGGAGACTCCGGCGGGAGGCGGCGGCCCGTCCCACCGGGCAGTGAAAACGACAACGTCATGTCCGCGGTCGGCCAGCTCCTGGATGAGGCGGATCGTATCACGCTGGAGCCCGCCGAAGGGGTCGCAGCGGTAAATGGCAACAAGAAATCTCATGAAAAATCTCCGGAAAAGGAATCGGGATCGAGGGCGAGTCTGAGCGCGGCCTTGAACGCGCTCGGGATGGCGGTTTCCGAACGTAAGGAATCGCTGGTGACCCACTCGAAACAGTCGGGCGGATCGTCGGTTTCGGCGAGGTACAGCGTCATGTCCCATTCCACGTGGGTGAAGATATGTTTTGCCTTGCCGGATTTTCTGATCCTGACGGCATGGAAGGCCGTTTTGAGCGCGGTTTCATCGGGGTGTCCCTCCAGGTTGGGAAACTCGTAAAGCCCCGCCAGAAGCCCCGTTTCCGGCCTCCGGCGAACCGCGAAACGTCCGGCAGCATCCCGCAGGACGACCACCGCGAAATCCTTCACGGGCCGCGCAGCCTTGGCCCTGCGGACGGGTATTTCGTCCGTGAGGCCGTTTTTCGAGGTCAGGCAGATGCCCGCGAGCGGACACGTCATGCAAAGCGGCGCGCCGTTCGGCAAACAGACCGTCGCGCCAAGTTCCATTAGGCTCTGTGTGAACTCGCTGCACTGTCCGGCCGGATACACGGCGGCGAGCGCGGCGGTCAGCTCCTTGCGTATCTTTGGCGAATCGGTGTCCTCGCGGCTGGCGGTCACCCGCGACACGACGCGCAGGACGTTGCCGTCGACCGCGGGGAACGGTTTTCCGAACGCGATGGAGAGGATCGCCCCGGCGGTGTAGTCGCCGATGCCGGGCAGACCGCGCACGCCGTCGTAATCGGACGGGAAGACGCCGCCGTGGTCCTGCATGATCTTCCTCGCGGCGGCCTGAAGGTTGCGGGCGCGCCGGTAGTAACCGAGGCCCTCCCAGAGTTTGAGGAGGCGCGTTTCGTCGACTGCGGCGAGCGCGGCGACGTCCGGAAGTTCGGCGAGGAACCTGTCGTAGTACGGCTTGACCGCCTCGACGCGCGTCTGCTGGAGCATGATCTCGGAAATCCACACGCGGTAGGGCGTCGGGTCGTTGCGCCATTCCAGGTCGCGCTTCGCACGGAGGAACCACGGCACGAGGAGGCCGGGGAGCTTTGCGAGGAGTTCGGCGGGGAAATGTTCGCTCATGGCAGTTTCTCCGCATAGAGGCATTTGAGGTAGTGCGACTCGGGGAAGAGCGCGGGATGGTCGGCGGCGTGTCCGGTGCGGGCGAGCTCGCGGACATGCGTGTGCGCGAGGACGACCGGGAAAAGATCGTCGGCGGAGACGCGGCTGGAACACGACGCGAAGACGAGCGTGCCGCCCGGTTTGAGCAGGGAATCGGCGAGCGCGGCCAGCCGGGCGTAGGAATGCAGCGCGCGGTCATGTTCGGCGGCGGATTTCGCGAAGGACGGCGGATCCACGATCACGAGCCCGAAACGCCGTTTCGCTTTCGCGAGGTCGTGCATGACCTCGAACGCGTCGCCGACGATGCCTTCATGCGTGCAGCGGCGGACGTTCGGGTGCGCGGAGTTCAGCTCGAAATGGCGGTCGCACGCGGCGATGGCGTGTTTGTCGGCGTCGAGGCTGCACACGCTCGAAGCTCCGCCCCGCGCCGCATACAGCGAGAACCCGCCGGAGAACGAAAAGACGTTCAGCACGTCGCGTCCGGCGGACATCGTGCCGACGCGGGCGCGGTTGTCGCGCTGGTCGAGGAAGAATCCGGTCTTCTGACCGCGGATCACGTCCGCCTCGAAAATAATGCCGTTTTCCTGAAAACGGACCGGATTGTTGAACGTATCGGGCTTTGCCGTGAAGACGACCGCGGGCTCCGGGAAGAACTGGCGGACGAACGGGCTGTCCTCCAGTGCGCGGGAGAGCCGGATCACGCAGTGGACCAGCCCGGGATTCGCCGCGAAAAAAGCGTCGGCGATGTCGCCCGCCCACGGCACGAACGCCTCGGAATAGAGCTTCACGACAAGCGTGTCGGCGTAACGGTCGGCGACGAGCCCGGGGAATCCGTCGCTCTCGCCGTTGGCGAGGCGGTATGCCGTGGTTTCGGCGGGGATGGCGTCCGCACGGACTGAGGCGGCATCGGCGGCAAGTTTTGCGAAGAGCGCGGGCCCGACCGGCGGCTGCGCGGGATCTTTCTGAAGAATCCTGACGCGAAGCTGGGAATGCGGATCGTACAGCCCCGCGCCGAGGATCTTCTTCCCGTCCGGATCGTACAGGACCGCCACGTCGCCGGGCGCGGCGTCGGGCGGCGCTTTCTTCACCGAGTCCTCGAACAGCCACGGATGCCCCGACCGGATCGCGGGCACGGCCTTCTGCTTGACGCGGACGGCGATGCGGCGTGGCTCGGTCTGGCGCGGGAGGGATTCTGGAGGACGGATGAGCATAACGAATGAGGAAAAATCAGTTGCGGAGTCGGGCATACAGTCCGGCGGGGAGCGCGCGGCCCGGCGCGGAGGTCTCCGGGATGAGCATCTCGCCGGATTCGACCTGCGCGGCGAAATCCGGGAACGCCTGTTCGAGCATGCGTCCGAGGGAGAACGCGGAGAAACCGGGGGAATGGCAGGTGAGGAGGATGAAGAAGCGCCCCGAAGTGTCGAGAATGGCGCGAACGGACGCCAGCAGGTCGGCGATGTCGGATTCGATCTTCCACACCTGGCCCTGTGCGCCGCGTCCGAACGACGGCGGATCGAGCACGATGCCGCGGTATTTGTGCCCGCGGCGCTGTTCGCGCGCGACGAACTTCATGGCGTCGTCGCAGATCCAGCGTATCTTGCCTTTGAGATCGTTGTTAAGCGCCTGGTTTTTGTTCGCCCAGTCGATGATGCCGCGCGAGGCGTCCAGGTGGCAGGCGTTCGCGCCGCCCTGCGCCATGGCGAACGTCGCGCCGCCGGAGTAGGCGAAGAGGTTGAGCGTGTCGGAGTTCGCGGGCAGGAGCGCGGAGGATTCGCGGAGCCATGCCCAGTTCCCGATCTGCTCGGCGAAGAATCCGAGATGCCCGAAATGGGTCGGCTTGACCAGAAAATTGACCTCGCCCCAGCGCACGATCCATTTCCCCTCATCGGGCTGTTTCATGCCGCGTTTCCACGTCCAAACGCCGCCGCCCGTGCTCTGTCGCTCGAATGTCGCGTCGGCGGCGTTCCATTCCTTTTCGGGCAGGGTGGGCCGCCAGAAGGCGTTGAGCGCGGGGCGGATGATCCGGTACGGGCCGACCTGTTCGAGCTTGCGGCAGGAGCCCGTGTCGAGGAGGAGATAGGGGAGGATTTCGGGTTTGTTCATAGGTGCGGATCAGAGGTCGGGATTTTCGGAGTCGTAGATGATGTTGCCGCGGGAGACGGTCATGCGGACGCGGTTGGTCTTCGTGTCGAGGATGGTGATGTCGGCGCGTTTGCCGGGGCGCAGCTCGCCGCGGGTGATGAGGCCGAGGTCCTTCGCCGGATTGGTGGAGACGCAGGCGGCGGCGAGGGATTCGTCCATGTTGCCGTAGCTGAGGAGGTGGAGCCAGGAGTTGTCGAGCGTCATGGTGGAGCCGGAGATCACGCCGTCGCCCAGGCGGACGACTCCCGACTGCTCCTCGACCTCACGGTTGTGCTCCAGCACGACCGCGTTGCTGATGACGACGATCTTGTCGGCGGGCTTGCAGCGCACGATCATGTTCACGATGGTCGGATGCAGGTGGAGGCCGTCGACGATGATCTCAATGGTCACGCGGTCGTCGGTGAGGGCGATCGCGGTGAGGGAGGACGACCTGTGGTAGAGGGCGGGCATGGCGTTGAAGATGTAGGTGCAGCGGTGCGCGCCCGCCTCGATCGCCTCCAGCGTCTCGGACTCGGTCGCGAGGCTGTGCCCCATGGACGGGATCACGCCGTGTTCGAGCATGAGCTCGACCAGCTTTACCGCGTTCGGCATCTCAGGCGCGAACGTCATGACCTTGATGCGGCCGCGTCCCGCCTCGAAAAGTTCGCGCGCGAATCCGAGGTCGACGGGCGAGATGTTCGACGCGATCTGGTCGCCTCGTTTCTGGGGGTTGATGAACGGGCCTTCGAGGTGAAGCGCCTGGGGTTCGGCGTACTGGTAGCCGCTCTGGATCGAACCGCACATGGCGTCGACCTGTTCGATCATGGTCTCGCGCGGGAGCGACACGATCGTGGGGAAGAACGTGGTGACGCCGTGCCGGGCGAGGATCCTGCTCATCTCGTGGAGCGGGTCCAGCCCGCTGAAGTCGGGCATCACGTCCGCGCCGAGGCCGTGGATGTGCGTGTCGATGAATCCGGGCAGGCCGTAGGCGTCTTTGAGCTTGACGACCTGAAGCCCCGGCTCGTCCTGCGAGAACGCCGTTTCGCCGCCGATGGCGATGATGGTGTCCTTTTCGCACAGGATGCCGCAGCTTTCGATCCGCTCGTACGGGGTCAGACAGTGGTCCAGCAGGAACAGAATGCGACGTTTTTTCTCCATAATAATACGCTCCATAAAAAAAAAGTGATACCATAATATGCACCCGAAATAATTTTTTTCAACATGAAATCAACAGGATACGGCAAAAGTCCGAAAAATCCTCCGTTTTCGACTTGCTAAATCGGAAAAATGGTGCAAATTAAAGATAGCGTTCTTCGCGATTCCGGCATTCCGTCCGGCCTCTCCCCCTGCATCGCTCCGGCGTGCGCGTCTTCATGACGCCGCTCCGGCGGTTTCGTGTGGTCTGGCCGTCCGGTTTCCGGTCCGGGAAGGATGCCCGCGCCGCGTTTTGGATGCCGGATGACGACAACGATTGTCAACAACTTGTCAACAACTTGTCAAGAGTGCTGTATGTCGTTGATTTTCGCAGGGTTTTCCGGCCTTCAAAAAAAGTGCGGAAATTTTGGGAAAACGGCTTGATTTTTCAAAAAGTCATGCATGGGGTCCCGAAACATCGGAACGATACAGCGTTTATGCTCAAAACGAGGTGAAAGAGCCGCCGCGGTTTTTCCCGCGGAAACTCTTTTGCGCCCGTGATTTGCGGACCGTTGTGCCGTTCTGTCCGGACAGTCTCCGGACGGCTTTTTCAAGGGCCGCCGCGGGCATTGTCAACAAGTTCTGAAAAAACAACCTAAAACGATACGACGAGAACAGTTAGAGGAAGAAAATGTCGCACGGCGAAAGCAGCGCCTCCGAAGTATGGCAGTCAGCAGTCGGGTTCATCAGGGCGAAATCCGAAGCAGTGTACAAGCAGTGGTTCAAGAAGATGGTGCCGATCTCAGTTGACGAAACGCAGATCGTGGTCGGGACCTCGGATGATTTCTTCGCGGACATCGTGATGAAAAATTACGGCGACCTCATTTCCGAGGCGCTTGCAGCCGCCGGACATCCCGGCATGAAGGTCATGTTCGAGTCCGGCTACTTCGATACCGACGAGACCGAGGACCTCGGACTCGGCTTCGATCCCGATTATTCCCAGGTCTCCAACGAGCCCGCCGCGGACGACGACGAGATCAGCCCCGAGCTCGCCAGTCTCATCAGCAAGCATTCGTTCGACAACTTCGTGGTCGGCGAGGAGAACCGTTATGCCTACACCGCGGCGCTCTCCGCGGCGCAGAACCCCGGCACGATCAATCCCCTGTACATCTACGGCGGCTCCGGCATGGGCAAGACGCACCTGCTTCTCGCCGTGGCGCATGAGGTCCGCGCCCACAATCCGAAGGCGCGCGTCCGCTACACGTCCTGCGAAAACTTCCTCAACGCGTTCCTCGATTCCCTCCGCACCAAGACCATGTACGATTTCCGCGAGACCTTCCGCAACGTGGACTATCTGCTCGTCGACGACGTCCACACGCTCGGCAACAAGACCAGTTTGCAGGAAGAGTTCTTCAATACGTTCAACACGTTGTACGGCCTCGGCAAGCAGATCATCCTCACGTCCGACCGTCAGCCCTCCGAGATCCCCGGCCTGGAAGCGCGCCTCGTTTCTCGGTTCGTCTCCGGCGTCACTACGCAGATCACGCAGTCGTCGTTCGAGACGCGCCTCGCCATCCTGAAGCAGGAGCAGCAGTGCCTCCGCCTGAAACTCGGCGACGACGTGCTGTCGTTCATCGCCGAACGCATCTCCTCGAACATCCGTCCGCTGAAGGGCGCGCTGATGTGCCTCTCCATGTACGCCACGGCCATGAAGCAGGAGATCGACCTCGAGGCCGCGAAGCGCATCCTGTCCGACCAGCTCG
Source organism: Victivallales bacterium (assembly GCA_016285345.1). GTDB lineage: Bacteria > Verrucomicrobiota > Lentisphaeria > Victivallales > UBA1829 > UBA1732. The sequence goes on along the minus strand of JAEEQN010000013.1, from coordinate 38,750 downwards.
AAAAGGAAGCCGAGTCCCGCGCGATTTCCATTGAGGAGATTCAGAAGGCCGTTGCCGAGTTCTTCGGCATTCAGGTCTACGACCTCACCGGCCCGAAGAAGCCGAAGAACATCGCCGAGCCGCGCATGATCGCCATGTATCTCTCCCGCAAGCTCACGTCCCGTCCGCATCAGGAGATCGGACGCGCGTTCGGCGGCCGCTCCCACGGCACCGTGATCCACGCCGTGAAGCAGATCGAGGAAAACTCGCTCAAGGACGAGGAACTCAAAGGCGTGCTGAACCAGCTCCAGCGCAAGCTCCGCGGCTGATCCGTCCGGCGCGTCAACTCTTTTTCCTGCTTTATCACACTGCACATATACACGCTCAAACCATGAAGGATTGAATTATGTCCGAAAACTGCTCCGGTTCCTGCTCCACCTGCGGCTCCGCCGGTTCCTGCGGCGAACGCAAACCCTCCCGTCTCGACAAGATCAAACATAAAATCATGGTGCTGTCCGGCAAGGGCGGCGTGGGCAAGAGCACGGTCGCTGCCTGCCTCGCGGTCGCTCTGGCGCGCGAAGGCATGAAGGTCGCGCTGCTGGACGTCGATTTCCACGGACCGAGCCAGCCGACCCTGTTCGGCGCGGCGGACCGCCGTCTCGACGGGACCGAGGCCGGACTCGTGCCGCTGTCCGTGGCGGGCGTGAAGCTTGTCTCCATCGGATTCCTGCTCGAAAACCCGGACGACGCTGTGATCCTGCGCGGCCCGGCGAAGATCGGCCTGCTCGGCCAGCTCTTCGAGGAAGTGGACTGGGGCGACGACCTCGACTACCTCATCCTCGACTTCCCGCCCGGGACCGGCGACGAATCCCTTTCCGCCTGCCAGATGATCCAGGGCGACAAGGCCGCCATCGTGGTCACCACCCCGCAGGAAGTCTCCCTCGCCGACTGCCGCAAGTGCATCAGCTTCTGCAACCGCCTCGACGTCCGCATCCTCGGCGTCGTGGAAAATATGAGCGCGTACGTCTGCCCGGACTGCTCCGCGAAGCACACGCTCTTCTCCTCCGGCGGCGGCGAAAAGCTCGCGAACCAGGAAGGGCTTGCCCTTCTCGCGCAGATTCCGCTCGATCCGAAATTCCTCGCCGCGTGCGACGCCGGAAGACTCCCGCAGGGCTTCCTGGATTCCGACGCGGTCTCCGCGGAAGTCGCCGGCATCACGAAAGCCGCGCTGGCGATGAATTCCTGACCGGATTTCCGCCTTCTTTTCCGCCGGATACGCCGTTTTATCTGCCCTCCGGCGGAATGCCGAAAAATCGCTTTCCGGCCGCCGAAATGTCTTGAAACGCAAAAAAAACGCGGAAAAAGACAAAAAAAATGCGTGTTTTTCGTGTTGCAGGCTTGCATTTTTGCGGAATTGAGGATATTTTATCCCGTCTAAAAGTACACACCCATCTCCTATAGAAAGGCAAATACTATGAAACCGGAATTCGTAAAGTACCTCCAGCAGGACTCCATCCTGATCGTGGACTGCGACACGAAAAAGAAAGTGCTTGACGCCATCGTCGCCCATGCCTGCACCCGCTGCACCATGGACGAAGACCAGATCCGCGAGGCGATCCTGAAGCGCGAGCGCATGATGACCACCGGCGTCGGAAAAGGACTTGCTCTCCCTCATATCCGAATCAACGGCTTCCCGTCCCCGCTCGTGATCGTGGTCGTCTGCCGCAATCCGATCACCGACTACAAGACCCTCGACGAGGAACCGGTGAAGCTCGCCGTCTTCTTCGCGGCCGACGAACGCGATCCGGAAGCCTATCTGAAGCTCCTCGGCAGCATCTCCTCCCGCCTCAAAGAAGACAACGTCATCCCCAGCATCATCGCCGCGGGCGACGACCGCAAGAAAATCTTCGAAATCCTCTCCGCGGAATGACCGCCCCGGACCGGGATTCCGGTCCAGAAGCAGTTGTTCCCACGGGTTATTCAGGCTCTTTGCCAGTTTCGGGGCGTTTGCCCCGGTCCGCCGCCGGATGTTTCCCCCCGATCCGGCGGGATGTGCCGTCATTCCGGGCGGCGTGAACGGATCGTGAAACAACAGCCGGAGCGATCCGGCAAGCAGGAAAGCAGGTCTCCATGGGCAGAAAAAAACTTTTCAGTCTGATTGAAATCGCGGTGGCGATGGCCGTCGCGGCGATCGGCGTGGCCGCCATCATGGCGCTTCTGCCGGTTGCCGTCAAGTCCACTTCGGACTCCGTCGGCGATACGCTCGCCGCCGATGCCGCTAATTCCGTGATCGCCCAGCTCGACCGGGCCGCCTGGGAGCATTTCGACTGGATCCAGGGGCTGAAAACCTCCAAAACGGCAGTTACAGATGCTCCTTATTCCGATTCCAAGGCGAGAGATTATGCCAATATGTCGCTGGGGTCCGACGAATCCTACAGGATCGAACCTGACTCCGGTCTTCAGGACGGCCATTTCGCATTCCTCTTCGGTCCTCCGGGCGAAGCCCCGGATTTCGCGGCCGAGGTCATCTGCTGGAAAGAGGATAATAACAATCTCAGCCTGACGACGGTCGACGGGGAGACCGGCAAGTTCATGAAGCCCGCGGTTAGAATGAATACGATCAAGCATCCGGATAAGGAAGAAGAGCCGTTCGTCCGCGTGTTTATTGAGGTTTCCTGGCCGCTCACAAAGCCGTACAAGAAAAACAGTTCGTATCCGCGCCAGTCCCGTCTGTTCGTGCGCGAGTATCTGGACCCGACCTATTACAAGCCTGTGGAATAAGGAGATTTGCCGATGAGAAAGCCTTTTACACTGGTTGAAGTCCTGATCGCGATGAGCGTCCTGTCCGTGTTCCTGCTCGGACTCATGCAGTTCTATTCCTCCACCGAGACCGTCCTCAGCTCCGGCGTGGAACGCACCGAGATGTTCGAGCGCGCCCGCATCGCCATGGACATGATGGCGAACGACCTCACGTGCGTGTATTATTCGCAGACGGACGACGATCTCACGCCGTTCGAGTACAGCGAGAACAGCTATTTCAAGGTTTCCACGGTCCGTCCGGAGAAACTGAAGAAGACGGCCAAGACCGCCATCGTGGGCGTGAGATACGAGTGGGACAAGGGCGATCAGGCACTTATTTATTCGTATGATGACGGCGGCGACACCTTCGATGTTTCCGGGAATGATTGCACCGGCAACAAGACCGAGCTGGTCGACGGCGTGACCGATTTCAACGTCAGGGCGTATTACGGCGACGAAGGCAAGAAGGTCCTCCCCGGACTCGTCGTGATCCGCATGGAGCTGGTCGACGGCAAAACGCTCCGCCGTATCAAGGCGAACCCGGATGCGAAAACCGCCATCCTCAAAAACGCAAACAAGCGCGAGTTCCGCCGCATGGTCGTCATCGACCGCGGGCAGCCGAAACCGAAACTCTGACCGGGAAGGAGCAAGTGCATCATGATACAGCATAAACCGAACCTGATGAAGCGGATGCTGAAACGGGCCGTCCGCGCCCGCGGGCAGCACGGCATCGCGCTCCTTTTCACGCTCTGCATCCTCTCCATGGCGCTGATCGTCGCAATGATCTTCTCTTCGAATGCGTCGACCGGACGCAAGGTCGCCGCCGCGCACGTCGACGCTTCCGCGGCGCGCATCCTCGCCGACGGCGTCGTCAACCGCGCCGTCCTGGCCCTGATGCAGTCCGACAACGCCTCCTACGTCTGCTCGAACTACAACGCGACCAGGCCGACAAACTCCAACGTGAACGAATACGCGTCCGACTGGATCTGGAAACTGGAGAGAAACGGCCTCTTTACGTTCCACGACGGTCCGCTCCGTTTCAACCGGTCCACCTACTACGACCGCGAAGATTCCCGCTGCCCCTCCTGGGAGTACGTCTTCACCAAGAACACCTACGGCGACGCCAATCCGTCCACGGAACGCATCTACGGCCGTTACGCCTACGTCGCGATCGGCCAGAACGACCAGCTGAATCCGAACGCCATCGGAAAAGCCGACTCCAAGTATTACTCAGATTTCGACGATACGATCTTCCAGAAACGTCTCGGCCGCTGGACCTGCGAGCCGCAGTTCATCTTCCGCAGCGCACGCAACAACTGGGACTACTCGACCAATGCTCCTCGCATCACCCCTGAGACCGTCAGAACCGAATATGCGAAATTGTCCGAAGACTGGGAAGATATAGATGTCTTCATCAATGACATGACGGGCGGAGGGACTTCCGCTGCCGACAAGCAGCTCAAGATGATGGCCGACCAGTATTTCGACGTCATGGGGCAGGCCGAATACAATAAATTCAGCCCGGACGGAAAACCGATCAACGACCTCGCGAAGAGCGAGCTTTCCGAAGACGAGGCCTACCGGTTCCCGCTGATCCGCAACGACTGGGAAGCCATTACCGTCGATACGGTCAAGAGCGAGATTCCGTGGTTCAGCAAGGCCAATGCCGGCCAGGCCAACGTGAACCAGACCGTCGCGAACCTCATCAACTACAACGCCTCCGCCAGCCGCCCGCCCGTGACCGACAACGACAACTGGATCAGCGGCGAGCCGACCTACACCGGAAACAAGTGCACCCCGTACATCAACGAGGTCCATGCGGACGTTTCGGTCGGCGGCCACCTCGGCCTCCCTCTGAGGCGGATGGAATGGACGGCGGACAATCCGCCGAAAAGGCAGTTCTGGGTGTGGTACACCGACTGCACTTACAATCATGAGATCAAAATCGACGTCGAGACCGTGAACATGTACGCCGATCCTCTTTCTGTCGGGAATCCCCTCCTGATCGGCGAGATCAGCTATGAATATCTGAATCCCGTCGCCGGTTCCTGGATTCCGCAGACCGTCCGGTTCGATGCCGGCACCCAGTGGACTGTCACCCCGACCGACGGAGACTCCGGTTACCGGATTTACTCGTTCTTCCTCGAAAACAGTTCGGTCGGAAGCGTGACCACGCCGGAACGCGGCCCCTACGACAGACCGCTCGGGCATGATGCCGATTTCTACGAATATATCAAAGTCCGCAATGTTACGGTTAGACTTGACCGTGTCGTGCTTCAGGACGGTTCCGGCCGCAACGCAGACCTCGCCCTCATGCCGACAGGACTTTCTTCTTCAACCGGACACAATTTTATGCCGAACAACGCGGAAGCGATAGTCGCCGGCGCCGGCGATTTCAGCAGACGTTTCTATTTCGACGTGCAGGCCAACGATCCGCGCCAGAACCTCGGCCGCAACGACTGGAGTACGCCGGCGTTCGCCGAAACGGAAACCGCGGTCAATTCGACCATCGGAAACATGAACAACACTATCAATCGTGGCTCCTACTATGATAGGGAGGAGCAGACGAATCCCGCCTACGCCGGAAACGATTCCATTTCCACGGCGTACATCCGGCACGGCCAGATGCAGTCCCTGTGGGAACTCGGCGCGATCCACCGCGGCGCTCCCTGGCAGACGATCAACCTGAAGTGCGCCCCGAAAAACAATCAGAACGGCGGCAACGGCATGGGGGTCTACCAGAACGGCGACGGCCATCTGCTGGACCAGGTCGCGCTCACGACACAGGAGCGCATCAAGGATCCGGTCCTCGGCATGATCAATCTGAACTGCGTCGCGTCGTTCGGCGGCAGCAGCACCCCGTTCACGTTCAAATCCCTCTTCACCGGTTTCCCGGTCTACCGCACCTTTACCGCGATGAACAGCGGCAGCGCGGACGGCGGAACGATCGCGGGCGACTCCGTCGACTCCGACAGGAACGGCGACATGGACGCCGACGCCTACGCGAAGGCTCTTTCCGAGGCCGTGACCTACGCGATTTCGCAGGGCAATCTGCCCCGCCGCACCGCTGTCTTCCCGACCTCGTATTCCCCCACAGGCAGCGGCCAGATGGACAAGATCATCAAGAGGAACGTGAACGACGCCGAGGCGGAGGAGATCTTCTGCCGCGTGGTCAATCTGCTGAAATGGAACAGGCAGCCGCTCAAGCGCGCGACGGTCCTGGTGCTGGCGCAGACCATCAAGGACGTCGGCGGCGCTTCGCTTTCTCGCGTTTTCTCCGACAAGGATGAGGAGGTCCTGTATGATGCCGGATTCCGGGCGTTCAGCAACGATGCCAACGGCCGTGTCCGGAATGTCAATACGAACATGAGCGCGGCGACGGTGCGTTCGACCTTCGGGAAACGCTCTGTCGCGTTCAAAAAATACGACAACTTCTATGACCAGATCACGGGCGAGACGAAGATTATCGTCCGTCTGGAATGGGACGAGTCGGCAAACGACAACAAAGGCGCCTGGAAAGTAACGAGGAAAGAATATGCGGAATAATCATTTTTTCAAAACTCAGATTCTGCTCGCCGCCCTCGCCGCGGCCGTGATCGCGCCTGTCTGCGCGTTCAGCCAGCAGAGACCCGCCCGGACCGCCGCCTCCATCAAGGACAGCGACATCTATGTCCCGAACGACGTGCTGGAACCCTCCTTCACCAAACGGGAGGCGTCCGACATGCTGAAGGAGTATATCGCCGCGTTCGGCGATTCCGACATGCCGGGTTCCTACGAGGCGTTCGCCCGCGATCCCGACAAGTACGCCAAACGCATCGGTTCGCGCCAGATCAAGTCGGCGATGATCAACCTTTACAACTACATCTTCGACGTCACCCTGAAGAAAAAGGATTCCGACGCCGCGCCGGTGAACCCCGAACTCATGGAAGTGACCGAGGCCACCGACGTCTGGTTCAAGAAGCTCTACAACAAGGCGCTGGAGCTGAACGAACCGGCTGAGATGATGGACAAGGCCATCCGCGAGAAGAACGCGAACCTCTACAAGCAGGCGACGAAGCTCTACGCCGACCGCTACGATGAACTGAACAAGTTCGTCAAGAAGCCGGAGCGCATGGACGCCGCCAAGCTCAAGACCCTCACCGACGCCAACAAGGCGCAGCGCAAGGCCGAGTACATCGCCCAGCGCAAGAAACAGATCATCGAGCAGGAGGAAGCCGCGAGAAAAGCTCTTGAGGAAGAGACCAAAGCGGCGGCCGCGTCCAGAAAGAAATAACCCCATCCGAACGGGAGACACGATATGAGACAGAAAACAGCCAGGCCGTTTACCCTGATCGAACTGATCGCGGTCATGGGAGTCATGATCCTCCTCGCCGCGGTCGCGATTCCCGCCTACAGTTCGCTTTTCGCCGGCCGCAAGACCACGCTCGCCGCGAACCGGCTGAACGGCGCGGTCATGGAGGCCCGTGCGCACGCCGTCTCCGCCAAAGTCTATACCGCGCTCGTCTTCGCGAAGGAAAAGTCGAGCGACAAAGGATACAGGAGTTTCCGCATGGCGGAAGTCTATACCGACTTCGACAGCGATGACAGCGGTTCCGACGAAACCAGCTCCAAATACGAATGGCGCCGCTGGGCTCCCGGCACGGCGTTCGTGCTCCTGCCCGAAAACACCATGATCCCCGACACGGACGACGATTTCGGCCTGACTTCCGGCGGCAAGGAAGGCACGGCCGGTTCCTCCGCCCCGAAGCAGGTCGCAAAAGTGCCGAACAAGGATCTTCCCGGCGGCAGCAGTTCCGATACCGGCACACAGACCTTGAAAGCGATCGTCTTCAAACCGAACGGCCAGCTGGCCGGGACGGATAACAAGAACATGGTCGTGCGCTTCGTGGAGGCCAACCGTTACGATGCGGGCGCCGGCAAGACGCCGAAGCTCCCGCTGAACATCAACTGGCTGACCTGCAAGACCAGGTTCCTCGACCCCGTGGATTGATTTTTACTCAGGAGAATAGTTCCATATGCGTTTCCAATGTTCATCCTGCGGCAGGATCGTAGCCGTCGACGACATCGACGCCGGCATCATGGTGCAGTGCGGCCACTGCGGCAGCGTGGTGCAGGTGCCTCCGACGCGTCTTTCCCGCGGCTCCGTGATCGCCGACTTCATCATACGCCGCGCCATCGGGCAGGGCGGCATGGGCACGGTGTACCTGTCCCACCAGATCACGCTCGACCGTCCCGCCGCGCTGAAGATCCTCGCCGAATCCTACGCGAACAACGCCGAATTCGTGGCGCTTTTCATCAAGGAGGCGCGCGCCGCCGCCAAGCTGAACCATCCGCACATCGTCCAGGCGTACGCCGTGGGCGAGGACGACGGGCTGCTGTATTTCGCGATGGAGAACATCGACGGAGAGACGATGAAGGACGTGCTGGAGCGCGAGGGCGTGATCCCCGTGGACCAGGCGCTGAACATCATCCAGCAGATCGCCGAGGCGCTGAACTACGCCTGGATCGAACAGAAACTCATCCACTGCGACATCAAGCCGGACAACATCATGCTCACCTCCACCGGACGCGCCAAGCTGGCCGACCTCGGTCTCGCCCGCGTCACCGGAGACATGAGCGACGCCGACGACGATGAGGTCATGGGCACGCCGCAGTACATCAGTCCCGAGGCGCTCACCGGCGCCCCGATGGACGCCCGCAGCGACATCTACAGCCTCGGCGCCACGTTCTACCAGTTCGTGACCGGCCGTCTTGCATTCGACGGCGGCACTGCCGCCGAGATCGCGAAGAAGCACCTCACCGAGCCGCTGATCCCGCCGCGTTCCGTGAACAAGGACATCCCCGAAAGCGTTTCCCGGATCATCATGAAGATGATGGCGAAGAACCCGTCCATGCGCTATCAGGACGCGTCCGAGCTCATCGACGACCTCCGCAACGCGCGCCGCGGCAAACTCGCCGGGCCGTCCACCGATTCCGAGGTCCTGTCCTCCGGCGTTTCCAGGACCGGGACACGCATCGCACGTCCGTCCGGCGGGACCGTCCTCGACGGAGCCGGCGACCGTCAGAACGACCGCGCCCGCAACATCTACAACCTGAAGAAACGCCAGCAGGACGAGGCCCGCAGGACGCGCTCCGTGATCCTGATCGCCTGCCTCGTGCTGCTCGTCTCGCTCATTGCCGCGGGCGTCTTGTTCTATTTCAATAACGCCAAGGCCCGCGAGGAACGCGCCCGCAAGGAGGCCGCCGAGGCCAAGGAACGCGAACTTCAGCGCGACACCCCGCTGACGCTCGACGTCGACGAGATCGTGGCGTTCTCCCGCGCGAACCCGACGGACAAGCGCGGCCTGCTCGAGAAGTGCGAAGCCTTCATCGCCAAGAATTACGAGCCCGGGAAGCCCAAGGAGGAACAGGCGCTGATGACCTTCCGTGCGGTCTTCCAGGAGGCCGACGAAGCGGTCATGGCCACTACGCGCGACCTCGAATCCCGCAAACTCCGCAGGCAAATCGCCCAGCTGAAGGACGAAAAAGAGGCCGCCGAGGACGCGAAACGCCGTGCCGAACAGGCCGCCGAGGACAGACGCAAAGCCGAACAGTACGCGCAGCAGGCCGAACAGCTCCGCAAGGAGCAGAGCGCCCGTACCGCAATGGAGCTTTCCGAACGCTTTGCCCGCCAGAAGGAGTATTTCGCAGGCCGCATGGTCGAACAGACCCTTCTCGGCCATCTTGAGGACCGCGTGGAAAAGGATTATGCCGACTGGTTCCAGATTCTCGACCGCCACGCGCAGGATTCCGACGAGGCCGTCGCCGAGGTCGCGCGTCCGTACCGCGACTGGGCCAGAAGCGTGCTGGACAACATCGCCGGCGCGAAGGCGATCCGCGAGAACACCTACAACGGCAATACCATCCTCGCCGAAACGCAGATCGGCTACGGCCCGTCCGGCATCTGCACCGTGAAATCCATCAGCAACGGTCTCGTGAAGGCCGCCATGGTCGACGGCAAGCCGTTCCAGTTCGAGCTCGAAGACCTGCCGCAGAAACAGCGCCTGGTGCTGCTGAAGAAGGGCGCGGGCGAGGCCGGACACTCCGACGCGCTGTATTTCTACCTGCTTCTCTACGGCGATTTCACCGGGGCGAAGACGATCGCCGCCGACGACGAAAGCGCCAAGGAGATCACCGCCTACGTCATCGCAAGCTACTTCAAGCACGTGCTCGAGGATTCCGACGAGAAAGAGCGCGCGGAACTTCAGGCGAAATACGGCACGATGCGCGAATTCCGCACCGCCCTGTCCGCCTGGAACAAGCAACACAATCCCTGAACAAAACGGGGGTATCATAGCATGAAGATTACAGAAGACATCGTCAAAGCCCTGCACGCCTGCATCGCGGACGGCTACGATTCCGTCGCCGATTTCGCGAGCCGCGTGAACGTCAGCGCGAACACCATTTCCAAATACATGCGCCGCGAGACCGAGGTCATGCAGAAGGACACCTGGCTGAAGCTCCAGCCGCTCCTCACCGCCTACCTGCCGAAAGACGGCGACAAGGTCAAATACGAGATCGAGATGACCGCCGACCAGAAGATCCTGCTGGACGCGTTCGACAGCCTCCCGCCGGACGTCCAGAGCCAGAAGCTCATGGAGATCATCCAGCTCGCCAAAAAGCATCTGGCCGCCGTAGAATCCGCGAAAAACGCCGACTGACCCCGATGCCGGATTCCGATCCGTATCCGAACCTCACGAAGTTCCTGGCGGCCTCCGGGGCCGCTTCCCGGCGGCATTCCGCCGATCTCATCAAGACCGGGCATGTGTCCGTCAACGGCGAAGTCCGCACCGATCCATCCGTCCGCATCGGCCCGGACGACCGCGTGTCGCTGGACGGAAAGCCTGTTAAGCCTGTCTGTTCGTACGTCTACGTCATGCTGCACAAGCCGCGCGGCTATGTGTGCACCTCCGAGGATCCGCACGCCCCGAAAAAGGCGCTGGACCTGATCCATATCCCCGGTGTCCGCCTCGTTTCCGCGGGCCGCCTCGACAAGAACAGCGAGGGCCTCATCCTTTTCTCCAACGACGGCGCGTGGATCGAAAAGCTCACGCATCCGCGCCACGGCACGCGCAAGACCTACCAGGTGACCACCGACCGTCCGCTTTCTCAGGCCGACATCCGGCTTCTCACCACCACGGGCGTGCGGAACGACGGCGAAACGCTCCGCGCGCTCGCCATCCGAGCCGAAGTCCCCGGCCGTTACATCTTCATCCTCGGCGAGGGCAAGAACCGCGAAATCCGTCGCATGCTCGAATCGCTCGACAACCGCACGCGCAGGCTCAAACGCATCGCCGTCGGCGGACTCCGTCTCGGCGGCCTCCCGATGGGGCAGTGGCGCAAGCTCACCCCCGCCGAAGCCCGGCTTGCCCTGGCATCGTCAGATAATTCTCCCCGCCGCAAGCCCTGAATTCGAGCTGAACGGCTTCTGTATTCGATTGCCCCGATGCGGGCGGGAGTGTCATTTGCCCGCGGTGCGCATCTGGTGGATGTGGCGGTGGTATTCCTGAAGGCAGCTGACCTCGAAACGCCCGAATTCGAGCTGGTCGCGCAGGCCGTCGACGGCGGCTTCCGCGCCCGCGATGGTCGTGGTGATCGGGATGCCGGCGGCGATGGACTTGGACCGCATCCGTATCTCGTCGACCATGGCTTCCGCGCCGTTTTCCGAGGTGTTGATGACCCACTGGATCTCGCCCTCGTGGATGAGGTCGAGCAGGTTCGGCCGCCCCTTCGAGATGCGGAAGAGCGCGTTCACGCGGATCCCCTCGTTGCAGAGCAGCGTGGAGGTGCCGAGCGTGGCGTACAGCCGGAATCCGAGGTCGACGAGCTTGCGCGCGACCTCGACGATGCGCGGCTTGTCCTGATCCTTCACGGACAGGAAGACGCTGCCCTGTTTCGGCAGGCGCGACCCGGCGGCAAGCTGGCTTTTCAGGTAGGCGATGCCCCAGTCCGGGTCGAGGCACATCACCTCGCCCGTCGACTTCATCTCCGGGGTCAGCACGATGTCGACGCCGGGGAACTTCACGAACGGGAACACGGCCTCCTTCACGGCTGTGTACGGCAGGACGACTTCGCGCGTGAATCCGAGGCCGGCGAGCTTGCTCCCGGTCATGCAGAGCGCGGCGAGTCCGGCGAGGTGCACGCCGATCGCCTTGCTGACGAACGGGATCGTACGGGACGCGCGCGGATTGACCTCGATCATGTATATCTTTCCGTCCTTGACCGCGAGCTGCATGTTCATGAGCCCGTTCACGTGGAGCGCGGCGGCGAACTCGCGGGCATAGACGCGGATTTGAGCTAAAATCTCAGGTGACAGGCTCATCGGCGGGGTGATGCTGGCGGAGTCGCCGGAATGGCATCCGGCGGGCTCGACGTGCTCCAGGATCGCGCCGATCACGGTCGTCTCGCCGTCGGAAATGCAGTCCACGTCCAGCTCGATCGCGTTCTCCAGGAACCGGTCGATCAGGATGGGCTTGCCCTCGGCGACGCGCGCCGCCTCCTCGGCGAACTTGCGCAGGTATTTTTCCTTGTAGACGATCACCATGCCGCGTCCGCCGAGCACGAAACTCGGCCGCACGAGCACGGGGTAGCCGATCTTTTCCGCGATGGCGAGCGCCTCGTCCACGGTGTGCGCGATGCCGCTTTCGGGCTGGAGGATGCCGATCTTCGTGGCGAGCTGCTTGAAGTAGTCGCGGTCCTCGGCGAGGTCGATGTCGTCCGGGCTGGTGCCGATCACGTTCGCCCCGGCGGCCTTCAGCGCCTGCGCCAGGTTCAGCGGCGTCTGCCCGCCGAACTGCACGATCACGCCGGAACACTGTTCGCGCTCGTAGATGTGCATGATGTCCTCGAGCGTGAGCGGCTCGAAATAGAGCTTGTCGCTGGTGTCGTAGTCGGTGGAGACGGTCTCCGGATTGGAGTTCACCATCACGACCTCGTAGCCCGCCTTGCGCAGCGCGAACGCCGCGTGGCAGCAGCAGTAGTCGAACTCGATGCCCTGTCCGATGCGGTTCGGGCCGCCGCCCAGCACCATGATCGACTTTTTATTGTCCCTCGGCCGCACGGGTTCGCCCGCGTCCGCGTAGGAGCTGTAGTAGTACGGCGTGATCGCCTCGAATTCGCCCGCGCAGGTGTCGACCGCGCCGAAGCTCGGCAGCAGGCCGGATTGTCTGCGCTGCGCTGCGACGGCGGATTCGGTGGAGTGAAGCAGAAACGCGATCTGACGGTCGCTGTAGCCGAATTCCTTTGCCTGTTTGAACAGCGCATGATCGGCGGCGAGGTTGTCGAGCGATCCCGCGGACGCGATCTCGTCCTCGAACATGGTGAGTTCACGCAGGTGCCGCAGGAAGAAACGGTCGATCTGCGTGAGGGAGAAGACTTTTTCGATGTCCCAGCCGCGTTTGAACGCCGCGCGGAGCCAGAAGATGCGTTCGGCGTTCGGCTTCACGAGCTTTTCTTCGAGTACCTCGTCGGAGGCGGATTCGAACGCCGCGTCCCTGCCGTCCGCGCCGAATCCGGCACGGCCCGTTTCGAGCGAGCGCAGAGCCTTCTGAAGGCTCTGCTTGAAGTTGCGGCCGATCGCCATGACCTCGCCGACGGATTTCATCTGGGTGCCGAGCGTGGGATCGGCGGCGGGGAATTTCTCGAACGTGAACCGCGGAATCTTCGTCACGATGTAGTCGAGCGCGGGCTCGAAACAGCTCGGCGTGCTGCCCGTGATGTCGTTGCGGAGTTCGTCCAGCGTGTAGCCGACCGCGAGCTTGGCGGCGATCTTCGCGATGGGGAATCCGGTGGCTTTCGAGGCAAGCGCGCTCGAACGCGACACGCGCGGGTTCATTTCGATGATGATGCGTCGTCCGGTGTCCGGATTGACCGCCCACTGCACGTTCGATCCGCCGGTCTCAACGCCGATCGCGGCGAGCACGCGCAGGGAGTCGTCGCGCATCTCCTGGTATTCGCGGTCGGTGAGCGTCTGGATGGGGGCGACCGTGATGGAGTCGCCGGTGTGGACGCCCATCGGGTCGAGGTTTTCGATGGAGCAGACGATGACGCTGGAGCCTTTCTTGTCGCGCATGACCTCCATCTCGAATTCCTTCCAGCCGAGCAGGGATTCCTCGATCAGGACTTCGTGGTTGAGGCTGGCTTCGAGGCCGCGCCGTACGATCTCGCGGAATTCCGCCTCGTCGTGCGCGATGCCGCCGCCCGTGCCGCCGAGCGTGAACCCGGGACGGATGATGAGCGGCCAGGTGCCGATGGTGCGCGCGATGGCGTCCGCCTCGCTTTCGGAGTGCGCGGAGCCGGACTGCGGCAGGTCGAGCCCGAGGTCCTGCATGGTCTTCTTGAAGAGCTGGCGGTCCTCGGCGCGCGCGATGGCGTCCGCGCTGGCGCCGATGAGCTCGACGTGGTAGCGTTTCAGGATGCCGTTCTTGTTCAGCTCCATGGCGAGGTTGAGCGCGGTCTGGCCGCCGAGCGTCGGCAAGATCGCGTCGGGGCGTTCGCGCCGGATGATCTCGTGGAGAATGTCGCACGTGAGCGGTTCGATGTAGGTGCGGTCGGCGAGCTCGGGATCGGTCATGACGGTCGCCGGATTGGAGTTCACGAGCACGACCTCGAACCCGTCCTGCTTCAGTACCTTGCATGCCTGCACGCCGGAGTAGTCGAACTCGCAGCCCTGGCCGATGACGATCGGGCCGGACCCGATCAGCAGGATCTTCTGGATGTCAGTGCGTTTCGGCATTTTGACGACCTTTCAGCGCCGCTTCCACGAGTCCGTCGAAGAGCGGGTGCGCGTGCATGGGACGGGATTTGAATTCGGGGTGGAACTGGCAGCCGATGAAGAACGGATGGTCCGCGATCTCGACGATCTCCACGAGGCCGCGCTGCGGATTCACGCCGCTGATATGCAGTCCGGCGGATTCGAGCGCTTCGCGGTACTTCGGATTGAACTCATAACGGTGGCGGTGGCGTTCATGGATGAGCTTTTCGCCGTAGAGACGTTCCGCGAGCGAACCGGGGACCAGCTCGCAGTCGTACGCGCCGAGGCGCATGGTGCCGCCCTTGTCGTGAATCGTGCGCTGTTCGTCCATGAGGTCGATGACCGGATTGGTCGTGTGCTCGTTGAACTCGGAGCTGTCGGCATCGGCGAGCTTCAGGACATCCCGCGCGAACTCGATTACGGCGCACTGCATGCCCAGGCAGATGCCCAGGAACGGGATCTTGTGCGTGCGTGCGTATTCGATCGCTTTGATCTTGCCGTCCACGCCGCGTGTTCCGAATCCGCCGGGCACGAGGATGCCGTCCACGCCGTTCAGAAGCGCCGCCGGATCGGAGGCCATGAACTCCTCGGATTCGATCTTGCGCACGTCGACCTTGCAGGAATGCTTGATCCCGGCGTGGCTGAGCGATTCGTAGATGCTCTTGTACGCGTCCTGGTGGCGGATGTACTTGCCGACGACCGCGATGGTGCATTTGTTCTGCGGATGCAGCACGCCTTCCAGCCACTTGCAGTAGCCGTCCAGGTCGATCGTGCGCGGTTCGAGGTGAAGCAGTTCCAGCACGCGCGTGTCGAACTGCTGCTGCTCCAGCTCCAGCGGGACTTCGTAGATGGAGTTCTGTACGTCCAGTTCCTCAATCACGCAATTGCGCCGCACGTTGCAGAAAAGCGACAGCTTGTTGAGGTGCTCCTCCTCCATCGGCACCTCGGACCGGCACACGAGGATGTCCGGCACGATGCCGATGCCGCGGAGCGCCGCCACGGAATGCTGGCTGGGCTTCGTCTTGATCTCCTTCGCCGCGCGGATGAACGGCACGAGCGTGAGGTGGATGAAGATCGCGTCGCCCGCGGGAGCTTCGAGCTTGAACTGGCGGGTGGCCTCCTGGAACGGCAGGCTTTCGATGTCGCCGGTGGTGCCGCCGATCTCCGTGATGGCGATATCCACATCGTCGCTTTCCAGCGAACGGATCGCGGCCTTGATCTCGTCGGTGATGTGGGGAACGACCTGCACGGTGCCGCCGAGGTAGCCGCCGGCGCGTTCGCGCGCGATCACGCTGCCGTAGATGCGGCCGGAGGTGTAGTTGCTGGCGTGGGAACACGTCACGCCGGCGATGCGTTCGTAGTGGCCGAGGTCGAGGTCGGTCTCCGCGCCGTCGTCGGTCACGAAGACTTCGCCGTGCTGGTACGGGCTCATGGTGCCGGGGTCGACGTTCAGGTACGGGTCGAGTTTCTGCATCGCCACGCGGTATCCGCGCTGTTTCAGGAGGAACGCGAGGGCGGCTCCGGTGATGCCTTTGCCGAGGCTGGAAACGACTCCGCCCGTGATGAAGATGTGTTTTGTTTTCATGCTTTGCTGTCCTCCATGAGTTTGCGGAACGCGTCGAAAAGCCCGGCGTCGTCGTGCGGTCCCGGAGCTGCCTCCGGGTGGTACTGCACGCTGAACGCGGGGAGCGATTTGTGGCGGATTCCTTCGATCGTATTGTCGTTGAGATTGATGTGCGTGAGTTCAAGTTCGGCGGGCAGGTCCGCCAGCGCGAAATTGTGGTTCTGGCTGGAGATCGCGACCTCGCCGGTCAGGATGTTTTTGACGGGATGGTTGCAGCCGTGATGCCCGAATTTCAGGCGGCCGCACTTCGCGCCGCACGCCAGGCCGAGCAGCTGGTGCCCGAGGCAAATCCCCATCATCGGGATGTTGTGCCCGAGCAGGACGCGGATGTTTTCAATGGCGTAGGTCACGGCGGACGGGTCGGCGGGACCGTTGGAGAGGAACACGCCGTCCGGTTTCGCTTCGAGCACGACTTCGGGCGGAGTCGAGGCGGGGACGACCGTCACGCGCATATCGCGCGCGGCAAGCATCCGCAGGATGTTGTATTTCACGCCGAAATCGTACACGATCACGTGGTATTTCCCGTCGTCGTTCCAGTCGTACGGGACCGGCGTCGTCACGATGGACGCGTAATCCTGCCCCTCAAGGCCCTCCCACGCCTGCGCCCGCTTCACAGCCTCTTCCTCCGTGATCGCTTCTCCGCTCACATGCAGATAGGCTTTCTGGCTGCCTTTCGTGCGCAGGTGAAGGGTGAGCGCGCGCGTGTCGACTCCGGCGAGGCCGGGCTTGCCGTAACGCTTCATGATCGCTGACAGCTCCTCGTGGGAACGCCAGTTCGAGGCGGGGTTGAGTTCCTGTATAATCAAACCGTTCAGGAAGAGGCTCCGCGACTCCATATCCTCCTGCGTGCAGCCGTAGTTGCCGACCTCCGCGGTCGTGAGCGTCACGAACTGTCCCGCATAGGACGGGTCGGAGATGATCTCCTGGTATCCGGTCATGCCGGTATTGAACACGGCTTCGCCCGTGCGGTCGTGCAGGTCGCCGAACGCGTAGCCGTGAAAGACCGTGCCGTCCGCGAGCGCGAGGAACGCCCTGCGTTCGCGCTGCCGTTTCCACAAATCCTGATATTCGTTCATTTCAATATGCTCTTTCCTGATTGTTTTCCATGAAGTTCACCAGCGCGCGGTTTGCCGTGCGGATGCCGCCTGGCGTGGGGTAGTCCCCCGTGAAATACCAGTCGCCGGGATAGTCCGGGCAGCAGGAATGCAGCGCTTCGACGGTCTGGTAAACGACTTTGAGTTCCGCCTTGAGTCCGGGCGGGGTGAGGAGGCGCGCGATCTCCTTGTAGAGTTCTTCCTCGTCAATCGCGTCGTAGACGTCGCGCATGTGGTTTTCGTTGGGGGCTGTACCGGACAGCGCTTTCCGTGCCGCCTCGCAGGCACGGTTCAGCACGCTTTCACGTCCGGTGCGCTTCAGAATCGCGACCGCGGCCTGAAACGCCGCCAGGTCGCCCGCGCACGCCATGTCGATGCCGTAGCAGTCGGGGTATTTGACCGGGGGCGCGGAACTCGCCACGATGATGCGTTTCGGGCCGAGACGGTCGAGGATCGGCAGGATCGCGTTGCGCATGGTGTTGCCGCGCACGATGGAGTCGTCCAGCACGACCAGCGTGTCCACGCCCGGCCGGATCAGCCCGTAGGTCACGTCATAGACGTGCATGTAGAGCTCGCGGCGGCTGTCGGCGTCGGCGATGAACGTGCGGAATTTCGCGTCCTTGATCGCGATCTCGCCGAACCGCACTTTGTGGTCCTGATGCGCCGCCATCGTGAAGAGCGTTTCGAGCATGCCGTGATAGCTGACGCGCGCGGAGTTCGGGATGTAGCTGAAAAACGTCGTGTCGAAATCGTTGTCCGCCGCCTGAAGCACCGCCGGGACCAGCGACTTGCCGAGGCGCTTGCGTTCGCGGTGGATGTCCGCGTCGTTCGGACGCGAGAAATAGATGCGCTCGAAGACGCAGCTGCGGCGTTCGGCGGGCTCCAGGCAGTCGAGGATCTCCACGCCGCCGTCCGCACGCGCGATCACCGCCTTGCCCGGCGGGATCTCCATGACTTCGGACGTGGCGCAGTCGAACGCCGCCTGAATCGCGGGGCGTTCGCTCGCCGCCGCGAATACCTCGTCGTCAAAATAAAAATATCCGGGACGTATCGCATGGGGGTCCCGGATCGTAAAAGCATCGCCCGCGCCGTTGAAGCCGCAGAGCGTGAACGCGCCGTCAAGGCCGTTCAATGCCTGCCGGAGGATCTTCGCCCAGTCCGGCGAACCGGGGTGAAGATTGGAGTCCTGTTCCAGGTAGTGCGCGATGATCTGGAGGATCAGGTAGCCGTCCGCCTTGCTCTTCGGATGATGGCCCAGCCTTAAAAACTTTTCAAAGAGGTCGTGCGCGCCCGTGAGGTTGAAATTGCCAGCGAGCAGCAGGGTCCGCCGCAGGCAGTTCGAATCATGCACGAACGGATGGCAGGCGGATTCCTCGTGCCGTCCGTAGGTCGCGTAGCGCAGATGTCCAAGCAGAATCCCGCCGTCGAATCCCGGCGCGCCGCCGCACCGTCCGAGCAGATCGGCCAGCGGGTCTTCCGAAGCGGCGGAACGTTCCACGCGGTAGGCCGGAAGGCCGGGTTCCGGATTGAGATACAGCGACGCGATTCCCGCGCCGTCCTGTCCGCGGTTGTGCTGTTTTTCGAGCAGGAGCGCCATTTTGCTGAATCCGTAGTCGGCGCTGCCGTACTTGCTGAAATAGTATTCCTGCGGTTTGCGAAGCCGGAGCAGCGCGACCGCGCATTCGTGTTTGACCGCATCAGACATTGCGGTACTCCTTTCCGTGCGGATTTGAAATGTTTTTGATATTATTTTCCGTGGGATGATGAAGCATAAAACATGCCAAACGGCGGTGAGGCGGGAACGGAGAATAGGTGTTACACGGTTTGTAAACACGAAATTACATGATTACAAAACTTGTAAAACAAATAGATTATGTTTTCCGCTGAATGAGGGTATTGGCATGGGATTTGCTTAATCACCGCTGATCTATTTCAATTTGAACTTGACGAAGAAAGGCAAAAACATGGAACAGCAAATCTTTCGACAGCAACCGCAGGGACTCTACGATCCGCGGCAGGAACATGACGCGTGCGGCGTCGGCATGGTCGCCGACCTGAACGGGCGCGCATCGCATGATATTGTAACAAAAGGTATTACGATCCTGTGCCGTCTGATGCACCGCGGCGCGGCAGGAAGCGACCCGGAGACCGGCGATGGCGCGGGGCTTCTGCTTTCTATGCCCGACGAGTTCTTCCGTGCGAAATCCGGCGTGAAGAAGCTGCCCGAAGCCGGCAAATACGCCGTGTCGATGATCTTCGGCGGACTCGGCGCGGAACAGGACGTCGAAGACGTAATCCGCGCGGAAGGCGGCGGCGTTCTGGGCTGGCGCGAAGTCCCGGTCGTGCCGGAGAAGATCGGCCGTACCGCCCGCAAGAACATGCCCGTGATCCGACAGCTCTTCATCGACGGACGGAATTTCGAGGATAATGCGGCGTTCGAACGCAAACTCTTCGTGATGCGCCGCCTGATCGAAAAGCGCAAGCTTGACCTTTACATCTGCAGCATGTCGTCGCGCAATATCGTCTATAAAGGACTCCTGCTCGCGACCCAGCTGGAACAGTTCTATCCCGATCTCGACGACGAGCTGTTCCGTTCGCGTCTGGCGATCGTGCATCAGCGCTACAGCACGAATACATTCCCGACGTGGCAGCTGGCGCATCCGTTCCGCTACCTGGCGCACAACGGCGAGATCAACACCCTGCGCGGCAACCTGAACGCCATGCGGGCACGCGAACATCTCCTGAAAAGTCCTCTGTTCGGCGACGACCTCGCGAAACTGCTCCCTCTGATCGAACCCGGCCAGAGCGATTCCGCCTCGCTCGACAACATGTTCGAACTGCTCGTCGCCGCGGGGCGTTCCCCGGAACACGCCATGCTGATGCTGATCCCGCAGGCGTGGGGCGCGAAATATTACATGGGACGCGACGTGCGCGGCTTCTTCGAATACCATTCCGCGCTCATGGAGCCGTGGGACGGGCCGGCGGCGATTGCGTTCTCCGACGGCGTGAACGCGGGCGCGATCCTGGACCGCAACGGTCTTCGTCCGGCGCGTTACACAAAATGTAAAGACGGGCTTTTCGTGCTCGCGAGCGAGACAGGCGTGCTGGATATCCCCGCCGAGGACGTGGAGCTGAAGGGCCGCCTGAAACCCGGCGAGATCATCCTGCTGGACATGGAAAATCACCGCATCGTGCCGGATTCCGAGGTCAAGAACCGTCTGGCGCGCAGCAAGCCGTACCGCCGCTGGGTCGAGGAAAACCGCCTCTCCGTGCACGGTCTCTTCACCGACATCACCGCCTCGCGTCCGGTGGAGGATCTGACGGCGAAACAGCGTTTCTTCGGGTACACACGCGAGGACATGGACGTGATTCTGAAGCCGATGGCGATTCAGGGCAAGGAGCCGGTCGGGTCGATGGGCAACGATGCCGCGCTGGCCGTGCTTTCCGAACGTCCGCAGCTGCTTTTCCAGTATTTCAAACAGCTTTTCGCGCAGGTCACGAACCCGCCGATCGACCCGATCCGCGAGGAGCTCGTGATGAGCCTGATGACCTATATCGGCAACAAGGGCAACATCCTGGACGAGACGCCCGAACACGCCCGCCTCATCAAATTGCGCCGCCCGGTCCTGACCGACGACGAACTCCGCCAGCTTCAGAACTTCGGTGTGCAGGGGTATCATTCGCATGTCCTGAGCTGCGGATTCCCGGCGAAAGGCGGGGAAGCCGCGCTGCGCGACGCGTTGAAAGCGCTCGCGGAGAAAGCGGTCGCCGCGGCGAGAGCCGGCGAACACATTCTGATCCTGTCCGACTGTGATCTGCCGCAGGGACAGGCGGCCATCCCGAGCCTGCTCTCCTGCTCCGCCGTGAACCGTGCGCTGGTCGATGCCGGGCTCCGTCCGGAAACCGGCCTGATCGTGCAGTCCGGCGAGGTGTGCGAAGTGATGCATTTCGCGCTTCTGCTGGGCTACGGCGCGACCGCGATCAATCCGTATCTGGCGCTCGCCACGGTGTCCGCGCTGGCGAATTCCGGCGCGATCAACCTCGACCCCGTGACCGCCGCCAGCAACTACATCCAGGCGGTCGACAAGGGCCTCCTGAAGATCATGTCCAAGCTCGGCATCTCCACGCTCCGCAGCTACCGTTCCGCGCAGGCGTTCGAGGCGGTCGGCCTGAACCCCGATTTCCTCCGCGAATTCCTCCCCGGCACGGCCAGCCGCGTCGGCGGCATCGGCCTCGCCGAGATCGCCCACGAGGCCGTTCTGCGTGCGTCCGCCGCGGAATGCGCCGAATCCCCGCTTCTCCCCGGCGGCGGCCAGTACCGTTACCGCAAGGACGGCGAGGCGCACCTCTGGACGCCCGAATCCCTGGGCACGTTCCGTCAGGCCGTGCAGACCGGCGATTACGACAAGTTTAAGGAATACAGCCGCATGATCGACGACCAGGCGCACCGCCTGTGCACCCTGCGCGGCCTCTTCCAGTTCAAAAAGAAACGTGCGATCTCCATCAACGACGTCGAAAGCGTCGAAAGCATCCTGAAGCGCTTCGTCTCCGGCGCGATGAGCCTCGGCTCCCTCAGCCCGGAGGCGCACGAGACCATCGCCAAGGCCATGAACGCGGTCGGCGCGATGAGCAACAGCGGCGAGGGCGGCGAGAACTCCGAACGCTTCGGCACCGAGTTCAATTCCGCGATCAAGCAGGTCGCCAGCGGACGCTTCGGCGTCACGATCGAATACCTCCGCAACGCCCGCGACATCCAGATCAAGATGGCGCAGGGAGCCAAGCCCGGCGAGGGCGGTCAGCTGCCCGGCCACAAGGTCAACGAGTTCGTCGCGAAGATCCGCCACGCCATGCCCGGCGTCACGCTCATCTCCCCGCCGCCGCACCACGACATCTACTCCATCGAAGACCTCGCCCAGCTCATCTACGACCTGCGCAACGCCAATCCGAAGGCGCGCATCTCCGTGAAGCTCGTCTCCGAGCTCGGTGTCGGCACGGTCGCCGCGGGCGTCGCCAAGGCGCACGCCGACGTGGTGCTGGTTTCCGGCCACGACGGCGGCACGGGTGCGTCCCCGCTCACCAGCATCAAGCACGCCGGACTCCCGTGGGAGCTCGGCGTGGCGGAAGCCCAGCAGACGCTCGTGCTGAACGGCCTGCGCGGCAAGATCAGGCTCCAGGTGGACGGCCAGCTGAAGACCGGACGCGACGTGGTCATCGCCGCGCTGCTCGGCGCGGAGGAATTCGGATTCGCCACCACGATCCTCGTCTGCATCGGCTGCGTGATGATGCGCCAGTGCCACAGCAACACCTGCCCGATGGGCGTGGCCACGCAGGATCCCGAGCTCCGCAAACGCTTCGCGGGCAAACCCGAATACATCATCAACTTCCTGCGGTTCATCGCGCAGGAGGTCCGCGAATACCTCGCCGCGCTCGGGCTGCATTCTCTGGATGAGGCGTGCGGACGTTCCGACTTGCTTGAAACGAACCATGCGGTCGACTTCTACAAGACCATCCGCCTCGATTTCAGCAAGATATTCGAACGGGTCAAGGGAAGCGCGGTGCATTTCGACGCGAACGAAGCCCCATACGAGCTTGTCAATTTCGACCGCCGCGCCATCCTGCCGAAGCTGAAACTGAACGGCAAGAAGGAAAGCATTTCCGCCGTCATCACGAACTCCGACCGTACCGCTGGCGCGGAACTCGCCGGGATCGTGGCGGAAAAGTTCGGGGAAAACAAGCTCGCCGAGGACACGATTCAGGTCAACCTCACCGGAACTGCCGGACAGAGTTTCGGCGCGTTCCTGCCGAAGGGCGTCACGCTCCGACTCGAAGGCGAGGCCAACGACTTCGTCGGCAAGGGGCTTTCCGGCGGCAAGATCGTAATCCGTCCGCCCGAAAACGCGGGCTACGACGCCGAGAACAACGTGATCGCCGGAAACGTGATCGGGTACGGCGGCACCTCGGGCAAGATCTTCCTCTACGGCATCGCGGGCGAACGATTTGCCATCCGAAACAGCGGTATGACGCTCGTCGCCGAGGGCGTGGGCGACCACGGCTGCGAATACATGACCGGCGGCCGCGTGGTCGTGCTCGGACATGTGGGTGTGAACTTCGCCGCGGGCATGACCGGCGGACTGGCGTACATCTATGACGAAAAAGGCCATTTCGACCTCAGCTGCAGCACGGACGGCATCGACCTGGAAAGCATCGAGTCCGGCACCGAAGCCGAGCACGAACTGAAGTCCCTGCTGGAGGAGTATTTCCACGAGACCGGCAGCAGGAAGGCCGCGCGCATGCTCTCCGACTGGGAGCAGTACCGCCCGAAATTCGTCCGCATCTTCCCTGTCGAATACCGAAACGCGCTCGCACGCGCCGCCCGCTGAGAAAGGAGCCAACTGACCATGATCGAACGCATTCACGATATCTACCGTCCCGCGGATGAACGCGTCCGCGATTTCAACGAAGTCGAAGTACGCCTTGCACCCGAACAGGTCCGCGAGCAGATGCTCCGCTGCCACAACTGCGGCGTCCCCTTCTGCCACGGCGCGGGCTGTCCCCTCGGAAACGTGATCCCCGACTTCAACAGCGCCGCCGCCGACGGCGACTGGCTGACCGCATGGCGCATCCTCTCCGAGACCAGTTTCTTCCCCGAATTCACCTGCCGCATTTGCCCCGCCCTGTGCGAGGGCGCGTGCTGCAACGGTGTCAACGACGATCCCGTCATGGTGCGCCAGTGCGAAAAAGTCATCGTCGAGACCGCGTTTGAAAACGGCTGGGTGAAGCCGGTCGTCCCCGCGGTCCGCAACGGCAAACGCATCGCCGTCGTCGGCAGCGGCCCGTCCGGCCTGTACGCCGCCGAAGCGCTGAACCGCGCCGGATTCAGCGTCAAGGTCTTCGAAGCGAACCACAAGCCCGGCGGACTCCTCCGCTACGGCATCCCCGATTTCAAGCTCGACAAGCGCGTCATCGACCGCCGCATCTCCCTCATGCGCCAGGCGGGGATCGAATTCCAGACCGACTGCCGCATCGGGCTCGACGTCGCCGGGCAGTATCTCCTCCGCAACTACGACGCGGTCGTACTCGCGACCGGAACTCCGTGCGCCCGCGACCTGAACATCCCCGGACGCGACCTGAACGGCGTCCACTTCGCGCTCGAATTCCTCCAGGGACAGAACCGCGTGAACGACGGCGAGCTCCGCACGCTCCCCGTCAGCGCAAAGGGCAAGCGAGTGCTCATCATCGGCGGCGGCGACACCGGAAGCGACTGTGCCGGGACCGCGATCCGTCAGGGCGCGGCGAGCGTGAAACAGGTCGAGATCATGCCGATGCCGCCCGAGACGCGTTCCGAATCCACGCCGTGGCCCGCCTGGCCGTGGATGCTCCGCACCAGCTCCAGCCACAAGGAGGGCTGCGAACGCGAGTGGAACGTGGCGAGCGACCGGTTCCTCGGCGAAAACGGCGTCCTGACCGGCGTCGAGGTGCATTCCGTCAAGTGGGAGACCACGCCCGAAGGCAAGCCGCTGAAACCCGTCGCGGTCGAAAACTCCACGCGCGTCATCGAGGCCGACCTGATCCTGCTCGCAATGGGCTTCACCGGAGCCGACCCGAAGGGACCCGCCGCCGATCTCCAGCTCAAACTCACGCCCCGCAACGGCCTGATCGCCGATCCCGAACATCACGTCTACACTGTCGGCGACTGCACCACAGGCGCTTCGCTCGTGGTTCGCGCGATGGCCGACGCGAAGAAAACGGTTCAGGAGATCATCCGCGATTTAGCCTGATTTGACGTGATTTGGCACGAAACATGAAAGGAGATGGTGTTTTCCCCTTGATAAAACATAACCAAACATGTATATTATATTATCATGAATAATCTTGCCAGTCCGCAACTCCTCGTCATTCAGAAGGTCAGCTCGGTCATCACCCGTGAACGCGATGTGCAGGCGCTCCTCGAAAGCGTCCTCGCCATCCTTGAAAGCGACATGGGCATGATCCGGGGTACGTTCGCCCTCCTTTACGGCGACACCCTGAAGATCGAGGTCTCCTGCGGACTCGCCGAAACCGAGAAGAAACTCGGTCATTACCGCATCGGCGAGGGCATCACCGGACACGTCGCCGAAACCGGGCACAGCCATGTGATCCCGGACCTCCGCAACGACGCCAGATTCCTCAATCGGACGGGCGCACGGCATTACACCGAGCAGGTCGCGTTCATCTGCGTCCCGCTGATCCATCACGAACACGTGATCGGCACACTCTCCATCGACCGTCCCGTTCTCCCGGACACCGACCTCGACAGCGACGTCGCGTTCCTGGAGATCATCGCGAACATCACCGCCGACGCCGCGGCCGCCTGCGTGGAGATTCACGACGAACGCGAATCCCTGCTCGAGGAAAACCGCAAGCTCCGCAGCATGCTTCAGAAAGCCCCCGGCAAGATGATCGGGAACTGCCGCGAGATGCAGCTCGTCTACGAACAGCTCCGCCAGGTCGCGCCGTCCGACGCCACAGTCCTGATCCGCGGCGCCAGCGGCACCGGCAAGGAACTCCTTGCACGCGCCATCGTCGAGCTCTCCGCACGCAAGGACAAGCCGTTTATCACGCTGAACTGCGCCGCCCTCCCCGAAAACCTCGTCGAAAGCGAGCTCTTCGGACACGAAAAAGGCGCGTTCACCGGCGCGGTCAGCCGCCGCATCGGACGCGCCGAGGCCGCCGACGGAGGCACGCTCTTCCTCGACGAGATCGGCGACCTGACCATGCAGACCCAGGTCAAGCTCCTGCGCTTCCTGCAGGAACGCACCTTCTCGCGCGTCGGCAGCAACGAGGAGCTGCATTCCAACGTGCGTTTCCTCGCCGCCACCAGCCGCAACCTCGAGGAGCTGATGGAGAAAAAACTCTTCCGCGAGGACCTGTACTACCGCCTGAACATCTTCCCGATCATGATGCCGCCGCTCGCCCAGCGCAAGAGCGACATCATCCTGCTCGCCGAGTATTTCATCGAAAACCTGAACGTGAAGTACAACAAGGCGATCCGCAAGCTCTCGCCCGGCGCGATCCATCTGCTCATGAACTACAGCTGGCCGGGGAACGTCCGCGAGCTCGAAAACTGCATGGAGCGCGCCGTCCTCACCGCGTCCGACGACTGCGTCCAGTCCCAGAACCTGCCGCCCTCGCTTCAGGCCGCCGGTACTTCCTCCGGATCGCCCGCCGCCGTGCTCGGAGACGACTCCTCCACGCTCGAAGTCCTGCTCGCCAACTACGAACGCGAGATCCTTCAGGACGCCATCCGAAAGAGCGACGGCAATCTTTCCGCCGCAGGCCGCAAGCTCGGCCTCTCTCCGCGCATGATGAACTACCGCATGAACCGTCTCGGCCTCAAAAAAGAATCCTGAGACCGGAGCCGGATTCCTTTTGTCTCATGCGATAAGCGTCGGCGCCCCCTAAAATGCACGCATTTCAGGAAACAGGCCTGAAAAGAACGCCTCCCGTCTTACTTTTTTGTTAAAAAAAACGTTTTTCATCTTGATTTTTGACGGATTCCGTGCTAGATTATATTTTCATGGAATGCCAACATAGCTCAGTCGGTAGAGCGGTTCACTCGTAATGAACAGGTCCTCGGTTCGATTCCGAGCGTTGGCTCCATTTTTTATGCCCTGATTTTCAGTTGTTTACACCCATAATGCACGGCTTCATGGTTTCTTGACTTTTTCCGTTGTTTTGCGTTGTTTTTGAACTGAATAATGCACGAATGGTCAAGCAATGGTCAAGCAGCTTTTGAGGTGAGCATAATCTCGCGGGACGGATGTCCCGAGCCGTTGCCTGCCACCACTGCCAGTGCATAATAACCCCATGCCCTCCTGGTTTTCAAGCCGATTTTTGCATGTATGGGCAGGAAACAGCACCTCAACCTGTTACAATCTGTAATGGCTTGACCAGCAAGCCCGGTTTAATACACTCTTTCAAGAGAGCCAGGAAACATCGAACTTCAAGAGCCGGGCGGCAACTCCAGCTACTATCAGCGCAACGATGAATGACCAAGGCGATGATTACGCCGAGTGGGAGTTTGACTCTCTGTTTGCGTTTGCGGGTAGATTATCTTTTAGCCATGAGGTATCCTTGAAGCAAGTGTATGGTTTTCGATAAAAAAACCGTATAGATGAGAAATCAACCCCGAACGGAGAAAAAGATCATCTGTAGCGTCAAGCCCTGCCTTTTTTCTAGAACGTCCCCCACATCCCACTTTCCGTTTGTTTCCGACTGTTATGTTTGTTAAGATTTTCTACTCCAAGTAGAAAATCTTAAAACACCTGTGCTTTTTTTGAGCTTGATTCCAGATTTGTTTGCGATTTCGCGTATATGGTCTCCCGAGCAAGCGCACTTCATTCGAACAAACGACCTCTACTCACTCGCATTTTTTGAATTTTACCCTCAAAATGCCACAGGAAGAGGTTTGCTTTTTCGTATAAATGCTCCCCAAGTTTTTGCATAAACAAACTTTTCTCCGCGCTCCCGGCGGTCGGTGATCCGCTGAAAAGAATTTTCGGGAAATCTTCGCATAAAACATGCTCGGTTATGCTTGGCTTGGAAAGAAAATGCCGGAAATCTTCGCATAAAGCGCGGGCAGAGGGCTCTTCTTATCTCAGGCTGGAAACACACCTTTTCCGGGTTGCGTTTATTGTATTTCCTCCCCCCTCGGAACTTGCGCTCCGAGGGGGATGTTGTTATTATGCCAGCAAACCTCCGTTCTGCATACCAAGCTTGTTATCAAGTCCGGAAACATCAGCCAGCGCGGAAGCATTTGCCATGTCAAACGTAGCCGTGACGTTGTAGAACACGCTGCCGGAAGCGTTGGCCTTCGTGCTCTTCGCCGCCATGGAGGTGTAATATTCCCCGGCGTCGAGGTTGGACAGCAGATCCGTGGCCGTCTCGATGATGTCCTTGTTAAGAGTTAAGATTGTTTTTTGAATGGAGCATTTTTTTAAGAAAAGGTCCCTGCTTTTTTCTTGAAATTCTTATTGAATAGCGATATATTATTATTATTATTTTCAATAACAAGAAAGATTGTGCTTATACCAAAACGGAGACTGTCATGAAACCTTTCAGCCGCGTGCTTTTTTTGTTCTGTTTCGTTTTCGCCGCTTCGTTTTCAGCCTGTACACTCTTCACGCCGGTTTCCCGCCAGGATGTGAAACAGCTTCAGAAAGCTGCCGATCAGGGAAAAGCAAAGGCGCAGTTTTATCTCGGCGTCTCCTATATTACCGGGAATGGTGTTGAAAAAGACAGCGCCGAGGCGGCAAAATGGTTCCGCAAAGCTGCGGAACAGGGCGATGCCCAGGCGCAATACAATCTCGGTGTCTGCTATTATAAAGGCGAGGGTGTTGAAAAGGACTATTTCGAGGCTGTGAAATGGATTCGCAAAGCTGCCGAGCAGGGGCATGCCCAGGCGCAACACGATCTCGGCTCCTGCTATTACAATGGCGAGGGTGTTGAAAAGGACTATGTCGAGGCTGTAAAATGGCTCCGCAAAGCCGCGGATCTGGGGCATCCCGATGCACAACGCACGCTTGGCGATTGCTATAATATCGGGAGAGGTGTTAAACAAAGCTTCGAAGAGGCGGTGAAATGGTACCGCAAGGCTGCGGAACAGGGTCATGCCGGGGCGCAAAACAATCTCGGTGCCTGCTATGGAAAAGGTGATGGTGTCAAAAAAGACTATGCCGAGGCGTTGAAGTGGTTCCGCAAATCCGCGGAACAGGGCGATGCCGAGGCGCAATATAATCTCGGCGTCTGCTATTACAATGGCACGGGTGTCGAAAAAGATGTTGCCGAGGCTGTGAAATGGTACCGCAAAGCTGCTGAGCAGGGCCATGCCGGAGCGCAAAACAGTCTCGGTGTCTGCTATGCTACCGGCTGGGGCGTTGAACAAAGCTTCGAAGAGGCTGTGAAATGGTACCGCAAATCTGCCGAACAAGGCTATGACGGGGCGCAATTCAATCTCGGCTTCTGTTATGAAAAAGGCGCGGGCGTCGAACAAAACTATGCCGAGGCTGTGAAGTGGTTCCGCATGGCTGCGGAACAGGATCATGCCGATGCGCAAAATTTTCTCGGCGTCTGCTATGCCAACGGCTGGGGGGTCGAAAAAGACGATGCCGAGGCTGTGAAATGGTACCGCAAAGCCGCGGTTCAGGGGGATGCCGAGTCGCAATTCAATCTCGGCTTCTGCTATGAAGAAGGCGCGGGCGTCGAACAGGACCATGCGGAATCTGTGAAGTGGTTCCGCATGGCTGCGGAACAGGATCATGCCGATGCGCAAAATTTTCTCGGCCTTTTTTATCACAACGGCGATGGCGTTGAACAGGACGATGCCAAGGCGGCGGAATATTGGCGCAAAGCCGCGGAACAGGGGTATGTCGGGGCTCAATACAATCTTGGCAACTGCTATGAATATGGCGTGGGCGTTGAACAAGATTATACCGAGGCTGTGAAATGGTATCGTAAAGCCGCGGAGCAAGGGCTTGCTATGGCACAACACAATCTCGGCACCTGCTATGACCATGGCGTGGGCGTTGAACAGGACTATGCCGAGGCGCTGAAATGGTACCGCAAGGCCGCCGAACAGGGCCATGTCAAGGCGCAACGCAATCTCGGCATTTGCTATTGCTTCGGCAGGGGCATCACGGAAGACTTGGCCGAGGCGGCAAAATGGTTCCGCAAAGCCGCGGAACAGGGCGATGCCCAGGCGCAATACAATCTCGGTGTCTGCTATGAACACGGTAGGGGCGTCGAACAAGACCTTGCCGAGGCGGTGGAATGGTACCGCAAAGCCGCGGAACAGGGGTTTGCCAAGGCGCAATTCAATCTCGGCCTCTGCTATGAACACGGTAGGGGCGTCGAACAGGACCATGCAGAAGCCGTGAAATGGATTCGCAAAGCCGCGGAACAGGGCTCCGAACCGGCAAAAGAATATTTAGAGAAACTGGGAAACTGATGCGGATACAGCATTTTGGACAGCCACAATAAGAGTCATCCTCGATGAAGTCCTCGTCGCTCTCGACGCACGAGGTAAAGTGAGCTCGCGGAGAAACGGAGAAAGTCAATACCCCCAGCATGCTTTTGCGTTATTTTTCGCAGGGGCTTGTAAAAACAGCGGCTGGATTGTATATTGAGACTTGTACATATGCAACACCCCATGCGTAAGGAGAAGTAAAATGGATTACGATGTGTCAGGCGGGAACCCGGACGGTAGCATCGCGGATAGCATTACTGTCAAATCCGTCGTGAAGTCTGAAAAGCCGAAGTGGACGTTTCTGGTGTACATGGCCGCCGACAGCGACATCAGCTATTGCGCCCTCTACGATATCGTCTCCATGCAGCAGGCAAATATCGATTCAGAGATTGAGGTCTATGTCCTGGCGGACAGAGCTCCTGTGGATAACCCGAGGAACGGAGATTATGTGACGCCCTATGGTACCTATCAATGGGATTCTATCTGGCCCGACACCCGCGTCGGCAAGATCACCTACAGTCCCGGGCTGACCGTGACGGTAGACTGGGAATCCTGGGGAGAACTCGACACCGGGTCCATCGCGACGCTGGAACGGTTCGTGAACTGGGCGCAGGAAAAGTCGCCCGCCGAAAACTACGGCCTGATCGTGTGGGACCACGGCAGGGAGAACACCACGCTCTGCTTCGACATCACGACCTATCCGGATAGGGAAGCCTGCTTCACGGTTTCGGAATTGTCCGACCTCCTGAAGGAAAAAGGCACTTTCCCGCTCGTGATTCTCAACAACTGTATGCTCGGGTCGGAACTCGTGGTGACGCAGATGGCGGGGAGCACGGATGTCATCGTGGTCTCGGAACCTTTGTCCTACGGGATGTCGACCTACAATTATAATGCCTTCTTCAACACGATCACGGTGGATATGACTGTGCAGGAGATGGCGGCGATCATGGTACAGAACGTGGAATCGCCGGGAGTTGCCGGTGTTGTGACCATGCTCACCTCTGTCGACGTCACGGTCTCCAGACTCGCCGAGCCTCTGGAAGCCCTCGCCGAGGCGATTGCCGCGGCAGACAACGCCGCCGACAAGACCGTCCTCATCAATGCGCTGCTCAAAGCGCCGCGGGAAGGATGCCTCTATGACGGTAAAAGAGTCAAGCAGTCCGATCTGGGCTTCCTGATCCGCGACGTCATGGCGGATCCCGATTACGGGAACACATCCGAAGGATTCCGAAAGGCTCTCGCCGACGTAAAGGCGGCGCTGGATGCGATCGTGCTCGAATACAGGGGCGTACCCGCCAAGCGCGGAAGCGGCATCACGGTCTGCAACACGGTCTGCTCCGCCGAAAGCTTTGTCGGCTCGGGGGATTCCGTGGAAAAAGCGGATGCGGCGGTCAAATCCTACATCATTTCCACCTACAAGTCCAATCCTTTGTGGGGCGGCCTGCTGTACGACTTATGCTCAACGTATCTGGCGGAGTCGGGGGACAGGATCTCTCCGCCGGCCACGTTCAACGTTTCCTATGTCGACGGGCTTGTCCCCGGCGTGACCGTTGCCGTATCCGGTCTCGGCTGCTTCTCCGGGTCGGGAGAGATGTTCAACGGCATCCATGTGATCGGAGAGGCCTTCTTCAGTTTCCTCATTACCGCGGAGGACAAAGCCGCGGGAGGTTTCACTGTCTCTAACGACATCGGCGCGGAGGTCACGGTTTCCCTGATGTCCCCCGACGGAACGATCATTGCATCGGGGATTGGAAGCGTTTCGTTCGAGAATCTCGCTGCGGGCACGTATTATCTTCGGCTTCAGAGCGGGACGAACTGCCATGTCACGCTTTCCTCCACTGCGGAATTCGTGACCGGCGTCGACCGCTTCGACTACGCCGGGAGCGGGCAAAACGAAGCGCATGTCAACGGAAACGGTTCCATCTACAAGGCGACCCCGCTGGACGAAGGATTTTATTCCGGGCTGCTTACCTGCAAGGGCGACACGGACTATTACCGGATCGGAGACATCCATACGGAACAATACCGGATTCAGCTGAAAGGCCAGGACGGCTGGACCGTCGCCGAATACGACGCGGACGGCGCACTTGTTCAGTCCGCCGAGTTTTCCGACGGTCAATACAACCTCACGATGGACCCCTTGAACTATCTTCTCGTGGAGGGTGTCTCCGATCTGGAAGATGCGGTCGAACCGTACACGCTCAATGTCATCGGAATCGACGACGATTCCGACGTCGTCGTGCTGGACGACCTGACCGGATCGAAGGACGAGGTGTCGTGGAAATCATCGGCAGTTGTACCCCAGTGCAGCGTGCAATTCTCCACGGACTCCTTCGAACATACGTTTGCTTTTGAAACGACTGGCACGGCGGTCGGTCTGCTGGGCCTCCCTGCCGGGACGCACCAGTGGCGCGTGAAGGCGAACACGGAAGACGAAGAGCAGGACAATGAATGGTACGTCGGCGAAGAAATCGTTTCCGACCACACGAACGACAAACCGAGCGTATTCCAGTCCAAAGCCGACGCCATCGACGATCTGTTCTTCGCCACGCCGAACGGCACGTGGAGCAGACTTTATTACGCAAAGCACGCCGGTTCCGTAGGTGACTGGTCGGGAACCGGGGAAATGGTCTCCGCCGCAGGAAAGGGCAGAATTCAGGATCTGTTCTTCGGGTCTGCCGATCCGGGTATCCTGTGCCTGACCGATTCGGAAAGCGGCGACGCCCTTTTCCTGGACGACGTTTACACCGTCCTGCCGGACGAGATCGAGGAGAATACGGCCAGGCTGTTCCGGCTCCAGAACATCAATGCTGGCGCCGGCGACGACATCGTCGACATGACCAGTCAGCGGTTCGAGTATGCTGGCAGCAAACTCTTTATCTACGGCGGCGATGGCGACGATGTCATCTGGGCGGGCAAAGGCCGCAACATGCTCTTCGGCGACGCCGGAAACGACCGCATCGTGGGAGCGTCCAGCGATGACGTGATCGTGGGCGGAATCGGCGATGACACCATGCACGGCGGCGGAGGCAGCGACATCTTCACATTCTGCGAAAACTGGGGATCCGATACGATCGAACAGCTCGCGGAAGGTTCGGTTACGCTTTGGTTCCTCGAGGGAAGCATGGACAACTGGGACGCCGCCTCGCTCAGCTACACGGACGGCGAGAACAGCGTCACAGTTTCCGGCGTCTCGGCAGAAAACGTTACGCTCAAATTCGGCGTCGAAGAATCCGAGGTCTTTGTGCGGCTCTATTACAAAGAAGCCTTTGCCGAATTCGCCACGCAAAAGATCTTCGATGATAAAGACAATGGGATCCTCGCCAGCGCGTCAACATAAAAAAACATTGAACTACACCACATGGAACCCGTCGTGGTCCTGCTCCATCCCGACCTCGGAGAACATCTCCCTCATCCCCCCTCTCTCCACGACAGTGCCTCGCACCCGAGGCATCACCAGCGCGGTGCGCTGGTGAACTCACGCCTCCACCTCACTGCTCACCATGGTTTCATATTCGCTCCTTTTTTTGAACCGCCGTTTGCGGTATACCCTTTTCGCAGAGATAATATAGCATTTTTTTCTGGAAAAACAACTTCACAGATAAAAAATGCCGTATGGAGAAAAACATCCAGACCAGGAGATTTTGTTCTGACCATGTTCCCGGCATCGGCCCCGTAAAGCTCCATGCAGTCGTGCCGAGGTTCCTTGAAGCCATTGCGATGTGGGTGAGGAACGGGAGCTAATCTTCCCCCAAGGGGCTCTTTTTTTCTTTTTTTTTATATCTATCTCTTGACAAAGAATAAAACGGGAGTATATTAAATAAGTGTTCACTAAGTAGCACCAACCAGAATGGAGAGGCAGATGGAGAAAAAATTGACCAAACGTCAGAATGAGATCGTCGATGTCGCATTGCATCTGATCGCGGAAAAAGGAATACGCAATCTGACGATCCGGCATTTGAGTCGGGCACTCGGCGTGACCGATGCCGCGCTTTACTATCATTTTCACGACAAAGTGGAAATCATTCAGGCTCTGGTCTCGCGTTTCGAGGAGAGTGCGGATGACGTTGAACCAGCGCACGGATGGACCGCCATCGAAGCCGCTATTGTTCATCGAACGGAACTGGTGCTTGCCACACCCGATCTGGCGCGTGTGGTCTTTGCGGAAGAATTGTTCCAGGGCGACCCCGAGGTGGAGCAGATTCTTTTCGGAATGATGCAGCGTCATCACAAAACGATGCTCAAACACTTCAAGGAAGCCATTGAGGCGGGCGAAATCCGCGATGACATTCCTACGGATACCCTTTTTCGGATGATATTGGGACCGTTGCGACTGCTCATCAAGCAGTGGGGGATGTCGCATGGAGCATTCGATTTGAGGCGGGAACGAGGAAAACTGTTGACGAGCCTGAAAACGGTGCTGTCAAAGAACAAATAAATCCGTAACATTGTCTTGAACAAACATAAACAAGGAGCTCGATCATGGAAAACAAAATGTTCTGCTATCAGTGTCAGGAAACGGCGGGCAACAAAGGATGCACCATCTGTGGAGTCTGCGGTAAAAAACCAGAAATAGCGGCCATGCAGGATCTGCTGGTCTATGTTACCAAAGGAATCGGGGCTGTTGCAACTCGGCTTCGGGCGGAGGGAAAGAATGTCTCCTCAGATGTCAACCATCGGATCACGCAGAATCTGTTCGTCACGATCACAAATGCCAACTTTGACCGGGAAGCGATTATCCGGGCGATCGAAGAGACGCTGGCGATGAAAGCTGAACTGATCGCACAACTTGGGGATACATCCAATCTGCCCGATGCAGCCCTGTGGTCGGGATGCCGAAACGAATTCGATGTCAAGGCAGCTACCGTGGGCGTGCAGGCAACGAAGGACGAAGATATCCGGAGTCTGCGCGAACTCATCACCTACGGGCTCAAGGGACTTGCCGCTTATCTCAAACACGCAAACGCACTCCTTCAGGACAATGAGGACATCGATGCCTTCATTCAGCGGGCATTGGCTGCAACGTTGGACGATTCGCTCGGTATAAATGACCTGATTTCACTGACTATGGAAACTGGCAAATACGGAGTGGATGGAATGTCCCTGCTGGATAAAGCCAATACTTCCGCTTACGGCAATCCGGAGATTACCGAAGTCGATCTCGGAGTGCGGAACAATCCCGGCATCCTCATTTCGGGACATGATCTCAGGGATTTGGAAATGCTCCTTGAACAGAGTGCGGGACAGGGGATTGACATCTACACCCATTCCGAGATGCTTCCGGCGCACTATTACCCCGCCTTCAAGAAGTATCCGCACTTCGCAGGAAATTATGGCAACGCGTGGTGGAAACAGAAAGAGGAATTCGAAAAATTCCATGGCCCGATTCTCATGACGACCAACTGCGTTGTTCCGCCTCAGGATTCGTACAGTGGTCGGCTGTGGACCACCGGCACGGTCGGTGTTCCCGGCTGCCGCCATATTCCTGGAAAGTATGGAGAAATCAAGGACTTTTCAGGAATCATCGCACAAGCGAAGACGTGCCTCCCACCCGAGGAACTTGAAACGGGTAAGATTGTCGGCGGATTCGCGCATGAGCAGGTATTCGCTCTTGCGGACAAGGTGGTTGAAGCGGTAAAATCCGGAGCCATCCGCAAATTCGTTGTGATGGCCGGTTGCGACGGGCGGATGAAAAGCCGCGAATATTACACGGAGTTCGCAAGGAAATTGCCGAAAGATGTTGTCATTCTGACTGCCGGATGTGCGAAATACAAGTATAATAAACTCCCGCTCGGCGACATCAACGGCATTCCCCGCGTGCTTGATGCCGGACAATGCAACGATTCTTATTCGCTGGCACTGATTGCCCTGAAACTGAAGGAGGTCTTCGGTCTCGCTGACATTAACGATTTGCCGCTCTGCTTCAATATCGCGTGGTATGAGCAGAAGGCGGTCATTGTTCTTCTGGCGCTGCTTTATCTCGGCGTGAAGAACATTCATCTCGGCCCGACTCTTCCCGCGTTCCTCTCGCCCAACGTCGCAAAGGTTCTGGTGGAAAGCTTCGGGATTGCCGGAATCACCACGGCAGATGACGATCTGAAGCTGTTTTTCGGTGCAGATGAGGCGTAAGAGCGAGGAAAGGAACGAACAATGAAACGCAAGATCATCAAGATCGACGAATCGAAATGCAACGGATGCGGAGCTTGTATTCCGAACTGCCCTGAGGGGGCGTTGCAGGTCATAGATGGAAAAGCCCGGCTGATCAGCGACCTCTTTTGCGACGGACTTGGCGCATGTATCGGCGAATGTCCGACAGGCGCTATCCATGTGGTGGAGCGCGAGGCGGAACCTTACGACGAAACACGCGTGATGGAGACCATCGTCAAGCAGGGCGCGAATACCATCGCCGCGCACCTGAAGCATCTCAAATCGCACGGCGAATTCAAACTGTTCGACATTGCCGTCGACTACCTGAAACAGCACGGCATCCCTGTGCCGGAACTTCCTCATGTGGGGT
Source organism: Victivallales bacterium (assembly GCA_016285345.1). Lineage (GTDB taxonomy): Bacteria > Verrucomicrobiota > Lentisphaeria > Victivallales > UBA1829 > UBA1732. Next base: position 1,943 of record JAEEQN010000013.1, on the reverse strand, counting down.
GTCCGGGACTTGCCATGAAACGCTTTTCGGCCGCACCGAAGCCGGAAACCGTCGCAGGCGGAGCATCAGCCCTGCGCCAGTGGCCGATTCAGCTCAAACTCGTCAACCCGGGCGCGGAGTATTTCGATGGCGCGGATCTGCTGGTGTCGGCGGACTGTGTAGCACATGCCAGCGGCATGTTCCACCGAGACTTGCTGAACGGGCGTGTTCTGATCATCTTCTGTCCGAAACTCGATCAGGATATCGATCTCTATGTTGAAAAACTTACGCAGATCTTCACTCGCCACGACATCAAGTCCGTCACGGTTGCCCGCATGGAAGTTCCCTGCTGCGGCGGAACCACTGCCATCGTCCAGAAAGCGCTTGAGCTTGCCGGAAAAAGCATCCCCCTTACGGTGAAAGTCATCGGCATTGACGGTTCACCTCAAGACTGAATAGAAAGAGACTTGAATAGTTCTTTTGCTCACACTGGAATAATGGAACACATCATGAAGAAAAATGCTTTTTTTGATTCGAAACCCTTCAAGGGAGTGATCAGGGGAAGTCGCAAAAACGGCCTTTCCGGACAAAAAATACGCTGTCGGGATTGAAAAATGCGTGTCTGATGATATATTAAGAACATGTGATTATCAGAAAGAGGATCCCGATGAAAATACAAAACACTCCGACCATGCGGCGAATGCCGACCTACCTGCACCGGCTTTTCAAGCTTCGGCTCGCCGGACAGGAATGGGTTTCCTGCGCCGAACTTGCCGCGTATATGGGCATCCCTCACATCATGGTCAGAAAAGATATTGCCATGACCGGGCTTCCGGGCAACAAACGGTTCGGGTTCAAGGTCAATGACCTCATCGACGCGATCCTGAAGTTTGTCGGATGGGACCACGCGACTTCGGCCACGCTGGTCGGCGTCGGCTCCCTGGGGTCCGCTCTGCTCGGGTTCACGGATTTTCAGGCGTATAATTTCCGGATCGAGTCGGTATTCGACTCCGACCCCGACAAAATAGGGCGCGAGGTACACGGTTTTGAGGTCTATGACATCGCCGAAATCCGCGAGCGACTGAAGCTGGCCTGTCCCAAAGTCGGGATCATCTGCGTTTCCTCGGTCGGAGCTCAAGGTGTCGCAGATGTTCTCGTTTCGCTCGGGATCAAATATATCTGGAATTTTGCCAATGTCTGCCTCAAAGTCCCGGAAGACGTGATCGTCCAGCGGGAGGTCATCGCGGGCGGGCTAGCCGTCCTCTTCGCAAAAATGCGCCGGGCCGAGGCCGGGGAAACCGTAACCGAGACTGATTGACCGGGCATCCCCATCCGATTTCGGGCGGAAAAAAACTTTTTTGAGCGAGAAGATAAAAAAATATCATGTTACCCCTTGTATTTTCGCGAAACATGGTGTATATTAATCCGTGATGATAAAAAAATATCATTACAAAACAAACATTCTTCATGAAACCCACCATCCAAACAAGGAGAGCAGTGATGGATAAGAAAAAAAAGATTCTCCCGGAAATCCCTCCGGAAGAAAAGATCGCTCAGGAAAAGGCTTTGATCGACGCGATCGTCGCCAAAGTCAAAGCCGCACAGGAAGTCTTCGCAAACTACACACAGGAACAGGTCGACAGGATCTTTCAGGCCGCCGCTCTGGCCGCCAACAACATGAGGATTCCGCTGGCGCAGATGGCTGTCGAGGAAACCGGCATGGGCGTGGTGGAAGACAAGGTCATCAAGAATCATTACGCCTCCGAGTACATCTGCAACAAATTCCTGCCGATGAAGACATGCGGGATTATTGAGACGGACGATGCGTTCGGCATGATCAAAGTCGCGGAGCCCCGCGGCGTGATCGCCGGGATCATTCCGACGACGAATCCGACGTCCACGGCGATCTTCAAGGCGCTGATCTCGCTGAAGACCCGCAACGGCATCGTGTTCAGTCCGCATCC
>JAEEQN010000064.1 GCA_016285345.1 Victivallales bacterium | reverse complement strand
ATCTTGTTGATGACGAGCGTGGCGAGCGCTTCGCCCTCGACGTCCTCGGCGATGATGAGCAGGGGCTTGCCGGTCTTGGCGACGGCCTGGAGGACGGGGAGCATGTCGTTGAGGTTGGAGATCTTCTTCTCGTTGATGAGGATGTAGGCGTCCTCGAGGGAGCAGGTCATCTCTTCGGCGTTGTTCACGAAATAGGGGGAGAGGTAGCCCTTGTCGAACTGCATGCCTTCGACGACGTCGAGTGTGGTCTCGATGGTCTTGGCCTCTTCGACGGTGATGGTGCCGTCCTTGCCGACCTTGTCCATGGCGTTGGCGATGATCTTGCCGATCTCGGAGTCGCCGTTGGCGGAGATGGTGGCGACCTGGGCGACCTGTTCGCTCTCGCTGACGTCCTTCTTGATGGTGTCGAGCTTGGCGACGATGGCCTCGACGGCCTTGTCGATGCCGCGCTTCAGGCTCATCGGGTTCGCGCCGGCGGTAACGTTCTTCAGGCCCTGCTTGAAGATGGCCTCGGCGAGGACGGTGGCGGTGGTGGTGCCGTCGCCGGCGATGTCGCTGGTCTTGCTGGCGACTTCACGGACCATCTGTGCGCCCATGTTCTGGAAGGGGTTCTGGAGCTCGATCTCCTTGGCGACGCTGACGCCGTCCTTGGTGATCAGCGGGGAGCCGAATTTCTTGTCGAGGACGACGTTGCGGCCGCGGGGGCCGAGGGTGGCCTTGACGGCGGCGGAGAGCTGTTCGACGCCGGAAAGAAGCTGACGACGGGCTTCGTCGTTGAAAAGCAGTTGTTTAGCAGCCATGATATGGTATCTCCTGTATAAATCGTTTAAAGTTCAGATGGTGTCAGCCGACAATGGCGAGGATGTCGCCGGAGCTGAGGATCTTGTATTCTTTGTCGTTGAGCTTGATCTCGGTTCCGCCGTACTTGCTGGTCAGGACGATGTCGCCGACCTTGACGTCGAATTTGGAACGGGTGCCGTCGTCGTTGAGCTTGCCGGTGCCGAGCGCGATGACCTTCGCGGACATGGGTTTTTCCTTCGCGGTGTCGGGGATGTAGATGCCGCCCTTGATCTGTTCGACTTCTTCGACGGGTTCCACGAGGACGCGATCGCCCAGGGGCTGGATTTTCTGCGTTTTTGCCATGATTGCATGACTCCTTGTTTGGTTGTGCGGATGCCTCCGCTGTTTGCTGAGGTTCGCGGAGGCACCCTTGTGTATTTGGTTGTTATGGGTTATTGATTCAGGATTGTCTTACCTGTGTTTCAATCTCGATCTTCGGCTCAATCGTCCACGACTTCGGCGTCGACCACGCCGTCGTCGTTCTTCTTGCCCTGCGCGGAGGCGTCGGGTCCGGGCTGTGCGCCCGCCGCGCCGCCGGCCTGTTGCTGCTGGTAGACGGCCTGTCCGATCTCCATGAGCTTGTCTTCGAGGGCCTTGGAATCGGCCTTCATGGCGTCGGTGTCGTCGCGTTCGATGTCCTTCTTGAGCTTTTCGATGAGCTCTTCGACGGGCTGCTTGACGTTGGCCGGGACCTTGTCGCCGAGGTCCTTCAGCTGTTTTTCAGTCTGGTAGACCAGGGAGTCGGCGCGGTTCTTGACCTCGATCTTGTCCTTGGCGGCCTTGTCCTCGGCCTCGTGCGCCTTGGCATCGTTGACCATGCGCTGGATATCCTGTTCGGAGAGTCCGCTGCTGGCGGTGATCGTGATCTTCTGTTCCTTGCCGGTGCCCATGTCCTTCGCGGTCACGTTCAGGATGCCGTTCGCGTCGATGTCGAAGGAGACTTCGATCTGCGGGACGCCGCGCGGGGCCGGAGCGATGCCGTCCAGACGGAAGCGTCCGATGGTCTTGTTGTCCTTCGCCATGTCGCGTTCGCCCTGGAGCACGTGGATGTCGACGGAGGGCTGGTTGTCGGCGGCGGTGGAGAAGATCTGGCTCTTGCGGGTCGGGATCGTGGTGTTGCGTTCGATCAGGCGGGTGGTGACGCCGCCGAGGGTCTCGATGCCGAGGGACAGCGGGGTGACGTCGAGCAGAACCACGTCGCCGAGGCTGGCATTACCGCTGAGCACGCCGCCCTGGATGGCAGCGCCGGCAGCCACAACTTCGTCCGGGTTCACGCCCTTGTGCGGTTCCTTGCTGAAGATCTGCTTTGCGACTTCCTGGACGCGGGGCATACGGGTCATGCCGCCGACGAGGATGACCTCGTTGATCTGGGAGTTGCTGAGGCCGGAGTCGCTCAGGCAGTTGTTGCAAGGGACCTTGGAGCGTTCGAGCAGCGGATCGGTGAGCTTTTCGAGCTGGGCGCGGGTAAGCGTCATCTGGAGGTGCACCGGGCCGTCGGCGTTCATGCTGATGAACGGCAGGTTGATGTCGGAGCTCATGCTGGAGGAGAGTTCGATCTTCGCTTTTTCGGCGGCCTCTTTCAGACGCTGGAGCGCCTGCGGGTCCTTGCGGAGGTCAACGCCGTTTTCCTTCTGGAATTCGTCGGCGATCCAGTCCATGACGACCTTGTCGAAGTCGTCGCCGCCCAGGTGCGTGTCGCCGTTGGTGGCTTTCACTTCGAAGACGCCGTCGCCGATCTCGAGGATGGAGATATCGAACGTGCCGCCGCCGAGGTCGTAGACCGCGATGCGTTCGTCGGATTTCTGCTTGTCCATGCCGTAGGCGAGCGCGGCCGCGGTCGGCTCGTTGATGATGCGCTTGACGTCGAGACCGGCGATGCGGCCGGCGTCCTTGGTGGCCTGACGCTGCGTGTCGTTGAAGTAGGCCGGGACCGTGATGACGGCTTCCGTGATCTTCTCGCCGAGGTACGCTTCCGCGTCCTGTTTGAGCTTCTGGAGGATCATCGCGGAGATCTCGGGCGGCGTGTAGGTCTTGCCGTTCGCCTCGATACAGGCGTCGCCGTTGTTGTTCGCGACCACTTTATACGGTACGCGGGAGATCTCTTCCTGCACTTCGTTGAACTTGCGGCCCATGAAGCGCTTCACGGAGAAGATGGTGTTCTTCGGGTTCGTCACGGCCTGACGTTTCGCGGTCTGGCCGACGAGGCGTTCGCCGTTCTTGGTGAAAGCGACGACGGACGGAGTCGTGTTGGCGCCTTCCGCGTTGGGGATGATCTTGAAGGTGTTGCCGTCCATGACGGCCATGCAGCTGTTGGTGGTGCCGAGGTCAATACCGAGAATCTTGCTCATAGTAACTGTCCTTTCCTGTAAAAGGGTTTGTTGTTTTTTGTTTGAGACTTCGCCTTTGGATTAAGCATACATGATGCCAAGTTTTTGCGATTCTCAAAAACAATTCGTCTTGCAGTCGGTTACAAAAATAAATCTTTTGCACGGGCGGATTCTTGGCATGGCGCGGCGCGTCTCACTGTGTCAAAATGTCGCGAAATCCTGTCGCATTGGCACAGCTTTGGCACGATTGAATATTATGTATAAACGTGACGATTGTAACACTAAATGCTCACTTCTTTTTTCCTGTTGCGCATTTACTTTTACAATCGTCACCTTTTATGAACCGTATCATCGTTACCGGCGGAGCCGGATTCATCGGGTCGGCCGTGGCTCGGCATATCACCAACGACACGTCGGACGCCGTCTGCGTGGTCGACAAGCTCGCTTACGCAGGAAATCCCGAGAATTTGGCGACCATCGCGCAATCCGACCGGTTCAAGTTCGAGAAGGTCGACATCTGCGACCGCGACGAGCTCGACCGCGTGTTCAGCGAGTTCAAACCGACGCACGTGATGCACCTCGCCGCCGAAAGCCATGTGGACCGTTCCATTGACGGACCCGGCGAATTCATCCAGACCAATATCGTCGGCACCTACACCCTGCTCGAGGCGGCGAGAAAATACTATCACGGGCTGGATGACGCCGGAAAGGCAGCGTTCAAGTTCCACCACATTTCCACGGATGAGGTCTACGGCGACCTGAACGGACCGGAGGATTTCTTCCGCGAGACCACGCCGTATGCGCCGAGTTCGCCATACAGCGCCAGCAAGGCGTCGAGCGACCACCTGGTCCGCGCGTGGAAACGCACCTTCGGCCTCCCCACCGTGGTCACGAACTGTTCGAACAACTACGGGCCGTACCATTTCCCGGAGAAGCTGATCC
>JAEEQN010000047.1 GCA_016285345.1 Victivallales bacterium | reverse complement strand
GGCCACGCCGAGGAAGTCGTCGAAATGGGCGAACCCTCGACCACCTCGATCCGCGCCAAGAAACACTCCTCCATCACGGTCTGCGCCACGCTTGCCGCCGAAGGCAAGGCCGACGCCGTCATTTCCGCCGGTCACACCGGCGCGGCCGTGGCGGCGTCCAAGGTCAGGATGCGCATCCTGAAGGGCGTCGACCGCCCCGCCATCGCGACATTCATGCCCGCGGTCGGCGGCAGGTTCATCCTGGTCGACGCCGGCGCGAACACCGACTGCACGCCGCTGAACCTCGCGCAGTTCGCCATCTTCGGCGAAGTCTACGCCCAGATGTTCCTCAACATCGAAAAGCCGCGCATCGGCCTCATTTCCGTCGGCGGCGAGGACATCAAGGGCAACGAACTCACCAAAGAAGCGTTCAAGATCCTCTCGAACATGCCCATCAACTTCGTGGGCAACGTCGAGGGGCACGACATGTTCTTCCACAGCGCCGACGTCGTGGTCTGCGACGGCTTCTCCGGCAATCTGGTCCTGAAGACCGCCGAAAGCATCGCCTCCGCCATCAGATCATGGCTGAAGGAAAGCATCATGAAGAACGCCATCCGGAAGACCGGCGCCCTGCTCGCCCAGCAGGCTTTCGCCGACGTGAAGGCGATCAGCAACTTCGAGGAATACGGCGGCGCGCCGCTCCTCGGGCTCAACGGCGTCTGCATCATCGGTCACGGCGCGTCCACGCCGAAGGCCGTCCGCAACGCCATCAAGGTCGCGAACGACTTCGCGAAGCGCGGCCTCCCGAGCCGCATTTCCGAGCGCATTTTCGAATGCGGCGTCCAGTTCGCTCCGCCGCCGAACCACAAGGCCGACGATCAGCAGAAGCCGCCGCTGACGGCCCATCTCTGATGAGCTTCACGGGAGGGGAATGACATCATGACCGACACGGCAAGACGCTTCACCATCGCGGGCACGGTCTTTGTCTTTTTCGCGCTTTTCTGCTTCTTCTGCGACACTGTCCTGCATGGGCAGGAAGTCACCGAGCTTGCCACCTCGTCCTCGGCCAAGTCGAACCTCTCCGCCGCCGAAGTGAAGGACAAAGTCTCCGACGCCATCGAGGGCATCAAGACCGGCGACATTTCCGCCGCGAAGGAAGCCGTCGTCTTCGACAAGCTCCTCAGCTACACGCTCATCCGCATCTCCGACTGCTGGACCCTCTGCAAACAGGAAATGGTCCTCGCGAAGGAATGCGCCCGCCAGGAGGCAGTCCAGACCGCCAAGGACATCTTCAAAAAGGGCGTCGACGCCGCGACCGAACAGGGCCGCGAAGCCATCCTGGAAAAGCTCCCCGAAATCTTTTCGCCGGAAGACAACGGCGATACCCCCGCCGACTGAGTTGTAATACCGGGCAAGGCAAAGCATGAACTCGGACGGAACAGGCAGGCCGAAGTCGGATCCGAATTGGACGGACTTCAACGACCGCATCGAAGAGAACCTCGTCCGCGAAGAATCCGAACTGTTCCGGGCAACCCGGCCCCTGAGGATCGCGAAACGCGTCCTGATCATCTGCATGATCCTGTTTCCCGCGGCTCTTATTGGTTCGCTTGTTTACGCCAGCCGGAGTTACAGAAGACCGCTCTCCCCGGAGCAGCCCGCCCTGCCCCATCCCGACGCACCGAAGAACGAACAGCTGCTCCTGGACGACGTCAAGCCTGCAATGATCGAACGGTACGGGCTGAAGGAGTTCAAGGTCAAATACACGGAATCCGCCCTTTGCATCAGGATCAGGACTGACGAGACGCGCGGCCCCCGCGTCCATCAGGCGTTCGGGCTCATGGAGGACATCCGCGACATGCGGCGGACCGTGCGGGGACTGCCGACCTGCGCCTGGATGCTGGAGATCGACCACGAAGCGATGGACGGCGGCATGACGATCGTCCTGCCAGACGAAAAATGCGGCTACAAGGCGCACCCGGAATGGCACAACGACGCACTGTACACGGACGCGCCCCCAACGACCGGAAAGGCACGGCAATGAAAAGACACGGGTTCTGGGAAACATTCGACAGTTTTTTCAGCGGCGGGCCATTCGACGTGCTGTTCGACATCCTGATTGTGGTGAACTGTTTGTTGCTGCTGCTCGTGATTTATGGCGGATGGCCGACCCCGTACACAGGGCCGAAGAAGTCGGAATCCAAGCTGGCGTTCGAACGCCATAACGACCGGCTCATCGACGAGTTCGTCCGGCCGAAGATCGAAGCGAAATACAACGTGAAAACGCTCCGCGCGAAGACAAACGCCGATGGCCACTGCGTGAACATCCTGATCGAAACGGACGGTACGGACCGCTACGAAGAGATCGCGGAGGACATCCTCCAGCTGGCGCCGGTAAACATGGTCAGGATTAACGTCGCATGGTCCCGGAAGCCTGACATCGGAGACGACGGGGAACCAGAGGATCCGCCTCTCGACGGGGAAAAAAGAAACCAGATGAGATACATCCTGGAGTTCGACCACGGTTCGGACGATGGAGGCGTCACCGTCTTCTTCGCAAACGGGATGCGCTATCCAGGACCGACCTCGTCGACGCCCCCCGGATCGGCGCGACGCCAGGAGAATAGCCCCCAGTGGCACTCGAACGATTATTATAACTTCCATTGAATCGCAATTCATGCGTTATTTCCTGCGTTATTAACGCATCCGTTCCCATCTTTTTCCTGTTTTTTCGGCAATCCGGGCTTTTTTTCCGTTGAAAAATCCCCCTGCGGCATCTATGTTATAGCATGTCCGCATCAAAACGGGCATATTTTCCACGCATTTTTCACTCCAGAATCAGTTTTTGAGGAGATTTCAACATGACATTCTTTCCGCACAGAAAAGCATTCCTGCGCGCGTTCTCCGTGGCAGCGGCGCTTTCCGCGTTCGCGCTGACCGCGGCGGCCGCCGATCCCGACACGAATCCGCTCAGCCCGGAATCGTTCACCTACCGCACGGAAAGCGGCCTGCTGATCGAGCTCACGGCGCTGGCGGACAATGCCGTCCGCGTGCGTTACACCCCGAACAAGGCGTTCTCGAAGAAGCCCGAGTTCATCCTCACGAACGCGAAGCCGCGCGCGTTCACGGATGTTCAGCAGGGCAGCGGCGGATTCAAGTGTGTGATCGGAGACCTCTCCGTCCAGTATTTTCCGCGAAGCGGCCTTCTCTTCACCGACGCAAAAACAGCCGGGTTCAGTTTTTTGGAAAGCACCGGAGCCGAGAAGTTCACGAAATCCCCGTCGCGCGACGCTTCGGCGGATTCCTACCAGGTTCAGACTTCGTTCACTCTCCCCCGCATCCTCCCGGAAACCCAGTTCGGCCTCGGCCAGTTCCAGGACGCCGCGCTGAACCTCGCGAACCAGCCGCGCCAGCTTCTCCAGGTCAACACGCAGGCATCCGTGCCGTTCCTCTACTCCACGTCGGGGTACGGCCTGCTCTGGCACAACTACAGCCGCACGCTGTTCAACCCCGCCGACACGCCCATCGAGCTGAAGAAGGTCGCTGAAGGACAGGGCCAGACGGTCAACGTGACCACCTCCGTCGGCGGACGCCGCGAATTCCGCCGCGACAGCACGCTCACCGGCGAGTTCACCGTGGACGCCGCCGGCGAATACGCGTTCCAGCTCGACTGCGGCCAGACCATGGCGCGCCGCCACGTGGTCAGCATCGACGGCAAACAGATCGTGGAACAGCGCAACACCTGGCTGCCCCCGGTCGTCGGATTCAAGGTCAAACTGAACGCCGGCAAGCACACCGTAACCGTCCAGAACGAAGCGAACGACCGCACCACGCTCAAATTCCGTCCCGGCACGCCCGGGCTCAATACTACGACCTTCCGCTCCGACGACGCGAAGGAGATCGACTACGTCTTCATTTCCGGCGACGCCGAGAAGGTCATGAAGACCTACCGCGAGCTCTGCGGCAAGACCCCGATGCTCCCGAAATACGCGTTCGGCTACTGGCACTGCCGCGAACGCTACGTCTCGCAGGACGACCTGCTATCCAATCTCCGCGAATTCCGCGCCCGCAAGATCCCGGTCGACATCATCGTGCAGGACTGGCAGTGGTGGGATTCCGGCAAGTGGAACTCCATGCACTTCGATTCCCGTCGCTTCGCCGACCCGAAGGGCATGAACGACGAAGTCCACAAGCTGAACGCCCACTCCATGCTCTCCGTGTGGTCGAAGGCCAGCAAGGACAACCCGTTCGCCGAAAAGATGGTCGCGCTCGACGGCTACATCCGCGGCACCGACTGGATCGACTTCACCAAACCTGAAGCCGCCAAGCTCTACTGGGACACCATCGTCTCCGACATCCTCTCCACCGGCATCGACAGCTGGTGGTTCGACGCCACCGAGCCTGAAAACGACGACCTGCACAACCGCAACATCACGCTCGGACGCGGCAACGAGTACCGCAACGTGTACCCCCTCATCGTGAACACCACCGCCTACGACCGCCTGCGCCAGGCGCAGCCCGAACGCCGCGCCCTCATCCTGACCCGTTGCGCATTCGCGGGACAGAGCCGCCAGCCCAGCGTGATCTGGTCCGGCGACGTCGGCAGCAACTGGAGCGATTTCCGCACGCAGATCATCTCCGGCCTCGGCATGATGATGAGCGGCATCCCGTACTGGACCACCGACACCGGCGGATTCTTCCGTCCCGGCGACCAGTACAGAAACAAGGAATACATCGAGCGCATGCTCCGCTGGTTCGAGTACAGCACGTTCTCGCCCATCCTGCGCGTCCACGGCTACACCAGCCAGACCGAACTCTGGCGTTACGGCGAGGAGGCGGAAAAGGTCTTCCGCAAGTATCTCGACATCCGTTATCATCTGCTGCCCTACGTCTACACCGCCGCGGCCGACGCCGCGCTCGAAGGCGGCATCATCATGCGTCCGTGGATGGCCGACTTCCCCGGCGGCACTCTGACCGCGCAGAACGAAACCGAATACATGCTCGGCCCCTCCCTGCTCGTCGCGCCCGTCACGTCCCAGGACAAAACGGCGGAAGTCTATCTGCCGGCCAACAAGAAAGGCTGGTACGATCTCTGGACCGGGAAACAGTATAAGGAAAACAGTGTCGCAAAAGTCGATGCCCCGCTGGACCGCATCCCCGTGTTCGTGAAGGCGGGCGCGATCCTGCCCTGGGGCGAGACCATGCAGTACGTCGACGAGAAACTGCCCGAGACGCTCGAAATCCGCGTGTATCCCGGCGCGGACGGCTCCTACTCCCTCTACGAGGACAACGGCAAGGACTATTCCTACGAACAGGGCAAGTTCACGCGCATCAAATTCGAGTGGAACGACGCGAAGGGCGAACTCACGATCGGAGACCGCAAGGGCGAGTACGACGGCATGCTGAAGGACCGCACGTTCCGCGTCTGCCTCATGAACGAGAAGAACGCCGGCGCGGACAATGTCGCGAAGCCCGACGCCGAGGTCAAATACTCCGGCAAAAAAGTGACCGTGAAACTGAGCAAGTAATCATCCGGCGCATCGGCGCCGATCCGCAAAACGCAGAAGCCGCATCCGTGATTCCGGGTGCGGCTTCTTTTATGCCTGCTTGCAGGCACATAGCTTTCTGATAATAAGACTTATAAGGCTTATAAGCCCTAAAAAAAAGAAGGACGCGGACCGGGATGCCGATGCCGCGTACCTTCCGGAAAACCTGTGTTCAGGCTTTGTTATCTATTGCGAGGCGGGAGGGTGAGGATGGAGCCGGTGACGGGCTGGCCGTCGCGGAGCTTTCCCTCGTTCGCGCGGGCGATCTCCTGCGCGCGGGAACGGTCCCCGAGCTGGGATTCCGCGATGTCCTCAAGCGTCTCGTTGGCGCGCACCTGGTACATGCGGTTGACGTCGGGCGCGGCGCCGCCGCCGAAACCGCCGACCGGACGGTCGTCGATCACCGGGTTCTTCGGCGGATAGCGACGTTCGGGTTCGCGCGGGGTGACCTTGGAGCCCTTCGTGGTCACGGTGGCCACGTCGACCATCTCGTCGCGGGTGGCGAGGCGGAACATCAGGGTCTCGCTCTTTTCCTCGGGCCGTCCGAAGTCGGTCACGATCTCGGCGTAGAGGGTCACGGGACCGATCATCTTCTGCGCGCGCTGCCCGTAGTAATGCGTCCGGATCCGGTAGTCGCCGTTCAGCGCGTTGCGGACCATGAATTCCTCGGGGCCGTATCCCTGCGTGATGTCGAACGAGTTGCGGCCGCCGTTGGTGGTCAGGCGGTGCTGGTAGAAGCACTCCTCGCCGGTCGGGTCGACCGTGTGCAGGTCCATGTCGGACATGTCGGTGTCCCAGCCGATGGTCACGCGGAGGTCCATTTCGAGCGGATGCACGAGGCGGGAATCGATGTCCTTCAGCTCGATCCCGGCGCGTTTCGCCTTCACGATGAAGTTGTTCAGCTCGGTGATGGCGATCAGCTCCACGTCGCGGAACCGTCCGTCGGGCTTCTTCACGATCGCGTTCATCATCATGTCGGCGGCCTCCTGCCAGCGTCCCGCGTCGGCGAACACGAGCGCGAGGTCGCGGTAGGACTGCGGCTCCTCGGGCGCGAGTTCCAGCACCTTGCGGAACACGGTTTCGGCGGCGTCGAGTTCGCCGAGGTATTTCAGGTTGTAGCCGAGCACGCGCAGGAGCATGCGGTTTTCGAGCTGCATCTCCGCGAGGTTGGAGACCACGCGGATCGCGAATTCTCTCTGGCCGTTGCGGGCGAAGTAGTCCGCGCAGTCCACGAAGAATCCGAGATTGTCGGCGTTCTCTTTCTTCGCGCGGAGTTCGAGGTAGCGTTCCTGTGCCTTGTCCTTCGCGGCTTCGATCTCCTTCAGATAATCCGCGCCGGAGGTCCACTGGTTCAGCTTGATGGACTTGGAAGCATTGGCGGAGCCGGACTTCTTCGCGGAGGGAGCGCCGGCATCGGCCGCTTCGGCGAAATCGGCTTCCGCCGCCATTTCCATCACGGGCATGGCGTCCATGGCCATGCCGTCTTCCATTTCGACGGAACGGGAGAGTCCGGGGGCGCTGTTCCGCATGGCCGCGCCGCCGCCGAAACCGCCGCCGAAACCGCCCATGCCGCCGGCGGGAGCAGCACCGCCGCCGAAACCGCCCATGCCTCCGGCCGCGTTCATCGGACGCATGCCGCCACCGCCGAAACCGCCCTTGAAGACGGGATCCGGCCGTTTCTTGCCGTCGTACCAGTCGATGATCTCGCTCTGATAGCGTTTCGCGAGCGCGTCGATGCGCTTGTCCTGTTCGGTCGCGGCATCGGCTTTCTCCTTCGCCTTGTCCTTGGCGATCTGCGCCTGGCGTTCGTCGTACTTGGCGCGCCATTCGGGCAGCGTCTCGGGCGGACGGATGCTGTATTCGAGGTACTGGTCGAGGCTTTCGAGCACGAGCATGGAGGTGCCGGGCGTCACGAGGCCGTACTGCTGGCCGAGCGTGAGGAATTCGGACGGCGTGGTCTTCGGGTTGCGTTTCGCCTTTTCGAGTTTCATCATGCCGTAGAGCGTACGGATCATCCTGCCGTCGACCGCGGCGGCGGAGTCCAGCTCGAACGTCATCGCGGGTTGTCCGGCGATCTTCACCTCAAGTTTGTGCTTGCCGTCGGGGAACGTCCCGGCCACGCGGACCGTGCCGCCCGCGCGGAACGCCTTGGCATTTGCGACGTAATCGGACGCGTCCGCGCCGTCGAGTTTCACGGATTCGAGCGCGACGGGCGCGGCGGCGAGCAGATCGGAGAGCGCCGCGGCGGGCGTCATGCGTGCCAGGTTCAGGTACAGGGCGTTCGCGCCGGAGGCCTCGGCGAGGTATTCGAGATAGGACGTCTCGGAGGTCGTGGAGACGGAGACGAACGCGATGCGGCTCTTCGCGGCGGGGATGCTCTGCGCGCCCTTGCCGAAGGTCTGGATGCCGTCGGTGAAGACGAACGCGCAGGCGTCGGCGGGGACCGCGGCGAGGAATTGTTCCAGGCCGAGGAAGTCGGTGCCGCCGTCGCACACGGTCTTCTTCAGGAAGTCAAGCAGTGCGGACGCATCGCCGTCCTTCACGGTGAACGTTTTCGCGGGCTCCAGCGTGTTGCGGAGGATGCTCACGGAGACGTCGACCGTCGCGGCCTTCATCTTGTCCGACGCGAAGAACTGTTTCAGCAGTTCCAGTTCGGGCGCATGGTCGTTCGAGGCGCGGGAACCCGAGGCGTCCCACAGGACGGAGACGGACTTCGGCGCCTTGAAATCGGCGGCGTTTGCGGCGGCGGGGAGCGTCGCGGCGACGAGGAAGAAGTTTTCGCCGCCGAAACGTTCGGTCTGCACGGGCGCGGGCTTGTCCGCCACAGTGATGCGGAGGTCTTCCGGCAACGCGATGTTTTCGAGCGTGCGTTCGCCGAGCAGAGCGTTTTCCCAGCGCTCGAAATTCAGGTTCGCGAACGGCGCGGATTCGACCTGCGGCGCGGCGGCGGGGTCCATGACTTCCACCCGGATGGACGCTTTTTCGAGCTCGTTCTCAAAGCGCATCGGCAAGGTGAAGATCGGCGCGCCGTCCACGCGGTCCACCTCGGAAATGAACGTGATGCGGATGCGGCGGCTGCCGCGTGCCGGGATCGGATAGATGCGCGTGCGGTAGCTGTTGCCGCCGACGGACTCGATCAGCGCGGGGTCCGCGCCCTTGCGTTCGATGGCCTCGAAGACCTCCTGCGCGCGCTTCTTTTCCACGATGGCGGCGTCGATCATTTTACCATTAATATCCAGCGCGGCGCCGGTCACGGTGGCTCCCGCGGGCAGCGGCAGCGTGAATTCGCCTTCCAGCGCGAGCGGGTTCGGATTGCTCACGACCGCCTCGAACTCGGTGCTGGCGATCTCGCCGCGGATGCGGACTTTCGCCGAAACCTCGGACACGACGACCGGGACCAGTTTCGGGTCGGCCGGACGCGGCGGAGGCAGAATACGGATCGGGGGCAGGATCACGCGCGGCTCGACGAACGGGCGCGGACGGGGACGAAGATAGAGGTCTTGCGTTTCATTCATGGTTCTTGCTCCTTTTGTTCCGCCCGAGGCAGCAAGCGCCTGCGTCGCGGCGATTTTCATCTGAGGCGCGGATTCTTCCTTTGCATTTGCACCCGTATCGGAATTCGTATCGGCAACAGCATTTTCCGGCTGAACCGTTCTGGCACGCAGATCACGGGCGGGAGCAGCACCGCCGAAACCGCCGCCGAAACCGCCCATGCCACCGGCAGGACGATTGCCTCCACCTCCAGCAGCGCCGCCAGCCATACCGCCGCCGAAACCGCCCATGCCACCAAAGCCGCCGCCAAAGCCGCCGAAACCGGCAGGAGCGGCACCACCGCCGAAACCGCCGCCGAATCCGCCCATACCACCGGCAGGACGATTGCCACCGGCAGCACCCCCAGCAGCACTGCCGCCAAAGCCGCCCATGCCGCCGCCCATCCCAGGCTGTTGGCTCGCGGGAGCGGCAGCGCCAAAGGCTCTGCGGGCGGGTTCCGCTTCGGTCACGCGGCGCGCATTTACAGTATCGTTATTCTCAGCAGCGGCCGGTTCGGTTTCCGCAACGCGAAGCGCTGCAAGATTGTCAGCGGCCGGTTCGGATTCCGTCAAACTGCGCGCAAGTTTCATAGTTTCAGCATCGTCCTGCACGGCCTGCGCGGCCATGAACGACGCAGCGACCATCGTTTCGCCGTCAAACGACGCGCTTTCTTCTCCGGCCTCGTCGGCTTCATCGTTATTCCGCATGGACATGAGGACCATCGGCTTCGTCCCGTCTTCCGTCGCTTCCGCTTTCATCAGGCGCGCGCCATTCAATGCGGCCGGTGTCTGCGTGTCAACGACCATGTCGACGCCCGGGGCGCCGTAGCCGTCTGCGCGGACCGCGGACGAATCGTCCTTCAGCGTCGTGAGGACCAGCTGGAAGGCAAAGAGGCAGACGGCGATTCCCGCCGCCGCTTTCCAGATCATCGGGAAATGCGGGCGTTCCTGCGCCTTCGCGGCCGCGAAAAAACGGCGTTTGAATTCGTCTTCCGGCGTGTAGATGCCGGACTGTTCGCGGGCGTCGTGCCGCTCTTTGAGTTTCCGGAGCATCGCGTCGAGATCGCGCGCGCCGCCGTCGTGTTCGTTATGCTTGTTCATAAGAGACCTCCCGGATGGATTGGGCCAGTAGTTGTTTCGCTTTGTGGATGCGCTGATAGAGGGTATTGCGCGAACAGCCCAGCATCGCGGCGGCCTCGTCCGGAGAGTATCCGGACAGCACGCCGACCGAAAGCGATTCCCGGTAGAGTTTGGGGAGACGGGCGACGGCATCGTCCAGCCGGTCCAGCAGGCTCGCCTCTTCGGCTTCCCCGCCGGACATCTGATTGCCCGATTCCCCGTAATCCGCCAGGACATCCTGTTCCCGGGCACGGTCACGCACCATATCGTAGCACTCGTTGATCAGGATTCTGGTCACCCAGGTCGCGAACTCCGACTGCCCGCGGTATCCGGCGAATTTCCGCCACGCGAGCATCAGAGCCGACTGAACGGCGTCGTCGACGTCCGCAGGATTCCCGAGGATCCGCATCGCGGTCCCCCGGAGCAACCCGAGCTTCTCGTCGATCAGCTGTTCAAAGGCCTGTTCTCTGGTTTCCATAATTCCTCTTTCAACGCGTTTCATACAATTAGACGCATGAGACCGTGCAAATCTTAGCGGGTTTCCGGAAAAAACTCAAAAAAAACGGAAAAAAGTGCGAAAATCATTTCCCGACGCCATAATACACCTGCAAAATCAGCAGGAACACCGAGATCAGATTGAATCCCATGTGAATCAGCGTCGACGGGATGACCGACTTGCTCTTTTCATACTGCCGCTGCAGGAACATCGCCAGGATGAACAGCGGGATCAGAGGGACCACGAGCTGTTCCCACGGGAACCCGCCCCAATACGCGGACCAGCCGCCGGACGATACTTTCACCGCCCCGAAAAGATACGCGATGACGGACGGCACATGGCACAGCGCGAAGATCAGCGAGACAAAAACCGCCGCTTCTTTCCTGTAAAGGAAGACGCGGACGAACCGGTACATGATGTGACGGAATGCGAGTTCCTCGGCGATGGGCGCGACGATTACGGTAATCAGCGCGAACACGGAGAACACCAGAGGTTTCAGCGTCCGGTAGAATTCCACAAGGGCCTGTTCCTTCGGTTCGTGACCGACGGCTTTCAGCAGGGACGACAGGCCCCACTGTGCGAGATAGGTGGACCCGATGGCAAGCACGAAGACCGGGAAAAAGAACCGCAGGGAGTACTCGGGGGCCATGCTCAGCCCCAGCTTCTCTTTCAGCGGGAAGTTCCGTTCCGGGACCAGCGCGGCAACCAGCACTGCCCCCACAGCAAGGCCGTTCTGGATCAGCAGCATCACCGCCGTCAGCATGTTCCTGCCCATGTGGGACGCCAGCAGGTTCATCAGCGGCTGCGCAAGCAGGGAATACGCAACGAACGTCAGCAAAATCAGCACAAACGCCGTGCAGACGAATGCGCTGCGGCGTCCGGTAAAGGTATCGTAGTTCAATCTCATTTGGCTTCTCCAAGGTGTTTTTCACGCAGATAGCGCAGGAACGGCGCGGGATCCGGGATCGCGTTCCCGGTCAGGCGGCGCAGGAAATCGGACGGAGCGTATTTCGCGCCGAACCGGTAGATACGGTCGCGGAGGACGGCCAGCGCGTCGTGCGGCGTTTCCGGCAGGCCGCCGGCGAAGAACTGTTCCTTCAGCATCGCGCCGATCAGGTTGCCCAGCATGTACGTCGGGAAATACCCAACGCCGCCGCTGTACCAGTGGACGTCCTGAAGGACGCCTTCGCGGTCGTTCGCGGGACGGATTCCGAAATACCGCTCGAACGTGTCGTTCCAGACCGCCGGAAGGTCGTCCACGGATATTTTATCCTCGATGAGCGCCTGTTCCAGCTCCACGCGCAGGATGATATGCAGATTGTAGGTCACCTCGTCGGACTCCGTGCGGATGAACGACGGACGGACGAGGTTCACGGCCTTCAGGAAGGCGTCGAGCGGGACGTTCTTCAGGTTCGCGGGGAACGTGCGGACGAGGTCCGGGTAGAAATTGCGCCAGAATTCGGGCGAACGCCCGAGGATGTTCTCCCAGAACCGCGACTGCGATTCGTGGAACGCGAGCGATGCGCCGTCGGAAAGCGGCGTCCCCTCGTATTTTCTCGCAATCCCCTGCTGGTACATCGCGTGGCCGCACTCGTGGATGCAGCTGAATATGCAGTTCGCGGGTTCGTTGCGGCGTACGCGGGTCGTGATGCGGACGTCGTCCAGCCCGAAATCCGTGGTGAAGGGATGCGTGGAAAGGTCGAGGCGTCCGTGCGTGTAATCGAACCCCATCGCCTCGGTCAGACGGCGGCAGAACGCCAGCTGGGCGTCGGTGTCGTAGTCGAGATGCAGGAACGCATCGTCCGGCGCGGGCTTCGCCATGATCTCCGCCAGGATCGTTTCAAGACCCTGTTTGAGCGGCGGGATGATCCTGTCGAGCGTCCCGGTCGTGAGGCCCTCCTCGTAATCGTCGAGCATGGCGTTGTAACGGCTTCCCGCCTCGGGGAAACAGTCGGCGTATTCGCGCTCCAGCGCCAGCAGTTTTTTCAGGGAATCGGCGCAGAGACGGAAATCCGACGCGGCGTAGGCCGCCTCCCACGCCGACTGCGTCTCGCCGGTCTGACGCGCGAGGCGTCCGGCAAGTTCGGCGGGGACCGCCTGTTTCTTGCGGAAATCGCGTTCGAGTCGGCGGATTAGCGCGGCTTCGTCGCTGTCCGGCTCGAAGTCCGTCGCGGCGGCCTCGCGGAGCAGGTCGCCGTAGGCCGGATCGGTCGACTTCTCGTGCACGATCACGGTCAGCGTTTCGAGCTGCCGCGCGCGCCCGGCGGCCGCCCCGGACGGCATGTAGACCTGCTGGTCCCAGCCGAGCACGGCGAGCGCCGCGTTCAGGTCGCGGATTTCGGCGCACCGTTTCAGCAGCGGAGCCAGCCGGGGATCCCAGGGCTGTGTCTGGAAATCGGTCATACCCGGACTTCCTCCTCGGAGGTCTTGCGGTCGGCGGCGTGGGCTTCGAGGGCGGGCTTCACCACGGTCGCGAGGTAGTCGGCGACCTGCTGGGACGCCATGCCGGTGAACGCTTCCGGCTTCAGGATTTCATCGAAACGGTCGGCCACGGAGGCGAAGAGCGGGTCGGTCTTCAGGCGGGCGATCAGGTCGTTTTCGCCGCCGCCCTCCTTCACGGTGCGCGCGGCCTCCATGGAGTGCATGCGGATGTGCTCGTGGAGTTCCTGGCGGTCGCCGCCGGCCTTCACGGCCTCCATGATGATGTTTTCGGTGGCCATGAACGGCAGTTCGGCGCGGATGTGGGCGGCGATGACCTTCGGCCACACCTGGAGCCCGTTCGTGATGTTCGTGAGGAGCGACAGGATCACGTCCGCGGTCAGGAACGCCTCGCCGATCACGATGCGGCGGTTCGCCGAATCGTCCAGCGTGCGCTCGAACCACTGCACGGACTCCGTGAGCGCGCAGTTCAGCGGCAGGCCGATCAGGTAACGCGCCAGCGAGCAGACGCGTTCGCTGCGCATCGGGTTGCGTTTGTACGCCATCGCGCTGGAGCCGACCTGCTTCTTGCCGAACGGCTCCTCGATCTCCTTCATGTGCGCGAGCAGGCGGATGTCGTTCGCCATCTTGGACGCGCTCTGGGCGATGCCGGAGAGGACCGCGAGCACGCTGTAGTCGATCTTGCGCGTATACGTCTGGCCGCTCAGGCAAACCGGGTGCTCGAATCCCATCTTCGCGGACACCATGCGGTCGAGCTCGCGCACCTTGTCGCAGTCGCCGCCGAAGAGGTCCAGGTAGCTCGCCTGCGTTCCGGTGGTGCCCTTCGCGCCGCGGAACGGCAGTTCGTCGATGGCGCGGTCGAGCGCGGTCAGGTCGAACATGAAGTCCTGGATGTAGAGGGAGAATCGCTTGCCGAGCGTGGTGAGCTGGGCGGGCTGGAAATGCGTGAAGCCGAGCATCGGCATGGATTTGTATTCGGCGGCGAACTTCGCGAGGTTGTCGATCAGGTCCAGCAGTTTCGCGCGCAGGATCTTCATGCCGTCGCGCATCTGGATCAGCTCGGTGTTGTCCGTCACGAAACAGCTCGTCGCGCCGAGGTGGATGATGCCCTTCGCCTTCGGGCAGACCTCGCCGAACGTGCGGATGTGGCTCATCACGTCGTGCCGCACCTCGGCCTCGATCCGCTCAGCTTCCTCGAAGTCGATGTCGTCGAGGTGCGCGCGCATTTCGTCCAGCTGTTCGTCGGTGATCGCCAGTCCGAGCGCCTTTTCGCTCTCGGCGAGCGCGAGCCAGAGACGCCGCCAGGTGGAGTGCTTCCGCTGGGGCGAGAAATTGTAGCTCATTTCCTTGCTTGCGTAACGTCCGGTCAGGGGATTCTGATAGGTCGTGTAATCCTTCATTCTGCGAACCTTTCATGGGGGATGCCCGTTATTTTATAATTATAGAATGGATTTTCACAGCATTGAATATACACCATTTTTTCCGTTCTTCAACCGCGCGCGCCATTTTTCCTCGAAAATCCCCGTTTTTCTCCCGAAAAGAAAGCGCCGGACCTGTTTTCTGTCAGGACCGGCGCGATGGATTGTTTTATAGTACCGATTGAAGAACTATTTGGGCAGGTTGGTGCCCCACTTTTTCATCAGGGCGTCGTACTCGGTCTGGCTGAGCGTGATGACGCCGCCGTGACGGAACCGGTACGGGAACTCCAGCCCGCGTTCGGACGGCGCGAAATCGCCCTTCGAGAGGTCGTCGCAGAAGAACGCCTTGTAGCCCTGGCCGCGCGAATAGTAGTCGATGATCATGCACCAGCGGCCGTCGGCCATGCGGAAGCATTCCGGCCCCTCGTAGCCGACGAAGTTCTTCACGGGGAATCCCGGCACGGGCTTCCATTCGCCCTCGAGCGAATCGGAGACCTCCAAAATGATGGATTTCTGCGTCTCGTCCTTGGAGAACCGGTAGAGCTTGCCGCCCTCGGAGACGATGTCCGTGTCGATGATGTCGTTCGGCTTCTCGATGTAGAGTTTCGCCGGGGTGAACGTCCTGAAGTCCTTCGTGCGGGCGGAGTAGATGCGCTGGCGGTTCGAGCCGTTCAGCGTCTCGCGCGACGCCCAGAAGACGAAGAACTCCTTCTTGTCGGCGTCCCAAAACGCCTCCGGAGCCCACGTGCAGCCCGCGTTCGGCACGGCGACCTCCACGCGGCGCGGCTCGCTCCAGTTCACCATGTCCTTGGATTCCCACACGATGATCGCCTTGCTGCCCTCGCGCTGGGCGCGTCCCCAGTCGCCGTTGCGCCCGATGCACAGGTCGGTCGCGATGAGGTAGATCGTGCCGTTGTCGGGGTTGCGGACCACGTACGGATCGCGCACGCCGCCTTCGCCCAGATCGCTCTGGAGCACGGATTTGCCGTCGTTCAGCGGCTGCCACTTCGCGCCGTCCCTGCTGATGGCGAAGAAGATCTGTTCCCATTCGTTCGAGCGTTCGCCGCGGAAGTGCGCGAAGAGATAGCCCGCGGTCTTGCCGTCGCCCTTGGCGGGTTTCGCGGCGTCGGTTTTCGAGGCGGCGGCGGGCGCCGGGGCGAGCTGAGCGGGCAGCTTCCAGGTCTTCTGGTACTTCGCGACCGGCTTTTCGCCCTGCCATTCGAGCGGGAGCCAGATGTACTGGCTGCTCATCAGGTTCTGCGGCTTCCAGCTGTCCAGCATCACCACGCGTTCCTCCCTGCCGTCCTTGCCCGGCACGGTGAAGCTGTGCGCCGTCTGGCCCTCGTAGGTGCGGTCCGCGCCCTCGCCGACGGCGAAATTGCCGAGCTCGCGCCACGGTCCGGTGATCTTGTCGGCGACCGCGGTGCGCCCCGGGTTCGGATTCCAGCCGGTGCAGTGCGAGCCGAGCAGGTAATACTTGCCGTCGTGACGGAACACGACCGGCGCTTCGTAGGATTTCCCCTCGAGGATGCGCCACCAGCGCCCGGTGAATCCCGTGTACTCGTCGTTCAGCTCCACGACATGCATGGTGAGATTATTTTCGGACGCGCAGAAAAGGTACGCCTTGCCGTCGTCGTCCACGAACACCGTCATGTCGCGGCTTTCCTGACCGGGCTGGTAGTTCTCCACGAGGCGCGCGAACTGGCGGTCGTAAGTCTGCGATTTCCCCTCGGCGTAGTCCTTCAGCCCGGCGGGCATGTTGACCGGCCACGTGGCGGGGGCGGTGCGTCCGCTGTAGAGGTGTTTGAACGGCCCGGTCGGCGTGTCGGCGATGCCGCAGCCCACGAACGCGGAGTTGTAGTTGCCGCCGGATTCCTGGTGAAACCACAGCACGTACTTCTTCGTTTTCGCGTTGTAGACCACCTTCGGACGCTCGATGTTGGCGAATCCGCCGAAGCCGCCGAATCCGCGCCGACCGCCCTGTCCCTGCTGCGTCTGCATGGTGGCGGAATCGAACACCAGCCCCTCGTCCTTCCAGTTGTACAGGTCCTTCGAGCTGTACGCGTGAACTCCGGTCTTCCGGTCGCGCATGCGGTGTTCGCCGTACCAGTAATACGTGTCGCCGACCTTCAGCATGCAGCCGCCGTGCGCGCTGATGTGCGCGCCGTTGTTGTCCGGCCAGACCGTGGCGTGGTTCGTGAATTCGCTCAGCTTGGAGGCTCCGGTCTGCGCGGACGCGGTGAACGCCGCGGCGCAGAGCATAACGGCGGCCGCGACCGCCGGACGGATGAGATTCGTGCGGAAAAACATGGCAAAAACTCCTTGTTGAAGGGGTGAAACATTCATTTTCTGAATAATAGCATAACTTACATTCCATCCGGCAAAAAAACAAGCCGGATTCTTATCTTTTCAGAAAAAAAGATTTCCGAAACCCTTGTTTTTTACATTTGAAGCGTTACTGTAAATGCACGATCATTTCATCCGATGAAAGGACAAGGAGAATGATAACAAAACGAAATATCATGCTGTTTCTCGCGTTCCTTGCCGTTTGCCTGGGCGGAACGGGGTGCATGGCGTGTTCGAAAGCTTCGATGAAATGGACCGGCAGAAAAGAGGTCCGGTTCAAGGACATCGAGTACGAGCTGTCTCCGGACAAGCAGGAACTCATCC
Organism: Victivallales bacterium; assembly: GCA_016285345.1. GTDB lineage: Bacteria > Verrucomicrobiota > Lentisphaeria > Victivallales > UBA1829 > UBA1732. Next base: position 3,508 of record JAEEQN010000047.1, on the reverse strand, counting down.
TGACCTACGAACGCGAAAGAAAATGGTACGTTATCCCGCTGACATGGATATGCTTTGAGATCATGCGGGACGTGCCGCCGGCCATGACTTCCGTTCAGACATTCGAAAAACACATTTCCCTCGACCCTATGCCGGACGAGCTGGTGTTGAAGCATGTGGACGTCACGGTCGATCCAGCCGCGCCGAAGAAACGTTATCACTCCCGCTGGACGGATATGCCGTATTTCGACTACCATTTTCTGCACTATGTCGTGAGGCCGAACGATCCCTTCAAAGATTTCAAGACTTATGAAGAGTTTCTGAAGGTCTATCCGCAGTTTTTATATGCGGCGACGGTTCACCCGGACGAGTTTCCGGACCTGTCCGAACCCTGGGTCCAGTCCGGCCCCAGCCCAATGATCTTCTATGGCCGCGACGGAGACCGGTATATTTACATTTCACCGGTGAGGAGCGGATGGTACGGAGTCGATTTTCCGCCCAGAGAAGACTACTCCGGATATGACAGGAAGGAGTATCTGGTCATGAAAGCCGATTCCTTCGACTGGTGCTGGAAAGTGATCTGGGCGCCGGTCGGACTCGTCGCGGACGTGGTGCTGCTGCCTGTGTCAATTCCGCTCTATTGTCTCGGGCGCATGCTTGATGGGGCTTACGGTTCGCATAGGACCAGCGTTTGGCAGGATATGCAATTCTGGGATGACATCTACCGCTGACGGACCGCCGACACCCGGCGGCTTGAAACGACGATCAAAAGATGCCTGTCCCGGTGCGGAACCGGGGCAGGCTAGCGCAAGCGCTGACGTTCGGCGCTCTGCTACGCGAGAGCGCGTGCCGTTGCGAAGCAAGGCACTACTACAGCACTGCTTGCAGTGTCAGGCGAAAGCTCTTTGCGGAATGCCGTCGATTTCTTTCCGGCACTCCGCCGCGGCAACGCACAGGTCATAATTGCTCTGAAGATTGATCCAGAATTCGGGACCGGTCCCGAAATACCGCCCCAGACGTAACGCTGTGTCGGCCGTGATCGCCCGCGTTCCTTTCACGATGGCATAGATTCTCGGCGCGGGGACATGGAGATCCAGCGCGAGCTTGTTCTGCGTGATTTCCATCGGCTTGAGAAATTCTTCCAGAAGGATCTCTCCGGGATGAATCAAATTCTTTGTTCTGATCATAGTTTTTATTATGATTTCAAAGCATCGGATTCATCCGTCGAACCTTTGTCATAAAAGGCAATAAGGACTCCGGCTCAACGGATTATAATTTTGGACTCACTGTGTCCAAAATCTTGAAACCGACTTACTTGATCTCGTTCTGCATGGCGACGAGCTGGTCGGCGCCGTACATCTTGCGGAGTTTCGGCTTTTCGATCTTGCCGGTCGGGTTGCGCGGGACCTCGGCGAAGATGATCTTGCGCGGGCGCTGGTAACGCGGCAGGTCGAGGCAGAAGTCGTTGACCTGCTCCTCGGTGAGCGTGAAGTCCGGCTTGACCTCGATGATCGCGGCGGCGATTTCGCCGAGGCGCGGATCGGGGAGACCGATGACGGCGACGTCCTTGATGGCGTTGTTGCGGCGGAGGAAGTCCTCGATCTGGACGGGATAGAGGTTTTCGCCGCCGGTGATGATGACGTCCTTCTTGCGGTCGACGAGGTAGATGAAGCCGTCCTCCTCCTTCGCCATGTCGCCGGTGTAGAGCCAGCCCTCGTCGTCGAGGACTTCCTTCGTGGCCTTCTCGTCCTTGTAGTAGCAGCGCATCACGCCGTCGCCCTTGACTGCGAGCTCGCCGACCTTGCCGGGCTCGACGGGGTTGTGCTTCTCGTCGACGATCTTCGTCTGCCAGCCGTAGCCCGCCACGCCGATCGCACCCACGTGGTCGATGTTCTCGACGCCGAGGTGCACCGCGCCCGGTCCGATGGATTCGCTGAGGCCGTAGTTGGTGTCGTAGTCGTGTTTCGGGAAGACGGTTTTCCAGCGCTTGATGAGGCTGGGCGGGACCGGCTGCGCGCCGATGTGCATCAGACGCCACTGGTCGAGCTTGTAGTCCTCCAGCTTGATGTCGCCGCGTTCGATGGCGTCCAGGATGTCCTGCGCCCACGGCACGAGCAGCCAGACGACCGTGCAGTGTTCCTCGGAGACCGCGCTGATGATCCATTCGGGCTTGATGCCGCGCAGGAGCACCGCCTTGCCGCCGACCAGGAAACTGCCGAACCAGTGCATCTTCGCGCCGGTGTGGTACAGCGGCGGGATGCAGAGGAACGTGTCTTCGCGGGTCTGCCCGTGGTGCTTCTGCTCCACGATGCAGGCGTGCATGAGGCTGCGGTGACGGTGCACGATGGCCTTCGGGAAGCCGGTGGTGCCGGAGGAGAAGTAGATCGCGGCGTCCTCCTCGTCGGAGAGCGGGATCGCCGGGGATTTGCTGGAGCAGTAGGAAACGAGGCTGTAGTACGGCTCGGCGAAAGACGGGCAGTCCTCGCCGACGTAGATCAGCGCCTTCACGCGCGGGATGCGTTCGCAGATGGACTCCACGCGGCCGATGAACGACGGCCCGAAGATGAGCACGTCGATGTCGGCGAGCTCGATGCAGTATTTGATCTCCTCGGCGGTGTAGCGGAAGTTGAGTGGCACGGCCATCGCGCCGCTCTTCAGCACGCCGAAGTAGATCGGAAGCCATTCGAGGCAGTTCATGAGCAGAATGCCGACCCGGTTGCCCTTCTTGATGTGGCGCGTGAGCAGGAAGTTCGCCACGCGGTTCGCCTTCCGGTCGAATTCGCCCCAGGTGAGTTCGGATCGGAACGAGTCGGTCGGGCTGGGCTCCATCAGAGAGTATTCACGCCAGGTCGTGTGGCGTTTTTCGAGTTCCTGCGGGTTGATCTCCACCAGCGCGACGTCGTCTTTGTAGAGCTGGGCGTTGCGTTCCAGTATTTCGGTGATAGGCATCGTGTTTCTTTCTGTACGGTTGGGGGACGCGCGGGACGCGTCCGGGGTTGAATCGGCGACAAACCGGGAAGGACTCGCCGCCGCGTTGATAACGTCTTTCCACAAATATAGGACATTTTCCGGGAAATGCAAACGCAAATCAGCGGAAAAACGCGAATATGTCCGTATTTTTTAGGCCATAGTGTGCGCGAGCTTTTGCCACGCACACCGCAACGGTGCTGATACTGTGCAGAGCAACGCTCCGGCACATTCCACGTCTCGTGCTCAAGCGAAACTGAGAGCACAACCGCAGTTGAGGCTCCGCCTCAGGCGATGACGGTCCACTGCATGTCGACGCCGTAGCCCATGACGTTCCAGTTGGCCTGGACGCCGTTGGAGTAGTAGCCGAGCATGCCGCTCGAATACTGGCGGACCAGCAGATCGTCCGCGCCGTCGGCGTTGTAGTCGCCGCATCCGGCGATGAACCAGTCGCCGGGATCGAGCTGACCGATCGAAGACCAATCGTCGGGATTGCCGTCCGCGAGCATGACCATCGAACCGGTTCCCTCGTGGAACAGCACGATGTCGTCCCTGCCGTCGC